>NYXK01000212.1 GCA_002685535.1 Deltaproteobacteria bacterium
AAATAGATGAATTAGAATTACAAAATACATGGAATTTAGTAGAATTACCACCTAATAGAACTTATTTAAGAGGAAGGTGGGTTTATAAAATAAAAACAGATTTAGATAATAATATTATAAAATACAAGTCTAGATGGGTTGTAAAAGGCTTCGACCAAATATTAGGCTTAGATTATCTAGAGACTTTTTCAGCTACTTGTAGACCAGAATCTTATAGGCTAATATTTATATTAGCTATGTCTAATAAGTGGAAATTACTACAATATGATGTTAAAAACGCGTTTGTACACGCTAATATAGATGCTGATATATATGTAGAACAGCCTATTGGCTTAGAAAAATATTATAATAAAAATAGTAAACAACCAGACGGCAAGCCCGCATGCGGAAACCGCAATCGTCGCATCAAGCAAGACGCGTGCATAAGTCGGGCGCCGCTTTGGCAAGGTATAAAAATCTCGCATCTTTTATTGCTCGCTTTTTCTTTTCTTCTTTCTTTTTTAATAACTTAAAGTTCTTTACCTTCATAACGCTTAATACTTGCGCTTTATATGCATTTGGTTTTTTTGCTTAAAATCTTACCTTTTCTTATTAAGCTTTTTTAATTGATTACGCCGCTGCTAAAAAAATCGCGCTAGCGAGGTGCGGGGCAGCTTTAACCAAAATCCGCAATTGCCCCTTACAGCTTCAATGCTACTAAATAGCTATAACGCGGATTCTTTTACAAATTCGCCTTGTATTAGCTAAATTATAAGCTTAACAATATTTAAATTCTTTCGCAATTTACTTCATTATTACACCATCACCGTCCCTTATTACAGCGCGCTCCGAAGATAAAAAGGCCGTAGATAAGGCTTGCCCTTATTGCAACACAATAGTCAAGCGCAGAAATGCCTCACAATGACGTAGCTTGGCCTTTGCCTAGCTGTACCCTAGATGCCGCAAGCGGATGACGCGTTTGGCAGCTTCTTGGTAAGTTTCCCTTGCCGCAGCATATATCATATTCGTCTTAATTGCGCGGCCTTAAGCTGATTCAAGATAATAAGATTATATAACGCTTTGCAAAAAGCATTACTTAAATTTGTTAAAAATTTGCCAATTAAATTGTAATAATTGCTTATATAAAAGTTAAGATGCTAACAATAAAAATACTTAAAATATGCAAGTTTACCTGAAGCTTTTGAATAGGTAGATGCAATAATATCTAAGGTTATATGATACCTTCTTTTCTTTGATTGTTTTTGCTTCTTTGTTTAGCTTTTCACAGCTTCGCTAACGATCAAAAAAAGATATTGAAATTAGCTGATCGTGGTGAAAAGCAAAGTGAAGTTGGTTGCTACAAATAGGCATTTTTTGAAATAAAAGCGTAGGATCGAAGGTATTAGAATCTTGCAGTTGCAATAGATTTCTTTGCATAAGAAAAATAGCATTAATGTTAAAGCTTTTTTAACGGTGAGAACGTTAAGGAATAAAATATAGCAAGAATTATATAAGAAGTCGTAAAGTAATTTTGAAAAAGTAATACAAGCTTATATGAACCTTTTGATTTCCTTTTTTGCCATCATTTTCTAATCTAATTTATATAGCTAGCAACAAGCAAAGAATTTCTTTATATTTCTAATCATTTCCATGCATTTGAAATAGCTACTTTTGCTTTTAAATCATAATATACTTATAAGTTAATTCCTTCGCGCCCAAAAAGTGCAACAACCCGCCGCAAACCTACCTTAAAACAAGTTAGCATTTTTAATAAGCTTTAGCATATTAGATTAAATAATGCATCATTTAGCATGCTATAACCAAAAGTAGTAGCAACTGATAATAATAATAAAAGCTACAGGCTCGGAATTCGAGGTATATAATGAAAATGTATTAGCTTATAACAATAATAATTAACTTATAAGAATTTAATTAAGCATTGGCACTATTTATAATAATAATAACAAAGTAAATAATAACGAAACCAATAACAACGAAAACCTCTTCACAATCAAAAAATTGCTATTTACCAAGTTATAAGTATAAGGCTTCATAACGGGAATTTAAAGCTTAAATAAAACGGGCGAAATTAAGAAAGTAACTACAAATAAAAAGAGTGACTTTGTTAACCAAAGTAAATTAACGCAAAGCGATAATTTAGGCAAGAATTTAAATAAGCCGCGTTTACTACATTTTTTATTGTGGAAAAAAATAAACAGCTAATTTTTTTGATATAATATAAATAATCCAATTATCTTCTTAAGCAACGGCAACTTAAATGCCTTTGAAGTCAAAGCTAATAACGTTAATCTTCGCGCTAAAAGTGCAACAATACTAAGCGCTAAACTTTTCGATAACCCAAAAACAGCTATCAACTTAACAACTCTAGCCTCTTCTTATAATTCTAATAAATGATATGATATTGATAACTTCCCTAAGCTAGCTTTACGCTTGCAACTTGCGAAATAAGAAGCTTCGATGCCAGATTCTTTGATTCCTCATACCCCTTCTTCGCGCCTCTCGAGCGAGCCATTACACGACAACATCAGTACGGATTCCAAGGCCACGACCCCCTCCTCAAGCCCGCCTTTACACCATTGCAAAGCGTCGCCAGAAACCCAGCTCAATTAAGAGGGTTATCTTCATACCAATTAAAACGTGGCAAACAAATACGAGCTGGTTAACTATACGCTTAACACTTTCATTAATGAAGGGGCGAGGAAATAGCAAGAGGTGAAGTAGGAGTAGGAGTTGGATAAAGGCAATAATGAAGATAAAAACAAAAGGCTGCAATAAGAAATAAATGTTATAATATTAATAATAATAGCTAAAAAAATTAGTAAAAGTTCAAAACTAGCTAATTGATAGCAATCGCTTTTCAATCTCGATTCATCTTCAAAATCGAATTATAATGAGGCAAGAAGCTAAAGCGGTAATGATAATAATAACAAGTTTAATAGCTTTAACTTAACTAAAGACGATAAGAAAAAATCATATCTTATTAAATGGAAGTAATTGTTTTTATCTTACGATAGCTTAATACGTAAGAAATGCAGGCGCCTTTTTTAAAAGAACTTTTCTTGCTAGCGTTGACTTTTTTTTAAATTTTATTGCTAATATCTCAAATTGCATTTCCTTTTTAATTAAAAATCAAAAGTTGCTACGAACTTGAATGCTGAAAGCCGATTGCTTTTACTAGCGCCTTTTATGCCATAAAGCATAAATATAAAGATATCGCTTAGCAACTTTAACCTTAGCTTATCATTTAAAGTTACGTCATCAACGCTAACCAAAATAATATTCCATCCGCATTTTGCACATTATTATTCCTTTATAACAACAATCCAAAATAATTATAACGGGCAAGAAATCTCTTTCGCCTAATTAGCTTAACTTATCGTAAGCATTAGCCACGTAAGAAAGATTAATAATTTTATTATCAAGCTAATTAAGCAATATTTATATTTTTTAAGTAGCTTTAATTGACATGCATTGTTATGCCTTATTTTTAGTGGCACGATTTTATCAATTACCTTAAGGTTAAGCTATAATCATATCGATGTTACGCGTACTTAACCCTAAAAAAGCAAAGTTATTAATATCGCAGCTTTTACATTGCGAAGAAGCAAGTCATCACTTAATAATAACAATAATAATCTAAATAATAGCGATTTCAAGTTTAGTTATAATAATAACGGATATTTAAGCGTAAGTAAGTAAAAACATTCAAGCATAAGGAAAAATATTTTATAAGAAAACCTAAACAAGTAACGCTTGTTAGCATATATAAAGAAGAAAAAGCTTTAGAAATAAATCTTTCCCAAGTTTTTAAGCAAAATTTATGTTACAATATACACGTGCTAAAATATGATTTAACTTAAAAACAAATAAGCTTCCTCATGCAAGTAAATAAGTGGTAACTTAAGCTTTATGTGCTTACTTGTTTTTTGATGTTTGCCAAAATAAATGTCCAAGGGATTTTATACCTTTATAAGTTAATTACATCATGGGAGCTGATACAATTAAAAGAAGCGGCATTTAAAGTAAAAACGCAAAGAGGTGATCAAATGCATGAGTCAGATACGCAAAAGAAATGAAGAAGTTATTATCAAGAGTAAACATGAGGCGCATCGCTTATATAAGAAACAATTGGTATATATACAATAAGTCGCGCATTCATTAGCATTCCTAGTATCATTTGACAATTTCCTCCAGATTCTTAAAACAAACATATCAAAAAACAAAAAGTACCAAACGCTGCACGATGCTGAAGATCAGTTCTCGCCTTGCCATGAATATGCCTGTTATTCCTGTCCCAAATGGCTGATCGCCCCGTTGAATGCGTTGATTATCCCATCGTACACTTCTCGAGCTGTTGAGTAGCTTCGTTGCATATCTTAAGCTTTTGCCAATCTTCATACGCCCGTACCGCCGCTAGAAAATTGGCGGTGAACGGATGACTTCTAGTTCCGAGGCTTGACTGCTTGTCAAGTTGTTGCGTTTCCAGAGGAATGCCATGATTCTTGCTGCTGATAACGCCCTCCTGAACTGTTGGGGTAGGGGAATCATGTATGGGAATTCGTTTGAGCTTCTTTTGAGGTTGAAAATCCCCTTCCGCGCTCTCTGTACACCTTTGTTCACGTTTCCTTCATGTCGTCAGTAAGCTGATATCTGGGAAGCTCTGTTAGGTGACCTACAGTCACACTTGAATAGCTGTCCGCAATCGTGCCGGACCTGTCCCCTCCACTCCACTGCATCCCTTGTTTCCATGCACGATGGCTGGCCGCATCTACACTGAGATCACTTCCGGGGGTCCAATTCCTCTTGAGACTACGATCACCTACGAGACGACTGCAAGCTGCAGCTTTACCAACGTCTAAAATATCAAAATGGGTATTAAGTGTCAAAATGCCTCGAGTTTGTTTCCAAACAACATCTCTTTCCAAACTTTTCCCACGTACACCAGCCACTGCCATTGGAGTCCTATCATAATCCGTAAAAGATCAATCGATGCCCACTCCTTTCCATCTCATCTACCCAATCCACCGAATTTGCATTTCCCGTCTGCATGACAGCAACACGCTGCTTCTCATAGATAGTCTGCAAGAGCCGCCGCACATTATCCGTACTTCCTCCATAGCCATGTTTCTCAACTTCAATCATGAACCTCAAAGCGGTATCCTTCTCCGCGAGATTCCGCGTGCAGAAGCCAGCCATGAATAGCGGGAACACGATGAACCGCATGTCGAATTGTTCTTTGGAAAGTATTTCGCTGACTGCGTGAAGGATTTCGGTGCAGCATGCATTTATCTGGGCGTCGGTATCGGGCTCTGGGTCGTTTAACTGCCCTGAATACATGCTGGTATGCGTGTAAAGTATACATACGCGGAATAGCAGATATGACTGTACCTGTCAGCAAAGCCTCAAGTTTGAGAATATTATAACGTACATGTTCTTTCCACTCGAAGACTCTGGGTGGCAGATTCTCTGGGGATCTGAGCCATGTCCGATAATCTGGAAATTGAGATCTCCATTTCGTTTTTGAGTCGAGTATCAGTCGGTGGAGGTTTTGAATCCGGCTGTATCGTTCCATGTTGTAAACATTACCGGGGACATGAGCAGAGCCCCCGAAACGTCTTTGGCTGGCTTCTGTTCTCAGGGCTTTACCAAGCCGTCCGACTTGTAAAGCGATTAGGACAATCTCTTGGTTGATATTGATGATTGCTAGGAAGTGTGCCTGCTCTTCTGGACATATCACTTGAGGCTGCCCGGGCCTGTCTGGGAGCAAACATCGCTCTGGTAACGGCAGCATATTCTGTTTCAGAACAACCTCGACAAACATTCCTGTTCCGCTCGCACTCAAAAGTGCATATACATCAATGCAGTAGATCATCCAGATGATGAAGTCGAAGTGGTCAACACTGTGTGCTTGTCGTCGCATAGAAATGATCCTCAAAAGTTGGTCGCAATGATGTTGCCGCATATTTGGCTCCCGCGCAGCGATCTCGTAGAGAAGTAAGACCAGATGTGTCAATAAGGCGCCGTCAGACTACATCCAATATCAGTACTGGTTTCGTCTTGCTACTGGAATATGAGAATGTTCTCAGCTCCACATCTTGGGACGTGCATACTGAATGAAGCGTGTCTCAAAATACAAGGAGAGAGAAAGAAACAGTCACTTACGTAGGAATCTTGGGAGCTTTGCACTGTAGTCTTCAGAGCCGGAATGACTTGCTGATAATGCTCTAAAGCATTGGCAGTGTGGGAACCTTTCTTGTGCGCTATACTGAGAGCGGAGAGTGCCATCATTGCGTGAAAAAGCTGCCAGTTATCAGTGATTAGTCCTCTAGAATATATACTCCGACTGACCGGTGGGTATTCTCGAGCCTGGACTTCAAACATATCCTCGTCTCCCAGAGACTTGCCGATCCTGATTATCTGTGGTGAAATTGTCAAGAGGGAAATGGAGTAATATTCGTCAAATGGATTTTGTCCTAGATGAGAGAAAAATGATCCTCGTCCGTAGTCATGAAGCCATTTAAAAATGCATTCCTGCCTGACCACAGCCAACATGACCAGCAAGAAACAATACTCCGCAGGATGCTGATGGTTTTCACCTCCACGAGCAA
>NYXK01000213.1 GCA_002685535.1 Deltaproteobacteria bacterium
ACGGAAGGGGATGGAGTGCCATGAACAGAGGATCGCCAACAGGTTTCGGCATTTCTGCGAGGTTGCTGCACTTTCATTTGCAAGCCTCGCGATGAAGGCTGGCATATGTCCCCAGGAAAGGGCGAGTTCATCTATCCACGTCGCCTTTCCACGAGGTTCCGACACCAACAGCCAGACGGTAAGGCCGAATGCGGAAACCGCGGCCGCCGTATCAAACGGACCGCATGCACGGGCCCGGCGCCGCTTCGCGGGGCATGAGAAACGTCCCGTCGTCCATCACTCGCTCTTCCTCCTTCTTCATCCTTTTTCAACGACTCCACCTCTGCGACCAGCGACAGCTCTTCATACGTATTCGGCGCTTCTGCCTAGAACCCTACCCTTCCTACCAGGCTCCTCTGAGCGGTTCGCGCTACAGCTGTGAAGACCACCTCAGCAGTACCAATGGTACAGCACTCAATAAGTTATGTCGACATCAATGGGAGTTTACTCAATGTACTCTTGCAAAGTCGTGAGTATTCCGGCTGATCAGTAGCCATTCTTACTCACCCAATAACAATCTCCTTCCCCTTTTGTAGTCCTAAGGTCGTCGTTCTTATTGGATCTGCCAGTCACACGTCTCGACCCCCTCCTTCGCTCGCAGTCCTCCAAAGAAGGCGCTGAGCAGTCGGACGACCAAGTTAACGAGCAGCGATATCGACACTCAATTCGCAGACCTGTACAGCGCTCTTCGGTGGGCGTGGTTTGGAGAGGATGACTGCCCCAAATGTCAAAAGCAATTGGCATTACGAATCCAATTTCTAGCTACGTTTCATCGAGACGGCGGTGCACAGCGTGCATTTACGACACACACACACACACACACACACACTCACAAGCCCCAGTGATAATCATGCGTCTGCACTCAAGTCTCAGCACTACTTCAAAGTCAATATCAAAAAGGCTGCTCTGTAATCAATCCGAAGACAAGCGGAATCGAAAGGAGGTACTACCTAAGTTCGGAGCTGCGGGGTCTAAAGCATCGCCGAAGGATCCCTTCACAAGAACACGAAGACGTTAGGCGTAGTAGGGAGGAATAAGTAAAAGCACCTTGAAGATCATTACCACCTAGCAGGTGAAATGTCTATCGAGAAGCTTCTCGCTCAGCAGGAAGAACGAAGGACGAATTGTGCGTCTATGTGCGTCTACTGGCAGGTCGTTCTCCGGAGGCGGTCAAAACTCAGAAATTTTCGGTCACTCGAGGAAACAAAGTGGTCCTGGTTCATCGCAAACGGCACTCCGGCGAAGCGAAAGATAACCACTCACGTCGGGCTGTTTGAAATCTGAGTATGTACTTTACATACATCTGAGATAGTACTAAATATGGAAGGCTTCATAGACTATCCATACTTGCACGCCTCTGCAAACTTCCCATACAGTACTCCCTTGCTGCATCTGCGGTTCAGGCCGGCTAATTCAGAATTAGGGCTGCCGAAGGCAATGAAACGGAAGTCCACAAATGTAAGGCACGATGTGGTTTTCTAAGCTACAAATGTCTCAGCTAACAGCAAATCTCCATCTCTTTTGCTATATCCATACTAGATTAAGGGCATGAGCTAGCTCGACGCATCCCAATTCCCATCCCATGTCTCATCCCCCCCTCACTTCTCTCTGCAAAATCTTCCTCTTCCTTTAGTTGCTCTGCAGTTTCTTCTGCAATGTTCGTGAGCGACGCCCCGGGTACGTACCTCCCCTTCATTTTTGACAGCTCCAGAATCCCGGACCGGTGGTAGCTATGTTTGCTTGGGAGTTCAAGACAATTGGAGTGATCCGCCGCAGAAGTGTCCCGAAGGTCGTACCCATGTCCAGAGGTGTCTGTCAATGGCTGTCCGTCTTTCAACAGTCGATCACAAGCATCTCTGAACTCCGTCTTGAAAGTGATCGGCGCTTCATTATGCGGCCTATCTGAGGTGGTCAAGGCATCTAGCTGTGTGACTATATCAAGCCTCGGCGCGAGACTTCCAGTACCACTGCTAGAAACATGGTCCTCCCATTGGAATAAGTCAGGGAGAAGTGCGACAAGCCAAGACTTCTCGCATCGATCGAAGTTTCTCGAAAGTGTGATGTAATTATAGAACATAAAACGTTCGTTCGTCCCTGGGCTGTCGAACTTATTCTGTAGTTGAGTACTGTATAATCGGCACAATGAAGAGATGTGATCAAAGACCAACACGCGGCAGCTAAGTTGCTGTGTCCGGTTTTCCCGCATGGTAGAGAGCAGGTCTACCTGAGGGAAGTATTTGCAGATGTTCCTTCCGATGGACTGGTCTGACTGAATGCTTCTAACGCATCGCCGATGTATAGCATGGCAAAGGGCATCCTGGATCCCAAGGTTTAGAAGAGCCCGGGTATGTTTGTTTTGGATCAGGTCTACGGCGTCCTGTTTGGATACCACGCTTTCAAAAAGTCTTGCCGCGCATTGGAGTAAAGTAAGGATCACTTCCTTGCAAATGTCCCTCGTTGACGTGTCTTCTAAAATGTTGGTATTACCGGCATCGATGATTCGCTGGAGGTAAGATCCAGTCGACTCATCTTCGCCGAATTCGATGTCGTCGCCTTGGTCTGCGCTCGCCATTCCTGTCTCAGCCATCACAGTAGCAGTGATGTTCAGTGCAATGGAAATGTACCGAAAAACGAGCGACAGGGCCCTGGCACTATAAAGTATCCCATGCTGCCTCTTAACGGCACTGTGGATCTGCCTTTCGCCGTTCCGGCCGCCAAGAGGTGCAAGTAGTGGTCGGGGATACTCGACGGGGGTGCGGGTTCCTCGCTTAGCTAGTCAACAAATGGAGGCTTGGCGCATAATATGACGATAGATGGATTATTCGAGGATGCCGCATACCAACCTGAGTTTATGGGGCCCGTAATGGCATCGGCAGGCGAGGCCATTAACGGCTGCACGAGCCTTGCCGATAAAAACGTGCTTTTTTCCACCCCTTCACCTAACCCCTCTGGCTACACTTCGGCCCACTCCAGGCACAAATTCCAAGCATGTTTGGGGTTTTCATCTTCACCAACCCCGAGTCCGTAGACCGTTATTGGGAATGGAAGATGATGTTAAGAGAAAAGACGGAGATGAGGACAAAACGGAAGATGGAGAGGAGGACAAGGCTATGGCAGAAAGCATTGTCGTGCCTTCCCGCGGGGAGAAGGAATAAGGACCAAGCTGACCCTTATGCAAACCGATATCCCGAAGATAGCATACCTCCAAGCTACTCTGTTATTTAAAAAGAATGAAAAAGCACCTGCATAGGAGTTTGGAAGATAAGAATCGAACCTGTAGAATTCAACTCCAGGACAGGGTGGTGTGAAGTGTCCAGAGAAATGCTACTGTATCTTAGTTGCTCATTCGCACGATCATTACATTAGGTGGTCGCAAAATTGAGATATGGTAACATGTGCTCGCTCAATACATTCGCGCTACTGGTGCCTTCCAAGGCGCGGGCTCCAGTTGTGGCCCTGGCTGTGGTTCTGACCTGCTTCGGGCGCGCCTGCCGCAGTACTTCTGCACCCGTGGATACGAGCGCCCTTGCTATTTTTCACCTCCTTCGTACTACTCGCCACTTCTATTTCTGGCTGTAGCTCTATAATCTTACGCTCCCGACCACGTTTTTTATTTCTTCTAATAGTGTCTTTCGCAGCACGTTCTACTCGCTCCTCCCCGATGTCCCCGAAATTCATAACTCTCGCCTTCCTCAGAACCACTGACTTGGTCGATTTGCAGACTTTGGCTTCGTTGTTTGACTCGGTCGGGAATTGGTTTTGATAGTTGTGGAGGGTACAGTCTGCAAAGGGAGCTTGAGCCGCATTTGCAAGCTCCCGTACACGCTTTTGTAGCCGGCGTGTACTTGTCACATCGAGCTTTTGAGTACCCTGGTCAAATGGCGACATGAGGCCCTCCGCTGACACATGTGTCACAGGTATTTGTACAGCTTCATCTTGTTGATAGGGAGATCTGTTCATTTGATTGCTTTCTGAACCGGTAGATGAGACAGGGCGCTTCGGTGTACTTCTGAGTGCTCTATCTTGGTTACCGCGAAACAAGCGACAAGCGGCCCATGCAGATGTGATGTTTCTCTTCGTGAACGCCTTCTTCCTCGCAAAACCATATAAGGGGGTAAGATATCCTTTACCGACGGTATTAGTATAGTGGAAGGCGAAATTGGGTGTCGTTGTTATTTCCTTAGGTCTTTTTTAGCGAGGTGCAGTTCTGGACTCTTGTGGCACGTTACTCACCTGCCAAATCAGGCTCCGTCTCTTTTCGCTTCTTCGGGATCTGAAGCCATACAGTACAGTACACGAGTCTTCGTTGTGTTATCAAATACGGCCCTGGGCCATTTACGAAGATGGACGGATCCAACTCCTTGGTTCAAATATAGCACTTTTTACGGCAGGGAGCATTCTCTCGGATAAACCATGATGAAACGTGCTGAAGCTCAGAAGGCACTTTTTTTTATAGAAAACGGTAATATACAATCGATCTATCTGAATTAGAACGAGCATAAATGTACTGTGGTTGGGCGGAGTCACATCGCAGGTGCATGGGGCAAGAATGCTAATCTGGAAGACGTCTCAAAAGGTTTGTATGATGCAACTACCTAAAATTCTAAAAAAGAGTGCTATTTATTGTTCTTACGTTCAGACTTCTCAGACCAAGGAAAGTTATCGGTTTGGACGAGTTTGATACACATACACGCCGCACCAGGATACCCGTGGAATAAAAAGAAGGAAGTTATAGTAAATGCAATCGTTTTCTGGGCCGTCCATTGAGGATGGGCAGGATGCACGACCAATGTTGCGCGTTGCCGGGGGCGCCAATCAAAAGAAAATCGCTTCGGTCGTGTTAACATTAGCTTCGATCTTTCTTTCAACAAACAACAACCACCCAACAACAATTCGACCTGCGATGCCTCGAACTGCGCAAAACTCCCGCAGAGCCAGGAATGGCGATCTGTTACAATTGTCCCAAAACAGCCGTCCCCTTCCTTTAGCAGAGACATGTCATGGAAATAATCGATAAGGGAGTTAACGGGTATGAGTTCCATAACCTTTTTAAATCCAGCACTGAAAGCTAAACCAAAAATTTAGAGTACCATTTGTTCCCGATCCAAAATTCGCTAGTCGAGGGAACGTCAGACAAGGGAAGACACACTGGCTCGAGACACAGCGCTGCGTAACTGGCTTTGGAAACTCCGGCACTTTTAACTTAGAGGGAGATCGGGACTCAAGTGCTATAGATGCGATAATCGTCATCGACTTAATGACTGCTATGTAAACTTGGACACAGTTTCCAAAGCCCGTGATCGGAGGATGAACTCTAATCGCTGTGTCAATTGTGGATCAGAAGAGCACTGGGAAAAGGATTGTGATTGGGAAGATCTGCGAGAATTAAAATGAAGATGACGAGGCTAACGTTAGTTTCAAAAACATTTCGAGGGCTTTCTCTTCCCATAGTGGAGGCCCTCTCTCTACCCTCTGTTATCGTGCATATAGACGATGCTCGAGCGAACAGAAGGCCCAAAGTTAACAGTATCGCCACAGCTGCTTCATAAGTCTTGGGAACATTTAGGTGGACCCTAAAAAAGGCCCCCAACCTCAAGCAACGCAATGACATCTGAATCCCACCATATATTTCTTACCCTAGGATAACATCAATTTCTTCCAAGGACAGCCGCTCCCACGCTTTCCTCTCCACCCTTCCAAGACCTCTTCGATATGCAATGTCCCCCTCCCACTGGATGCAAAGGACAAAGTAGAACTCGTAGAACTGCCCCTCTTTGGCGCGCTCCTCACAGTCTATCTCGGGAATGTTGAGGCGAAAGCCACCCCAAATATCCGAGACTTTGGGAAATGCGTCGTTGCGCACTTTCCCCCTGGCGACAGCAATGAGCTCCAGACGCAATTTCTTCGGAACGTCATCGGGGAGAGTAGCGAACTCGTTCACGTCCTTTCGGGGAAGCCGAATAATGCCAGCCCAGCGCCCCGTGTCGTTTATAAGAGAAGCATTGATGAACGAGCGGTCCGAGTCAGACTCCGAGACTTGATGTTCATCCGGGTGAGGGATATGATACTCTTGTTCATCTTCTGGACTAGCCAGGATCGAGTTGCCGATATCCAGCCGCCCTCGCTGGGCTTTAAAGTGAAGACACTGAGAAAATTTGTCGTTGCTAGATCTCGCTCCTACTTGTGGAAGGGCAATAGGATATCGGAATTTCCAGTCATCTGTGGACTCGTGCCTGTAGTATGACTGGTCACCTTTCTCTAGGTCATGTTTAGTCCAGCCTAGAGGAGGTTCATCCACCCATCGCGACCGGCAGATGTGGAATTGATTCGTGACCGGCACGAGGCCCAACGAATCGCTCTCTTTGTGCCAGCCCACAATAGGTTCAATCTCGCAATCGGACCCAAATCCATTCCATGGATCATCCAACAACGTGTGGTCCATGCTAAACCGCCACCAAAACAAGTCCAACCGCGCTGCTTGACCTCCCTTCCACCCAAGGAACGACCAGCTTGGAAGTTTCGCGCCCTCTCTCCTTTCTGCGACGTAATTCTCCACTACGTCCCAAAGTAGAAAAGCGTCAAAAAAGAGCTCTGGTAGACCGTAGAAGAAACCGCCGGGAGACGTGCTCTCCATCACAGTGATGAGACCTGCGATGGCATTCAAACCGTCGGTATCGAAGGAAAGTTCCCGTAAAAAGTATTCCTCAACAAGCTCGCACCACCTCCGCATATCAGGCCATTTAAAGTTGAAGGTGGAGAAACCGAAGTATCTCCAATCACCGACCTTCTGTGTCGGATAACGAGCCATCCAGTCCAGAGCCTCTGAAGGACATTCTTCAGTCTCATGCCAAAACACCTTGGGACACTTCCACCCCACAATACCGAATATATCAAAGATGAGTGTTCGGCGAGAAAATAAACCCTCTTGGAAAGTCCAGGCCCTCTTTTCCCACACCCTGGGGTCGTTCGAAGGGATGGTGTTATCATCGAATACGCAGGCCATGTCGGGTAGTCTGAGCATATAACAGGGTCGGTTCCGGGGCTCTGCCGCCGTTGCCGGTCCCTATAAGACCATAATTGACGCTGAGTCCTCCAGATATGATAGTCAGATTTGCGGAAGCGAATATTGCAGCCATTCCGTTCAACTGCTGTTGCAAATCGTCGCCATCTTGGACGACACAGAGGCTGTCCACCCAGGCATAACAAATCCCGAGTCGAGCAGTAAGCCTCATGAAGTCCCTAATAGTGTCGGGAAGTAGCAAATTCCGGTTCGTGAAATCGAGGCTGCCCGGTTTCAGGTGTTCCTGCAGGTTTGCACGGGTTGTCCTCAACGTGTTTGTTTGTCCCCTACGTAGCTGAGAGCGGCATAACTGCATTCCAAGGTTCCGTAAGAAAGGCAGTGACTCTCAAGGTCGACCAACAGAATTCGAGCAGGTCGAGCTTCCGGAGGGAGACGATCGGCGAGACTTAAAGTACAGTATTCTCCGTGGCTGGCCTCACAGCACTGCAACCAGCCCCTGACCAGGTCGAAGTTCATTTCATGACGATCAATCAGCCTCCCACACCGATCCTGGGAAGCACCCCTCTCCAACGGACATAAGTTCACGAGGTACATCACACCCCGCTTGCTCGGATCCCTGGCAGTTACCGCGAGGAATAGTCGCGGCGGTGACGAGCCGAGCCGTGGATCACACGGAGGTTCCTCAAACTCGATGCTAATGGCCAGATGACTGGCCGGAGTCCATTTATCCAACTTTGCCCATCGCGCAATTTCCTGCTCCAAGTCTCTGCACGAGATGCACTCTTTGCGGCTGGAAATTTCGCCTATTGTTCCGAAGAGTGCCAGGATGTGCTGGTCATCATCGGCATTTGAAGGGCTGGAAGCCCGAAATGGCCGTCCTCGACGTCGAGATTCAAGCAAGTTC
This sequence comes from Deltaproteobacteria bacterium, assembly GCA_002685535.1. Lineage (GTDB taxonomy): Bacteria > SAR324 > SAR324 > SAR324 > NAC60-12 > Arctic96AD-7. The sequence goes on from NYXK01000213.1 coordinate 7,965, forward strand.
GCAAGCTGTCGCGCGACCTCCTTGCAGGATCTGCAATGGGTCTCCATTAAGTGTGAGAGTGAAGTGGCGGCATCAGGCGAGAGAGAGGAAAAGTTAGGTGCTGTACAGATCCTTATGTTGGGCCGCGCTCCGGAATTCAAAGCACCGCTTATGTTTGCTGCCAAGAACTCTGGCACGTCACAGATCCGCCTGCTTGCAGCTGTTGGTGGCAGAGTAAGCGGCGCGGGGACAAGCTTCCGAGGTGCATCAAGGTGCTAATAATATGCCGTAAGTTTAAATATAAATAGAACATCATCTCGACAATAAAATAATAAATATAGCATCATCTTATTTTATTCCTTTTGGGATCCGTTCTAGACACCGCCACCTTTAAAATAAAACCTACAAAGTGATTAGGAGGATATATAAACACGAAATCTAATGACAAGTACATCGACATTTGTCCCCCAGATTTATCCACCACATCATCCATACTGTTTAAACATGAATGCCGACGACGCTCGGACTGCTCGCAAGAAGCGGCAACAAATGTTTCGGAAAAGAAAAGAGAGTCTCTTCGGCAAAGCGGAAGAATTGAGCGAGTTCACTCAGGTCGACGTTTGCCTAATCGTACGGCATCCTCAACAGGGAAGGTTTTTCACCTTTGCACACATAAACGAACGATTCTGGCCTTCTGGCATAGTAGAAGCAGTAAGCCTCTTCTTCAAGAAATACTCAAATTACTAACGTCATCGCGCAGCTTCAACCACTCATATCTGAATGCGAGCGTCCGAGTTCTGAAGACACGGAAGAAATTCCAATAGCGCTTAAAGGGCCTGGGACAGCGAGTATAGAACTGGAGCAAGGAGAAGAGAACGTAGAACAGCCTAATCGGTCGAGGCTACCTTCCTTCTTAGTTGGCGTAGTAGTTGGAATGGCAGTAATGAGCGTAGTCCAAGTTTGCGCAGCTTCATCTTAGGATGTAAGGATGTGATTTTTCTTCCTATCAGCGCGAGGAGATGAGCAAAGAGTGGCAAAGTTGAAGCTTGTTTAGATTTAACATCAATTGAACAATTTTAACCGTATCTTGAACGACCCTACCACTGCCGCTGACAAAGGTTTTGGATTTTTGAGAGTGGTGAGCCATGAGAAAGTGTGGGACGGAGGTTGCTGAACAGGCGCTATTTATGGAAAGAGACCGATTTTGACCCTCGGAACCACATTGCCAGGTTTCGCCTAATCCCTTACAATAATATTAACTTATCAAACATAGAAAAGTGTTATAGTTAGTCTGAAATTAATCTCATCTGATAAAAGATAAACGTTTACCAGAACCACAAATCTTCCCATCCCTCCCTGGAACATTGATTCATTACAATATGTTACTCATTCGTTATGCTGCCATACCTTGCACAAGAGCTGAAAGGCATGATAATGAGGCACTTGCCACTACAGTACGTTCAACAAGAAATTTTGCACTTTCTTTCCGGTCTAAGTTTCCCCAAGAGGAAATTTGAAGAGGATTTGGTCCGAGTTATTCACAGAGGAGAACAAGTGGAATGTTGAAACATGGCTTTAGACCTATTCTGGTGGGCCACGACTTGAACGATATCGACCGCGACTCTCACAGACTCTTGTACATCACTCTCATCACTGACGATTGGTTTGACGACTGCTACCATCCTGAACTGATCC
>NYXK01000214.1 GCA_002685535.1 Deltaproteobacteria bacterium
CAGATCGCGAGGCTATGAAAGCCTACAAACAATCCCTAGGAAAAGGTGTACGTCCAGAATTTGTTTTCCCTATTTCAGTTAAAGTGGGCGAAGATGAAATTGAAGTCAACAGTAAAGAAGCTTTAAAAAAACTTTTTCAAAAAAGAAAAAGAAGAGGCCGCAAATAGTACCATCATCCCCTGTGAGTAACTCCCACTAATTCTTCACAGTCAGGCAACCTCCAGACGTCGCACCAGTCAGATACCCTAACTAAAATACACCTTGACAACCAACCCAGAACATCGTCGAATATTTGGTAGCAGATTGGTAGCAAAACTTCCGATTCGCACGGAATCGAGATGAGTTGAGAGGAATTTCAGACTGACACCCTGCGTAGGTTAATTGTTTGATGTTCTTAGAAAAACTTGCAAACACACAGTTCCCGAGAATACCCGTTTTTAAAACTAATCCAGCCTTTTAGATTGAAGTTCCTCTGTAAGAGTTTTAGATTTCAACTGAAAAATACAATCGAATTTTTTAATAAAGACCCTCTGGATGCAAACTAGTATTACACTAAGATATTGCCAAAAACGAAAAAATATTTTAGCTGTTAGAAAGTATTAGCATCTCTAATTCTGTCTCATTCCAATATAAATCTTCCTTTTTTTATTCATAGTGGAAATTCATAGTCCTAACAGACTTACAAAATAACACTCAAATCTATGGGATTAATTATTATTTCGTTTATTGCCTTCATCTCATTAGGTTTGCCTGATGGTTTGTTGGGCGTAGCGTGGCCAGGAATTCGCGACTATTTTGATTTACCTGTCGATGCCCTGGGCATCATCCTCATCTGCGGGACAGGCGGTTACATGCTTTCCAGTTTCACGAGTGGTGTACTGATGCGCCGTTTAGGAATCGGGAGGCTGTTGAGCCTGAGTTGCGCAGCCACGGCGGGAAGTTTGTTTGTTTACGCAAGTACAAGCAACTGGTGGATTTTCGTGATGTTTGCGGCGATTAGCGGATTGGGCGCAGGTGCTATTGATGCCGGTATCAATACCTATGTTGCGAAATACCACAGTAGCCGCATGATGCAGTGGTTACATGCCAGTTTTGGTGTAGGAATTACTTCAGGGCCTGTAATTATGACTCTCGGAATCAGTCTGACCTCACGCTGGCAAAGTGGCTATCTTGTCGTTTCTATTGCAATAGCAATACTTGCGACGGTTTTTTTTGTAACAAAAAGCATGTGGGAGGGAATTACTGTAAACGGTAGTGAAGAACATCATATTGAGACCGATGCAACTCTTCTGGAAACGCTGAAAATAATTCCCGCTCATTTGAGTATGCTGATCTTTTTTCTCTATACAGGTGTTGAATTAGGTTTGGGCATGTGGACTTATTCACTGTTGACGGAATCCCGCGGAGTTGCCCCGGAAGTTGCGGGATTTATAACCGGAAGTTATTGGGGAATGTTTACAATCGGACGTATAATCGCGGGTTTGTACGCAAAAAGAATAGCAGACAGAAAACTGATTTATATCAGTGTTTCCTTAGCACTTTTAGGGATTGGGCTGTTGCTGACAAATTCAGGACAATTGACATCTATTCTCGGAATTGGAGTTGCAGGATTTGCAGTCGCGCCGATATTCCCAGGACTGGTTTCCAGCACAGCAAGTCGGGTCGGCCAAATTCATCAAGCTAACACAATTGGCCTGCAAATCGCGGCTTCGGGATTTGGTATTACAATCGTACCCTCACTAGCAGGTGTGCTCGCTAAAATTTACGGTTTAGAAGTGATCCCTCTTTATCTTCTGACAGTACTCTCACTAATGTTATTGGTTTTTGCGGCCCTGCATTTTTATTCAAATAAACAGGTTTAATAAATACATCTATAATATCCTCAACGTGTCAGCAAAAAGCCTGTTTAGGCTTTTTTCGCAGGCATCATTGTTGTCTTTTTCAAAAATAGTGAGCATAACTTCTTTTTTTAAGCTAATATTCCGGCTGTAATGTTTTTAGTGAATACACAAACATAGCCAATTAAAGATGACTGATATCTGCATCCAGTATCACAAAACAAAAATCGGCGAGCTGATTTTAGGTTCGTTTGAAGGCAAACTATGTCTACTTGATTTTAACTACAGAAAAATGAGGAATGCAGTTGATAACAGAATTAAAAAAGGGCTCAACGCAGATTTTTTTGAAGAGGACAGCGAAATTATTGAAAAAACTCGGACAGAACTGGATGAATATTTTGAGGAAAACAGAATAGAGTTTGATGTGCCTATACAAATGGTAGGAACAGATTTTCAAAAAAGTGTCTGGAAAGCATTATTAAAAGTTGCTTATGGCACTACCTCAACCTACCTTCAACTGGCAAAAGACATAAACAATGAAAAAGCAGTCCGTGCAGTCGCTGGTGCTAACGGCGCAAATGCAATCGCGATCATAATCCCCTGCCACCGTATAATTGGCAGTAGTGGTGAACTGGTAGGGTATGCCGGAGGATTGCCGACAAAGAAACGCTTATTAACGCTGGAGCAAAAGCAGGAATTATATACACAAATTCCGCTGCCTATATAATGCCCGCGCAACAGAACAGCTCTGGTTTTTTCCTTTCGGATTGGAGATTTGGGTGTTTAGCGGATTTCGAGTATTTTATGAAATCATCATATCTTAGGAGTTTTTTATGAGTTCTACACCAACGACAATGAAATACATCAAAATTGAAGAACACGGAGGCCCGGAAGTTTTAAAACTGGATACGATGTCGGTTCCGGAACCCGGCCCTGGTGAAGTTTTGATTCGCGTCACGGCTGCAGGAGTCAACCGTCCGGACGTCATGCAGCGAAAAGGACTTTATCCTCCGCCTCCAGGAGCGACTGCAGTCCCCGGGCTGGAAGTGTCCGGAACAGTTGTGGGCACAGGTGAAAACGTTAGCGAGCCAGCAGTTGGTGACGAAATTTGCGCGCTCGTGGCTTGTGGAGGTTATGCAGAATATTGTCTGGCAGCGGCTTCCATCTGTTTGCCGATTCCGGAAGAAATCTCACTTGAGGATGCAGCAGGAATTCCTGAAACTTTTTTCACTGTCTGGACTAATGTCTTTGAACGAGGACATCTCAAATCCGGCGAAAGTATGCTGGTTCACGGTGGCAGCAGCGGTATCGGCACCACCGCCATTCAACTCGGTAAAGCTTTTGGAGCAACTGTTTATACCACCGCCGGAACTCCGGAAAAATGTAATTTTTGTGAACAGCTTGGTGCAGATGTGGCAATCAATTACCGTGAACAGGATTTCTCTGAAGAAATAAAAAAATTGGCTGAAGCCGAAACGTTCGGTGCGGGAAGCGGAGTCGATGTGATCCTAGACATGGTCGGTGGACCTTACTTTTCAAAAAATATCCAACTGCTCACTGTTGAAGGACGTCTGGTGCAAATCGCCCTGATGCAGGGCAGCAAAGCAGAAGTTGATTTTCTCCCTTTGCTGATTAAGCGTGTAACCTTGACCGGCTCCACCCTGCGTCCCCGCAGTGTGGAACAAAAAACCGAAATTGCGCAAGCCCTGCGTAAACATGTGTGGCCGCTGTTGGACTCAGGAGTTGTACGTCCGATCATTCACCAGACATTTCCACTCGAGCAAGCCGCAGAAGCCCATAGTCTGATGGAAAGCAGCACTCACATTGGAAAAATATTACTCAAAGCTGCCTCGAACTGACTCCCTTTAAAACTACTCATTTATTGCGGCTTGTGCACTGCTAAACTGTCTGCATTAATCCGCAAAATTTCTAAACACATACCAACTAAACTTGAAAAAGCAACTCATTTCTGAAAGACTGCTAATTCAGTAATTTTCAAAATTTATCAATTGAGGTTTTATGGATGACAACGCAAAAAAAACCGCACTACGGATGATCCCTTACGGACTGTACGTAATGACGGCAGAAGATAAAGACGGCCGTATTTCCGCTGGAACGGTAAACTGGGTCACGCAGGCTTCTTTCAAACCACCACTTGTGGCGGTAGGAGTCAAAGCAGATTCACAGCTTCATGACATTACAAAAACAGCAGGATGCTTTGCGCTCAATGTTTTAGGTAAAGGACAGCAGGGTGCGGCCTATACTTTTTTCAAACCGGCGGAACGTGACGGTCAAACAATCAGCGGAGAAGCTTTTCATTCCGGTAGCACAGGCGCGCCTGTTCTGGACAATACTCCTGCATTTGTTGAATGCAGACTGGTGACAACTGTGGAAGAAGGAGATCACTCTATTTTTATCGGCGAAGTCTTAGACGCAGGTGTAAATCAGGAACCGGAAGGTCGTGCCGATGACGCTACTCTACTACTGAAGGATCTTGGTGAAAAGACCTTTTACGGCGGCTGAAGGAATTTTATTCTATGGCGATTGAAGTCCGGAACGTCTGCAAATCATTCAAAGACGTTGACGCGGTTAGGAACGCAAATCTACGGGTTGAATCCGGAGAAGCGCTGGCTTTGCTTGGACCAAACGGTGCTGGTAAAACAACCTTGGTGGAAATGATCGAAGGCGTTCAAATTCCGGATTCAGGTGAAATACAAATCCTCGGAAAGAGCTGGAAAAATGATGAACATTTCCTGCGTCAGGAAATTGGACTTGCCCTGCAGGAAACGAGATTTCAGGAGCGCTTAACTGTTGAAGAAACTCTCCGGCTGTTTGCCAGTTTTTATCAGTTAAAAAAGGAGAGAACAAACGAAGTCCTTGAGATCATTCAACTCGAAAGCAAACGTAAAACATGGGTTGTTGAGCTTTCAGGAGGACAGCGGCAGCGCCTTGCTCTAGGAATAGCCATTCTGCCAGGACCCAGAATACTCATCCTCGATGAACCTACAACTGGGCTTGACCCAAACGCCAGACGAGACCTCTGGAAAATTCTTGAAGATTTTAAAGCCACCGGTACCACCCTGCTCCTGACCACGCATTACATGGAGGAAGCAGAATTTCTTTGTGAACGGATTGTGATGCTGGATCAAGGTAAAATACTCGCGGACGGTACTTTAAATCAACTGCTGGATAAATTTGGCGAAGGTGATTTGATCGAATATGTGATCCCCGAAGCAAACCCCTCAGTAGAAGCAAAGGCGCTTTGCGGCGTAATTAGCTCCAACTGGAACAACGAAACAGGACATGGACTTTTGACGGTAAACAGTATTTCAGAAACTTTACCGGCATTTCTGGACTTGATAAAAAGTTCGGCACTCACGCTGAGCTCACTCGAGTGCCGGAGACGCACTCTGGATGATTTATTTCTTGCCATGAGCGGGAGGCATTTAGATGAATAACATACTTTTACGACTCGTCATTTCTCAATTCAAAATCTTCTTCCGCGAACCAGGAGTTGTGTTCTGGTCTTTTGGATTTCCGATTGTGATGGCCTGGATTTTAGGAATTGCCTTTGCGAACAAAGGTGAAATTCTACACAATGTCGCAATTGTCAGTGAATCACCGCATGCTCTTTCCGCTTTACCACAATGGCTGCATAAAAAAACTGGCACAGTAAATACTGAACTTTCCACTGAAGCGGAACTTGAATGGGAAGTTGGACAGAACTCGGGAGAGCAGGCACGTTTTCGTTTCCGGGCCATGACAGAAGAAGAGGCGGTGCTGGCACTCAAGCGTGGAAAAATTGCGTTATGGATTGAAACTGATTCTGAGTCAAATTTAAGTTACCGTTTTGATCCGGACAATGCAGAGGCTCGTTTGACATACTTGCTTCTAGAAGGAGCTTTTAGGCAGCAAAAAACAAGTGAGTTGAAAGCGGAAGTCCACCCTTTGACTATGGTCGGAATTCGTTACGTAGATTTCTTGGTTCCGGGTTTGATGGCAATGTCAATCATGAATGCCTGTTTGTGGGGCATCGGTTGGAATTTGATCGAGTTACGGATCAAAAAGTTACTGCGCCGCATGGTCGCAACTCCACTGAAAAAATCCATTTTTCTTATCTCACACGGTTTGAATCGCATGATTCTCAGTGCAGCGGAAATGCTTTTACTTTACATTTTTGCTTACTTTTATTTTGACATCAGCATACAGGGCAGCCTGTCGGCACTGGCATTAGTTTTTTTCAGTGGCTACTGTGCTTTTTCGGGAATTGCCGTACTGATTTCATCTCGTGTGCAAAACACGCAAAGCGGCAATGGAATGATAAATGTTGTTACAATGCCGATGTTTATTCTTTCCGGAGTTTTTTTCAGTTATCACAATTTTCCGGACTGGCTGATTCCCTATGTAGAGGTGCTACCATTAACAATGCTGACCAATTCTTTACGCGGCATCATTACGGAAGGAATCGGCCTGGCGCAGGTCATCCAACCTTCAATAGGCTTATTCGCAATCGGAGCTTTTTGTTTCTCGCTGGGACTGAAATTTTACCGTTGGCATTGAGCAGACTTGAGTTTCCTTCGACTCTCTATCGACTCATAATCGTCCGGTCGCTGGTTCAGGTCCAGCTTGGACTATCATGATTTCAGTGACCTACAGGGATTGTCATTATTTGATTGCTCACAAGCGTCCATATAGGTGTCCATCTTTAAGGTTTTTTCCTCCTTTTGAACCAACCATTTCATCCCCCCTTCATCTCTTCCACTGTTACAA
>NYXK01000215.1 GCA_002685535.1 Deltaproteobacteria bacterium
GATTCTTGCGAGAAAGTTGAAAACCTCTCATTCAAATCACCACAACTTTGGTTGTCAAATTGTTTATACCATAAGCTTGTAGAATACTTTACCCAACCCACGACCGTTTCTCAAATTTAGACCATCACAAGGGGCGTGGTGGACGTGGTGGGCGTGGTGGGGTTAATGTCAATTTTGCCTCTGCTTCTGGAGACGCTGCTCTACAGCATTTGAAGCTCTGGCCGATCTTGAGCGGCCATCCAACGACTCGCGATGCAGCAGTGCTAGCGATACGACATCTACTCGTATAAGGCAATACCCTTTAGAGAAGGAGTCAGCCAAGTCTTTCTCGTCGATGGTGTTTCGTTTCAAGGACCAGAGGGATGAGAAGAAGCAGGACATCATCATAGTTGACAGTATACTTGATCCTGATACTTAACTTCCGTCGTGGTCGAAACTTGTCGATCTCCTCAATTCTGAAGACAGCTTCGGGCTTGTGCTCCGGGACTCGGATTTCTTGCTTGTTAATAACGATATCCGGATTCAGAATGAGAGACAGCTTCTTGCTTGCTTACAGTGGCTACTTAATGAGGGTTTGTGGAACGTAGAGGCAATGATCTGTGACGGTTGTCTTTTAGCTCAAACTTTTGCGGGTCAAGGAATGTAAGGAAAGTACAAAATGGCTGGTCATGAGTCTTAAGTTCAAATGAAATGTATTGCCCCACGCCTTTAGATAGCCATCACACTCTTGCCACCGTCTATTGTCAACCTGTTCCTAATTCTGATATTCAGTTAGCCAGCTCCAAGCCTTTGAGTCTCTATAACGGTCGTCTTACAGGGTCTCACGCATCCCCGCCTGAATCAAAATTCCCATCACGAATCCACCTCGTCATATGGCATCTTCTTCTCTTGGTACACGTCGTTAAATCCTCGTTTCCCGCAATCTTTTAATATCTGCTCCTGCTTACCCAGACATAGCGCCACATCTTGCAAAGTCGTAAGTGGCTTTAATCACTGGCATGCTTTCAAGCGAATTGTTTACTAATCCTGATATGTATCGCAACAGTCAGTCACAGTAGCTAACTGTAACACACTGAGACCGCCGCGAGGCGAGAATCCCTTTCTATCATCTGACATTGTTTTCCTTTACCATCGTTGAGCTCCACCATAAGGCTTCGGTATAGGAGACCCTTTGAATGCACCCACATAATAAGGTATCGAATAGTGTTTGCAGCCACTTTTTTCCCCGCGTTTCTGGTTTGTTTCTAAATATTATGCTACACATATCCCTCATACTCTCTCAAATTCCATATATCGCTCGCACCCCGTATGTGTAGTAGCACATCTTATCTCAAATTCTTCCTTTGTGGTCTTTTCCGTGACCCTTAACGGCCAAGGCTCGATGATGGAATGCCTCTCCTTAATCATCATCCCATACCTTTTCGTTAGTTTGTGCATCTGGACGTCCTTCAAGAAAGTACCAAATGCCTTTTCGAACTCGCCAAACATCGTATAGCATGAAGAGATTCGAATCATTTCCAAGCTGCTCATTGCACTCGGGCCACTGGCCATCATGGTCATGAGTGTCATCGGCGTTACAGGTACGAATTTCTGCATGAGCACTCGGGATTCACCGAAGCGCTGCTCACCGTTCGGGTCATTGTTGTGATATACCTCGCCGACGGCGTTTAGAAAGAGCATTAGCAGTATGGCTTTTGGGTTGGTGGTCTTCGGTTTGAGGAGCGGGCTGAATGTGGAAAGGGTTCTTTGGGGACCGACATATCCGCGATCGCAGATGTTTGAGACCTATATTTGTGTTTTATGTCATTATGTGCTTGCTAGTAAGTTCAAGAGGAAGCTTCTACCTACCTCGATGCGGTCGAATTGAGATTCCTCCATGCTAAGATGATCTGGAAGCGATCGAGCATCAACATTGAGGAGCCGAAAGTGGATATTAAGATCCTTGATACGCTGAGAGAAACGTAAAAGTGTATCCCTGAGGAAGAAGAAGAAGCTTCCCGTAACATCGTTGGTAGCTTTTGGTGCAAATCTGATGTACTCATTGTAGTCCCAGCCTTCAAATGGACTCGCGTCATCTTTCATAGGCCAAAGTCGATCCGTGTGGAAGAATGTACTTATTCAGTCAACCGGGCCACAAACGTGAAAGGAGGAGAAAGCTTACGGATTGGGGACGTCAAACTTCTCTCTCGAAGCTCCATGAGGCAAAAGAATGCCATCTTCGCGGAACGTCACTGTTGCTACTCGGATCGGAGGAGGCTGATTGCATAACGCACGATGCAGGTAATCGACCCTCTCGGGAGCCAACATGATGCGACGCCGGATATCCTGCGCATCCTCCTGCGTTAAACCCCGTGGAACGTCGAAATAGTTCTTTAGCTCGTCCCATTGGTGCTTCTTTAGCACTAATCGTAGGGACCTCTTTCCGAAAGAAAAGGTCTTTGCTTGGAGGGAAGTCGATGGCTTATACTTGATCTTCTCACAAACTTCAGCAATGCGTCCTAGTGCCACTTGGCCAAGAGTGTCTATCATAGCAGGTGCTAGCAGCGCTGAATACCAGATATGTATCAATATCGTGACTGCTTCTTCGGGTTCAAGGCTCAATGCGAGGAATAGGAGGATAGCGTTGCGTGCGACGACCATGAAATTGATATCGTTAATGACAAGCGTGCATCGGCCATCGTATCCATCTGGAAGACCTTCCGTAATAGACTTAACAACGTTGCGGATATCTCCTGATGCAGCGAAGAGTAAATTCATGTCGCGATGAATATCGCAGACACCCTCGCTCTCGTCCATGTTCAGTATATTCACGGCCGGCATATTTCCCCAAAGATATTGGTTCACGCCAAAATCCGATGAGACTTCGCTGTCGGAGACTCAGCTGGGAAGACGGTCTTGCTTGACCCAGCCTGGAACATATTTGCTCTTCATGAGGCCAGACTTGCAGATGATTTTGTGGTGACGCCAATTATCACACCTCTGGACGACGAGGAGACTGAATATCCTTTGCAGAGCCAGACCAAGCTGCAGAATGTAAGGAGGCGGAGCGCACCGTGATGACGTCTGAAAACTTGGCCGGTACGTAGGTTTTGAGAACGGGAGCTATTTATTGACCAATAAGAAGTGGACTTGTTCCGTTGATTGTCAGGGACAATGGGGATTTTGACGATACCCATTCGATGTTGATGGTCATGAACCACCTCGCTTAAAATATCCACATGAGACCGGCGACAACCACCACAAAACGACTAGCAACACAATTCGTCAGTACGTGATGTCCTAATCATCATCTATAAGCCTCGTATGTCTTAAGCCTGTATTATTTAAGTAGATCTGTATTCGCCAAATGCTAGAATTGTTATCTGGTCATATCCTCGTGATTCCCCCTCAACGAGTTTCATATCCCGATCCCCTCCCCACTCTGCTGCTGACATGCGTTTCCTTTTGGCCGTCAATATAGGCCACCTCGCCGCATTGCCAATCATTCTTTTCGTATTGGACTGTACTTGTTGACCGTGAGAGGTTGGACATGCGAATGATATTTGACCGTTTGTGGCCCTTTCTCTTAATATTGGGTTGCTTGGGGCTTGTCTGTGTAGCACGAGCGTGCATGGCCCCTTGTGGGAAACATTGAAATAGATTGGGCTCTGAAGTCATGCGTGGTCCAGGAAGTTTTCTTTTAGATGTTGATTGGGCATTTCGTGGAGTGGACCAAGAGTTAGCTGGTCGTTCTGATGGTGCTCTTTGACCTGAAATAGTTCTTCGGGAGTCAATCGGACAGGGGCCTTGCATTGGACTATTGGCCATTATTGACTTGGAGCTGCTTGCGGCGGAATAGAAGGGATCGCCTAATAAAGATATGAGCTGGGGAGGTGAGAGAATCTTATAGTCGTTGGTTATGTCCTGGGGCCCCCTAGCATATAATGGTGCTCGATTCTCTTGGTGTATCAGTGCTGAGATTTCCTTTGCTCCGCCTAATCCTTGGTTCGTTAAAAGTCTCTGCGCTGATTGAGACGAACTCTTGCTGGGTGGGTGGAGAGGCGTTAGTGTGACCACATCAGGAGTGTAGCTCACGCACAAGCTGTCCTTGGTCTCGAGTATTCTGTGTGTGATCGGTGCGATGGGAGAGCCTTTGCTGTAGGCTCTCTGGTGCCTTTTCTTTGGACTCGGTGTTTGCGAGTAGACATCACATATGGAACTTCCAACGGACTCGACATCGTCTTGACTGATCAATTCCGCGCGACTCGCTGTGAATTTTCTCATTGGTGGAGTCGGGAGTCTCTCGGACGGAGGCGGGCCAGGAGGTTGACCAAGTCTACTCAGAGTTGGAGCTAGTGAAAAATGCCGCTGAGCTGCTTTCAAGCGTTTCGAGTTGGATCCCAATATCGTGGACAGCTGATTATCTGAAGCGGGCCGGCGATGAATCTTCTTGTACGACATAATATCCATGGGATATGGATCTTTAGTTGGGGATACAGACTTTGGACTATCCTGAGAGTTCTTCCTTCTAAGCCTTGGACTGATTCGTTTTGGCCACTTTGATTCTTGAACTACATACCCCGGCGGCGCGACTGGGCTCAAGACCATAGCTGGTTGTCCAGGCAGAAACCCCACAGGGTCGTTAGACATCAATGGCCACGACACACTGGACATTCGGAAGAATCGTCTCTGAGGAAGTGGGGTTGACTTCGCGAGCGTTGGCCTCTGCACGCCATCGTTCTTGGTCCACTCGTTTCGGTTGTCATCTTCCGGTAGAGGAAGGAAGGGATCGAAAGACAACCGTCGTGCTATGCTGATATCAGGTGGCCTCGTTGATCGAAGTACAGTTTCCAGGTTTATGTTCGTGTTCCCGTCTCCACTCGCTTTGTGGAAATTTTTCGTTTCCCATCGATGCTTTTTCTTGACGTGGATGATGCTGATGGTGATTAGAATAGTGAAGAGTAAAAGTGCTCCTCCGATAGCGATTCCTGAAATCGCCCCTAATGAGATAGTTCTTGATGCAATAGGAGACTGTGTGCTCAGCTCCCTTGTTCTAGTCTTAGCCCTCTCATGTTCTGGCATCGCTGATACCCGTAACCCGAGCATTAGAATCTCATCCAGAAGAGTTTGAACCTGTGATGTTCCAGTTATATTGAGGGCCACAGTCAACTCAACCTGTCTGTGTCGTCCGACAGTATTCCGGCCGTCAAAATGATGTCGCTGCAACCGTGTATATGTCTTAACGAAGTCGATTGTAAAGAATGACGAACGGAAAGGCTCCAAACAAAATACAGCTCAAATCAATAAAGACCGGAACGGCTCTCTAGTAGAGGGACCAATGATTCTGGATAGGTAACCATGTACAGAGTTGAAGAGCGGAGCGCAGAAGGGTTGAACAAGTAACATGACGAAACTGCTATGTGGCATGCAATCTCATACAAGAATGCATTCCTTGCCTGTGTCTTATGAAAGAAGCTGTGCTCTTGTACTTTGGCTTTGGAATGTAATGTCTCCCGTCGCGAGCCTTTCTTCGCAGAGAATCAGCTGGGGCTACCGTATACTCTCAACAATATGGAGCGATTGTTGGATGATGAAGGTGGGGGGACCTGCGAACTCGACATTCTATTATGTAGGCCCTACAACGGCAAAACCCTTTCAATTTGGAATTGCTGTCCATAGGAAAGCTCTTAACTCAATGAGCCAGTCTGATATGGACATTGACCGTTTTTCATTTTGATTCAGTAAGGAATATGATGGCAATACCATGAGATGCGCATTTAATAGGCTCGGTTCCACAGCCAATACACACAGCCAATAATTAGGCGTGCCATTCGGGAGCTGGCACGCGAGGAACGTGGGCAACGGTTGTGCGGGTGGCAGGCCTACCAGGGCGGCCCGTGTCGTACCTCTCACCTTTCCCGATCCCGAAGTAGAGTCTTATTTTGCCTCAGGGCACAGGCCACACGGCTGGATCGCAGTAACTTAGCCTACAACATCAATTAAGTTCGAGTGTAGGGCAAACAGGCCGATCACAGGAGATGCCTTGCGTCTATTGTGGCGATTGAGTTCAAGTCTCAAAATCATACAGGAAGAAGAAAAAGTATTCCAACTCTCAGAAGATGAATCGAACTGCGAAAAGAAACATCATAAGAACCGTGCCGCAACGTCTTGACCATCGAACAGTATACAACGCTACTGAATCGAACCCAATCCAACCCTCTCAACTTTTCCGTACCCCCGGTGAGTGCCTCATTTTGTAACAAAGAGCACATAATATACCCGTTCACCATCCTCCTGTCCAATATCTCTTCCTATTATTTTATACCGTACTTCTGTTGGGACCTTCCCTACTTGAGTATCATAGCGCAGATGTCCGACTTTGCTGCCCTTCTGGTCGTGTATAGCATGTTTCGGGCCCTCGGCTTTGATCTCGCAACCTCGAAGCTGTCCCACCCGAGCCTCCAAGAGATATATATGAGTCTCCGGGTTTCTCGCCGTGTTGCTCGTCTTGTCCCCCACCAATCAAACGCTCTTGTTCCACTCAACGAATCGAGCATTTATGTATGATCGAATGTCTTCCGAGATATATATCACTTTTCATTCTTCGCTCTGAGGCATTATAGATTCAAATCAAAACCGGTTCTTCCACTTATCTCAATTTATGACTCGCGAGGACTAATTATCCTACTCAACTGGTTATATAACCAACACGACCAAGATTCAACAACACCACTTTCTTCATCATCAACTTCCCCACTGTTAATATCACCCTTGTTATTATACAGAAAATCAAAGACAACAAAGCACAAAAGGAGAACAAATAGCGAATGCGGGTTCAGATGCGAACGAAGAGACGCCGGTACGAGAGCGCCAACGTTGCTACCTCATGACGTCATCTTGTGAATGCTTGTTGGCTTGTGATAGCGGTAAATCTAGTGGAGCCTTCCCCAAATCTTAGTGGTCGCCTGGTTCCATATATGCCCAAAGGAAACCAATTCCTTGAGCTCCTTCGAACCTTTTGCGTCCTGACTGCTAGTACGCTCCCGTGATGACTAGCTAAATTCCTGCTGCTGTTCCCTTTAGATTAGCCATCGCTCAACTTGTCGAACGAGCATCGAACGAGAGCGAGCGATCGTCTATTTCGGCGTTCCCATACCTCGTCACACTCGGAATTTCCAGAACCCTGTATAACTACAAGGAAATATCTCCTTGACTTGAACCTTTTGAGTGCTCAGCGCCTAGATTGGGTGCGAAGTCAGCTATTTCGTCTCCAAGGGATAGAAACAAGAGAAATTCAGTAAAACCTGAAGACAATTTGGGCGCAATGGAGAGCACCTTCATAACTATTCACAGTTAGTGTCAACAGTGTAATCCATTATAATGGCTTTTTTTCATTCAATATATATTTCTAACAAGCCTCTTACTAGGCCTTACTCCCCAGGCGACTATTTTATATGCCTCCGAGTCTATTGCTGACATCCTTGGCTTTCGTCCGGAAGACGTCATTGGCAGATCATGCTTCGAGTACTTCCGTCCTGATGAAATCCCCGCTGCCGAAAACATCTACCGTCGCGCAGTTGGATCGGATAAGACCGCTGCCCTTCACTACGCTCACATCCGAAGGCAAGATGGGCAGTGGGTCGGCTGTGAATGCGTGTTTACGGTTGTCTACGAGATATTGGTTGCCGTTACTAGCATTTGCAAAGGCAAGGAGAAAAATGACCGTAAGTTTGTCTAACTTTGTAGGTATGTATGAATTGAGAAAAACTAGGCCGAGCTGAAGATGCACGAGCGATTTGACGTCTTTTCGCATCCTTACGGAGAGATCTACGTTATCATATGCTGGTAGACCTGTGCTCCAAGCTTAGGGCTGGTTCTTAGGCATCTCTTTTCGAGCCTCGAGCTGCTTTGATACTCAACCGCTTTACACGTACCCTCACAATTATGTACGCAACGAATGTTGTTACCAGCATACTCGGAGCGACCCCTGAACAGTTGAAGGGCAAGAGTATGTACGAGATCGTGCAAGGGAACTCCATCCCGGAAGCTGTTTGTTGTTTAGAAGGCGTGAAAGCCAACGACTCTATTGCGTACCTCCGATTCTGGCGCCGCGTGCCTTGCCAAGATGAAGTCTTCCATGAAGAGCTGCGTGAAGCAAGTCAAAGGAACGACTTGGAAAATAGGGGCTCGGTAGTTCCCGGCTATATGCATGTCAACGCTGACAATGTCGTGGAAAGTGGTAACTTGGCACATCCCGCTCTCATGAAATCTCGAAACGGAGAACCTTCAACATCTACAGCACTTACCCGCAGTCTGAATCGTCCCAGGAGACTTCCAGGAGAAGGTACGGCCTTGGAACGCGATGCTGCCCATGCTCCTCTTGACCAAGGACGAGCTTCTCATTCATTAACACCATCCTTCCTCGCGCCCACCACGCTCTGTCGGCGACGGCAACCACCCCGTCTCCTTAGGATTGATGATGAACCCAATGAGATCGAAGCTATGATTTCATGCACTTCTGATGGCTTAGTAGTAGTCTTGCGGGCCCGTCGTTCAGCCCTTCCCTCGTATGAAATACCTGCTTAGGCACGACAGGATATAGTATGTTTGATGTATCAGCGTATGCGTAATAGTGGTTTAAAGGAGCTTTGCAGGACCCATAGGATAGCCGGAAGAATATCGCATCTCAAGACGTTACAGCTGGCCGAACTCATCGGTAATTATGTCTGAGGTAGTACCCTGTGAATTTCACTCAACGTAAGGGGTATATTTCAGCGTGATTTAGTTGCACAAAGCATAACTTGCGTCACGAGCCGACGACGCTGGCCTTTTATTCAGGAGTCGTAGCTGATGTTAAAGGAGCACCCTCCCTTCGAATTTTCTGGGACAAAACAGGAGGACTGGTCCGATGTTGAGCTCAGCTTCAGCTGATCTATGGAAACCAATGTGGTTACCATGATTGCTGATTATTGCCGAGAGTCTAATCATGTACTAGTCCTCAACGAGCGGTCCGCTTCTCAAAGAAGCTTTATCCAAAGTCATGTGGACTAAGTAACACACCGATTCTAGAAATAAAACAGCACGATGTACAACACGCCCTATCTTATAACCGGCTTTATGATTGGGGATATACTCTGTTGAAGTATGGTGCTTTGATCTACTAGCCGGTTATATGAAAGAGAGGCATAACTTAGTATTTTGAGTTTCGTCCTGATATCGTGAGTTGTGTATGCATCTACCTTAGACACGGCCGATGTAGAAAGATCTACCTTTCTCGCAGGTAGTGGGCTTCTTCGGGGATTTAATCAAACACATATCATAGAGAGTTCGATTTCTGCGGGTCGTTTGCCACCCTCGATTCTCTATATCTCTGCCCTAGCTGAGGAGTCTCTGACTGACACTGCCTCGCGTAAATGAGTGAGACTCGATGATGAATGATACGCTTTTTACTGCCAGCCAAGCCCGACAGAACAAATATGACTATACCTTATCTGACAGTCCATTCAAAAAGGTTTGAGGCCTCAATTGCAGTGGACAGTCTATCGATGGTGATATGATAAAAGGCGTCAGGTGCTGCCTCTGACCCGACATGAAGACTTCACCTTTACATCTGTGATCTCGACGTCTCAACCACTACCGAGACGACCCTTCCTCAGGAACTGAAAACCTGGCTGAATAATGCGTCTACTGTACTACGATAACGATGGCAACTTCAAAGTGACTGAACTTTTCTAGAGGCGATATACCTAAGTATTCTATACTTTCGTACAGATAAGGAGCAGCGACGGTATCTACAAGGACCTGACAAACGGTACGAGCAGAGGCTGGCTTTGGCAAGATTCAATTCGACGAATATATAGACAGGCGAGGCATGATGTCCTACCATGCTTCTGGCAAGATGTCTGCTATATCGGTAAACCTAATGCCGTCAGGCTTTAGGAAGCTATCAAGTTGATGTGCCTCTGGACCGGGATGTGACCAAGTGCTACCTTCGTCAGGCAGGCATGTCTGTAACGGCGGGTTGAGACCTTAAAAATATGCTTCATCACTTTTGTTCATTCAACAAAGGAACAAGTATGCATCAACGCTTATGCGGATAGGAAATCGGATGGAGGATTGAATTCTTCCACTAAATGCACATCACTGCTCAGCAGAGCAGAACGAACACCACAGCCAATTGAGCGGTTCAACGCCAGTATGTTGCATTTGTGTAAGGAGCGCAAACAAAGAGTTAGCATTGTTCCCAATTGCAACCCGCAAAGGAAGAGATTCTTCTGTTTCTTGACCGGAATCTCGGTACCTCCCAACCATCAAGTTCACGTGATCTCGCGCCGCCTTTGCTCAGGCTGGCTCAGGCCCGGCTCAGTTTCGGCTCATGTCTGCTCAGGTCTGCTCACCCATCTCGCCAGACATCATCAACTTTTAACGAGGGGCCCAGAAAGGCCCCCTTTCCCAGCCAGGGATCCCAAATCTGTTCCCACTGCACTCTCACAACCTGTGCCA
>NYXK01000216.1 GCA_002685535.1 Deltaproteobacteria bacterium
AATTTATCGATTTCCTGGAGAAGAAGAATCTTCGCATCACGGATCAGCGGCGCATCATCATCGACACGGTGTTCGATACCGAGGAGCATTTCACCGCCGATCAACTGCTCGAGTGGGCGCGACACAGAGATCCCCACGTCTCCCGTGCCACGGTCTATCGCACCCTGCCGCTGCTCACCGAGAGCAATCTCGTCCACGAGATGGACTTCGGGAAGCCCTACAAGTTTTACGATCCGAACTACTCCGACCACCCCAACCACAACCACCTTATCTGCGAGGATTGCGAAAAGATCGTGGAGTTCGACAGCGAACAGATCGACTCCATCGAGAACGATATTGGGCAGAAGCTGGGGTTCACCGTGAAGTCGCAGAAGCTGCAACTCTCCGCCACTTGCGACAAGCTGAAAAAGAGCGGTGCTTGCGACAACAAAGTCTGCGACTAGGCGGCGTTCAATACGACTTCAACCGCAAATAGTGATCCACCCTGCCCCGCTGGTGATGCTCAAGCGGCGGCAACCCGGAGAGCGTCGGCGACTCGGTCTCGGCAAGAATGGTTCCGGCGTGTTTTTGCAACTCCACCCAGCGCGCCCAGTCCAGTTCCGGTGAGTGCGTGATCTGCCGCAGCAAACTGCGCCACTCGATCAGCGCGCGATCGATGTCGCCCGCGCCCAGCAGATCCGTCACCCAGTTGCCCTTGTCGGCGGGATTCGCATGCATCGCCGCCACGACCTGCCCGGCACCCGCGCCGTAACGCAGCGGCAGGCCGGCGTCGAGATAGCCCGGCACCGTCACATCACCATAGCGCTCGCGGCAAGCGACAGGAATGCGCCCCTCCCAGCGATTTTCCTCGTTGCCAAAACGGTAGCCGGCGTCGAGGTTGGCCAATTCGTAAACCAACTCGCCGATCGGCAGCGACTCGTCCTCCAGCGCCGCCGCGATGCCCAGGCCGTAACTCTGCGAAAAAAAACTGACGACCCTGCCGCGTTGAGTCGGCCTGCCGTTTTCATCAACCAGCTTGAGCCGTTTCCAAAGCAGCGCCACGCCGGTGGCCGGCTTGAGTTCGCGGCACTCGCCGTACAGGCCGCAACCGGCGCAGGTTGGATTGACCACCTGCCGCTCCAGCGGCCGCCAAAGCGCCACGCCGTGCGAATCGACATGGGCCGGAACAGCCTGTTGACCCAGTCGCAACTGGACAAGCAGCCAGTTGTCCTCCCGGCGAAACTGCTCCACCGGCGTCTGGTTTGCCGCCAGTTTCTCCTCGAGGAGCGGCTGGATTTTCTTTTGCCAGAGCGCCAGCGGCACCACGCGCATTCGCCAACCGGTCAGCCGGCGCACCCACTTGGCCAAGTCGAGCCGCTCGTTGTTGAGTTGGTTCGCCACCTTCTGCTCCCGGCCATACGCCTCCCGGGACGGCAGCAGGGCCAACTCACCGGCGCCGGTTCGCCGCAGCACGTCCGGCTCCATCAACGCCGGCCGAAGCACCGGCGCTTGGCCAAGCGGCTGTTGCTCGTCCGCCGCCCCGTCGCCGCTTGGTTTTTTCGGGACGAACACCTCGCCAAGCGCCACCGACACGGCCTTGGGCCAGGCCTCCCACCCGCCTCGGCTGTTGAGCATCTCGCGGACTCGCCTGCGGGATTTCCGGGCGCGCTCCGAGTCGGTGCCCAGGCCGCACGGCACGTCCGGATGTTTCATCGCAAACTCCATGCCGAGCAGAATCGGCTGGGTGCTAAACAGCCGCTCCTGCACGCGCACCGCCTCGGTGTACGGGTCACGCCCCTGCTCCGACGCGCCGTGCATCAGGCCCAACAGCGACGCCCAGTCGACCATCCCGTTGCGAGAGAGAAAACAGGGATGGCCGTCGCGGATGCGAATTTCATTTCGCGAAACCAAGCCGTAACCGATCTCGTCGATGCCGCGCCGCCCGGCGCGCCCGAACATTTGGTGAATCTCATCCGCCCGGATCGGCACCTCCAAATGGTCGCGACGATACGAGTCGGCGGCCAAGGCCACGCTGCGCAAAGAAAAGTTGATGCCGGCGGCCAAGCCCATCGTGGCCACGACGACTCGCAGTTGGCCGGCCTTGGCCAAGGGCTCGATCACTCCCGCGCGCGCGCCGTAGCTCAACCCGCTGTGGTGAAACGCAACGCGCGTCTGCAGCATCCTTGCGAAGCGAACGCCGACGAGATCTTTTTGCCCGGCGGTCAACCGGAGGGGGTTGGGGTTCGGCAGGTTGCGGGCGATCTCGGCGGCGAGCACCTCTGCTGCGCGGCGGCGCGGCGCAAAAATCAAAACCGGCCCAAGCCCCTCCGCCAGCGCCTTGGCGGCGAACCTTGGCCAATAGCCGCGAATCTCCGGAGGGACGTCGTAGTTGAGCATCCCGGCGTACACCTCCTCGAGCGGCACCGGCCTGTCGTCGTGCCAAACCCACTCGGCGTCCCGGCCCAGGCGGCGCTGAAGCCAAGCGACGACGTGCTTGGGGTTGGCCACGCTGCCGCTGAGCATCAGGAGCTGTGTCTGCGGTGGCGCCATGGCGATGGCCAACTCGTAGTTGAGACCGCGATCGGCGTCGCCGAGCATTTGGTACTCGTCGATCACCAAAAGCCTCGGGCCGGCGCCATTGATGAGGCGGTTTTTCTGCGTCTCAAGCGTGGCAACGATGACCGGCGCGTCCAGGTTTTCCGAAAGGTCACCCGTGGCGATACCAACATTCCAGCCGCGCGCGCGCCACTCGGCGAGCTTGTCGTTAGCCAAAGCGCGAGTCGGCACGGTGTAAATCGCCTGGCCGGGGTTGCGGCCCTCGTTGGACCAAAGCTCAAAAATGAACGTTTTGCCTGCACCGGTCGCCGCGTGGACGACAACATCCTTGCCAGCCCGCAGATGTTGAACCGCCTCCTGCTGCCACAAGTCTGGAACGACGAGCTGATCCAAGGCAGAAAAACGATCCAACTGCGCCCCGAACTCCTGCATGGGGCAAAACTAGCGAAAAACAGGGAAAAGAACGAGTAAACAGCCGAAGCAGAGGAAATAATATGCAACAGCTATTGGTTGGCATGCGCGTTGCCTGGTTGATGCCATAAATGTGCGTAATTGCACGGGTTTGCGTCCCTATCGGCACCTCCCCCAATCTCTTCAGGGTTTTTTTGAGGAAATGAAAAAAAGAAGAAACAGCCTGAAACTCGTCAGTTATTCAACGGCTGCGAACTACGCAAATAGGCCATTAAATCGCGGATTTGCGCGTCGTTGTAGCCAGCCAGCAATCCTCCCGGCATCAGCGACAGGCCCTGCGCTCTCAACTCGCGAATCGCCTTCCGCGCAACGGTCACGTCCTGTCCGTCCAGCCCGCGCAACACCACCGATCGGCTGTCCTGCTCGACGAGGAACCCGCTGGCCAGTCGGCCGTCTTTCGTGGTCAATAAAAAATTTTCGTACCCTTCACGAATCTCCGCGCTTGGGTTGATGATGTTCAGCAGCATCGTGTCCAGGTCATCCCGCTGGTACGCCGTCAAGTCCGGGCCGATTTGTCCGCCATGCTCGAACAGCCGATGGCACGCGGCGCAGCTTGCAGCGTACAACTTCTTCCCCTCGTACGGACTCCCTGGCTCGGTCGTCACGACCTTGGCCAAGCGCTGAATTTCCAGCTCCAGCTTGGCTGCATCCGCTGCTGTATCAGCGAAATGCTTGCTCAACAGTTGGCCAACGCGCTCGTCACGGTGCGAGCGCAGCAGGCTGATCACTTCCGCTGAAACCAAGCCGGCTGCCAGCTTGCCGTCATCGACAGCCTGCAGCATTGCAGCAGCCGACGCAGGGCGACCGGCCAGGAGCGTCCCGGCGACTTTCCGCAAGCTGTCCGGCAATTCGCCGTACACAGCCAGCACTGCCGCAGGAACTCGCTCGTCGTTGTACGGCTTGAGCGAACCAAGCGCAGCCCGCTTCAAGTCACTGCCCGGCTCGCTTTTCACGATGCCGAGCAACACCGGGATCGCTTTCGCACTCGGCACTTCGCCGAGAATTTCCGTGTACTGCAAACGCATGACCTTGTCCGCCTTAACGTCGGCGATGACCCGTAGCGCCTCATCGATCGCCTTCGCTTCGCCGCGACGCAGACCCAACGCAAGCGAGCCGCCGCCATGACGCGCCATCGCCGCCAGCAGCCGCTCCGGCAACGCCGCCATCGATCGCCCCTTGTACGACTGCTCGAAGCCGGCCATCACGATTTTCGCCGACTCGGCGTTGGGAGCCCTCTCGAACAACCGCGCGGACGCGAGCAAATCCGCGCGGGTGCCGGCCTTGGTGAAGCGCCGTATGAGCCTGCTCAAAACATGCTCGCGCACGAGCGACGTTTGCCAAAGCGACTCGTCGTCAAACAGTTCCAGCACCGCGTCCGGATGTGCGGCGACCTTCGACTCCAGCGCCCACCAAACCATCAGCGGCTGATAAATATCGCCCGCATCCACATCGTGTCCGAGCAACTCACGGATAATCGGCAGCGCGTGACCGACCGGCAGCCGCTTGGCCGTGGCGGCGAGTTGCCCGCGCACCTCGACGTGTGGCTCGCGCTTGGCCAAGCCGGCTAACGCAACAGCCGTCGCCTCCGACACGATTTTTTCGTCGCCAAGCAGGCGAACCGTCCAGGAGCGCACATGCGGATTGGCGTGCTTAAGCGTCTCCCCGGCGAATTCCGGGTTGAACCCGCCGCACAGGTTGATCGCCCACAGCGCCTCGAGCGCCGCTTGGCCAAGCTCGTCGCGCAACATGGTTTTTAGCAGCGGGAGCGCGGCAGCATCCCCGCGATCGGCCAACAGCCGCAGCGCCGTTTGCCGGTGCCACTTGTCATCGTGACGCAGCAACCCGACCAGCTCCGCCGTCGTGCGCCTGGCCAAGTCGAACGGCTGCACCGGCTGGCTGCCCTTGGCTCGCAGCCGGTAAACGCGGCCGTTTTGCGGATCAATCCGACCCTCGTGATTGCGGTAGTGGTTCACCTGATCGTCGTACCAGTCGCACACGTAAATCGCGCCGTCCGGCCCGGCCTTGATGTCCACCGGACGGAACCAACTGTCACTGCTTTTGATCGGATGCCCCGTGTCGAGCGTCTTGAACGACGAGCCAATCACCGTGCGGTCGCTCATCACCACGCGGCCTTGCAACGGCTCCACGCCGAGGATTTTGCCGAGAAACTTTTCCGGCAAACCAACTCCCTCGTACACGATGAAGTTGTGCGTGAAACGCGGCACCTTGTTGTGCGGCATCGAGTTGAAGTAACCAAACGCATACGGATTGCTGAGCGGCCCGTGCTTGGTGAAGCCCTTGCGCAGGTAACCGCCCTGCACGTAGTGGAAGCCCCGCGTATCACCGCCGTTGTGCCCGGAGAACACCCGGCCCTGCGCGTCGAACTCCACCCCAAACGCGTTGCCGCCGCCCTCGGCGAACACCTCGTAGCGGCGCGTCCCGGGATGGTAGCGCCAGATGTTTTGGCCCATCGATAGAATCTCTTTTTCATCGAAACCGGGCCGCCGCACTTTCGCAGAAACCGTGCTGCCCTGCGCGGCGTAGAGCCAGCCGTCCGGCCCCCAGCGCAGGCTGTTCACCACCGAGTGCGTGTCCTCCAGCCCGAAGCCGGCAAGGTGCACCAACGGGTCGCTGTCCGGGATGTCGTCCCGGTTTTTATCCGGATAAAAAAGCAGGTACGGCGGGTTGAGCACCCACACGCCGCCACGCCCGTGGGCAAGCGAGGTCACGATGTTCAAGCCCTCGACAAACGTCTTGTGCCTGTCCAAAACACCGTCGCCGTCGGTGTCCTCGTGGATGGTAATCTTGTCGCGGCCACGAATATGGTTGGGCGGCGCGGGCGGCACCTTGTCGTAGATCGCGCGCCAGTAATTGTCGCGGCTGGTCATCTTCAGCCCGGCCGGGTGCGGGTATTGCTGATACTGCACCACCCACATTCGGCCACGCTCGTCAAAGTTAAGAAACACCGGCTGTTTCACCAGCGGCTCTACCAGCAGCTGGTCGATCTCCAAGTCGTCAAACACCTCAAATTGTTCGAGCGACTCCACCGGCGAAACTGGCCCCGCCTCCACTTGGCCAAGCGCAAACGCTCCAATCAAAACCAAGCCAAGTTTTTGGGTTGAGTGAACGGACTGAATAAATATTCTTTTCATCAAAACGAACGGCTAGG
>NYXK01000217.1 GCA_002685535.1 Deltaproteobacteria bacterium
ATCTCATAGAGCTAAGAAAGTATTCGACTTTAACCCTCATAGCCATAGCCTCTTTGGCTCCCATAGTCTATTAACAGAAGGAGTCTTATAACTCCCTAGCAAGATGTTCTGGCTGCTACCTCCTGCATTCTCAGATCTGCCAAGACTCTTCCATTCGGTCCACTGTCATGACATCCGGATCCTTGGTTGCCGCCACAGCCTACAGTCTAGTGTCCCGGCACTTTCTGTTCCGTCCCGAATTTCGTTCTGGGTTTCCGCTTCACCCTTCTGCAGCTGGACTATGTCACACTCTGATCTCAAGGACTACCCAAGGATTTATCCATCGTGTCAATCGGCGACTTTCGTTCGTGACTATTGGTCAGATACGCTAAGTTTCCCTTCCTGGTAGGCACCATGAGGTGTGCTCTTCAGAGAAGGGTTTAGGAGAGGAAAACATACAGTGTAATGGTTGTAGTGCTTATGTTCAAATCTCTCCCGGTGTTAAGTCGTCTGCTTGGGGGTACTTGAAGAAGGCATTCAAAAGCCTTTCCGCCATATAATTTTCCCGCCGCCCTTTGATTCATCTGCTTCGAAACAAATAACTGCTGGTGAAAAGAATTGTCTGGGGTTGTTTATAAGCCTCTTAGAGTTCCCAAAGATCGACGCTCAGTTTGCTAGATCAAAAGCTGGTGCCCGGCGCCTTGTCGTGCTGGTACTTAAACTCTACAGTCGCTGAGTGAATTTATTGGCGACGTAACAACGACCGAGGGGACGAACGATACGCAATACGGTTTCTTGGCTCCAGATATGGAGTTATAATATTTCTTGAATGTGTATCTGATCTGGCCTGCGCCTTTGTACTGGTATCGTTTCTTTACACCGACTCGCTTATTTCTCTCCCAGCACCCTTCTCTCCCTATCAGGCAATCCACCAACCATAGCCGCGGTGCCTATCTGCACCCACCTGCTCGTCCACCGTGCCTCTTTCAGTTTAATCCATTATAGGGGGAAAAAAAGCAAGTAAACAATTCTCGTCCAATCACAACCCATTTTCCTCTGTCTTCGGAGACCTTTCTTTGTAAGCAAGTGCAGCATTCCCTCCTACCTCGCTCCTCTCCCCATCACCAGTTCCCAATCATAATAATTCCACACCAACTCCCATACAACACCACCTTCCTTCCTCCTACAAGTAACCACACCTCCCTTTATCAATTACAACCCATTATCTTAAATTTCCATGTACCTCGAACCAAAACCCAAAATCCCAACCGTTCGCTTCACGATCCAATGACACTCGCCCTTTTCATCGCTCTCGCAAATTCTCTGTTGCACATCGACCCCTGCAGAATTCTTCACCGTTCTGCGCTAGTAGGCCTTTCATCCAATTGGAATGCCACCCGCCTCGCTTGACTTTCAACCAACCATACCTGCATAAATCCACTTCTATGGTGGTTCAGTACGACGCCATGCATGACGGGATGCAGGTTGCACATGACATGCAGCCCGTCAGCCAGTCGCTGCGGTTCACAGAAGTGGGAAGGGAGGGTTTGTTGCATGTCGTGAGTGCAGTGGTTTTTAGCGGTTTTGGTGGTGGGGCTTGGGCTGTTTGCGTTCCATGGGCTTGGAGTTGAGGTGGGGATGGGGATGAGATGTTGGTGGCGGGAGGTTAAAGGTTTAAGTTCGATATTTGGAAGGCAAGCTGTGAGTTTTATTGATTTGGTTTTTGGTATTAATTTCTGTTATTGGTCTTGATTTCTATTATTGGTATTGATACGAAATTTGCTGAGTGCAGCAGCTCTAGTCGTTCTATGCACTTGTGTAATTACCGGTTTCCTATATCTATCCCATTCTATGCCCGTTCCTGTTCCCATTCTAGTTATGTCGCCGTTCTAGCTCCCTGTCTGTTTGTGTTCTGTGGCGGAATCTTTGGTGTTGGGTCGAAATGTCCGACTCTTTCCTTCTCTTGGCTCGATTCTCCTTCTCGTTCTCTTCTCCAACACCATCGCCACTGCCAAAGGCCTCCTCTTCGCCTCGCTAAAACATCTTCGCAATCTTGTCTATCACCTCATCGACACCCAGAACAGCAGATCAAGGACATCTCATCTCCTCTTCAAACTCTGATCCCATCATATCTGCTTCTCCACTCCCACTCAAGGCATACTAACATAGCTCCTCGCCCTCTCCAAATCCGCCTGCGCCTCTGCATCTTCCCCCGTCTTTAATGTCTCCTCATCGTCACCACTATAAGCAAAGCGACTCCTCTTCCTAATCCTCGCCCCATAAAAGTAAAACACATACGGGATCGCGCAACACGCCAGACTGATAAATGCCAGCAGGGAACTCGCCCACTGATAGCCAAGCCTATCATACATCTGTTTCGTGAACAAGACTGTCGCAGCGCCCCAGAGAGAACGGATGAGTGTCTTGGCGGCGAGAGCGGATGCTGCTTGATGCTGGTAGGAATCGACGAGGTAGTTGTTCGCGGAGTTGTAGAGGAAGATGAAGCCGAAGCCGACAGGGAACCCACCGAGTGCGGGCCCGACCCAGGTCAAGCGTGGGTAGGAAGTCCATGCGAAGATGAATAGTCCGATGGGGATACACCAGCAGGAGATCATCATGGGGACGAGGCGTGCTTCGGCTGGAGGGCTGCCATTGTGTTTGTGGTAGAGCGACAGGTAGTGTTTGTTGACTATCGGGGCGCAACATGCGGATGCGACGACGCCGATGGCGAGAGGGATGAACATGAGGCCTGTGATACCTGCCGAGTAGCCTTTGCCTTCTTGGAAGACGATGGGAAAGGCGACGAAGAACATGTAGAGGAGGCCGTAGAGGACGGACATGTAGAGGGAGAGGAGCAGGACGATGGGTTCGAGGAAGAGGAGTTGGAAGGGGCGGATGAGGAAGATGGACATGCGTTCGCTGAAGGGGCGGAGATCGAGATCCTGCTCGGTGATGTGCTCTTTGGATCCGGTCTCTGCGCGCATTTTCTTGGCACGGGCAGCGAGGATGGTGGGAGCATATGTTTCGGGGACGGTGAAGGTTATCAGGACCCAGACGATACCGGCTAGGATGAGTTGAATCCAGTATAGCCATCTCCAGCCTGCTGCATCAGAAAGGAATCCACCGACTAAGGGACCGATTGCTGGGCCGATGAAGGGAGCTGCTGAGAAGGCAGCCATGGGAACCCCTCGTTCTTCTGTCTTCCATAAGTCGGCGAGGGTACCGCCAATGATGGTGATGGGTGCTGAGAAAGCGATACCGTCAATTGCTCGACAGACGAGGAGGGTTGTGATGTTGTCTGATACGGCGCAAGGGATGATGAAGATCGTAGCTACGAAGAGTGTTGTAGCGTAGATCATTCGTCGGCCAACGACTTCTGACATTGGTGCGAAGACCATTGGGCCTATGCGATCGTTAGATTGTGATACACGTAGCTTCCAACGTAAGGCCTCCAGGAGCGATGAGTGCGGAAAATGAGAAGCTTGAACATACCGATACCGAACCCAACAACGAATAAAGTGATCGAAAGCAGAGCAACTTCTTCGCTAACACCAAACTCTTCCGTCACCCCCGCAATATCAGCCGTGACGACCGAGGAAGCAAAAGCGACCACGAAACAAGTGAGTGCAACAATCATTGTGATGTACCACTTGTATGCTTTGCTCCAGTTCTTGGGATTTGCAGGATCATTGGGCAGGAACGTGACGAGTTTGTAGTCCCCCTTTCCATCCGGTGTCCTAACACCGGCATCCATTTCACCAGAAGCAGTCTCTTTCGTGTATTCTTCGAGATTGGCCTCATTGGTCATGGTACGATACGGAAGATTGATGTCGAGCTCGGGATCTCTTCTTGTTTCTTTGTGAGATAGATGTGAGCCGGTTCGTTGGAGACCAGAGCCGGCTGCACTGGGTCGACGTACTCGAGAGCCATTGGTGTGTGTACGGGTAAGTGTTGGTGATACGGCGTTATGTGTGATGGGTTGGTATATACGACCCGCAGGTTCTGCGGGTTCAGTAGGTGTCGACATGATGCTCAGAATACTGTAACAGTATTGTTGTGGTTGTTCTGGTCGATCAAAAAGTGCGATGTCCAAGGAAGCGGGTTGTGGCGACGAAGAGTGAGAACCTGCTTTGATCGGACACCGAAATGTACCAACATCGTGGGACTGGGTCTTTATATATAAAAGACTCGCCCCCCTGCACAAATCTTTTGAAGATCCACGATACGAAAAGCCTCATGATGGAATATATCTAAATGTACTAGAAGCGGACCGAATTACGACGAGCGACCAGTTAGAGGCTCCTTTGTCTTGGCATGAAGCGGCGATATCTCGCTGAGTTCGAGGATATGGACCAACCAGATGCAATTGATCATGAAAATAGAGCCGTGTCTCAGTACCACCTGGGATCTGACGGGACGCACAGATCTCATGGCATGCAAATTGGTATGGTTATGGCCCTGAATGTGATGATAATGCCTGTCCTTCGATAAGGAAAATGGCCACTTGATCATTCGACTCCTTCTTGGACCTTGCATCGCTCTGGACTTGCATGCCGTGGTTGCAACGAGAGATAATACCTAACATTATTTCCCACATTGTTGATTTGTCGATGTGAGAGGCTCTCCTGGATACTTCTTCTGTCGAAGTTAATCAGCATCGTACGTCTTGTAGCACTGGCTACGTCACGACAACATTCCAGATAACAAAACACGAAAAAGGTAAGGAAAAGAAGATTGGGCACGTCTTGAAAACTGGAAGCGTTCCACTTGAAGAAGCTCCTTTATTGGTAAGAGATTAGAAAAAGGTCGTCTTTCAGTGGGGCTGTACCTGGATGTTTGTTGTTCAAGGTTGAAAAGTTGACAGCCGCTTGCACCAACCGAATCCGCGTTAAGGTTACGCCGAGCACGACGACCAAGCGAGAAGCTTATTAGCCTCGGCAGCGCTACCACAGGGCTGGCGTCCCGGTTTCGGGCCTGCCGGTGTCGGAGCGAAATTCTATTGACTTTCTGTCCCGAGGCTTTGAATTTCTACATCTGAATAGCATTCATTCTGTCGACTTTCGTGCCTCCAGCATTCGTCCTTCTATGTCGACGCTTCATACCTCAATACGGTCCATCTCTTCATTGTCGGCACGACTGCCCTTCCGACTTCAAGCCACAATGCAGCTCGTATGCAGCCACCCGCAGCCACAAGTGCGGGACAGGTAGCAATTCCCCCGCGATGACTCAAAGATGTAGGTTGAAACTTCGTTATCTATCGTGGATAAGTAGAACATCTCCATATGGCAGGAAGGTATTTCAGCCTTTATCCTCTTCCTGAGGATTGACCATCAAGCTTTTTCCTATCCTCAAGCAACAGCCCAAGACCCGAACCGTTCGTCCAATATGACCACAACCATAACCTCCACTTGCGCATGCCGCAACTTCTCCCTCACTGTCGACTTTCCCAACTCCATACTTCCTATGAATCGGGCACTATGCCTCTGCGACAACTGCCGCAGAGTCTCAGGCTCCTGCGGATGGTCCAGCCTCCTCGTCCCTCCAACCCAAGCCATCGACCCCTCAAAGTTCCAAACCACCGCCTACGAATCTTCAAAGGGGGTATCCCGACACCACTGCACAACATGCGGTGCGCATACCTTTACGATGGTCCAAAGACCCCAAATGAATGTCTGTGTTCTGAATACTGGACTTTGGGATCGAACAGAAGGCTTGATAAATTGGACAGGCACGAAATGGATTGAGGATACTCTGGATGGTGGTATCAGCGTCTGGTTCAAGGATATGAAGCGCGCTGACGGGACCAACGAGGGATTGAAACGCTGGCTGCGCCGTGACGATGCGGGTTGTGAGCTGGTACCTGAAGGGTCGTTCCTAACTCTGTCACAGGAGAGGAAAGTCTGGGACGACAAGTTGAAAGCACAGTGTCTATGCGGAGGCGTCAAATTCTATGTCACTCGACCAACTGGAGCTTCCAGGAAAGTCCGGTCCCCATTTCCTGACTTGATGGTCCCATATCATTCGAACTCTCCAGCGAACCCAGACAATGTCACATGGTGGTTACGGGATAACGATACCAAGTATCTAGCTGGAACATGCGCGTGTCCTTCCTGCCGTCTAGCTTCGGGCTGCGAGATTCAATCGTGGGCATTCGTACCCAAATGCAACATCTTCCAGGAAGGTGGATCGCCGCTTGATCTCTCTAAGGGAACTTTGAAGAGCTATGCTAGCTCGGAGGGTGTGACTAGAGAGTTTTGCGGTACTTGCGGTGCTACGGTCTTCTGGCATTGTGATGAGAGACCGGATTTGATTGATGTAAGTGTTGGATTGTTCGATCCTGAGCAAGGAGCGAGAGTTGAAGGCTGGCTGGATTGGTGGACAGATAGGGTAAGTTTTGAGGAGCTTGCTCATAGTAAGGATCTTGTTGCTAGCTTGGCGGACGGGTTGAAGAGATGGAAGGTAGAGCAAAATAATGTGTAGGATATAGCAAGACCGTGACTTGACTTACGGGAGCCCGAGGGCGTCTTTGCTGGCCGATAGGAAAGCATACAACTACTTCCGCTGAACATTGCTTTATTATGTTACCAGTCCAACATTGCTTTGGTCACATAGATTGATAGACAGAAATATCATCTTGAAGAAAAACAAATTATTGCACCATATCGAAGTCCTGTATCTGTCTCTTCTATGGGTTGGACTAGGGCTGTGTTGTTTTCTACTTTGAGACAAGAGAGGAAACCCGTCAAGGACCGCTGCATTTCACTGTACTAGATATGGCAGGCTCGGATCACTATCTTCTTCTATACCTCAGAAAACTTCCTTTCAAAGCCAGCTATCTAACAATCTAAAAGGAAGCTCTGAAGGGAATCACCACGTTTTGCCTCCAAAGAAAGAAACTCCCTCTGGTAGCGACTTTTTTTTCTCCTTCGTCAGAAGAGACTCTACATCGAACACATCCGTCCCCTCGAAAACTTCCCATAGAGCTTTGTCTCTGCCAGAGATTTCATGAGCATAATCCACCCTGTGAGAGTTCCCGGCGATCGAATGCTCTTCATCACCACAAAAAGGGCACATGCTTCTTCCACGCACGAAATTTCGCCTCCAATCCGAGTCCCCCTCACAATCTCCAACAACAGTCCACAACGTAAATATCGACGCCCATCCCTTCCTCCCGAATTTCTTCCTCCCAACTACCCAGTTCTGCTCACGCCTGTTGGAATTGTAGATCCCATGTTCATCAAGATACGGCCCAGTCTGTACATTCGCGAATTTTGCAATTTTCAACCCCAGCTCCTCTCTACGTCCACGCTCGCTATCCGAGATCAACATGTTTCCTTCCTACCAGTTACGCCAACACTGATCAAGATCATGACACATCTTCTTCGCCCCTTTATCCAATCTCCGATAAATCTGAAAATCGACCTCCCCACACCCACGCGAAGTCTCTGCCAGTCGAAGCCTTACCGCCCTATTATTTGAATTCGCTCTTCTTTCCCGTACTTCCCAGAAGTACGACTCATGACGAGCCACGCACTCCTCCTTGCACGCTGAACTCAACGTCAAATTCCAGTCTCGTTGGTGGAACGTCCACTGCTGCAACCGAAGCACGAGGCGGCCGTTGATCACTTTCGCTGCAGTGGTGCACAGCATGTTTTGCCGCGGGGTCATGAGGCTCGTAGTGCTGCCGGAGAGGAGGTCGAGTGCTAACGTGTAGTCCTGGCCGAGACCGTACTGCGTCATTGCCAGGTCGATGGTAAGCGCGACGCCGAGACGTGGGAATTGGAAGTCTGCGAGACCAGGGAGGTAGCGTCGGCTATCGCATTCAGGATTGCTAGAAGGCTCGGGTGTGTGTAGGATGTCGCAGGTTGGGCAGTAGATGTGTGAGGGGAGGTCGTAAGATAGTAGGTTGAGGAAGTGGTGGCGTGTGGGGTTGAGATGGAGGTGGCGAAGGAGGAGATGTTGGGTTTTCTTAGGGGGATGCTGTTTTGTCGTGAACAGAGCAAAAGCTCACTGTCGTAGAGGGCTTTGGTACAGAGGGAGAGGAGTGTGGCATCTTGGGGAGGGAGGAAGTCGAGGATACACCAGAAAACGGTTTTGGGGAGGTCGAGCAGGCTCATTGACGTCGTTGAGGTGGCTCTGAAGTCTGGCCGGGAGAAGAGAGTAGCTTTCAAGTCGGTGAGATTGGGTGACGAAGTGAAGTATGATAAACTCGTGGCGTCCTGGCGTGTGGAATTTTGATTTGCGCTGATGCCCGCGTTATTGACTGCAGTGTGTTTCGTCGTGACCTGCACCTTGACGACCAGAGTGTACGACTCAGGGATCTTTGCGTTTAGCAAATGTACAGCAGGGCGAGAAAATTTGGAACATTTCTTCATATTTCGGGTTGTGGAATCAAGATCAAATATGACGACAGATCTGCTCCTCACTTGCGATTATTTGGGACCGGAACATTGAAGTGACGGAAAGATCCGGTGCTAATAAATGTTGCGGCCTAAGCTTGTAAGTGGATCCAACATCTGAGTAGTTCTATAGAAAAACTCGATCCTTATGGAAGATTCTCGTCGATGTTTTCATGAGTGGTGTTGTGGCTCTATCTCAAGTCTGCCTCTCATCAGCTTCGAGGAGCGAAGTAAACACAAATTCGATTAAGCGAAATTCAGCTGCCCCACCCCGCCTTTCATAACTTTGTCGATACAGAAAGCCTAAAAGCTTCTGCTTTCACAGAGACCGAGTCGTGAGATAAGATTTGAAGTCTGTTTTGATAGACTTTGTCGATTGGAAGGAATTTATGCTGAACAATTTTGCTCGTGAAACTTCTGGCCCATGCGGTGACTGCTCTGATTATGGAGTGAAACCCGGTGCTTCGCTCGGGACTGTCGTCTTTGTGCCTGTCAACACCGAGTCACCACCGCTGTTACAAGGCATTTTTTCTACATGACTGCATTCCCTAATATTTCAATAATTAATTTTAGCTATCCTGCGCTTCGCTCCGTCCTAGATTCATTCCTCCAATTTACAGGCGTATTGATACTCCGCACTAATTCTCTCCAGCGCTTCCCGAATCTCATTGCGCCGTCAGTATTCCTTTGATACAACATCATTTGAAAGCGTCGAAGACTGAGTGGAGATCCTCAACACTTCTCCAATCAACGCGAACCATAAATACAACATATTGAAAGCACTGTGCTCGCAACTGGCACGAAGTCACAGGACAAGATCGATATCACTCCATCCAATCTCACCTCACTTCACTCTTTTAAAACTTTCAGCTTTTTCTCCCTGGGATTTATCGACACTCGGTCTGTCTGTTCGCGTCTGGGACTCTTTCCCTGAAGGAGCCCGAAGCTTCGTTCTCGTCATTGCCCCGACAATGTCGTCCGAAGACACCACTTTATCTGGTAAAGAAGAGGCTAAGTACGAAAGTGTCAGCCTGCGTTCTCAAGACGCCGAAATGGAAGGAACGGCCGGTAGGCAGACAGACGTGGAAGCTCAACTTCTTCATTTAATACAGGTAAGCATATTCTTCCTACGCCAGGCTTCCAAGGCCGCGCCACATTGGATGCACAGTGGACCGAGATGATATGTCTGGAAGAATAGCAAGTGCTGATAAACAACGTAGGATGTGACCGAGCCATTAGTAACGATCTCCAAAGACCAACTCGCCCAAATCCTTGCGTCTACGGCTCAGCTTCGTGGGCAATTCACTGCTTTGCGCGCCGATACGAAAGACCTCAATGATAAGCTTGCGATTGTCACTGAGAGCTTGAAAAGTATCGAACAGTACCATGGGTGTATTGAGTTTCATCTGTTCCCCAAGCTCCCTCTTGAGCTGCGACGTATGATCTGTGAGTGTTCATTGTCCCTGTCCTTCTTTTTACCAGCCTTTAGATGTCGTTAAGCTCCCCAGCACCTTTCCTGATTTGTTAACTGACCGTGGTGTCTACTGATAGGGCGATTGACACTTTTGAGACCCTCTGTCCTGGTACTTCTATACGACGAACTCCAACATCCTACGATTGTGTGTGGTGGTTATTCAATGTGGACACACGCTACAACATCGACGCAGCCCAAAATTCGCTACGTATGCCGAGAGTCTCGGTCCGAATCTTTGAAGGTTGAACGAAACTACATGGATATCGATAGGAATATACCTTCAATATTCTGCCACGAATCTGTCGATACCTTTCTCTTCATCGCAAATGGCGGTGACGAAAACGATCTTCTTCTTTACAACCTACTAGGTGACCTTGCGCAGCATAACATGCAGCCGAATACTTGCATCACCAAGTTTGCTTGCCATTACGTCTTCACTTATGAGCTCATTTCTGATGATTACGACGAATTTGCGACAGCAATGAAAGCGCTTTCGTACATGAGGTCCAAAGAAATTATCTTCGTGGTGGGCAGCGAAGAAGCCTGCCGTGATCCGAACTTGGTTCTTGCTCAACCAATAGGGACCCCTCTACAAACACTGTCTTTAGAGTACGTCGAAGATCATAGACTGGACATGGGATTGAATGATTCTCAAGACTTTTCTTGGGAGGAACTTGAACATTACCAACTGAGCAGAATCCGGAAATTCGCAGATCAGATCAATCAATGCAGACAAGAGCGAATCGACAGTATGCATCCCTATCTTGAATTGCTCAAACCGGATGCTGACTTGCTATTTTCCAGTGGGGCTCGATCCTGATTACGATGGAGCTAGTGGTCAAGCCATTGAAGATCCTAGCTACTGGACAGTTGAGAAGGTCACTTACATGGAAGCCACAACCGCTGCAGCACTCAGAAATGTGGCAAGTACCCGTGTTTGATACATCAATCACCCAGGAGCATACCCAGCACATACTAAGGGGATTACGAACGGAATTGCTTTACAATCTTCCAGTGCCGGCAGCTTTTTTCGAGGATGCTTCGGTTTCTGAGCTGGATATTCCGAGATATTTCACAACGAAGAGGAATCTTCTCATGCCGCTGTGTCCGGTGTCGATTCCTTGATGAAGAGCGCAAGACGCTATTTGCAATTGTCTCCTAGAGACACATGTGGCAATCTGGTTCACAGCCTGGAGAAGAACTGTAATACAAAAATGCAATGGCTCCCTAAATTCGGTCACTTTCTGTGCATCGTGCTCTACTTTTTGGAGGACATGGCAAAAATAGTGGAAGGATTATTCAGTGACCTGCAAAAATCCACACAGTTCATTCTTTGCTTGTAACATTATTATAAATCCTAGGTACGCGCCCCTTCCGCAGCTTTGGCGTATCTGCTCGCCGTCCACCTCCTCATTCCCTTCCCAAACCACACCATTCCCAAGAACGACAGATTTGAAACCAAACAAATCATCGCCATAATAATACTAGTATTTCTCAAGCCATCAGCGCTCAACCATGGCTGAATGGCGAAGGTGAAGCCCATGCCGAACAAATTCCTCACGAACAACATTAGCACCAAAGCCTCGGAAGCGACCAGCGAGTAGCAGTCCACCGCATATGTAATCGCAATAGCACCACCGGAGCCAATACCAAACGCAATACATCCAGTTCCAAATCCAGCAGAGAGGATCCAGTGAAGTCCATAATATGCACCCAAGCCATACATTAATAGCCCACCGGAATTGATGATACTAGGGACGAGCATAGTCCACAGCCGCATTTCAGGCTCTGCAATCCCACTGTTTCGACGAGCAAGATACAGCAAGCATCTATCTGAAACAGTTCCACCCCATAGCATACCGAGAATACCACCGATGAAAGCAGCGAAATTGATGTTGCCCACGTTGACGACGGAGAAGTTATAGGGTTCTAGGGAAAATATCTCGCTTTGTGTTGTGGCGAGCAGGGAGAGCCACATCACTTGGACGCCATAGACGATGCCGGCCCACATGACTGCGGGGTAGGTTACGAGAGCAAAGGGACGGAGTAAGATTACGACCCAAGATCGCGGGTCGTTCTGCGAGGTTTGGATGAGACTGAATCGTTGCATGTATGTCTTTGGTGGTGGGATGGGTGTATCATCGTCGTCGTGAGCGCCGGTGGAGGCGACGGTGGTGTGTTTGTCTTCACCAGCTTCGAGCTCCTTGGCTGTGGCGTGAGCTGAGGCTGGGACGCCGCCGACCTCGACGGATGAGATTGGTCGGCGGTAGGTGGATTCTTCCATTGTGAAGAGCTCTGCAGATTGTTCGCATCAGCAATCATTCAATGCAGAAAATGAATCGGGCTGAATCATGGAACGTGGAGTAACTTACGGATAATTAGCAGAACGAAAAAGAATATGACTAGATACCAATAGCACCATCTCCAGGTCTGAGACTCGGCGACGTATCCTGCAGCAACGGGTCCGAGATATGATCCGGCGTAGATAGTGAAGAGCAGCAAACTTAACCTTGTACCTCTCTCGTGAGCGAAAAAGATATCCATTGTTGAGATCTCAACAAGAGAATCAACAGGCGCAGCACCGATGCCCGTCAAGATATTCACGCCAAAGAAGACGGAGACTGTCTGGGATACTCCACCCATGGCACAGCCCACAAGGTTGAATACTGTGGCTATGAGATACACCGGTCGGCGACCAATCTTCATCGCAGTTGGTTGTAGAAAGACACAACCGAGTCCGAGGAAAAGCCAGCATAGCGCTGAAGCAACGTTGAGTTGGAAATAGGAAGTGTTGTAGTCGATGGTAAGTTGGGTCCAGACGGGGCCACCCCAATTGACCGAGACAGCGGCAATAAAACCCCACCACCAGAGGAGCCAGTAGTGGTATTCTTTCCTCATACGAGACCAATTGAGAGGATCATTGGGATCGCGGGTCGGTTGTGGAACGAGGACGATGTCTGAATTGCTGCCTTCCATATGCTGAACATTCATCGTATGTAGCACTTTGACTGGGTCAGCTCTCGATTCATCGATTTGTATTCGGGGACTTACAGTCGATAATCCTAATGGTACCGGGGACCATTTCGACACCCTCCACCGTATCGAATTCCATAGGAGACGCCATCCTAAAAAATGAGTCTTCACGACAATGGCTGTAACAAAGGGGAAATGTGTAAGCAACAAAGTAGTTACTCCTATCCTCAAGTGGAGCGGACGTGTCAGATACTTATGCCCATACCTAGACGCTGCCTAGGTCCTAGATCGGCGGGTTCCGAGAGGGCTTCTGATAAGACACAGACCAAAGATGGGGGCGACAAGGCTGAAAGAGTCCAGTCTGGCCTGGTCTGAGGAAACAATCACCATTGAGTTTGGCAATTGACCATCACCTTTATCCCGGGTCGGCTATCATTGCAGGATGCAGAATAGATGCTAATGCAGCGTAATGCGGGGTTGTGGCAGAGATAACGCTAAGAAATGAAGCCATTCGCATGCGACTTCTACATTCGATCTAGCCGCTGATAGGAGGCTTGGGTTCCTCCTTGTTTGGAACTGCCCCCGCAAGACAAATCGACTCTCGACCAAGGTCTGCAAGTTGCGATCCTTTCAGCCGTGCAAGACTGAGACACTATGGAAGTTGAAAGGTGGGATGGCTCGGGTACATGCATCGCACGGGCCGGGCAATCAACAAGCGAGCCGAACGATAGGGGCTTGTTTACTTGATGAAACGAGGCGACTACTGCAGGACGTTGGGCATCGTTATCTGATGGACGTTGTGTGATATACAAGTGTTATCTATTTTGAACGAGATCACGATCCGTAGCTCCCTAATGACTTCTCCTAGACCCTTCCTCGAGGCAGGGTCCTCCGTCTCGGCGTCTCCAGCTGTGCAACAAAGAACCGTACATGCCTGTCCTATGAGAAGTTGAAGCTGAGCGATAAAAGACGCAATGGTGATCCCTTCACTGCCATCTGGCTTGCTGAATCCAAAACGCGCTCGAAAGTACTCCGATTGGCGATATACTGACCTCTGAAAGAGCTCATACCTCCCAGTTACTCCCATGTCTTGACTGTGGAGAGGTGATCGAAGTGTCTTTCTGCCAGGATGTGAAAATCAAGGCGAATGTGCGCGGGGCTCTGGGGCCCTGCAGGATGTTTGCGGATGTAATGGCGAGCATGCCACACCATCATCGAGCTGATCCAACCTCACTGATCTCGAGGCACTCACAGCTCTTGTCTAACCACTGTTGCATTCATACTGTATCTTGGAGTTGCGGAGCCTCTGCACGAATTGTTGCGCAGCCATTCTTCTTCTTTTTGCATAGTCCTCACTGGAGTTCGAGTGCCGAGGCGGAAGTAGTTGGAGTCCGTTGGCTTCTCAGTCTCTCCAATGTTCAAAAGCCGGCCGGTCATCCAAAGCCTGGCCAGCTAGAAGTTACAACGGTCATTGCTCACGTATTCCAGCAGCATGCAATCAAACAGATCAAACATTTGCACGTATCGTCAGCTGCTATTCCGAAGAAATGTCACTCTAAGTTCGGACGTGCCTGCTGGAGTTTTACAATTTTGCCTCTTGAAATCGTTCATGTGGAGGATTCGAATTGCCAGAGACTTATTGCAATGATTGAGAATGAACTTCACCGAAGAGAAGTCACACAACGATTATATCAATCTTTTCGATGGCTCATCTTCAGGTCCGTCCTGTGTCGTTGTGTTACTGCTTTCCTGGAGGAGTGTGAGTGAGGTCGTGCTGTTCGTTGGGAGAGTGGTTCTCGATGCTCACCGCCTAGACAGGTTGCCCAATGAGAGGTATCAGGCATTGTACCTCGGTAGAGATTCTAGACACCTGAGCTGACTATCAGACGAGTGTCAAGAGTCTTTATTTCATCGGCCGGGTGTTTCTGATACCTGTAATATATTCCTTGCCTCGCTATCTTTTCTCATTTGTCTGTGTTCCTTCAGAATCCGATCAAGTCACGAGGTGCTTCGGTGAGCCAATAGTCCAGCGGTTGCAATTGGCAGCTGAACCGCGTTGTCAGGCACTTTTGTCAAGATTCAGCCTCGCGCATCGAAGATGATCTCTATATTTCCTTACTCGATCATACCTTTCCATCTCTTCTGTTCTTCAATTGCTTTTTATCGACGTGATTTGGAAGCAATCCACGTTCACACACACACGTTCATTGTTGACAGGCCTGCTGACGCATTTCAGTCCAGCCATTGCGTCGCTCGTCAGTTATATCCTGCTGATGGTTGAATTGCCATTCGCGTCAATTCCTACCTACCTCTAGTGTACTTTTACTATCTACTGACTCGAGATATTGGTTGTTAATTCTATCTCAACTGTCGGGCATAATAGATATCTTTTACATTTCAACAATCACCATTCAATGGTACAATGGACAGCTGCTAGGCGTCTCGCGATTTTGAGCACCAAACCCTTCAGGAGGCGTACACCAGCTCATTGATCAACAATGAGACCGATGCTTGGGGCCGAAGCTCCCCAATTCTAGGCTCTTTGATGAGGAAAAGACCACTGCTAAGCATGAAGGCTGGACTTGGATTCGATTTGGCGTCGGGACACCGTGGAGGCGATGCTGGGCCATGGTGAAGCCACCTGATGACAAGAAGTACCAGAAACTCCGGAGGGACTATCGCAAAGCCGGAAGTCCTTCGATTGGAGCCACCATCATAAAAGGTCACATCAAATTTTACGACGTCAAATCGAGGAGGAAGGCGCCACCGCTTGCCGAGATCAAAGATACCACTTATGCCTATGCTGTGTATCTAGAACAGTCAGTCGTCATAGAATCATCCACTCTCATTAAATTGGAGGGCACCATAACGGTGTTATTCTTCACGTCCGACTTCCGTGGATTCATACGTCTTCGTCATGCCCGACGTTTATGCTGGAGAAACAGGTTAAATTACGATGCTCCAGTGGTTCTTTCCTGTTTGGGACACATTTGCTCTCTACGGCCGAGAGGTGGCAGCGGGACGTCTATTTACTGGCAGTCTGTTGAACTGCGTCACCAGATCACCCAATGGTCGTGCCTCCTGCTTGGAGATCCTGGATGTAGAGGGTCACATTACGACTGAAGGAAGTGCAAATTGGAAGGAATCCGAGCGGCGACGGCGATTGAAGGAGGCCGATGTACAGCGCAAATCAAATGAGGATACCAAACCGCGACTTGATGGAAGTGATTTGGTGGGGATGTTGCGCCGTCCCGTATGGCTGGGTGGGGCAAACTGCAATCACGTATAGTAGCTCGAACAGCACTGCGAACGTTTCTAAAAATGGACATGGCCGTTATATCTATACTGAGCTCTCGACACCTGAATTTCACATTCAGTATAGCGCGGTCAGCTGAGCCACCTCCTTCATGACTCGTTATTCGATCTGATACTCACGAGCGGTCTTCGGCCAAATGGTCGCCTTCGCCCAGCCCTGAATCTCCACAACGAATCACGACAACTTCCCGGGCTCGCCTTATTGTTCTGAATCTATACAGGAAATACCTTAGACATTACACTCAGCAGGAAACCTCTGCAAAATTCGAAGGTACTACTCTCGTAAAGCAAAAGCGGTGGCGCCTTTGGGTTATTCACATCACATTACATGTCCTAACCACGGAAAGGGAGAAACCCCCCTGAGCAATGATCCCAAATACTTTCCTGGTTGGAATGCCTCATATATCTGAGTTTCAGTATATCGGCGACACGGAGAAAGTGTTCCGTCTGTCTGAGACTCCATTATTTACTCGGGCTGATGCCTTGGCATATCGGCATCGGTCAGAAGCGACCCGTCTCTATGAGGCTCCATAATTTGACAGGCAGATCATTGATCTAGTATACAAAAGCTACCATAATGTATGTTTTGAATCGTGCTTCTAGAGATTGAGTTTACATCTCCTTGCCTAAGCTCAAGGCTTTTCATCCTGAAATCGTGCAATACTTCTCAAGAATTTTAGCATCATGTATCTCAACGCAACCAAGGCAGTCCTCACGGTGGTGGCGACATTTACAGTCAACAATTTCCTCGAGAACACCGTTGCTCGCAGCGATGGCTCCCTAATCGTCACCACCGTCAATCCGAAGGGCATTTACTAACGTCCCACCCCACCATTCCGGCCACCCCCCCATTCCGGCCACCTCGCTTAATCTCAACACTTCCTATTTAAGACTTAATAACTCTATATTGCGTCA
>NYXK01000218.1 GCA_002685535.1 Deltaproteobacteria bacterium
CTCGTAGTGGTTGTTCTTGGAAACCTGGTTGTGCGACCCGATGCAGTTGCCGTGATCGGAGGTGAAAACGACGATCGTGTTCCGCGCAAGGTTTGCGTCACTCAATGCCTTCAGGATGCGGCCAAACTGGTCATCGACGCCGGTCATCATCGCGTAGTAATTCCGTGTGTGGGCACGGGCCAATTGCGCGAACTTGCCCCTGCCCAGGATGTTTACGTTTCCGCGCGTCACGATTTGCTCCATCGATTTCCCCTCGTACGCCTTTAGGTACCGCTTGGGGAATGCCGTGTAGGGCATGTGCGGCGGGTTCATCGACACGACGCAGGCAAAAGGCCGGCGGGCCGCCGCCGTTTCGCGGATGAACGCGATGGCCTTGTCCGCCTCGTGTTCCGGCCCCCATTGGTTTACACGCAATGGCTTATCGCGCGGCGTGTCGTTGGCCCAGTAGAGCGGGTTCATGTGGTAATCAAACGTGTTGTAGGCGTACCAGAAATCAAAGCCATGCCGACGGGCCGGTGGCGTCCATTCGTTCCACGCAAAAGTGGCGCTGTTGTTTTCGCATTTCACGTACGGTTTGCGTGGCGACTCGAGGTGCCATTTTCCAATCCAGGCCTGCCGGTAGCCGCGGTCGTGCAACACATCGGACCAGCAGAGCGCGTTTTTACGGAGCTCGTAACCCAGTTGGGCGCCGCGTGAGTTGCTGTTGCCGAGCACGCCGTTGTTGATCGGATACTGGCCGGTCATCAGCATGGCCCGATACGGACTGCAAACAGGGTAGTTGCTGACGGCTTGAGGCAACACCAGTCCCTCCGTGGAAAAGCGGTCAAGGTGGGGCGTCACCACCGGATCCTCACCAAGGAACCCCAGCGCTTGGCCGCGCCACTGGTCCGCCAGCACGAACAACAGGTTGGGCGGTGATGGCTTGGCCGGCGCCGAATGGGCCGGCATAATGAACCACAGACAAGCCAACAGGACGGCAACAAAAGGGGTCTTCATTTTTTCGGAACAGAGTCAGTTGTAAACAGCTGCGACGGTTCCAATGCCGTGCCTTTTTGGCGTGATTTGGTGGCGCCTTTATTCACTGGGAGTGTGACATCGCGATTGCCGGTGAGCATTCATAATTTAAGCCAAAATTTGTTCCACCACGTTGCCGTGGACGTCGGTGAGGCGGAAGTAGCGGCCCTGGTAGCGGTAGGTGAGACGTTCGTGGTTGATGCCGAGTTGGTGCAGGATGGTGGCCTGCAGGTCGTGGACGTGCACGGGATTTTCGGTGACGTTGACGCTGTAGTCGTCGGTCTCGCCATAGGTCATGCCGCCGCGCACGCCGCCGCCGGCCATCCAGTAGGTGAAACAGTTCGGGTGATGGTCGCGGCCGTAATCCTGCTTAGTCAGTTTGCCCTGGCAGTAGATCGTGCGGCCGAACTCGCCGCCCCAGACGACGAGTGTGTCGTCGAGCATGCCGCGCTGCTTGAGGTCGAGCAGTAGCGCGGCGGTGGGCCGGTCGGTGTCGCGGCACTGGGCGGGCACCTGTTTGGGGGCGTTGTTGTGGGCGTCCCAGCCGCGATGGTAAAGCTGGATGAAGCGCACGCCGCGCTCGGCCAAGCGGCGGGCGAGCAGGCAGTTGTAGGCGTATCTGCCCACCTTCGTGGCGTCGGGGCCGTATTGGTCGAGGATGTGCTGCGGTTCGCGCTGGACGTCGATCAGTTCCGGCACGCTCATCTGCATGCGGAACGCCAGCTCATACTGCGCTATGCGCGTGGCGATGGCGGGATCGTTAAACCGGCCGGCCTGGTCGCGGTTGAGTTTGCCGAGCGCATCGAGCATGCGGCGGCGCTGGTCGCGCGTGACGCCGGCGGGATTGTAAAGGTCGAGAATTGGATCGCCCTGGCCGCGGAATTTCACCCCCTGGAATCGCCCCGGCAAAAAGCCCGCGCCCCACAGTCGGTCGTAGAGCGGCTGACCGGCCTTGGCCCGTCCGTTGGAGGTCAGCGCCACGAACGCGGGCAGGTTGGCGTTCCCGCTGCCGAGCCCGTAGCTCACCCAAGCGCCCATGCTCGGCCGGCCGGGGAGCACCGAGCCGGTCTGGAACAGCGTTGCGGCCGGGTCGTGGTTGATGGCGTCGGTGTGCATGCTCTTGATCACGCACACATCGTCGATGACTTGGGCCAGGTGGTGCAGCGGCTCGCTCAGCCAAGTGCCGGCCTGGCCGTGGCGGGTGAACTTGAGCGTACTCGGGGCACAGGGGAACGAGGCTTGGCCGGAGGTCATCGTGGTCTTGCGCTCGGCCGGGTAAATGGACTCGGGCACTTCCTCCCCGAAGCGCTTGGCCAAGTGCGGCTTGTAGTCGAAGAGATCCATCTGCGACGGGCCGCCGGACTGGAAAAGATAAATCACCCGCTTGGCCTTGGGCGCGAAGTGCGGCAGATCGGCCTGGCCACCGATGGCGTTGGGCTTGGCCGCCTGCGCGTTGAGCAGCGAGCCAAGCGCGATGCCGCCCAGTCCGAGCGTGCCGCGCCCAAGGAAGGCA
Source organism: Deltaproteobacteria bacterium (assembly GCA_002685535.1). Taxonomy (GTDB): domain Bacteria; phylum SAR324; class SAR324; order SAR324; family NAC60-12; genus Arctic96AD-7. The sequence goes on from NYXK01000218.1 coordinate 2,528, forward strand.
CGGCGAGTGTGTTGCGTGTGGAGCTCGGTCAGTGGATTCATGTCAGTTTTGCGTGATAGCCTCGTCGAGGTTGAGGATGGTGTTGGCCACCAGCGCGTAGGCGGCCAGTTGGGCGGCGGGCAGGCTGGGGTTCCGCAGCTTCTCGCCAACGGACATGAGTCTCTTTGCTGTATTTGGTTTTTTCCGGAAATCTTTCAAGTAGAAGGAAAAATCTTTCATTAACAAATCCAACTCCGCCTTGCGCGGTGCGCGGCTGGTCACGCGGCGAAACGCCTCCGCCACGCGTTGGCGCGGCCGCTGGCCCTTGGCTTGCATCATGCGCTCGGCGAGGAACCGCGCCGCCTCCACGAAGGTCTTGTTATTCATCATCGTGAGCGCCTGCAACGGCGTGGTGGTGAGGTCGTTGCGCACGATGCAAATTTCCCGCGCGGCGGCGTTGAAGGTCATCATCGTGGGGGGCGGTACCGTGCGACGCCAGTAGGTATATATGCCGCGCCGGTAAAGTTTGTCACCCTTGTCCTGCTTGTAGCTTGCGTTCGAAATGCTCTTCCAAATTCCCGGCGGCATGTACGGCTTCACCGATGGCCCGCCGATTTTTCCATTCAGCAAATCGCTGGTTAATAGCGCCGCGTCTCGAATCGCATACGGCGTGAGACGCTTGCGCGGGCCATGGGAGAGCAGTCGGTTTTCGGGATCGTGCCGCTGCAGCTTCCGCGAAGCCGTCGAGCGCTGCCGGTAGGTGGCGCTGGTGACAATGAGCCGGTGCATCGCCTTCAGGTTCCAGTCTCGCCGCACGAACTCGGTAGCCAGCCAGTCGAGCAGCGCAGGGTTGCTGGGCAGTTCGCCCTGCACGCCGAAGTTCTCGCTCGTTTTCACGAGGCCAAGCCCAAAGTAACGCTGCCACAGGCGGTTCACGGTCACCCGCGCGGTGAGCGGATGCGCCGGATCGACCAGCCACCGCGCGAGGCCAAGGCGGTTGCGAGGCCATCGATCGTTCCACGGGCCAAGCACCGGCGGCGTGGCCGGATGCAGCCGCTCTGACTTGTCCGGTTGGTCATACAGGCCGCGCTCGAGTCGATACGTGTCGCGTGGCTTGGGCAACTCGTGCAGCACCATCACCGTGTTGGTTGCGCCCGGCTGCGGACGCGGCACGGAGGTTTGCACCACCTTGATTTTCATCGGCGCGGGCACCACGAACTTGGCCTCCTCCGCCGATAAAATCGGCCAGCGCTTTGGCACCTCGATGAACGGCGGGCTGTTGCCGTTGTTCGGCCCAAGGCCGGCCTCGTCGATGTTGTTGAAGAAGGCAAAAAGCCGGTAGAAGTCCTTTTGCGTGAGCGGGTCGAACTTGTGATCGTGGCAGCGCGAGCAGGTGAGCGTGAGCCCGAGAAACATCGTGCCCATCGTCTCCACGCGGTCGGCCACGTATTCGACGATCCACTCGTCCGGAATCGAGCCGCCCTCGGAGTTGATGCGGTGGTTGCGGTTGAAGCCGGTGGCCACCTGCGTGAAAAAGTTTCTATCCGGAATCAAGTCACCCGCCATCTGCTCGGTGATGAACCGGTCGAACGGCATGTTATCGTTGAGTGCCCGGATCAGCCAATCGCGCCACACCCACATGTAACGCAGCCGATCGTTTTGGTAGCCGTCGGTGTCGGCGTAGCGCGATGCCTCCATCCAGTCCAGCGCCATGTGTTCGCCGTAACGCGGCGAGTCGAGCAGGCGATCCACCGCCTTCACGTAAGCCCCGGGCGAATGGTTGTCGAGGAAGGCGTCAAGTTCCGCGAGCGTGGGCGGTAGGCCGGTTAGGTCGAGAGTCACGCGACGGAGCAGGGTGGCCTTGCCTGCTTCCGGCGACGGAGCGAGTCCTTCGCGCTCAAGCCGCGCCAGCACGAAGTGGTCGATGCCGTTGCGCGACCAGTCGGCGTCCTGCACCTTTGCCAATCGCGGCCGCTTGGGCGGCACAAAGGCCCAGTGCCGGTCGTCGCTTGGCCAAGCGGCCCCGGCCCGGAGCCACTCGACCAGCTTGGCACGATCCGCGTCGCGCAGCGGGCGGTTGGAATCCACCGGCGGCATGCGTTCATCCGGATCGTCGCTTGTGAGCCGACGCAGCATTTCGCCGTCGGCAATCACGCCAGCCTCGATCGCCGCCGCGCGGTCGTGCAGGCGCAGCTTGGCCTTGCGAACCTTGGGGTCGGGGCCGTGGCAATGGTAGCAGGCATCCGACAACACCGGTCGAACATCGCGGGCAAAGTCTAACTGCTCCCCCGATGCCATGCTGCAAAGGAAAACTGTTGCCAAAAGGGAGATGATACGCGCCATTATCTGTGAAACCATTTGATAGCAGATGCCCCCTCATTTGTCATGTTAATAACCGATCTCATCTCTAGCCGTCGTTGCCTTTTTGAGATTCCGTGCGTACAAAGCGGCGTGCAATTAACCCTATTTCCACTGTCGTCTTGGTGCGATGCTTTTGGCCAAACACAGAGGTGCCTACGTCCTGTGTTGAAGTACTTTTCATCAATTATTGTAGCCATCAGTTGGCTCGCCTTATCGCCAGCCACGGGGCAGGGCGCTGATACGGAGTTCAAGTCGCTATTGGCTGCCGACACACTCGACGGCTGGGAGACGATTGGCCCGGCAAAGTGGAGAGTGACCAAGGGCGAGCTTGTCACCGGGCAGGACGGTGATCCTAAGCGCTGGGGTATGCTGCAAACCAAGTCGAAATACCGTGACTTTGATCTGAAGCTGGATTTCAAGATTGACGAATATGGCAAGTATAACAGCGGCGTGTATCTGCGGCAGCCAACCGAGCGTGGAGTGGGGCGGCCGTATCAGGTGAATATCGGGAGGGGTGTCGCCGGCGAGCCGGTTGGCCTGCATCTCGACGACTGGCTTGCCAAGGGCGATGAACACGCCAAAATACGCAGGGCGCTGAAGTGGAACTCGCTGCGTATCCGAATCGTCGAGTCACACATTGAGGTTTGGCTAAACGGCAAACAGATCGTTGATTTTACCCACGAAAACCCCAAGCCTTACCTACTAAAGGCTGGGCCCATTGCATTGCAAACCTACGGTGCGGAGGGCCATTCCGGTTGGGTAAAGTTTCGCAACATGCAGCTAAAGGATTTGTCGAAATGAAGCGGTTTCTGTTTTCATTTTTGTTGTTGATTGGGGCGACGGCTTCCGCTGCGGAGCAACCGAACATCCTCTGGATCACGGCGGAGGATATGAGCGCGACGCTCGGTTGTTATGGCGATAAGTTCGCAACGACGCCGAACATCGATCGCTTGGCCAAGCAGAGCGTGCGCTACACCAAGGCGTTTGCCAGCGCGCCGGTTTGTTCGCCTTCGCGGTCGTGCCTGATTACCGGTTGTTATCCGCCCTCCCTCAGCACGCAGCAGATGCGCTCCGGCTTTGCGATTCCCAAGGGCATGCGTGGGTTTCCGGCGCGGTTGCGGGCGCACGGGTTTTACACGAGCAACAACGTGAAGACCGATTACAACACCGGTAACTACGCGGACATCATCAAGCATTCGTGGAATGATAGCAGCGCGACCGCGCACTGGCGCAA
>NYXK01000219.1 GCA_002685535.1 Deltaproteobacteria bacterium
ACTCTTTACGTATTTTACACGCTATAACCGAAAGAGCTTAGAATATGAACCTTATGGCTGAGATCAATAGCCTGAAGCTTTATGAAGCCACTCAAGATATGGCAATTATATAATACAGGCAAACGTCTTACAACAAGTACAAGCGCTTTAAAGAACCAGCTATAAGAGGATGTAAATAATGTAATAACAAGCAAAAACTTGGCATAAGATGGCAAGCGTAGCATGATTATATGAATTAGTATTACGATTATAAAAAGTTCATTGGCTTTGGTATTATTCACGAATCTGACGAGAATAATTATATTTGCATTGGATCGTTTAAAGAAGGCAAGAAGGCTTACTTTATATTATTTTTAAATGATGGCAAAAGTCGCCGAGATTATGTTATTTAGCGAGTATTTAATATTGTTAATAGTATAGATCTTAAAAGACAAGCGAAAGTAATATAAGAAATGCTAGAGCAATCAAAGAAAGCTGCTTTAACTTAAGAAGGCTTATACGCTTTAAACTTGGGAAGTAATATGGGAAGCATTGAAGCTTCTTAGAAGCTTGAGAGCGATTCAGATATTCTCGAACAAAGGGATTGTAGCGAGGAGAACATCGCTAAGATTTAAAACCTTGTTACTGGAAACGATAGTGATTTAGAGGCTGTATCTGTAAAGCTTGTGGAGATAAGAGTACGGAAAATACCAGCACGGGCCGAACCTTATAAGGCATCTAACAGCTTGCAAGAGCGAATCAAGGCTTAGGCTTCTTATGGAAGGCCAAAGGTTTGAGAAGAAATCAAGAGCTTTGTTCGATTTGAAGGGGTATTTGAGGAAGAGATTGAGTCAATGGAAATCGACGCCCCCGGACTTACTAAAAGGGCCCCTTTAGAAATCCTTGCTTGAGGCACGAAAAGGATTATTAAAAAGTTAACAGCTATTACCTCGCTTCCTGAAGCAAAGAAACCCTTAGTGTTAAAGCTCTCAAATTTAGTAAGCATGATAAGTTTATTCTTGAAGTTATCGATTTCTATTTAGAAGGTTCCTTTACGAAGTTTTAGAATGTAAGAAGCTTTGAATAAGGGAAATTATAGGCTGGACGCAGTAATCGACAAATTACTAGCATAAACAGAACTTCCGGGAAATCTCATTTTAGGGGAATACTATATGCTACTAAATAAGCTAAGGTTAATTACTTCTTAAACTTAAAGTATTGATTAAAAGATGCAAAGACAATTGAAGAACGCTACAGTGGAATCACTTTGTATGGGTTTTTTTGATAATGAAGACGTTTTCATCTTAGAACGGCCTTTACTAATTATTTTAATTCCTTTGAGTATCGATAATTATGAATCCGAGAATGCTGCATAAAGGAATTACCCTTTAAATAACGAACCTATCTTTACTTCAAACGAAGAGAAGTTTGAATAGCGTTACAAGAAGAATATTTCTTTAGGGCAAAGCAAAAAGTACCGCACTTGGATCGAACAGACGAGTACTTATTACAGCATCTTTAGGCTGGACCTCGCTTTGAAGCTTTATATTCGCCAGAAGCTATGGCGAATGGAAGTTTTAGCAGCTTATAATAGACTTATAAAAGGTTCTTGGCTTTGGCTAGCATTTGGAATTGTACTTACTATTGAACTTTTCTTAATAATTCTTGTTGCTATAATTAAGTGCTATTATTTAAGGCTTATTTAATTATGGAAAGATGTGCTTATCAAGAGCAACTTGCTAATTCCTTTGTTTAAAGGCGCCGAAGTATGCTTGCTAAACATGGAAGGAAATTAATCGGCAACTTTCCACTTACTAATACCAAAAATAATAGTTACGATTCCTGGAAACACTAAAATCAGCGACGTGAAAGCTACCCTTAATAGTGAAGCCGAAGTTAGCTGTATTATACTGGAAATGGCAATCCGGTTAAGCCTATCGATCACCAAGAGTCAAAGTATAGCCTTGAAAATTATCACTGGAATAAAATCTTGCTTCATTGGTTACGCGGATAATATTGCTGTTACAGTTGGAGACTTAATTATTCGCATTTGGTTTTATATTATAGACATTTTAGATATCAAGATAATTCTAAGCTTTCCATTCTTTCGGAAGGCAAGATTTTCTTTCTGATACCTTTTGGATAAAGAAGGTGAACTAGTTCTAGCTTAACTTTGGAATCACCAATTAGTTCGAGATCTTGTGGTTTAGATTAATTTTGCTACTTATGAAGCAAAAGATATCTCTGCAATAAAAAGCGAGAACGGAATCGGCCGAATTTGGCATAACGAGAGCTAAAGTGATGATTATACCTTAGAGGGGGAAGACGAGTTATCGGAAAATAAGTAATTAATAGTATTTAGAGCTGTGCTATTGATATGGTTAAATGCTTTGATAGCCACACCTTTTCATTTGAGGTCAAGCGTTTTGAAGAAGGGGGCGGAGACGATTTTGTCAAATCGAGAACGGAAATTTCGATAAAGGAATACTTGCATTAATTTTACATATAATAAGAATTTTGCATTTGGACGGTCGATTTTGAAGATTCAGAGGTCCTACTTGAAGGTAGCCAAATAATGAATCCAAAGTTAACTTTCGATTTCATTATAAATTATAAGAACTTAGAATTTGGTAACCTTTTTAAACCTAATAAGCAAACTTATCAAGTGTGGACGATGTATAAGTTGAAGGCTAAGAAAGTGCAACTAGTAAACGAAGCTGATGAGATTGGTAACTCTTTAGGGGGAAGAGACGATTGGTATAAACGTTCAAAGGCTCGAGATACCCCGCAACAGCAAGTTGGAGAATACTAACACTTACTTTTACTTTGATTTTTGGCAATTCCTTATGAGATTTGACTTACTTTAAAAAGACTTACTAGTCTTGATGTGGGAAATATGCTTTTCCCAAAAGAAAGAGTGTTATTCAACGAGATGATGCTTAATTGAAAAGGTGTTATTTCCTTTGAGTAGCTTGAGTGTGGACAATTCCATGAAGATGTTTCTTTTTTAGTGGTCTTAAAGACGATTTCGCATAAAGCATGGCAAGCATTAAATTTCCTGCTACTTTAAGCATTAGTTTCGGAAGTTATGAAAATGGTACAAGATTGCCTTGATAAAGAAGTTTTAGAACTTTTAGAAGGATTATATTGGAATGCTTGGTTTTTAATTAAAAAGAAAGAGCTGGGCAAATATTGACTCATTAATTCGGCAACAATGCTTAATGCGGTAACTTAAAGAAATGCTAATTTACCTTCTTTTGTAGATGAGTTTTTCAAGGAATTCGCTGGATGTCATATTGCAAGCTTAGTGGACTTTTATTTCGAATATGATTAACAAATCTTACACCAAGTTAGCCAGGATATGACTACCTTTTGGGTTTTTAATATTGGCTTAGTCAAGAACATTACATTTCTTTAAAAGTGTATCAATTTGGTGGCTTAATTTGTATAGATAATCATTAAGATTTTAAAAGATATTATTCCTGATGTTGCAATGCCTTTTCTTGATGATATTGGCGTAAAAGGGCTATTTACAGATTACGGATAATAAGAAGCTTACCTTGGGATTTGGCGATTTGTTTTGAAGCATATTTTTAACCTTGACAAGACTTTTGAATAATTAAAGCGATCTGGAGCTATTATTGGGGCCAAGTCTCAATTTTGCTGGAATGGAATGAATATTGTTGATTATGTTACAAATTCTATTGAACGGAAACTTTTAATTACTCACTTACTTAAAGTGCAAAATTGGATTGAGCTGAGTAATGTCAAAGAAGTGAAAGGATTTTTTGAATTGGTAATTTACTTTCGCATTTGGATTAAAGACTTTCGGCTAATTGCAAAGCCTCTTTACTTGTTTACCCGGAAAGGAATCAAGTTTTATTGGGATCCGAATGTTCAAGGGAAAGCCAAGAAATAATTTCAAGATATTTTATGCTTTGCTCTGGTTTTTTATAAGATCGATTATAATGAAGATGTCGGAAAAATAGTGATTTTAGTAGATTTTAGTAGTAATGATTGGGGAGGCTTTTTAGCTTAAAAAAATAAAGATAATGGGAAGTTATATCTTGCTTATTACAAAAGTAGCTTTTGGAGTAAGATGGAATGCAATTACGACGCCATTAAGCGGGAGTGCAAAGGAATGCTACATATCTTGAAGAAATTGAAAATTTGGCTTATTAAAATGTATTTTGTTATGAAAACGGACGCTAATACGCTGGTGGCCTAATTAAACAGAGCTGCTTATGACCACCTTAGCGTTATGCTTACACGCTAGCTTACTTGGATTAGGCTTTTCAACTTCGAAGTTCGACATGTTAAGGGCGCTACGCATACCGCCGCCGACTCTCTTTTTAAAAGGCTTAGACACCTCAAAAACACAAAACTAAACATCGCTAAAGAGAATAATAGTAAAGATTGGATTTTTGCTAAGCTTGAAGCATATGAACTTTGCCTTGTTGAAGCTATTGAAGAGAAAGAAAATGAAGCCTTTACAGACCTTGAGCTAGAGAGATGAAGTGGTATTTTTAGGGAAATGAAAAAGCAAGTTCAGAGACTTCAAGAGGACGGAAAGATTTTAATATCGAGCTTAGATATGGAAAGCAATGAAGGAAATTCTCGAATTTCGTTAATATTCTTTAAGGATTACAGCGAAGACTTTTTGAGAATCGCCAAATATGTTATAACAATGAAAACTTCAAAAGGAATAAATAAGAAGGACTTTCGGAAATTCAAATGAAAGGCTTTGAATTACGGTGTTCACAATGAGAAAGTTTGAAAATTACTCGCGAGAAGTTTGCTTATGAAGCTTATCATTAACACTAATAAAAACAAGAACCAAATTTTTAAGAATTATCACGACGATTTGGGCCACAAAAGGCAAGAAAGCATGTATTATCGGGTTTTAGTAAGGTATTATTGAAAAGAGTGTTATAAGGATGCTGCCGAATACGTCAAGACTTGTATTAAATGCTAACATTAAGATGCTAAAAGACAAAAAGAGCTTTTTTTCCTCATTGCCTTAAACGGCTTAATAAAGAAGTGGGTTATTGATATCATTTACATGCCTACTTAAGATAGGAAGAAGTATTTGATAATAGCTTGAGATGATATGAGTGGATGGGTTAAAGCTAGAGCACTTTCTTTGAAAATAGCGGATCAAATTGCTAAATTCATTTGGCAAGATATTATATGTCGCTACGAATTCTTTTAGAGGCTTGTTATTAACAAAGGGGGTGAGAACATGAAGGAAATCATTTGGTTACTTAATAAAATGGAAATTCAAAGGATATAAGTCTTAGCTTATAATCTTAAGGCTAACGGAATAATCGAGAAAGGTTACGGATCAATTAAAAACGCACTCTCGAAAATGGAAGGAAAGTGGATAGTAAACCTTCCGGCGGTATTATTTGCTGATCAAATTATAATAAATGCTTTCATAAGCTATATGCCTTTTTATTTGGTCTACGGGAGAGAGCTTATTCTTCTTGTGGAAACTTGTTACCCTACTTGGAAGAGCTTGTTTACTGAAGAAATCGAAAATCGCAGCAAACTTATTCAGCTTCGAGCTACCTAATTTCAATTTAGGCAAAACCACTTAGACGAAGCCTACCTTTGAAAGACACGCCGAAGATAGGAAGGGAAGGAAGCTTTTGACTTTAATTATAACATTTGACATCGGCTTTTGAGAGTTAAAGATTTAGTCTTAAGGTACAACGCTTTAAGAGAAGTTGATAAAAGCTTTGATAAGATATTGGACTTTCGGTGGCTTGAATTATATGAGATTGCTAAAGTTAATAATAAAGGTTATTACATCTTGAAAGAATTAGGGAATAATAGCCTTTAACTTAGGAGGACATATGTTGGAAATTAATTTAAACTTTTTTATAGGCGATAGCATTTTATTTATAATGCTGAAGACGAAGTTTCAAAATAGCATTTTAGTAACACAGGCGCCGCTTCAGGTAGGGAAGATACTTTACCAGCTGACCCTATGGATTTGAAAAACCCTGAACATATTATTAAACAACATATAAGGCCAAACGAAATAGTGATTAAAGTACCTGTTTTAACGCCTGAATAAAGGAGCCAATACAAGGCATTTGTGAATAATTCGAACGAGTAGGTGCGAGGAGTAGTTGATTATTTGGAGAGGGGGGCGGAAATTAGTGCTGACGAAGCGCTGATAAAGCATTGCTAAATGACAACAGCGAAGCACTGAAACCCCTCATTTAGCAATAACAACTTCCTTAGCATACACCCTATCGTTGCTATAAAAACGCTTTGTTATGGACTTTTTAGCGGTTTCAAAAACCTCTTTAGCATTATATTGCGAATGCTGAGTTTGGAATTAGAAGCAAAAAGCAAAGCCAACACAAGGTGCACCAAGAAGCAGCCTCTTAATCAATGAACTACTTATTAAAGCGGCCATTCAAGACGCTGTATTTCGATAAGTAAACGCTGGAATAAAAAGCCAAAACCTTCTTAACAACTCAAAGAAAAAAACTGGCTTCACGAGGCAGCTGGCCAGGCACAAAAGATAAAGCGAAGCTCAACGATCTCTGTACCTAATTGCTACCTACGCCAATATTGATAACTCCTTTAAGTATACAGTAAGAATTGTAAAACTCTCCGTTATTGTAATACTTTCCAAAGAGGAAATTACTAATTATTCCGTTAAGGAAAGGTAGTTAAGACTTGATTTGCACGTTTTATAACGAACGCAGTAGTTTTAAGCAATATACTTTGGAAGTGAGTAGTGAAAGGTCCCTCCCCTACACGCCAAGTTTGCTGTAAAAGCAAATCTCATTTAAGCGCCGCTTTCCCGAAATGAGCAGTCAAATTCTTTAGCAATGAAATCCTTTTAAAAGCGATATCCAACATTTGAAATGTTTGTTCCCCCAGAATTATTTTGCTGCCAATACCTATAGCACCTCTTACAACAATGCTTAACTTGATAATAAAGATTTCCAATTTATAATAAGGAACAAAGTGATAAAGGAAATTTGTAAGCGGAAAACGACAGAGTAGGCAGCTTCACCAGTCCCATGGAATCGACTTCCCCTCAAAAGCTAACAACAAAATCAGGGCGCTTTTATATTGCCTCAAACTTAAGACTGCCTTTATATTCGCCTTCTCAATAGTTGCCCACCAAGTAAGACTTTCATTATAACTTCTAAAGAAACCAACACTGATTAGCTTAAGTCTTATTATAAGCGGAAGTTTCTTAGTTTTATTTCTTACTAAAGCAAGACGTGCTTATGCTTTTGTTGGAGATCTAAACATGCCATCGGCTAACAACTTTTAATTAAACCTCTTCAGAGAAGGAGTTTTACATCTATTCTAAAAAGGCCGCTCCATTTTTTCCAATCATGCCTATTAAGTCTGGGCCCAACCTATATCACCATCAACCCTTCAAGCATGGAGGCAAGCGAGTGAAAAGAGCGCAAAAACGTCGCAATCTAAGTGCTAGCAGGAGATATAACTAAAAAGCAAAGGTATAGTATAACGGCGTTTAAGTTTACGAGCTTGCGTACCGGCCCAAAGCCAAAACCAGCACCAAATAACTGAAGTTGAACAGCTTCAAAAGGTCCTTAAGATAATGGAGTCAATGATAAGCTTATACGTTTTTTAAAGCCATTAGATATTTTTAAAATTATTATTAAACCAAAATCAAATCTCACATAATAAGCCTTAATATATTAAATGCTTTGAAGATAAGAAAGTCAGATTTGCTTTTATATTGAACCGAAATTAAGCTAAGCAAATTGGAGGTTGCATAATAAGTAACTTAACTTAAAAAAAATCCTTATCTCTTTTGAGCGTATCGCTAGTTTTGAACCTTAAGTATAATTTGCAAATTCCATTAATTTCAATAGGTCTTACAGCTTAATAATAACAACAAGGTTAAAAAAAACTACATGCCAGCAAATAAGAGCTTTAGCAATCCCCATTGCTAAAAACCAATTTATTAACTTTCGCCTTTTTTAAAATTATTACGAAGTTATCAGCTGCTTAATATTCTCAAACCCCACTTCATTGCTACCAACTTTATATAAGTGTATATTTATGCATGCGCATATGTTTGTTGAGGCAAGAGATCATTACAAGGTAAAAAAGAAGAAAGAAGTATCAAAAAAGTTCGCAAAATATTCGTGATTAAGGTAGGAAAGGAGCCTGCTTATTGTTAGCATAAAAAAAGATCGATTTGAACTTTGCCGAAGCTATGGATATTTAGGCGTAAAATGTTGAATTCTCATTTACGCTTGCTTAAGACCTAAATGACTTTATATCTCATAAGGCTCCATTTTTAAAGAAAGATTAGTACCATATGCAACAACACGTTCCAAATTCAAAAAATGGAAGTTGCATGAAGCATCGTAAAAGGTTGCGCGTTGCTTAAAGCCTCTTTTCAAATATTAAAGCAAAGTACCAACTTCTTTAAAAAGCAAAAAGTAAACGAATTTAATATAATGTTAATAGAACTTTGTAATGGAAAGAGAAAGAAGTGAAAAGAGAAGGGCAAAAAAAAGATGACCAGCTTAAAGAAGAAGATGGCTCAATCTCAGAAGTTGTGAAGCGACAAAGTGATAACAATGGAAATTTATAAAAAAGCGAAAGCGTAATTAAGGCGCATTAAGATAATTAAGAAACTTCATTTTAAGGTAAGCTAAAATTACGATGCTGTAAATTAATTTGAAAATAAAAAAGCAGCTTAATCTTATTTTGCTATCACGTAAAGTTTAGTTTTAAATAATAATGTTAAAAAGTTGCAACAAATGAAAAGAAAGGGAGACTTAGTAGGAAAGCAATAATTCAAGCTATAGCGAAAAGATTTTGATCTACAAGAGGTAATCACTGCATTAAGTCAATTGCTGCGGAGATGCTTTATGATTGTAAGAGGAGCGTAAAGAAAAGAGAAGAACTTAGCTAGATAAAAGGTTTGAAGCTTTGAAAAGGAAGCTGAGTAGATTGCAAGTCTTGCGACCGAAGAAATTGGCAACGATAGCGAAGTTATTAAAGAAGAAGAAGATAAAATAATGAAGCTTTGGAAAAGTTGTTAATAAGAAGGGAGGCTTTAGCCTTGTGTTTACTAAATTTAGTTAGCTTAGATCAAGGCGGGGTAAATAATTAGCTTTATCTTATCTCGCAGAAAGTTGAGATCGCAAAATCAACGATGCGAGGCTTCAAACGACGCGTCGCTGCAAAAGGAAAGCTTTAAGATTAATGAAAAAAGCGTTAAAGAGTGTAAAAGAATTGCGTTGTTGGAGGTTGAAAAGAAGAAAGAAAGGAGATGTAGTTGGAGAGTTGGAGTTGCAAGTTGCGGAAGAAAAGGCTGCTTATATATATGGTTGCTTGCTGGTGGCGAGAACGCTAAGCAAGTGAATGTTTGTTTTCAAAAGTGAGATTATTTTGACTTATTGATTATTACTTAATATAGCTGCATCCTTTATAATTGCATTATAACTTAATTGTTTGATTTTGTTATTATAATCTGCGATTTTGTAACTTAAAGATAAGTTGATTATTTGGAAAGGAGGGCGCATGTAGTAGGGCCATTTGATTTTAGTAATTGGATGTTACGTTATCGGATGCAGCTTTGCCAAGCTTGCTTCGATATAAGAGCCAACTTTCTTTCCATTCCTTTCAACATCACTTATCTTACAACTAACGATAATTTCTATCTAATACATTCTTTTTTTTACTCTCAAAATAACAAATCCTGCTATTTAGATTTATCTTATTTTTTGATTTAATCAAACCGTTCTTTTATATCAAGTCTACCCTTATGCTTTGAGTGCTTCCTTTCTTGTTGTGTGGTTGCTTGGGATTTGCCCCTCCCACAATACCAAAAGCACTCGCCTCTTTTCAACTTTATTTCCAAAGGCTTACTCATCCCAATAACTAGCGCTTAGTCGCCTTATGCTTGTGAGATTCGTTAACTAGCTGGGGATATTACCAAGAAGCCTAAAACCAAAAGAAAGAAGATGCGTTTTAATAATACAAAGCGTTGAATCGGAATCGTTAAAAGCAAAGGCTCAGATCTCCCAATACCTCGGAAGTTCCCTTGGTATAAATAAGGGTTACCTCAATTCACTAACAGGCTTGTTTTCTACCTTTCAAACAATCACACCCCGCTGCACTTGTTTTTTTTGTATTAAAGGTTGCAAGATAACCAAATAAATAGCTCCCTCAATTCATACAATTATCGTTCCTCAAATCTTACACATATTCTATTAGCATAAGGCTTATATCATTTAGTTATACTTAGTTTTTCTTTTATAAAGAACTTATCCTTGCATCAATTACTATAAATATATGAAAAAGCAAATCCCAAGCAACCACATAACAAGAGAAAAAGCATTCAAAACATAAAGGTAAACTTGATATAAAAAAATAATTTAATCAAATCAAAAAATAAAATAAATCTGAATAGCAGGATTTGTCATTTTAAAGGTAAAAAAAAGAATGTATTAAATAGAAATTATTGTCAGTTGTAAGATAAATGATATTAAAAGAAATGAAAGGAAAGTTGGCTCTTATATCGAAGCAGGCTCGGCAGAGCCGCATCCGATAACGTGACATCCAACCACCAAAATCAAGTGGCCCTGCCATACTAAAACCCTTATAATACCATCCACTTGATGGTACCACCAGCATATTGGTGCCAACTAATCTTTAATGCCAAGGGGTTCGTAACAATATGAGCCTTTTTATACCTTCTTAAGATTTTCGTTTATATTAATAAGATTTCTAAGTTATCAAGATCATCGTAGTAGAAAAGGACCTTGATTTCACAAAGCGATTAAGTGCGATCATATACGCGGAAGATCTAATTAAATTCGTACGAGTCCTTTTAGCTACAACCGAGATAACTTTTGTTATTAGATAACTTCAAGTTCAGATTATCTTATTTTATCAGCTTGCAAGAATCATAAGGAATCATCTAGAGGCTTTATAAGCTCCAATATCAACACCTGAAATTAACCTTGATTCGAGATCCCGATAGAGGTAGTTGTCCTCGTTTTTTTATTAAACTAACGCCCAAATTTACGAAACAATATCTCGGCGCTAAAGATATGTACATGTCCTCATTCGCCTCAAGTGACGCTAATTCATTTTACTAATCCTTATTAAGAATGAATTCAAAATTCTCAAGATTATCTACGATTTAATCCTTGTGCTTAACCCGTACGTTTTCTTATTTGGTATGCTATTTAAGGCTCGTGCATTTAAATCTCCAAGTATTAGTTATTCGGAAAGGTTATATAACCTTAAAGTCCTTAAAAGACTTAATAAGTAGCTATTGCTATTATGAAATGAGATAAATGATGAGTTCATCTTTTGTAAGGCGATTCGTAAGATATAAAGTATTCGTATTACTTGCAAGTTGCAACTCTCATTTAAATCAATATGGTATCAAATGAAAGTAAAGGGCAAGATCACCAGCTTTAATCAAGTATTAAAGCCTTACAACCTTTGAAATAGTTCAGCGAAGGCGCTGAATAAATGTCGTAAGTATTCAATTCTTTATTACTTAAATATCATATTAACTTAAAATTTGCAAAACAACAAACGTTAGCAATTTATTTTAAAATAAAATCTTACAATATGCAAGTATTAGCACTTTCTTGAAACATTACCTTAATAATATTAACGTTAACTTCTAAAGCGTGTATCAAAAGCGAGATACCTAAAAAGACCTGATGCGATTCGTATGCTTTATAAGCCGCTTGATCGATCCTCGCTATTCGCAAAAGCTAACACTAAAACAAATTACGTCTATAAACGATCTTCCATATATCTTGAAATTGCATAAACAAGTTAACAACTTATTTAACGCTCCTGTTAGGAGTCGTAAACATGACAAGCTTTAAAAAGCCACTAAGCGATTATTTAATAAGAAATAGCGGGAGCGAAGGAAACTTCTTAAGGATATTAAGAAATTATACAAGTTAAAGCAGCCGGTAAAAGATAGCAAGCAACAACTATTAAATATAATAATAGATAAGAATACGTGTGACGCCTTAATTTAAGTAAACATATCGCCAAAGTAGCTTAACTTAATAAACGCGATCTTTACTTTACTTGAGAAGTCACCGAACAAAAATTATAACATAAAATCACAGCTATCAATGCAATCACGTTATACTACAGCATCGAAAAGAGGGCATCATCTCGCTATATTCGACATGATCCTCTTAGCACAAATATCACCCCCTCAGTGCCAGCTACTAAGCCAGATGTCGTACTTTACTATGCGATATCTTTTATTAAAATTGATAAGAGGCTTAAAGTATGTTTTGTCTATATTAGAAGTCCGCGCCTGACAATACGCGAGAAGATCGCCGAGTACGCGACCCCAGGTTCCCTGAGTCGACACTTTGTGAGGAAGCACGTAAGCAAATTGAGCGATGGGCAGTTTGTTGATTGTATGGACTGTAGTGTTCGGCTCAAGACCAGAAAGGACTTGCTGATCCACGCAGAAAGGTTTCACGGGACTGTTTCACGAGGTCTGGCTGAACGAATGATCGTTAAATAGCTCACATCTATTAGGAACTCCAGGTAATTGAACACAACTCCCGACGAACAAAAAGCACACCACCTGAAGAGAAACTTTCATCCACATATCCACCTCCATACATTCCTCGCCTGGAAATGCTGTCTAGATTCTCTATCAAAACTCATCACGCCACCCATGTAGTTGCGTTCGACGCCATACGCAATCCACCACCTCCTTGCTGCGGAGTGTCATCACAATGTGAGACGTAATTGACAGTAAGCAGACAGCCATTGTCTAGATGAAAAGAGCCGCACTTGGAGCATCCGCCGAGCTTGCGGATGTTCTGATAATTTTCCCACATGGCGTTACCGCTCATTGCACAGTTGGTGCCTTGAAGGAACACGCCGCAGAAACGGGTGCCGTCGCCCCAGCAGCCACCACCTTTGAGAGTACCACTGTTTAAGCCAGATGTGTTAGCAATGATACCAAAGTATGAATAGATGTGAGGAAGGGAAGGGAGCTGAAGAATGCTCGACCTACGATGTTCCATAGGTAAGAGCATCTGTACGAGTCAAAGCATTGACCGCATTATCGCACCAGGCAAGAAGGCCAGGGGTTGAGCACAAGGAAGATCCCTTGCAATCGTAATCCGCGTTGTCATCGCACGGTTCGCCCGCACATTTGTAACTTCGAAGAGAACCTCCAAAAACGTTCTGCAGGGGTGCATATCCCTGACCTTGCACCACGTACTCGCTGAGTTCCGCATCAGCGCTACCAAGTGGAATGTTCCAAGTGTATGTGTAGCCAGAATTTGTTATTTTAGTTTCGACGAGTGTGCTCCAGGACCAGTCTGCGTTACCTCCACCTTCGATGTATGCGCCAACGTAGTGGTAGAGCTCCGAGTAGAAATCGTTGCCTTCGACTAGATAGTTGACGAGTTTGTAGGTTCCGATCGCATCGCCACCACCATTTTCGGTGCTGAGACCTGCATCGATGGGCCAGCCTCCGGAAGCGCCAATTGGCTTGTGTGGGCCGCCGATAAACAATCGCACAAAAGCGTATGGTACCAGAACTTCGGCGGTATAGATCGCGGTATTGCCTTCTCTTCTTTGACTGACACTAGAGATGGATCCCGCTGATGGCAGCTTCTTCGTAGTCGCTGTGAGCCACCTAGAAGTTCCTTGGCCGCCTGAGGCCAAAACGGTACGTACGTCGAAAAGAAGGTCAGAGGTTCCAGGCTTCAACATTCCAACTGTAGCTCGTGTCAGGGAGCTTGGCATCTCAAGAACAAGATTGCCGCCCTGGTAAATAGCATAGCCTAGAGCTCTTGCTACTGGTGACCATTCGATTGTGACTGAGGTATAATCGGAAGCGACAACGCTCGAATCACTTGGTTGACCGATAGTGTACGAGCCTTTGAGTGTAGATGCCGGGTCCACATGAACTTTACCACCCGAAACTGCCTTCATGATTGCCTGCATATAGTCCTCAGGGGGGACAACATCATAGGGGTTTGGCTTATCGTCATTGGTCAATTCCAAATAACCAATATTGCGGGAGAGAGCAAGCTTGAGAGCTTCGGCAATCTTGTCCTGTGGAACCCGGTAGACGATATGCCAGATCTTTCGGGTGTCTTTAGGCGTCCAATTGTTCGGAACGAACTTTGAAATGTAGGCCTCGTAGTCTTGCTCGAAAGTCAATAAGGTGTCCATAGTTTCCTCGTAACACTGTGCTATGGGAGAGCCAGGATTAAGCACTGTATATGCACCGGGATGTTTCCGTTTAGTGTAATCGTTGATATAGGCGTAGAGGTTGGAATAGATGTTGCTGGGGCCACATTCAGGCCATCCCTCATCGAAAAAGATTCCACCGATTGCAGGATACAGCTCGAACCACTTGTCGATATCTTGTTCGATCTGCGATGCCCAGTCTGCGAGGTCACGAGATCCTAGTCGAGTCTTGAATGCTTGCTCGGAAACTCCGAGATATCCAGTCCGAACATAGCCAATGATTTTCTTTCCTGAGCCGGCAGCTCTCTCGATTACTGAATTCCAGGAGGAATCAACCACATAATCTGGACCATTCAAGACATTAGCGACGAGTACACTAAGCTTGTCTGTGTCATATGATATCAACCGACTCCAGGCTGCTGCATCTCCAGAAGGATTAGTATAAGACGCAATGGCAATTTGCATAGTAGACTCGGTAGAGCCAGCTCCTGGAGGGCTGATCCAGCCCAAAGCATAGTTGGCATACGCCATAGCATACGACCACGCATCTCCCATAATAGTGTATCCGCTGTTGTTTGGATGTAAATCATCTGCGTAATGATCTGGGGTCAACAACCGACTGAACATGTCCACGACCATCACTTTAGATCCGGTAGCAGTTCGAGCTGCAACTATGCCAGGGATAGCCGCATTGTAAGCCACGATATTGTCACGAGTTGCGGAATTTCCCGAGGGGATGATCTGTGAGACGAGAACTAAAGCATCAGGGCAGGTAGCCAAGACTTTGTCAATCAGACTTCCGAGTCGAGTTGGTGCTCCAGCTGGGTTCAACGGAAGGCTCATATCGCTAGTTCCGGCATGAATGAGGACCACATTAGGGCGTTCTGATAGCGATGCGCTTGCAAATGCGGCGATTTGATCAATAGTTGCACCTTCGTGGCCCTCGTTATCGTTGTCGGACATAGATCCTGTGCGGACGGATCCTATGAAATCGATTGTATTGCCCTTCCCGGAAAGACGGGTGAGGAGTTGCCCACGATAGCCGTTCCCATCCGTACTCTTGGTTCCAAATGTAATGGAATCTACAATTTTGTCAGTTAATATTGCTGGGAAAGGCTCTTTCAGTCATACCTCCCAACGCCAGAATTCTGAGTTGTGTATTGGAGATACTCCACGCGTAGCCATTCGCTAGCCACGCATAACTTTGGGCAAGCTGCTCAGGCTCATAATCCCCAGTAGCATCAGACGTGCCTAGCGTAAAGCCGGTTTGTGAGCTTGCGGATCCGAAATTAAATTTGTCTGAACATTGTGGAAACTTGTTGCGCGTTGAGTAAGCAGATATCTGGTCGGAATCAAAGACTGGAGCGCCCTCGGCATCGACGGTATACCTGAACACGGGTTGTTATGTGAGCGCAGAACATGGGTGACGTAGTAAAGTACAGGCATATCGCACACGCAATGGAAGGGATCGATTGGATGTATGTCACTTACTCGAAAATGGCCGCGTCGCTGTCTGAGTCTTCTGGCTCCCTTGGAGGATGATCTTTGTCGAGCTTCTTGGTCGCCATTGGATGAATCGGATATCTGTTCTTGTTGGAAGTGCTGCGGCTCTAGCTGAGCCAAATTACAACTTACTGGCCAATCTTGCTCTCAACGTAATTAGCCAGTGCGAACCAAGCGTAATTTTCCGCTTGGAGTCAAAAATGTCAGCACTGGATCGCTAGATCATAGAGAGGAGCAATACCATTACGCTGAGCGTAGTAACCGCTGTCTGTTGGGTCGCGGTAACTCGCAGTCATTTTGGCACGAAGTACCCCGTACGCCTCTTCTATGACAAGGTTATCTTTACCCCTGCCGTCCCTGTATGATATCTCCAAATCGGTGATAAAAGGGTTTTCTCCTTTATTTTTGTGGTCTGCTTTCGCATTCATGAAGTAATTGAGATGCGTTACCTCATGCAGGAAAACCCGAGCTTGGTTGTCGTAGTTTTGGAGGTTCAAACGTTCCTTAGGAATTTGATTTCGGTTCCCAACTAGAATGGCTTGGTCGAGAGGCTTGTGGGCAAAGAATTTATTACAAAATGTAATCTGGCTGTAATCGGCACTCTCGCTGTTTTTCGCGTTCCCCCTTGGGTTGCTGTAGGCTTCAAGTCGAGTGTCGGGTTCTTGTCCTGGAGGGACTATGGGAGAAGAGCCATCGGGGCATTTAGGAGCGTCGGGGTCTTCTTGTGGTGCATCCCTACAGGCATTTTTAGGATCTCCTGTGCCATCGCCGCCACTGCATCGGACCTGTGATCAATTTCAGGAACGAGCTTTATTAATGCCAGAGAACTGAAACTTACACGTATCCAAAGACTTGGACGAGCTCCCCACCAGCTAGAGTACATTTCTCCAGCATATGTAAAAACGCCTTGTTGAATGAGCCGGTGCTAGTCGTTGAGTGACATGACAACATGGGTGACTATAACTTACTTTGTATTTCGGCTCTCGTGTCATCACGAACAGCATTCACCCCCTGCGAGGGACCAAAGAAGTCTTTGGCGGCCTGCTTCTTCCAATCGATGTTGTAAGTAGCCGGTAGGTGAACAATCTTGTACATTTCATCAAAATTGTCCTTGATGGCCTTGACCTCTGCGCTATCTGAGCCCCCACAACCTTGAAAGCCAAACAAACGTGTACCACGCACGTTCGCCGTATCAGGATCTGTCAGTGATGGATATGGGGAGACGCGATCCTTTGAATAATCAGGCGGACCAGTGGGAGGAACATCCTGTGCAACCGCGTAGAGACTCAAAAGAGAAAAGAGGGCAATCTTGGACAACATATTGAAGAGCACAACGAAGCTATGACTGTTTGCTATATTGATAGAGATACTGGGGAGTCAACCTCCCTTTATGCCCTACGAGTGATTCAGCTAAAGAGGGCTGGACTGCCGTCGAGAGCCCAGCGATGATAATATTGCAAATAATCGACTGGCATCACCAACGCCAAAACCATGAAAACCTCTTCGACGGTAGCAAGCTTCATGGGTCTTCTCATGCGGCAAAGACTCCTCATTGTAACTCTGGAGCGCCACTTGGCTGAAAGAAGAAGGAGGAGGGACAGTCTGTGGTTGTTAAAACTTCCTGTCTGAAGAATGGAAGCCGAAGAAATCACCGGAGGAACGACCAAGCCGGTGCGGTAACTCCATAACTCGTGCATTGTGTGATGGGCAGTCTCCACTTCAACTCACTGTCAAGGTGTGTTTTTTCTGTGCCTCCAATCAAGGATCTGATATCCCCTCGACTTCGAGTTAGCAGCTGTGGATACCGCCCATAACGCAGTTTAGAAGATAAGATGAAGAGAAGTAACATCCCTAGCTGTCTCTCATACAGCTTATTGCCATTTGGGGCGGTGCAAGATCTCGTAAGATGCAAGTGCTCTGAGGGTGTGCCTCGCCTGCAAAGGAAAAGCCAACCAGAATGTCGTCTGCTAGGCATCTGAATGAAAACCTGTAAAGCATGATCTTGACTCAATTCGTTGGAATCGAAGTGTGGCCTCCTATTTCCTCCTCGTTATTACTTGGTGTCATACTGTAGCCTCAACCCAGAATTGAAGGCGCTTTCAGGTACAGTACATCGGGCCTCAAAAGCACGGGCAAGATCATGGGATTTCTTTCGCCAACTTACGCCGCAGGCTCGCAGCCACTGCCATGAGATCAAGTCCTAATGAAGCTTTACTACGCGAGACACTCCAAAGCTTGACCTCATTCGAATCCCATCCCTTGCGTTTGACTGACTGACTGACTTCCAACCTAGTACCTACTAGGTAGAGGTACCAAGGTTCATGCTGATGCCAGTCGATTGTCGCTTGTCTTTGTCGTCGGGAGTGGGGGTTGTCATATAGGACTACAGTTTACGAGGCGTACATACACGCCCGCCTCTGCTCTGTCTTTCCGGCCCGGGACTCCTGTCCGGGGTAGTCATCCCGGTGCTGAGGCCGAATGTGGACAGCAAGCAGTCTGCTTCCTGTATATGTGCATATATTCGCCAAGGACGGAAATGTAGGTTGGTGGCAATGGCGGGTGCTAGCTAGGTAACCAGGCAGGTAAATAGAAATAGCTACGGTATATTCGAAAGGTAGCAGCTGACACCTACAGTAAGTACCTAGGCAGATATTGACTAGG
The DNA here is from genome assembly GCA_002685535.1 of Deltaproteobacteria bacterium. Lineage (GTDB taxonomy): Bacteria > SAR324 > SAR324 > SAR324 > NAC60-12 > Arctic96AD-7. Next base: position 18,376 of record NYXK01000219.1, read on the forward strand.
TAGATGTATAGGAGTTCAAGTAAGGTTTAAGTGAGTCATTTAGCGGCCGGGAACGGACGGATACCCAGCGGCCGTTTCCTGCACAGTGCACCTGCAGTGTGCGCAAGTTGTACAATGCAGCGCCAAGGCGACGAACCATCGAACGTTTGTTTTTAAGCGCCCACTTCGCCTCTTCGTCAGCGAAGAGTAAGCGTACTATATCCCATCGACCGGAAAAACCACGCATACAGGTGTGGGTTTGCTGAGTCTAGATCTAAAGCATTGTTGACGATCTATTGGCTGTATATCCCTGGAGACTGAGTTGGCAAGGGCTAATTCTCAATTCCTACCTGGTTTATGATAAAAAGCGCTTCAACATCCTTGCATCATCCACGACCCTCAGGTTCCAAGAAGCAGAGAAGCTCAGAGAGCAATTTCATGGTACCGTCTCTTATGCGCACGTCATATTTGTTGAATACTTTGAAACACACAAGTCGAAGATATCAGAAGGTTTCACCATCCCATCATGGCACGAACCAAGCCCGAAGCACGAGACAAACCACCTCGGACAATCCTTTGCGGGGGCGCTTCCCGTAGGAACAATGATACTACCAAACGCCATTCGTGGGGCCCCTTCGGCTGTAATGTTTACAGCTGGCCTACCGGCGGCGGGGTAATCATACGCAAGAGATGCGACCTCGTTGAATTACGATATCTCGGATTCGACCCCCTGAATGTACCTGCCAAGCGACTTGAGAACCAAGACGAGGAAGATGAGTTCTGTCGGCTTTTGAAAAGGATCGGTGGGAAGTGGTGGAGGAGCGAACGGAGGTGTCAAGATCTCGAGTCTGATTTCGATAAGGGATTCCGGTCGGTTCAAAAGGCGAAGAGGGAGGAGCTGAGGGAGGTGTATGTTGGGTGGCCCAAAACAGGTGGAGTGCTGGTGCTGGAGGATGATATGAACTTTATTACAATGGAAGTAGGCATGTTGAGGATGGTCACGTCAATGGAGGAAAGATGTGAACTGTTAAGGACCAAACTTGGGGCTGTGCTTTATGAAGATCCGAATGAGTATCCAGGGTTTGGGGAGTTGGGAAAGAGGGATGTTGATACTGATAAAGATAGTGAAGAGGATGAAGAGGAAGAGGAGGAGGAGGAGGAGGAGGAGGAAGGAGGAGAAGAAGGAGGACATAGGGGTGGAAAGGGGGGTCGAGATGTCGAGAAACTCAATTTGGAACAAGAACAGAGAAGGCAAGCTAGGGATGGCAAATGTGTCTGTTGTTGATTGCACTTCACGATTTCCACCAATCTCAGGCATTCTGATATCCTTCATCTTTCAGACAATATGTAATTTCACATCTGCACTGCAAACTCATCTGCGGGGGCTGTGAGGCAATCCGGGAAGGTATAAATTTCTAGCATCCAAGGGCTCCACTTGCCAGGCTCGCTGAGTCTCTCAAGTTGTACCAGACACGAGTGTAATTGATGTTAGCGTCATAAGAAGCTGCATTGCCTAGAGTATAGTTGAGTCTTTCGGTGACTGGTGATATCCTGAGATCCTGATAGCTGTAGTTTGAGCGCTGTTTGAAAATATCCGTGAGATTGAAGCAAGTAAATCCCTCTGGGGTTTCCTTGGTTTGGAAAGAAGCATCATTTGCAATGCTATTCCCTAGACAGGCTGGTGCGTCGCTTTTCGGAAAGAACGCAACGGTGATATTGAAGGTCCCCGGCCTTCCCAAAATAGTTATATTAGCATTTTCCGAGAGAAATTTCGAGCAATGAGAATACACTTACACTAACTTGTGCAGAAGCGCAAAGCAACAAAGGAGACAAAAGGAGCAAGAAAACGCTTGAGTAACATGATGCTAGAATAGCATTGAAGCCGCTTGTGGTTATGTTTTTGAAGAAAGATTATTCATGATGAACGAGTGATGGGTCAGTTGAGTGATGACCAACGGTCAGAGGTTTTTGAACAAACGATGGGAATAGAAGGAATACCGGTGAGCTCATTCAAGATGGCTAAATGGTCAGTTGGAAGCACCAACATGAAGGTAACTGAAGTTTGGAAATGACCGCATTGTACATAAAAAACAAACAACTGTAATTAAACGACTTAACGAGGAGCGATGCGACCTGCCAAAAGCCTCATACAGTGTAACCTTCCAATATGTTCGAAATATCTTGTGCCGGATAACAATGCACAAATACCATTAGCCTGAACGTGGTTCCAGGTTATATCCGGTGACAGGACGGCCTATCTGGTATCCAGATCACTTTCCAGACAGAAACCAGGCACTACCTTCACTGATGTGATAGGGCGAGCAGCTACCATCAGATACCACGGATCAAAAGAACTGCACCATGCTCACAGGCAGTACCGCAGTGGCGGGATACAGTAATGTAAGCGGCCTGTAGACAATATCGCCGCCGCACCCAGCGTTCAGAAAATGAAGACGCGTTGCAGCTGGTCGATGTGCCCGAGTGGACAGTCAGTCGCACCTGGTATGATTTCAACGAGAAGGAATATATCTTGGATCTCCTAAATCGCCACCTCAATCGCTTGAGCTTAGCCTGAGCTAAATCTGTGGTGTAGTGAAAACCATGAGGGAGGGTCTGTTGATATTTCCCGCAGCAGTGCTGAAAGGAAGCTGGGAAGAGCCAGCACTACTATAATCCAATGGCCGTTGTACGAAGTGCATTCTGGTATATGGCTTGCACGAGAGCAGGCCATGTTGCTTCGGAACATAAATAAGTGTGGATTCCACCTCAGTGCTGCGTGAAATTGGGTGACCAGCAAATTGGGAGCAAGCACAACATGGGTCTCCAACTCACACCTACGGCGAGGTCCCCAGCGAGCTGTTCGAATTCTATTTATGTAAGAGTTTTTATCCAGGAATTTTAAAGTAGATTCATCAAGTGTCGTCTAGGCTTGGCTTGGATCGGCGTAGAGGCGTCCCAATGCCGTTCCTTCCTCGAGCCTATCAAGCCCTTTCTTGATATCTTTGAATGCAATCTCCTCTAAGATCGGGCTCAACTTCCTCTCCGCCACAAGCTGCAATACCTCCTCCACTTCCTTCTTTGATGCTCCTGCAGACCCTTTCAATGTGACCCCTAAAGCAACAAAATCATAAGTTGATAATTTACACTCCTTCACTCCTAACCCAACCAGTATAACTCGTCCACCAGGTTTGACTGCTTTTGCTGCCGCTGCAGTCGTGACCCCTACTCCAGCAAAATCTATCACAGAATCGAATTGCACACCCGCAAATTTGGCAATGCTTGTTGCACACAAGGTCGCTCCAGATTGTAAGGCATACATGTATGTCTTGGTGTGGATATCGACGCCGTAGACTTTGGCACCGAGGAAGGTGGCGATCCCAACTGCTGAGAGCCCGAGTCCTCCCAGACCAATAATACCTACCTTCTGATTCGGTGCTACACGAGCTTCAGAAAGGGCGTGGTAAGCCGTAGCAAGGGCATCTGTGGCCGCCGCAGCTTGAGCGAAGGAGACACCATCTGGAATTCGAAGAGTTTTCACCGTGTTGAACAGTACATATTCAGCGTATCCACCATCATAGCCAATCCCTGCGGAAGTCGTTACATCGTGAATAGTAATGGGATGTGTGACCCCAGTGACGCAGGTGACTCTTTCTCCGGTCATGAATTCTGTAACACCAGGTCCAAGCTCGATTACGATGCCCGCAATCTCATGACCAAGGGTAATTGGGCGTTGCCAGAAAAGCATGTCATCTTTGCCTGATATGACATTGCAGCCTGTGTGGCAAAGACCAGCGGCTTTGACTTGGACGAGTAATTGGTCTTTGCCTGGCTTTGGGATGGGAACGTCCTTCAGCTCAAGGCCCTTGGCGATAGTGTGGAATTGGAAAGCCTTCATACCGTGATCTGGGTATTGATTGGAAGGTGAGAGAGTCTTCTTCTGCTGTCTGGTGTTGTGATGTTGATGTCCCAAAAGCCCCAGAAACCTATTCGTGTCTCAACCAAATGTGCCATTCCACAAAAATCAGGGGCTATTAATGTCTTATGTGGTCACATCGTTGATTGAAGTGTATTGATCAGGTATTCGTGATCCCGGACAGCTTCCTCTCCGAAAGTCGACGGATGGAGGAATCTGTGTACCGAGGATACCATTTGATTTGTTCGGCATCTGTTTGGTACTCTCTAGTACCGATCAAAGAAAAATATCAGTAAACAGCGATCTGATCTGGTAGCAGAAGGTTCACATTTAGAGGAGACTACATCAAAGATACCCCGCATTCGGGGACAACGGGGAATGAATGCATCCGTTCCCTTGGGTAGATTAGTGAAAGGTCCACACAATAATGGAGGAGTAGCGAACGCAGGCGAAGTCAATGTTTATTATAACGGCCGCTGATAGATAAAATTCCCCGATCCCGACAGCCAGCCCAGCAGTTCCGGGGTAAAATAGTGGCTCAAGGCTGCACAACTGCAGATCCGGGGGTGGGGCAAGGCGCGGGGTACGGGCTGTTGCGGGTACAATATATGTAGGGCTGGAACGGAGCCGAGCTGAAAGAGATTTGTTTACTGAGCAAAGGACAGCTACTCGCGGTGCCGGTTCCTGTCCGTGCCGCTGCTGACTTTTGAGCCCGCGCCCAAGCTCTCCTGCATTCCACCTTGTTTCAACCAACCTTTTGGTCCGAGACGACTCAGCTACGAAGAATGATACATTCATATAAATAGTTCGCCGCGAAAATGTGAGAATATTTGATCAGTCAAGTCTTGTCGCTTCTCAATTTCCTCTACAATTCACAACTAAATTTCGATCCAAGACCCCACGGTCAACAAGGCCCTCACCAAAATGACATCCTTCCAAACAATCCCTACGAGCTTCTCCAACGTTGACGGTCACAAGTATGTCATATTCTGCCCTGGGGGTTTTCAAGCCTCATGAAAGATCCATATCCATTTGCGCTATCTATCCTTGGACTTGGACTAAAACCAGCTCCCACGTCCCATCCTTCTCAAAAGCATACTGACTTCGAAATTAGAATAGCATATCGTCGTTTCGGCAAAAAGAGCGTAGTTCCGCTTTTTTACATCAACCACCTTCGCGGCGCCATGGATGTGTTGGACCCTCTTTTGTTCAACAGTATCGCCAAGAATCGTGAAGTCATCGTGTACGACAGTTTGGGGGTCGGCCATAGCGAGGGTGCTATTCCGAACTCGATCGAGGAAATGGCATCAGTTGCAGTCAAGCTTCTCGCATCCATAAACGTCGACAAAGCTGATATCATGGGTTTCTCTATGGGTGGTGGTGTAGCTCAAAGAATTGGCTTTGAGTACCCGCAAGTGGTCAACAAGTTGATCCTCGCCGGCACGCAGTCAGCCATTGGAGAAGGTGTCGCCCTACCTCCTCGAGAAGTGCTCGAAAGTGCCGGTGCGAGTAATGACCAGCCTCCGACCGAACAAGATATGATGAATTTATTCTTCTATCCGTCCGAAACCAGCTTAGCGATTGGCAAGTCATGGTGGAAACGTATTCAGGAGCGTCAGGTACAGGGAGAAGACAGGAAGGGATTCGTGGTTGGGATTGGAGCTCAGTCCCAGCTAGCAGCAATCTTCAAGTTTACCACGGACACAGCGAATTTCGATCGCTTGACTGATATCAAGGCACCAACTCTGGTTACCAATGGGCATACGGATATCATGTCACCGACTGCGAACAGTTTTGTTTTACAGCAGCAGATCAAAAATGCTCAATTGCATATCTACCCTGATGCTGGACACGGACACCTTTTCCAGGTGGCAGAGGTCTATGCACAGCAATTAGAACTGTTCTTGAGCAACTAATTTGAGCTCAGCTGGATGTACCCTACTATGTTTTCATCAAAGAAATAAATGCTCATCACATCCCTGTCAAGCCTAGTATATTTCACTGTTCTTTGTTGACTCCGAACCATCAGTGAATAGACTTACACAACCCTCGATTTGGCATGCTGTATTTGTCTGATCTCATGAAAGACACTATTGCATGGAGTAGCTTTATGTATCGCGCGTTCGGAAATCCAAAGCTCTTTAAGAGTCCGAATTCATACATTTTGTTGAAATGTCGGGATTTTCTTGTAAGAATTAGCGACCCGTAAATACCACTGATCTCCGTAACTTCCAATGTTTCGCTCTCACAAATCATGCGACGCTCAAATCCGGCTACGCTTGTTGTTCGTGGACAGGCATCGAATCGTAGATGACAGACGCCACCTCGTAGACTCGTGCATTGTGCAACTCTTGCACAGACACGGGCCCTCCTACAAATTTTTTGGAGATGGCTGTAGACTTTCAATACATGTCCTCCTAAATTAAGTGCCATGTGCCAGCTCGTAGGAAAAGAGAGCGTTCTAAAATTTTCTTATTAAATGAGTCCTTCTCCACTGCTTCTTATCTTGCGAGCAATCGCTGCTAGAAAATCTTGGTACAGCTACAAGTGTCTCGAATAGACTAGTCGACGGAATTGTTTCGGCATTTCTTAAAGGTGCTCTCAAGATCGTTGAGTTAATGTGATATCGTATGTTCCGCCTCTTGCAACGATGCGAAGAGCAAGTCCTCGTTCGGATAAAGAAAAGGGAAGTCGATTAGGTACCAGTACTTGAAGACATTGAGTCGAGATCAATTCATAAACAGAGAGCCGTACGCGGCATTATCTAGGATTTCAAATGCATCTGCAGACAGTGACCACCTTCTGATCTTGTTCTTCTATTTCAATAAGATCATTTCACAATATTCTTATTTGATAACTAGCTATGTCTCCTTGCAATTCTTGCTGGTGGAAAAATCGGCGAATAGATATCGTGCACTGGTTCACCTTCATGACAATTTGGGACGATCATACTATCCCGCCATTGAAGACCGCGTTGCCTCTTCGAGTTAGTTGAACTCTCTGATCTCGTCAGCTGTATGCAAACCGCAGCCGCCGCTTCTTTCTCATGATGAGGAATAGATTGAGAGATGGAAGGCCTGCGGAGATAATGCCTAAACTTAATTCTGCGACACTATTGATACATATTAGCCGATTTTTCTTGCAAGAGATACAATTGGTAGGGTGAATAAACCTGGCAGTGTTACAGGCAGGTACTTACATGAGGAGATTCATCTTCTCGTTGGTAAGTATCTGGGTTTTAGCTGAAAGCGTCGATTTATGTATTGGTATAATTAGAAGTAGTCGAGCAATACTTGGTGCTAATGCCAGAGCGACCAAGCCGAGAAGCAGAATTATTCGTAATCTTTGAGTTACATCTACCTTGAGCGACCAAATACTACCAGATAGTGATTAGCTTGACAAGCTTGTTATAATTGATTTGATGGAGAATACTAGATGGGTCACTGAAGTAACGAAAGCAAAAGTATAAGAATGGTAAGTCCTTACAGTGGAATTAGTAGTGTGGTCATCTACTAACCTCCCCTGGTAAATCCCTTTGATTGAATATTCAACATGAAAAACCTGGACCTAGTGTAGGTCGTTTAAAGGATGTCTTTCGAATACAATTGGTACTTCGTAGCCTCAAACAGGTTCTCGAGGATTCTATAGTGGCCTTTGCCTTTATAACTGACTAGAATTTGGCTCTTAGCAAGGCTTTTTTCCAGGACCTCTAACTACTCAAAACCCGAAAGCCAGGTTCCGAGTCGCAAAAGTTCACATTTAACATTCAAATCAGAGGGCAATAGTAAATGTGAAGAAAGCTTAAGCCTCGGATAGAGTAATGGTAATGGGAAGGATCTCAGTCTCCCAGATTGTCTAGGAGAGACCGGGAGTCTTGCAAGATTCAGATCGGTAAACTAAGTTAGTATTTTCTCAAGCGTTGATACCAGGATAGCAATTGTCAACTTACCTGGTCGTTCAAATTGTCTCGATCATTAAAAATGACCTGCCTGCTCCAGAATCTTGCGAACGTTCTGCAAGATGTTCCGTCTTCTAGCGTTGCAGTTGTGGTGATCGGCTCAAGATGGCAAAGTTTTCATACATTGACGTCAAGAGAGGAACATTAGAGGATTCTTAAGACCTGATGACGACATAGACTTTCCTACTAAGTCGAGGTGTTCTTTACGCTACTGCCCTGTAGCTTCAAAATCCTACACCTCTCTTGACACGTACTTGCAAGGAGATCAAGCTGTGTAACAAGCGACTGTCTTAAGATGCTGAAGCCACTGGCCTACCGATATCTCGATCCTGCAGATTCAGATACTGGGCAATCTTCGAAGTCTAAGCTGGCTTAAAGAAGCTTTTTGTTTGAAAGTCTGCCGAGACTAGATAATGATTGAGTTTGCCAGGCGACTGGAAGGGAAAGCCATTTCTAATGAACATAACTCTATGTCCTCGTACTGTTGGGAACCATATTCAACTCTTGCGAGACTTTACCTTGACGATTCAATGGTCGAGGTTGACTCTGATCTGCTGCGTCCGATGCTACATAGCGTAATGTGCGATTATGTTATTGCGCCGCGTCCGTTCGGCAAGCATTAGTAAACATTCGCACTGGCGAGAACGGTGGCCACACTATGCCTCACTTCTTGCTATTTGCGAGTACCAATCTTTTGACTGCGCATTACCAAGTTGATATCATTGACTCTCGCTGAATGAGATATGGAGTTCGTCATTGCAATTGGGCCGTCACTGAATAGCAATGTATCACTTGATGATGATCGCGGATTCATAGGAAGAGGCTGAGCAAGACGTTTGAGGTGATCTCAGGTATATCCGTCACACGGAGGGACATATTGACCGTGGTATCATTAATTATATATATATTCCCATGTTGGAAAACTTCTAACTACCCAGCACCACCGGGCTTGTCAAATACATCTCTGTACGCTCCAAACCCACCAACAACTGTCGTATCTGTCCTGGGATAAACGGGCAGAGCCTTCGACTCCGGCATCGCCTTGTTCGCTTCGTGCTGTCCTTTCAGCTCCTCAAATTCCTTGTCTATCAATCTCTTCCTCCACCGCATGAAGAAATAAACACCAATAGCAATCAAAGCTACTGTCACAAGAACTGCTACCGCGATCCCAGCCTTTTGACCATCCGTCATTGGTTTGGAGGGTCTAGGCTCGTCCGTGTTCGTTGGAGTGAGGATCGGAGAAGGCGGTGTGCCAGTGGGCAACACGGTGCTTGAGAACAGAGTCGTAAATGGTAAGGCTCCTTCAAGCGTATTTGGTTGTCCTGTACCCATTGTATCGATACTTTCTGTACTCAATAAAGTAGAACCCTCCACCAGAGGGGGAGAGAGCGGAGCTCCTGATGGAACTGGGGAGGGTAATGCTGCGTCGGAAATAAATGATGTGACAACAATTTCCTGAAGACTAGTCAAGACAGAGGTTGCAGTTATCGTGGCTGGCACGGATGCTGGAGTGATTGTGGAAAATGGGACTGGCGCGGCCGATCCTGGTGCTGGCGGTGTGCTAATTGGTAGTTGGGTATCGGGAATAATAGGGCTAGGAGCGACCGTAACTGGATTATTGATAGTCATAGGGCTGACGACCGTAACAGGTACAGCTACAGGCGGTGGAGCTGGGGCCGTGACGGTAACAGGATCTAGAGTTGGCACTGGCTCTGATTGTCCTCCGCCGCCAAAACGACCTCCCCCTCCACCAAAACGGCCACCGCCTCGTCCCCTGCCAGAGCGTCCCGGATCTCTTCCAGCTGCACAATTGCCTATGTTCGGCGAAGTGGGACACTAAAAGTGAACTTGGGTCAATGAACCAGTTCGTAACCTGAAAAGAGCATGATGAACTGACCTGGGACTTCATGGTGCCGATGGCGGATGCTTCGTCGGCTTCATTGCAACCAGTGTTCACGCAGCAAGCCCATCCATCTTGGAAGTTACTCTCAGCACATATGCAAGCAGGATCACCAATAGCACAATTGCCGATGAAGGTCCCATTGTTGAATTTTGCTAAACAGTCGTTCTAAGCGAGGTCAGTTGAGAAGCTCTGTGGCAATCGAAGCATGCTTCATACGGCGCATTGAGGAAAGGTAGCCGGTATGACGCCTTGAGAGAGGCTTTTAGGTAGTAACAAGAGACAAAGAAACGCGTGGTATGCCATTTAGAGTATGAAAATAAAAAGTCCGATCAATTGTTTGCTGTCCATGCAGACATTTACATTCAGTCAGAAGGAAATGGACGGGATACCCGTTCCACCACTCGGGGAAGAGATAATTATATTGCGCTGCGGGTGACGACTGCATCTATGCAGAATGCACGATTGGATACCACTGAGACGTGCAGGAATTGAGACGGTGTTCCATATGATCATTGAACATGTTTCTGTGCGATGTTGTGTCGCAGGTGCTGTATCAAGTCTTTATCCGCAGTAAAGCACAAAGCTTGGCCACTGACATAATGACAGATCAAGTGTAATTCTGCTGGAGCCAGTTGGATCCCGGGAAAAATTACAATAGAGCCTTGCCGTGCCTGGATCGGCTGAAGGTGTTGCCTTCCCTGTTTACAGGTATGTCTTTGCTCGGCTAAGTACGAGTCTTTTGAGACACCACTGCACAACAGATGCCCACCATTCGATATGATGTCAAGCATCCCAACCATCGACAGAAGTTATGCAAGGAGCTGGGACATATCATATTGTACCCAAAAAGTAGTCGCGATAAGCAGCAATAGGACTGTGGAGGGAGCTTTTCGCCAGTGAAGGGTTATAATCTATCAAGCAATGAGGAAGCAGAAGGTCAGAAATAGATGCCGACATCCTTGCACTGTCGAGCTGAGAGCAAGCTAACTTTCATCCGGGGCATCGTAGGCGGCGATATACATTCCATTGTATGTTCGTTTTCGAGTGTCTAAATTTGTCTATTTCCTTGAAGTGGTAATAGGGAGCAGAGTCTTATCGGAGTGCAAATAAGTGATCTAGAATCCCCTGGGAATAACATAATTTTGTGGAGCTCGTTGCAAAATTACTGGTGATTGCTCAATTTCAATGACTTTTGTTTTGCATTACTCTTGAGGTTCCAGGCTCCCTTTCGCAATGATGAGTGCCGTTCTGCCCCGTTCGGAAGGATGCGCCTGGCTTCGAAATGCTCAGCTCCATTCTGTGTGATTACCTGGGGCTATTAGGGAAATTTTTCTCGGCTAGTGATGAATCTAAATCGAACGACACCAGACTTACGGAAGTATGTTGAAAGGCTTCGACGTACCACGTGAAACCAGTGAAAGACAGACTGAGAATTTGATGGCGACGCTGCTTTTTATGATTAGAAATTGAATGATTAGAGAAACATATAATTGAATATCATGAGTATTGGTAAAATTGCATTTGTTTCACGACATCTCTTTCCTCGAGACTTTCCTCTTTAATTTACGAACGTGACAGCGTGAGTCTGTTGCTGGGCGGCTCAGCCGACGAGCCGCGCGGCCGCTGGGAATACAGGTGGACAGCCACTACCAGAAATGCCACCGACTATCAAGATGTTAAGCTTGTATCGAGACAACTCATATACATGATTCGACAGCCCCGGCGCAATCAGGTGAGGCTTGTTGAATATCCATGATGGCCAGGTACATATTTGATAAATTTATAATTACTCCCGTGCTAAGAGCTGATTACACTCATCCTTTGAAGACATATCGAGGTCCACATTGACTAGAAGGATCAATGGCAATAGATACCCAAAGATCGGGTTAGGAATAGATCGTTGATGGCACTACAAGCTCGTTGAAGATAAATGGTAGAAAGGACCCCTCCATTCAATTTGTGATCTAAGAGCAAAACCATGGATGTCGCCGAAGACAGGTGGCAGCAGAACAATGTGCTCGTGATGAAGAGCAATGATGAAGAGCAATGCCTAAAACATCTCAGCCACACGAGACTGATCTGGTACAGCGTTGTGTTCAAGAGCAGGGTCGCAGAGACTAAGACTTATTGCTAGTATCTTTGCCTCTCGCTTCCACTTTGCGAGATCCAACGCAGAAGTCTTTTCCTGTCCGACTACTGTGCTATTGATACCAAATATCATGGTCGGGAAGTCCTCCTCAGTAGAGGCATTAACACCTTCTGCAACTGCTTTAACAACCTTGAGTACCGTCTGCGAGATCGTGTGGGCTCCAGAGCATCTCCGAGCTAGTCTCTTCAGGAAGAACTTAAGTATATCCTTTAACAAAAGACTTTCCTCCATATACTCAGTGACCTGATACACGATAAGTGGGAGTACGAGCCAACCAACTCTGTAAGAAACTTGTTAGTAATGTTCTGATGAGATGAAGAGGTGAGAACTAACATCCAGAGAGGGATGTCATCGCTACTATCATTCGATCTGATAATCTCTAGATTTATTGCCACACGATATGATCCTTCCTTTATCCGCTCTAATGGATCAGGCTTGAATCCTGCTCCTGTTTCTATATCACGGCGATGCAGTAGAAAATAAAATTGATAAAGCACCGTCACCAGAGAACTGGAAATGGTCATTTAGCCGATGGGGCGAGGATTAATTCAGGAGCGAGTGTACTTACTAGCTCACAATTCGCAACAGAGTGACAGATGGTGCGAAAACAGCTTGTCTAGCTTCGTCTCTCTCAGACATGGAGGCCTCGAAATTTGATCTCCATTCATCCAGTTGCCGGTCCAAGTCATATATTTCCTCAGATCCGGAGGAAACATCAACAGTGCCATTCCATTCGAGCGAAAATCTGAACTACTCCACAAGTCAGCTTGGAACAGCTGCATTGTTTCATCGGTATTTTTGATTTTTGTCCCGGATTTAAGAGGATTGAAACTGCGAGAGATTTCTGACCTGCCTCTGAAAGTGCGCAATTCGGGCCATGATTTCGCTAAGCCTACACAACCACACAAAAGACAGCATAGCCAAACGTTTCGATGGTAAGTCCAAGAATGATGGCTCAGTTGCTTCGATACTAAAGTCTCCATATGATGGCAGCTCTCCAGTAGTAGTGATATTATGTAGTCGATATGGCCGACGAAGAACCACTGCCAGGTGGCGATCCCGGACGATGCAGCACCACCAGAGCAACCGGCGGCGACTGCACTCGGCGGAAGAACCAGACCATAGCTGTACAGAATTGGCATGTTTGAAAGCAAGATCGACCCAATAGCTATTATTCTCGTGGATAGGTGCTGGGGGAGCTGGACTCCATGAGCTGATTATTAATGATGATTGTATGAGTGAAATCGGATCAACGTCAGCCGCCGACCAGTAGCGCACCTATGAGCTGTTAGATTTGTACCGGTAATTCGTTTCTTTGCCCTCTGATGAAAAAGTGATTGATAATTTAGAGGAGAAGACACAGACTGACCTTGACTTGATCGAACAGCGCCCCTTGACCATCATGCAGAGAGCGATATGGGGTTCTGTGTAATTGGATCTCACTAAGGTGCTGGTTTCAAACTTAGCCTTGTACGCTGGAGGCTGAACGAAGAAAAACAAACCCCAAAACCAGCTGCGAGAATGGCGAGGTAAACCAAAAAGTCACCTGGCTCCATTAATTCTTCCCGTCCTCTAAAGTTTCGATGTATAGTACTGAAGTGATGTTCATCTACCGCGGGAAGCAATGGATGAATGTGACGAAAGTAGAGGATCACCAATTCGTTTTGGACCTGACGACACGGAAGTATGGAAGATCTCACGGAACATGCATAAAGTCTGGGAGCCAGATCAATACGTTCACGCGACTTGGTATTTTCAACCTCAACAACTTCCTCGCGAAACGGCCTCGCAGTAGGGCTGCGGCTGGGCCCGAGTGAGGCATGAATGGAGGAGGATGCTTGAAGAGCAGTGCTCATATCCATACCTGCATTTTTAACACCACAATTAGTTACTATACGGTCGAGACCAATACAGGAAAACATTCATATCAACAAGGACAGGACTGCGCATCGAGAGGAAGTGAGGAAATACCCGGATATATGAGCCCGGGCTCAGCCGATGCCGACATCGAGTCACGGTCCCATTGATTCCATGTAGGATCAGACATGTCGCAGCTGTCCCCGGCGCCAGCTGAGACGTCCAAAAAGTCTAGATGAGACATGTTGACATCCGCCTAAATCGGGCCATTCGCCGATTCTCGATAGCTGCTCAGTATGCTGACATGTTCTGCGCGCACGAACAACTCAATTGAAGGGGTTGCTGTCGTGCGGGGTTGGTGCCCTGAAAGGGGCCAAGCGCTGACCTTGAAGAGGACTACGAGTACCGGCCGGTAGTGGCACGGATGGTTGCGGCAATGGTTTGTTTGCATTCATTGGCTACCTGAACCGAGACCCGGACGACTAACGGCAGTGAGGGAAAGCAACTCGAAGAAGTGATTCACTTTCAATATACACTTGAACAGCCGAGGAGCGTGCAAATTTTAAACCAGGATGTGACGTCTTGTTATAGTATCTTGTTACTATAATTCGAAACGCGAGAAGTAGGTACAAATAGACTCATCGGTCTAGCAGGGAACTGCACACCCACATAATTTGGATCGCTACTACCAACGTCGAGGGGTCAACGAAACAAAAGAACGATCAAAGGTTGTCGCCCCTCCCATCCCTACTTGTTATCTACAGCTGTTCAGAGGGGTTGAAGTGCAATAATTGGAGCATAGATAGCACACACAGCATCCACAGATATGAGGGGAATCGTCACCTCACCGGAACCACCGTTCCTCCCAAGACTGCCAAGCTCCAGCCCAAAATTACTACCAAGTTTTGGCCAACCAGGTCCTTTCTGAGGATTCTTCGCAAAATTTGCCCAGGCGGTCTGCATGTATCTGCTGAGCCCAATTTGCTGTGTGGTGGCGCCGAGCGGGAGATAATTCCCAAAGACCTGGGGAATCTCGCTTGCGTGGAAAGCACCGGCATCTTCGAACACTTGAAGGTTGGGGAATACCCCTTCGTAATAGTACCGCCAGGTGTCATATCCATTCAGAGCTGCGACCGTGGTCAGGGATGAAGTTGTGCAAGTGAATATCAAGTCTGTGATTATTTGAGAGATCAACTCGAAGGGAATGTTTGCCACATCCGTGGGATAGAATGCCAGGATAGCCTTTTGGATATCAGGTCGGCTGGGGAAAGTGGCATTTAAGAATTCCGAAAGTTGGGGACTGCCATTGCCAATTCCGACCAGATGCGCAAAGACACGGCCTTCATTTGAATTGGTTCCGTGCAAGAGAGGCACATCAGCTGCTTTCTTGGCGAAGAACTTAGCACGTGTGTTGGCCGTGTATGTAATTCCATCTTCAACAGGTCCGAACCCAATTGAGTTCTGCTCGATGATATTCTTGATTTGCGTTGCAGGGACCTGGCGAACACAAGCGATCCGGGAGGCAGCATTCGTACAACCGGTAGACTTGACAAGCTGATTCCACGAGTCTCGTGGATTGAGAGGAAAGGAGCCACCAGTTGACTCGAGAATACCAGCTCGGAATGGCAGTGGACTGGGCGGTAAAGCTACGAGCTGCTTGACGGATAATCCACCTGCAGACTCCCCGAAGATGGTCACTTTGCCTGGATCTCCTCCGAATGCCTGGATGTTTGTTTGAACCCATGTCAGGGCTTTGCGTTGGTCGAGGAATCCGGCATTCTGCTGGCCAGTCGGAAGCTCAGGCGAAGCAGAGAAACCAAAAACTATAATTATATCAGCAGATACACGACCAGTAGCGGGCGCGAGTCGCACCATTTGTGCGATAATTCAAGGTTACCACGACCACATTCTGGTTGGCAGCAAACGAGGATCCGTCGTAACTTTCAACTCCAGCAGCACCGAAAGCTAGATTACCACCAAAGATCCAGACCATCACAGGTAGACTGCTAGTCGTTGCGGCAGTGGACGGAGCGTATACGTTCAAGTACAGACAGTCTTCACTCTCCACAGGTGCTGGATACCCAGGATTGTTGAAAATACGCATTGTTTCTGCTCGTAGATCGCTTGGATCTGTATATCAATAATGGTCAGTCTTCTGAAATTTTGAATCAACCCCTTGTAAAGAAACTTACAGTTGAATTGCTGGACACAAGATGGCTTCCACGACGTGGCCTGCAGAGGGGTCGTCCATTTCACGGGATCAGTGGGTGGTGCGAATCTCTCTGGTGGAGACTTTGCGAAAGGGATTCCAAGAAACTTATTGACAGGAATGGGTGCATCTGGAAGAGAAGTAGATATCCCTAAAACTCGACCGTCTGAAATGGTAGCAGTAGGAGCTGTGGTCGGAGCTGCTACAACGCATGCTAGCAGGGCCAGACTGGACAGAAGAAACTTGGCTGTAAACATGGTGTGGTCTAGTCAAAAGATAGCTCTAGATGCAATGCAGTGCAGAGAAAAGTTGATCGAGAGATAGACTGTTGGAGATGTTGTTTTTATATATCTTGACACTTGAGGAGATCGACACCTGGGCCCTATCGTCTGATGTGGACTTCGAATAGTGGTAGCCCTCAAATCAAGTTTTCAGCTGCGGGGTGCGGATTTACCCCACGAGCTAATGCAGATATTTCGACTGCTGATGTTGGCTTGCTAGCTAATGAAGTCTCCTAGATAATGAGTACTGATATGCAGTGAAGTCTAAACGAAAGAGCCGAACATGGTAATGATCCATGGCCTCTTTCAGGCACCATGTAAGCGTGTATGGAGTTCGCACTCTCGACTTTGTTTTCTACGCACTGAAATGGAATACTTTATTCAAAAATAAAGTGACGATATTATCGTAGTCTTTCACTCATCGGCATTCATTTCCTGGAGGTCCAATACGTTTTCTACGCTACTACTTGCTGCAGCTGACACACCTCTTAACTTACTCGCTAGCCTGCCCCATGCCCAGCTCGCTTGTCAGAACAACAAAGTGAGCCGAGCCGCCGAGGCAGCACGAAATACGAATTTGTGGCTGCACTAGCGGGAGGGACGCATCTAAACTTGTCGGCCTGTCACTCACATCCCGAGCCACCGAGGTAGCCTCAATTTTGAGATGTGGTCGGCATCCTAGTATCCTAGGGGGTGCGGGTCATCGTCAAGGAGGTACGCTAAAGCGGTGCCCTATATTCTTGAAGGCATTGCTTTTTGAGCGTGTTCATTTTATCATTTCTCAAATTCTCGTTGGCTCAGCAATATCATCCAGGAGACCATAGACCTAGGCTGTCATGAGCCACCTGCCCCAGATCTGGTACAGCGGAATACTGATTACACCACACCACTGACAAAAGCCTCGCTCATGAGCTCAATCTCCAAGTCAGATCTTCTTCAAAGCTCTCCAATAATATTCTGTTCTAGCTGCAGACAGGTTATGTCTTCACGCAGACTCTTTCTGATGTCCCATGATAGCTTCCATAGCCGACACCGCCTCCTTAGCCTTCCCCTCATACTCTCTGATGTTACGTACAGGGATCTTGTTCTCATAAAGCCAATCAACTTCTTCCGTGGAGAAGCCTCTCAGGTCCGGAACTAACAAATACGACACCACGAAAAATAGCAGAGAGCCTCCTCCGTACACAAATCCTGCTCGGATGCCAAGGTTGCCTGCATCGACATTGTAGATGTATGCGACAGTGAAGGTAAACAGCCAGGTCGAAAGAGCGTTGGAGATGACGGCTATGCCCTGGGTCTTGGCACGAAGCCTGTAAGATGACATTTCGCCTGTGATAGCCCAGGCTGTGGACACCAGTGTTACTGCTTGCCATGCAATGAGAAGGTTCCTGCACAATGTTAGCTTCTAACCAGCCAGTTAACGGGTGAGGGTAGACGAACATTATAACCGCAACTGCCCACAATGCCCCCTTTGCGTGAAGTGTAGTACAACCCGCCAATGACAAACATGACGATGCAATTGCCAGCCGCGCCAACTAGGAAGATAGACCTGCGGCCACTCTTTTCCATGAAGAACCAAGAACCTACAATAGCGAAGATAGCAATACCAAAGCCGCCGATGGAGACATCGTATGCATGGATTGGTTCCAAGCCGGCGATGACGAGGAAGTAGATGCCTTGAGCGAGCAAACATGCCCCTGTGAAGCCAAAACCGATGAACATCCACATCACTGTTAGCGTTCTCTTCAAGCTGCTACCACGGAAGAGATCAGTGTATGTCCCAGTTCCATGACGAAGTGATTGCTCCTCCTCAAGTCGAACTCCCAAAGCCATGTGCGCTAGTCTTGCATCGATGTCTCGGTCAGCACCATGCAGACGGGCCAAAGATTTCCTTGCTTCTTCCGACCTGCCCTTTAGGAGAAGCCACGATGGAGATTCGGGCATAAATACGAATAGAAGGCCGGTCAGGATGGGCCACGTCCATTGTATAGCAAAGACAGCCTGGAAGCCGTTCGTCGTGATATTCGGAACAAACATTCGAACGACTACAAGTCCGATCGCCTGCATGAAAAACATGAAGAGGATGATGGCTGACTGGATAGCCCCCCGAAGGCGCATCGGGGAGATCTCAGATGCCCATGCTGTGGCAGTTGCGAATAGGCATCCTATCGCGAGACCATTGACCATCTTCCCAGCCAGGAGCATACCTCGAGATGTTGCGGCAAACTAAAACAAGTCATCAGCACCTGCATTCATAAGATCATGAAGAATACGACACTGATCGAAATGAATCAGACTTACTTCGATGCCAACTCCTACGATCGAGATCATGCAAGAGCCCACGCAAGGCCATTTCCTTCCAAAGCTATCAGACACGAACCCGATCAGGAACCCCCCCATGGCTTGGAGAAGATAAGACATCGCTGTCCAAAGAGATGCCCAGATTGACGGCACGTATAATTCGCCTTCTGGTGTGACTCCTCCAAAGTAAATCTCGAAACCTGGCATGGAAATGGTCGCTCCATTTGCAATCGTGTCGTAGCCAAATACCATACCCGCACCAAATGCCGCCGTTGAGTGTAGAATGATTCTCTTGTGTGTCTTCACTGCCTGCCAGAGAGTCTCCTGGCGCTCAGCGTCGGAGATTCTATCGCCAAGTTGTTCGGCGGCTGTCAAGGAGGATGCCATGTCAACATGCTCGAAATCGGGGACTTTGTCGGCCATCGTGTAAATGATATTGAACAATGATGGGAGTAAAAAGTTGCTAATTTAGAAGGGGCAGGAAAAACAAAATTCTCCGTGAAACTGTACTTACTCTCTGCAAAGGAGGTCTCCAGCATATATGCATGTCTTAGTGTTACAAAGAGCCAGATTCCCTGACGAAGCAGCTGAATCCACAGGGTGCATCATGGTCAGGGAAGATCTTGAGAAGCTGGGGCGAATCTCCATATCCCGCCCCCGCGAGGGCCAAAGATGGAGACATGGTACTCATATGAACCCATAATATAGTCTGCCAGGTGGACAGTCCTGGTCAAAACTGGACGATCTGTAGACGTGGAGAGTGAAGTAGGACAATCCTATGGAATGGAAGTGGATATGACAACTGGGTGCAGCTCAAACAACGCCCTGAGCAAGTGCCCCATAGTCACGGAGATAATAGTGGGAAATGGTGGATGGGGAGACGGGGGACGGGGAAACCGAGAGTGACCTTTCATAAAGAACGAAGTGGACATTTACGTGGCAGGGGAAAGAAGTGGACAATTTGAGTCACATGATTACGCATTGGGTCGCTGAGCCGCCCAGTCGCCGGGCGGTCGCGGCTTCTCCCCCTGAACAATTCCTTTCAACGGAAGCACAACTGCAACGAAACAACACATTACGGCTAGGCTATGTGGACGTTATAACCAGTGGATATCGTATCTTACTGGCGGCCATTACGATGGTATTTATCATTCTCTTTTCCTTTGAAATGATGCTTGGTAGTTCCCGGCTTTCGTTTTGAATATTTGCATCGCGGGCGTCTCAAGTCGCGACTTTCAAACATTTTGTGTGCGTACTTGGAAATATTCCAATATTCTCACGGAAATACACACACATCTTCTCACCTTTTCCATGTATGGATTCTCAAGACGAGTGTCGGGTCTGAATAAATATGGATTTCATCGCTCCTTCGAAATGGACTTGCCAAGGCGACGTTGAGGTTGCAGGAAGCTTCAAGCTCTCCAATGCATCAACTGGCCAGTCTGAGATAACATTTGATTATGGGCTTGCAGTTGGAGGAATGCCTATCATCGAGACTAGCAGTGTTACTGGAAGTTGCCCCGTGGAAGTTGATGTCATATTCAGTGAAACGCATGCTGGAATACAGTGCGGGACAGGTAAGACAACTCGGGTTTGTGCCTGAAATCTTACTGATAAATCGTAGGAGATGGCCCATTCTTCTTATTTTCCAATGCTATGGATACATACAGAATACACACGCAGACGTTTCAGCCGTCTGAAAAGCAAAATCGGATTGTATTACCCTTTGCGCAACGGTCCCAGAGATACCAGCGAGTGATTCTCAAAACACCAAATTCCTCAGTCCGCCTATCCTCAATTGGCTACAAGCCAATACGTGCACCAAACCCAACTATTAACTCATTCTCGTGTTCGAGCGAGCTGCTCAACGAAGTCTGGAACGATGGCGTTCGGACCGTTGACGCCTGCACGGTGGAAGCTGGAGAAACAGCCGCAGCATGGGAAGTGACCGAACACGGCACCCGGATAGTTGGACAGCATTGGGCGCCGTGCCGACATGGTACTCGATGGGGTGATGTGAAGGTTCAATTCAGCGCGAAAATTGAGAGTGGTGGTGCCAGCTGGGGAGTGCACATGGTCGCTAATGGGCTGATCTTTTGTCTAGATCTGGGAAAGAGGTCACTTGCTGCTTTCGAGGGCCTGTCGGATACGAATGGAGTCTTCCCTACAAATCATCGAGGAAGATGGGATATACCACCCGAGATTTCTCTGCACAATTGGATTTTAGTCAGCACGGTTGCGACGGGAAAGAGCGTCTCGGTTTTGCTCAACGGCGTGGACGTTGCGACCGTACTGGACCTTGATATTCATCCCATCCTCGGTGGAAGCCAGAACAACACTGGCTCGGTGGCATTTGGTGGGCCACAGGGCTACACCTCAATGTATCGGAATCTTGAAATCACTAATCTGTCTGGAGAAAGTCTCTATCGGAACGACTTTCTTCTCGCCAGCCGAGATCGTACTCTCGCTGATTTCGCTGTTGGCACCAATGCCCTCTCATGCACCATCGACGGTGCTAAGCGGGACAGAGCTCTGTTCGGTGGCGATCTTTTTGTTATGGGACGGTCAATTTGCTATTCTACAGCCAACCTCAACGCCATCTTGGGGAGCATCAAACTTCTCACCAGTCACCAAACGGCAGAGGGATATCTCGGCAATTTGTGTCCGATCCAGGCACCCACCCATGAAGTGTCAACAGAGCCCCCGACTTATGCCTTCTATTCTCTCAGTTATGCCTTGCTACTGGTTGTCGCTATCAAAGACTATTGGATGCATTCGGGCGACTATGCTACGATAAAATCGATTTGGCACAAGCTAGAGAAATTGCTGGGCTTTGTGGAGAAATTTGTAGACCAGAGAGGTCTTGTTGTCGCGCCACCTCCACTTTCAAGTAAGTCCTCTCCAAAAACCTGTGAAAGCACAACTAACGAATCACAGTGGACTGGTTTCCCATGGGTGGGCCAATATTTGGAGCTTCTGGAAAGATCAATGTTGCATACTACGATGCTCTGAGTTCTATGGCTAAGATGAGCAGGGTCGCAAACTCGAAAGATACATTCTCACCACGAGCAGATAATCTGAGACAAAGTATTCTTGCGCACCTCTGGAACCCTACTGAGGGTATCATGAGAATGAGCGACATTTCTTCCCCCACTGGCATTTGTCAAGACATCAACGCATACGCCATCACAACAGGGCTTTCTCCCACGCACGTAGCAGCAGTGACAACATTAGCTGCACCAAAAAGTGACCACCTCCCACTAGCCTTTCAAGGTCTAGCAAGATGGGAAGATAAGATAGTGGTTAGTCCGTACGCATCAGGCTTCGCAGTAGAGGCACTCTTCGAACGCGGCCACGGCCATTCAGCGATCGAGCTCATCAAACGTGTCTGGGGTGTGATGGCAGACGAGACAAATCCAAATTACTCAGGAGGCCACTGGGAAGCTATGAAACCAGACGGAACGCCCATCACGGACGACACATCTCTCATGCACGGCTGGTCAACGTGGCCTGTGTATCTCCTGCCTAGATATCTGGCTGGGGTCTCGCCGCTTGAACCTGGATGGACACGCTGGAAAGTGCAGCCTGTGTTGGCTAGCTTAGAGAATGTGGAAGTTGCTCTGTCGACGCCGGCTGGTCGAGTCGAAATTTCTCTGAACATGCAAGAGTCTCTAGGAACGGGGAGCATTGTGTTGGTGATGCCTACTGGCTCTGTCGCAGAGGTTTTTGCGCCGCAGGGATGGAGCATCATGTCTGTGGAGAATACTGGCCAACGTTCATTCGTATCACAAGTTATTGCAGGACAAGATGGCAAGGTTACAATCAGGATACAAAAGTCCAGCGAAAAGGTTGCGATCACCACGGCAGAAGCAGAGAAGAATGGAGTCGCGAGCTCGAGGCCTTCAGCTGTTGCACCGGGGAAGGCACAAGCCAGTGGATGGTACGGATGGTTGAGGCAGTTCTCGATCTTGAGGTTGCTTCTAGAATGGCTGGGCTAGATCACGATCAAATACCAATTATATGAAAAGTCACTTCCCAAATCGACATCCAGTGTCGTTTGCCTCTTCTCATACGAGTCATGCATACCAGAATTTGCTCCATATTGCTACGGGGTGAAAACACAAGCGTTGCGGGGTACTGCACCCTGCACTTACGGAGTACAGAAATTTCGTAAGTAAGAGCGGGGAAGTGGACGGGCGACAGGGAAGCAATTCGAGTGGACTTCCGTACATAGCGTTCAACTAGCGAGGGTTGAATATCCACCTCATCTCTCCTCGTCATCGAGAGGACATTCTGCTCAATCTCCTCACTCAAATTGGACTTCATGAAAAGCCCGAATGCGTATCCAACGATGTCCACCTTTCGAGCAAACCATGTAGCCGAGAATGTTCCTTCGGTGGACTATCCAGATCCGGAACTCGATTCCGTACCAGAACATCTCGCCCGGTCCACTGCATCAAGTCGTTCAAAATCCCAGCAGGATGCATTTAGCTGCGGGCTATGTGACAAGGTTTTCAACCGAAGGGAGAATCTGAGTCGACATCTGAAGACCCGTATGATTTCAAGTGCTATCTCCGCTACATGTGACTAATCTAGCCTCCAGATGATACGCCTTCTCATTGCTGCTCAATATGTGGCAAGGGATTCACAAGAAGCGATCTCATGAAGCGCCATGAGGCTGGCCATGAAAGGTGGGACAATGCTGAAGCGAAGCCTGGACGACGTCCTGCCAAAAGGAGGAAACAGAATGAAGAAAACAACCACGATGTCCTCTCCAATTCCTCCGATTTTATTGCAGGTCACGGTGGTGAAATACTGGACGAAGGACATGCTCATAGTCCCATGACTAGCCACCATTCAGGGTTTGAAGCCGAGACCTACCAAGGCATTTCCCCAGCTTCTCAAATTCAACACTCTCATGGGCTATTGGGTCAGCCGCATGGCTCGGTTCCGGGTATGGAAGGGAGCACTGATGAGTTTCCCAACTTTCCTTATGACGTGGATATGTCGTTTGAGCCATTCGATTTCTCATCATTCCTCATACCGCAGGATATGGCTCCTCTTGGTCATGAGTGGTTCTCGTTCGATTTTTATTCCGCGATGCGCGAGACTGGAAACGAGCTGGGAGGACTAGGTGGCATTGGTCCTAGTCCAGCCTCTGCAGATACTTGGGGTTCTATTGAGCCGTCGAGAGAACAACCCCTTGCCGAGGTTAACAACAAACCTTACCAGGGCTTACATCAAGACGGACCAGTTAGTCGTATCTCTTCGCCTCCTAACGAGGCATCTGAAGAAGATAAATGGCCATTCCAGTGGAATCCAAATTCTCAACAGATATTATCCGCACACCCTATCTCGATTCCAGATAGTCATCCACTGTTTCACACTCATGATCCCAGATTCGATATTACAGAAGCAACACTTGCTCAGTTGGAGTCCTTTATCCAACCACACTTCACAGAATGTCCGTCGGCGAAACGGTCTTTCGTCTTGCCACCCCTCGCTGCGGTCAATGTTTTCATCGGCCTATTTTTCAAACATTGCTCTCCTCAAATGCCTGTCCTCCATCACGCCACGGTCAATACCAACAAAGATCTTCCACCACCTCTAATTGCCGCCATGATTGTCATCGGTGCCATCTACAGCCATCTGAAACACACTCGTCGCTTCGCAATCGTTCTTCTCGATGCAATCCGCTGGCATCTCCAAGTCGCTGTAGAGTGTAACAATGCACTCATGCGCAGCCCCATGATAATATATGCCCAAGCTCTGATCGTCCATACAGGGTTATGGTGTGGAAATAAGCGAGCCTTTGAGTTTGCCGAGGTGGGAAGAGGTGCGCTCGTCACTTACATTCGCCGCATCAAGTTTGGAGAACAACTCCCGATCTCGACCACTCACACAATGACCGGGTCAGCCCTGGACTCAGACTGGAGGAAATGGGTACAAGAAGAATCTCAGAAAAGACTCGCTTGGGTTGTGTACACTATTGATTCCCAATTCCCGAGTCTACTGAACCTACCGCCTACCATTTCGGTCGGCGAAGTCCGAGATTTGGGATGTCCTTGTGATGAGGAATTTTGGGCAGCAAGCTCGGCGAGGACATGGAAGAATCTACTGGGACCGGCGCCTGTGCCACCTTCTAGGTCATTTGCTGCTGCTGTCGGTCCATTCGTGCTTGGTGGTGATGTGACATCCAAGAGAGACGGCTCAGAAATGCGATCAGGACAATTACCGGCCTTGAACCTCAATCCATGGAGTGCTTTTTTGGTTCTTACAACGGTAACGCACCATATTTATCAAATCACACAAGAAGATATTATTTCTAGGACGTTCATTGATGAAGACGAGTGGGCTCCGGACGAAGCACGTCTTCACGGTTCGGAAAGTGACAATTCCCCTAGCCGCCCTCTCAAATCAGCGGCTCGCTCTAGGATTGCAGGTATATTTCCCTTATGATCAAGTCGTATTCTACTGATGTGTAGCTTCCAGACTCTCTTCATTCCTTCGCCTCAGCCTATCTTTTATCCCGCCATCCCACTCGAGACGCCTCAACGGAATACTTCACCCGCTCATCCCACATTCTCCACCGCCTAAGCACGATCCTCCTATTTGTCCCTCTTCCCAATCTACAAAGCGCAATTGGAAAAGATGGCACGGCCGGTATCGCCCAAGCCATGTCCAGTCTCTCATCCTGGGCCCGCTCATCCCCGTCTAACGCAGAACAAGTCGCCCAGCGCGCAGTCCAAGCTATCATGTCTCTCAGCCCACCTGACAGCAATAGCCACATCAGCAGCGGATACTTAGACACTGCACCATACAGTCTCATAGCGATATTTTTGTGTCATGTCATCCTCTGGGCGCTCGTAAGTGTTTCAGCGAAGGATCAGAGAATGCAGCTGCTGGAACGCTTAGAGCTGGATGAGGATCTGCGGAGTAGTTCGTTCATTTCCCTGTTGAGGAGTGATGCCGAGGTTGGCGAGGGTGATGGGACTGGAAGGGTGCAGAAGAAGGTGTTGTTTAGAAGTGGGGCGGAGATGTTGACGAGGCTGGGTACTTGGGGTGCAGGTCTCAATCTGGCGTTGTTGTTGCAAAGGAGGGCGGAGATGTGAAGACCGCCATGGTCTCAGGCTTTCTCCTCATTTCGCAAAAGGAACTGGTCCAGTTATTGCCTTCACATTTGAGCATATCAGAGCGTCGGCATCAAGGGGAAGACAGGCAAATGTTTTTACAGCAGAGAACATCACGGGTGCAACCATGTGTTGTATGCGGCATTGATGTCTCTGTATGTTCGTCTCTTGATTTCTCTTTCAGATGAAAAACGCACAATTCGTCAGTCTAGGCAGTCGTTATGGCTACCCGTTCTGCTACTTCGCCTGCAGTGCCGTCATTTCAGGCGCAATGCTCTCTGCACATCACCAATGGACTTGAGCCAACCTCATAGCCACGGCCGTTCACCCACGCCTCCCTCCTGTTATGCAACCGAAGATGCATTTTTGACCACTCTCGCTTATTGCATCTCTCAGATGTGAACAAGACGGACTTCCAACTTGGGAACGCGAGAAGTACTGGGCGATGCCTGCAACGGGCGGTCCTGCGGTTCCTGCGAAGTGGGATTCTACAGCTGCGGCTCAACATGTCACGGTAGCGCCGAATACCACATATATCTGGGGCACGGAGCTTTATCAGACCAGTTTGGTCGCCTAGACTGGGTATGAGATTCAGTATATAGCTGCATATATCTCGGATAAGATATCTGCAACAGGGAACAAGTAAAATTCAGTTTCCATATCTGGAAGTCATTGGACTTTGCTAAATTGATGAAATTTAAGTCTCGCTCTCGTCAGCGTTCCTTTTGGAAATTCCCGTGCTGGTCACTTTAATCAACAAACTTCCATACATGACAGGAATCTTCGACAAGCTCAAGCCATATCTCGTTTCCCATCAACCATCGACTTCTACCACGTCCGACCTGTTCCGCGGCTGCTAGGAAATGCGCCAACATACGGACAGGCTTTGTATATACTCGACTTTACTATTCTAAACCTCGTTCTGACATTCACTGGCTACGACTCCGTCGCACCAATTCCTCATCCATTGGGCTATGACAGACGAGGAGAGTGGCTCGCCTACGCCGGCTATCGAACGGGTGACATCGCATTTGCCCTCCTCCCACTAATAATTCTCTTCGCCGGCCGCAATAACATCCTGCTTTGGGCGACCAACTGGTCTCATTCGACTTACCTGTTCCTCCACCGATGGGTAGCGCGAATCCTTGTCCTGCAAACAGCCCTGCATTCTTTGTTCCTGCTTGTGGCATATTCACGTGGGGAGTTATCCTGTTGAAACATCGCGCAAGTCACGCACGTAGTATCCGTTAAAAATGGCATCACCCTCATCATCCGCAAGAACACCGGTATGACGCCGTATTTGAAGCAACTCGCCAGTCTCCTCACCCTAATCGACGGGCCCTACCGCAACAACACCGCGGATGAGAACCTCAAATGCGATCGCATCCTACTCATCGGCGGCGGTCTCGGCATAACGGGCTTACTTTCCTGGGCGACATCCCACCCCAACACCAAGCTGCTTTGGAGTCTCAAGCAATCTGATCGCGCCCTGACGCTGGACGTCGAAGGTGCTTTAGACAGGTTCTCCAAGAAGGAATTTCTTGTTGGGCAGAGATTTGACGTGAAGAGTATGTTGGAGGCCGAAGGTCAGATGGGGTGGAAGAAAGTAGGCGTTGTTGTTTGTGGACCCGGAGGGCTTTGCGATGATGTGACGGCGGAAGTGGTGAGATTGGGAAGAGCGGGGAAGATGGTGTGGGAGTTGGAGGTTCATGCCTATTCATGGTGATCGTCGAGCGCCTTGTGAATTAATAAGACGAGTCCGAATGAAATGACTTTGCCTGATATTACCTACACATCATCCAGTTCAGTAGTCTCAAAAACATCGAAGAGGAGATGTGGGGGACTGGAAGGTGAGGCAAAAGATATAATTGGTGAATATTGTCGGAGTGAAAGTGACAATCTTGTTCCTCAGTTGTCGAGCCGATCTTGGTTCCAACCTCAGCTGTAAGCTACACACACGGTCTTGAGTGCACCGCCTCTAGATATCCTTCCTGTACCATTGCGCTGGCCCAAGAGAACGACACATCCTTCGAAGACTGTGTCGCCCGTCGTCACTTTCAGCTTGAGTACCTGGTCAGTGTAAGCCAAATCTGGAGTGCTAAGCGGAAAACGTGCCACTACAAATCAAGGGGCCCGGGCGTGGGTTACAGCCTTCGGCGAGAACATCGCGTGGGTTCTAAGTGCAAGATTGAGAGTGTTGATGCACAGACGATCCCCCCCCCCCCCCCTTTTCAAATTGACACGAACC
>NYXK01000220.1 GCA_002685535.1 Deltaproteobacteria bacterium
AGCTTATTTTTCAATGAATTTAATTCAGCATCATATAATTCCTCAGACTGTGCTGTTCCGTATTTAGCTTTTAAAGAATCAATTTTTAATAAGTGATCGTCATTTAAATTGAATCTGTGAATGCTTTCAAGAGAACTGCTGTTTATGGTCTGGTTTTTATTATCTTTCAATTTTTCCAGAGACTCTTTAATAAAGATGATTGAAGCACCTATGTCTGCCAGTCCTTCTTTGATGGTTTGATCTGACACATTTAAATAAAATGATTGTGCATGACCTTTCAGCTTTGATTGCTCAATCCTGATGGAGTCAAGTGTGCTTTTATATGTTGAAAGCTCAGAATTAAAATTGAATTGACCTGATAATCCCAAAAATGAAAAAATAACCATGCCGGAAATGGTGACAGTAATAATTGAATTTATTAAAAAAATGAAAAACAATTTTTTGCTGATAGTAACTGACAAGATTTTCATATTACTCCTAAATTTTGTTTGATGCGTCTGGACGAGCCTGAAGAGGTTTTGCGTTTCTGCTGTAATAAATATCGCAAATTTTGGACAATAGCAAGTGTAATTTGCCATTTTACAAGGTTGGGGATCCTCTATGTGCTTGATTTCCTTGGTGGGTCGTCTGGGGTTCGAACCCCGGGACACCTGATTAAAGGTCAGTCCCTCCAAAATAATATTAGTGACTTAACTCCAAAATATGTGCATAAATTTGTGTACAAATTACAGATATTGTAGCATTAAAACATAGAAAGGTAAAAAATGGAAAATTTTGTAGGTTGGTATACTCACCCTAACAGGAAGAATCTTTTCATCAACAAGAAGTATGGTTTTTTGTATAGAAGGACGAAGGTGGGTTCGTTTCATTTGATCCCTCAAAAAATGACTCTGCACCAAGAAATTTGTTAAGATGCTTGAAGTCGATGAGAACGGTTTGAGGTTAATCTGATAGGGCTAATTTCTCTTGACAACTGGGAGTAACCTTATAGAATTGAGCCGAGCGAATCGATAGCAATTTAAAACTTATCTCAGGCAGAATCTGCCTCCTACAAAATACATTTCAAAGCAAATTGTCCAAAGAGAAGTCTTTTTAAGAGCCTGCAGCCTTGATGAAGCAAAATTAATCATGAATTTACACATACCTAGCTCCAAACTCAAACCACCCCTAAATTGGGATCGTTCTGGGTTACCATCCTGGACATATTTCAACGAAGAGTTATTTGAACTGGAAGCTGAAGAACTTTTCAGGAAACACTGGCAAATAGCTTGTCACACAAGCGACATTCCTAAAAAGGGTAGCTACGTAACCTTTGATCTAGTGGGTGAGCGGGCTTTAATTATTCGGGATGATGAGAATGAGATCCGGGCCTTTCACAATGTATGTAGACATCGTGGTTCACGTGTACTCGACACAGCAGAGGGAAGATGCAAGAGCATTATAAACTGCCCGTTTCACGGGTGGTCCTATAACTTAGATGGTAGTCTGCGTGGTGCAGCCAAAGCGAGTTCTTTCCCGGTACTTGATACAAAGAAATTGGGCCTTAAGACACTGGAAATGGAGATTTGGCACGGCTTCGTGTTTGTGCGCTTCAAACCAGGACCCCAGCCTTCTATAGCAAGTTTGCTTGAAAGATTTGATGAGGAAGTTTCCAGTTACAACCATGTAGACCTTTTGCAGACTTCTCCAATAGATTGTAGTTCTAAGGAAAACGTCAACTGGAAGTCTATCAGGGATGTGGACAATGAGGGCTACCATGTCGCCCGGGCTCATCCCAGCCTGAATGATTTGTATGGAAAAAATTATTATGATGAACCATTCGTAAACGGAGTTTCGCGTTCTTATGCCCCTTTCAATGAAGGATCTGGAAAACTCTGGAGCGTGATTCATTACAAAAAAATGATTGACCAGTTTGCTTCTCCACACAATGAACTTCCAAGGGCTTGGCTGTACATAGGTGTTTTCCCTAATTTTGTTTTGGGATTCTATCCCGATGCGGTGATTTTTTATCAGGAAATTCCATTTTCGGTCAAAGAGACTGCAATCAGGGGTTCCACATATAAGCGTACAGACGAGAACAGAACAATGCGGCTAGCTCGATATTTATCAGAACGTATTGATGCTACTGCTATAGTTGAAGACTGGCATTTGAGCATCATGTGGAATGAAGGTATGAAGTCTTGTGCATATGAAGGTATCATACTTTCTGATCTAGAGTATGGGGTACGAACCCATCATGATGCCCTTCGTGGAATCCTTCCTGTGATGACTCAGGAAATAGAGCCACCCAGAGGTACTGTAGCAGAAAGTAACAAGTTGTCCCGAAAATTATCTCAGAATAAGGCATGATGGATCGAGTAAAAAATTGGTTTAGCAGTGATTCCAGCCGCGGGCTTACCCTGATTGGGCTGCCGTTTAGCTTTTCTTTGCTGTTACTTGCAGCACCAATGCTCCTGATTTTATTTCTGGGTTTCTGGACACAGGATTATCTCGTTCTTGAACGTAGTTTTAGTCTAGATAATTACATTGAAGCATGGTCAGAACCTATGTATAGGGATCTAATGCTTCGGTCACTTGGAATATCTGCAACTGTTACACTTGCAACTGTAATGCTGGCCTACCCGATGGCATATTTTATTTCTTTCCACGGTGGTAACCGTAAGGCACTTTGGTTATTTCTTGTAACTATTCCGTTTTGGACGAGCTACCTTTTACGAGTTTTTCTATGGAAGGTAATTCTTGGATACAATGGTGTACTGAACAGTTCATTGGGCTGGCTGGGGATGATTGAAGAACCATTGACGTTCATCCTCTACAATGCAAATGCAGTAATTATCACACTAACACATGCATGGGCACCGTTTGCAATTCTACCGATATATGTGGCATTAGAAAAAATAGATCGAAGTTACTTGGAAGCTGCTGCAGATCTTGGAGATGGGCCTCTTAAGAGTTTTTTGCGAATAACCCTTCCACTATCGATGACTGGAGTTGTAGGGGCGGCACTGATAATTTTCATCCCCACTATTGGAGACTATGTTACACCTAAACTGGTTGGAGGAAAAGACGGGTTGATGATCGCCAACATGATTCAAGTCCAATTTATGAAGGCCAACAACGCTCCTCTTGGTGCATCACTCGCAGTTTCTGCTATGGGAATTGTCAGCATAATATCATTGGTGTTTATAGCCCTAAATCGACGTTGGCTTAGAAAGCGAGGAACGTGAACAGTAATAAAAACACATTGAAAGTTTTTGCATACTCATATCTGCTATTCCTCTATTCCCCAGTATTGTTACTGCCTATTTTTGCTTTCAACGACAGTACCATTATCTCTTTTCCCCTGAATAGTTTTACATTTAAGTGGTTTGCCGGATTAACAGAGGAAACATATCTTCAAGAATCCCTCAAGAATTCTTTGTTTGTAGCAATAAGCACTTCCATCCTCAGTACATGTTTAGGACTACTTGCCTCACGCGCATCAGCGCGTTATGAATTTTTTGGGAAAAAAAGTATATTATCGTTCCTGATTCTACCACTTTTTCTTCCAGAAATAATTGTAGGAGTTGCTTTACTGGTCGTCCTAATGCAACTCGGTTTGCCACTTTCACTTTGGACGGTGATCCTCGGTCACACCTTGGTCTGTACTCCATTTTCTATTGCTATTTTAAATTCTGCATTTGCGAATATGGATATGAGTCTTGAGGAAGCCTCGCTTGATCTAGGAGAAACAAGATTTGGTACCTTCAAGCGGGTAATTCTACCAATGGTGTCACCAGGATTAATTTCCAGCCTTCTGATTGGTTTTACAATATCACTTGATGAATTCATAATCGCATTTTTTCTGACTGGAACTGAAACTACACTGCCTGTATATATATGGGGGCAATTGCGTTTCCCAGCAAAACTTCCTGGCGTGATGGCTCTTGGATTTTTAATGTTGTTACTTTCGCTAGTATTGCTCTCACTGTTCGAATACTTCCGGAGACGTATGAACAGGATAGTCGAGGATCAATCTAATGTACAATTTGGTGATTTATTTAAAACATGATAGATAAACTTAAAATAGATTCAATAAAAAACATAGTCGAATTGGATGGAGTAGAGAAGCATTTTGGAGAAATTGCTGCTTTAGACGGAGTGAGTGCTCAAATTCGGGAAGGTGAATTCTTTTCGCTATTAGGGCCTTCTGGTTGTGGAAAGACTACTCTGCTTCGTTTGATAGCGGGCTTTGAACAACCCACAAAAGGAAACATTGCTATAGATGGTTCCCAAATGCACGGAGTGGAAGCAAACGAGCGTCCTACCAATATGGTCTTTCAGTCCTATGCCATTTTCCCTCACCTTAACGTAGAAGAAAATGTAGGTTATGGACTCAAACGTCTCAATCTTGGAAAAGACGAAACTGCTCGCAGGGTGAATGAAATGCTGAAACTGGTCGATTTGGATAATTATAACAAAAGACCGGCCCATGCCCTCTCTGGCGGTCAGAGGCAGAGAGTTGCTCTGGCTCGTTCACTTATCATGAAACCTAAGGTATTGTTGCTGGATGAACCACTATCCTCACTTGACAAGAATCTCAGGGAACAAATGCAGGTGGAGTTGCGACATTTGCAGCGTACAGTTGGTATCACATTTATCCTCGTTACTCATGATCAGGAAGAAGCTCTGACAATGAGTGACCGGATTGCAGTGATGTTCGAAGGGCAAATCGTTCAGATTGCATCTCCACAAGAGTTATACAGTAGGCCCAAATCCAAAAGAGTGGCCTCATTCATTGGTGTGATGAATTTCATCGAAGGTCAGTTGCTAAAAGACGGTGACCAAAATACAACTGTGGATGCAGGGATCCTAGGGAACGTGAATGTCAGTCCGGACCAGATACCAATTCCACTTAATTCAGGGCCGGTGATCATAGGCATTCGTCCCGAAATGTTGACATTGCTGTTTGAGGACCGGGATCGTACAGAGTTTGAAATCAGTGGAGTAATTCTTGAAAGTACATATTTTGGAGACATGACCTATTACACCGTTCAAGTTACGGGGCTTAAGTCACCCTTGACGATTTCAATGCGTAATACAGCAGGTCGGCGTGTATTGGATGATGGAGAATCTGCTCGAGTGGGTTGGGGGGCGGAGTCCCTTGTTATACTGAAAAAATCTGAAGTATGATAAATGCAGTGGAATCCCCCCTCAATTCGCAGAGGGGACGATTCCACAAACTAGTTTATTTAAATTAATACCCGGCTTTAATCTTTTCAAAATCCTTGATCATCTGTTCTCGGATCTTTGGATTTAGTGGGCTCTGCATAAGAGTGTTCTCTCCTCTGTACAGAATTTGATCTTGTAGGTCTGCTAAACCATTTTCTTCTCCAATACTATTCATGACAGTTTCGTTTGTGTGTCCATATCCCCATTCTGTAATTAGGTATGTCGCTGCAGAATCTGACAAAAAGGCATCAATGAAGTCATAAGCTTTTTGCTCACTTCCAGGTGCATTGGCTAATTTTACGTAACCGCAGACCCAGGTTGAAGCACCTTCCTGAGTATCATGCTTCATTTCAACAGGATGTTTTTCTGACGCAAGAATGGCTGCTACTTCATTCCAAGCCCATGAAATAAGAATTTCACCGCTAGCCATCATCTGTCTTAATTCTGCCGGATCAGACCAGTATGTACGGACGTTTTTATGAACTTTTCTTAGAAAATCAGATGCATCTTCCAGATCTTTCATCGAGGCAGTGTTCCAGTCTTGAATACCAATGGCGAGAAATGCCAATGCGTAGGCATCATCTAGATTATCAGGTATGGAGATACGATCCTTGAATTTAGGATTAATAAAACTTAGTAATGTGGATGCTTCTGCAGCATTAACCTTGTCTGTTCTATAGGTAATTGCAGTTGAGCCCCAGTCAATAGGAATAAGCCATTGTTTACCACCTTGATAGAATCCCTCTATGTTGCGGAATTGTGACATTACTTTTGACCAGTTCTTTAAACGCGAGGTATCGATAGGTTCAATGATTCCTGCTTTTCGCCATTTCACAGCTGACTGTGAACATGGATGTGCGAGGTCCGCACGGAATCCAGTTCGGATCTTTTGAAAA
>NYXK01000221.1 GCA_002685535.1 Deltaproteobacteria bacterium
CCCCAACGTGCATATTTCTTTTCCCTTCTTCATCGACACACTCAGGCTTCACGGAGTTTTATATAAACGTGCCCTTTCGCATGTTCCCATCTTCATTGGCTTGCCGATGCTCTTGTGATGTGTGAGTGCGCTGAGGCCTTCATGTTATGCACGCCTATCGGCCACATCTGTATCTGAGCAGTTTATCCGGTCCAGATATCGAGGTGCCTGTCCTCGGCTAGATCCTCCGAATCAACCACACGAATATACTTTCGTTATCTCTTGTACCTGTCGATTGATTGTGCAAGGTACAACAGTCAATATACAGCATGCAGGAGAAAGACGGCTTGCAGATATGCACTGCAATTGTCTAAGCTTGCCAATCGCAACTCACGAAGCTTCGTGCAGTACCGGATATCACATCCCATCCCCCACACGGCCTACAGCGAAGTGGCAGCGGGCGGCTTTCTCCCACATATCTTCTTTCGGACACAGGCACGTTTTTGTAATACTCCGTTTCGTTTTCTTCATCTCACATGCAAGTCAATAATCACTCAAGGCAAGCGCACAAGCATGTCATCCGATTTCCTTTTGCTCGTCTAATCGTCGAATACTGCCGAGGAAGTCCAACCAAGCAGCAGCCGTACTTAGGAAGGTGCAAAGAAAAAGCAAATTACCACTAGATGCGATTCGACCATGCCGCCCATCTCATCCCGTACCAGACCATTACCATATCAGCTAGCACGTTTCCTTATCTCGACCCTCGTACGGCCCAGTCTTCAATCTGCAAACAGATCTGCAAGTCACCCAGCTCTATACTGATTTCGGAGATGCGATGCAGACAGATAGACGATCGGAGCTTCGAGGGGTATGTGCCCTTTGGAAGGGAAGCGCAAGATGAGACATGTTTATTTCTGCATTTGCGGAGGGTCTTCTTTCTTCTTGGGCACGGGATATTCATGAAGGCAAAAGGGAGAGGTGAGCACGTATGGGGAAAAGAAAGTTTTGACTATGAAGCTTCTCATATAGTCTTGAGCTAACCGCCGGAGAAGAGGAATTCCGTCTCTGGTAATTTTGGTGTATTCTCTTTTGCCTACGGTTTATGTTCTGTGCTGTCTATTCATTCATAATTTTGGTTGGCTCGGTGCTTCATTCTTCACAAGTCGACCTTCGAACTTCAGGTCAAGTATCCCGAAGAGACAAGTTACAATGGGAGACTTCGATCCAGCTTTTGTGCACCAGTTGGCGGTGGAGTCGTGGAGTTTATACGGTGTTGGAATGCTGTTGATCCTCATGCGGACGTGAGTCTCTTGATCTCAAATCACCCATGCCGAAGCTCACAGCAAACATAGATATGCTAGAATACATCGCCTGGGAATCCGAGGACTTCAACCAGACGACTACTTGATGCTATTGGCTGGCGGTCTATACACGGCACTCATCGTCTGCTTGAATGTCATCGCAGGCGGAGGAGGAAGTAATCTATACCCACCAGAAGACTTCGACACTTTCACTCCACAAAACATCCAAGACCGAATCAAAGGTTCCAAAATCGTCATCATATCCGAACAGGTAAACCACTATTCCACCCCTCCTCGACACTCACTGACCCCTCCCAGGCCATGCTCAACGTAATCTACATAATCAAAGCCTGCATGCTAATAATGTACACCCGCCTCACCCTCGGCCTCCAAGTCCAACGCATGGTATTATACCTATCCATCTACGTCGCGCTCGGCTGGCTCGCCACGGAAATCGCCTTCTTCACAGCCTGCACTCCCTTCTCCGGGTACTGGGCCATGCCACCCCCAAACCCACAATGCACAACCCTCGAACACTACGCCATCATCCAAGCCTGCTTCAACATCTCCTCCGATACACTCATGCTGTTTATACCCCTCCCGCTCATCACAAAGCTCAATATGCCGCTGAAGCAGAAATCCGTGCTGCTGGTTATCTTCTCTATGGGCTTGTTTGTCATCCTGGCTGCTGTCTTGACGAAGGTGTTTAATCTGTCGGATGTGTGGGATCCGTCGTATATGCTGTGGTATACGCGCGAAGCATCCGTTGCTATATACGTCTCTAACCTCCCTATGATCTGGCCGCTCCTAAGAGAATGGTTCCCTGCATTACGAACCCTAACACCAGGGCAGAAATCGTCATCGAAAAATCTTTACGGGCCTGGCATTGGAGGCGGTAGACCGCGCACGACGAATATTGCGGGACGACATCTCAGCGGTGGGTTTGGCGGGAAGAGGTTGAGTGATAATGGAATCATTACGACTATACGCGCGAAAGGGGAGAGTACGGAGGAACTGAGTATTGGGAGCGAGGACACTGAGATGGGAATTGTGCATAGAGATGCAAATGGGCATGGGCATGGCCATGAGGAGTGGGAGATGAGACCTACGACGAGAGGAGGTGAGGAGGCGTGGGAGAGAGATGCGCAGTTGAAAGAGGCTGGTGGGGGTGGCATACATATGACGACTACGGTGCAGATCTCTGTTACGGAGGAGAATGTGCATGCCGGTGGGGGTGCGAGAGCGGGCGAGACGAGGGTACATATTCCAAGGCCGTTGATGTTGGGGAGGAATCAGGATTTGGAGAAGGGTTCGCAGGCCAGTTTTGAATGGGATTTTGAGCATGGTGGGTCGAGGAGGTGAAGGCTTCAGTCTCCCTTTGGGGATATCTTTTTGGGCGTTGAATCGATACACTGTACATGTATGTGATAGAGATTGCGTGGAATGTTTGGCTGTAAAGTGGAGTTCGGTGTTGGGAGTTGGGAAATTTGTATTGAGTTTATTAAGCTGAAACAGACAAGATTATGTTGTGGCAATCCATCCAGTTACGTATTCACTGTTCCATACCTTTCGCAGATTAAATTCTCTCATGTCACACAAAATTTGGGAGTAAGAAAGACTCTGCTATTCATGACCTGAAGTTGCAAAGCATGAAGGACTATTGATCCTTTTCCAAACGTTTGCTACTGGAAAATTTGTCCAATCAAACGTAAGCAGACTCCAAAGCAATCCGCCCAACTCGAGAGGTTTTCCCACCCATTATAGCTTCCAATCCTCCTTGATCAAATCCGCCCCCTTCTCAGCAACAGCATAAACAGTAGCCACAATATTCCCGCTCACATGAAGCGGAATCACACTCGCATCAATAACCCTCACTCCCTTACACCCATGAACCTTCAACCTATCATCCACAGCGCCCACACCCTCCTTACCCATCGCACACGATCCCAGAGGATGATACTCCGTCGCAACATTCCCCCTCACGTACGTCTCAACCGCCTTCTTATCACTCAGATCAAGTGGCCCATCAGGATAGTACCTCCTCTTCACCTTCTCCTTAAACGGACTCGTATTGACCATCTTCTCCACAATCGCCAACCCCTTCGAGAAGATCTCAACATCAGCCGGATGCGAAAGATACGCCGGATCAATCACCGGATCGACTTTCGGATCCGAAGAAGCAATATGCACAGTCCCAACCGACAACGGACGCGCAATACACGCACCCAGCAAGAACCCATGCTTCCCAGCCATCTCTGGCGGTTGCTCAAAGAACTTCGTCTGATCGTATGCATGCTTGACATTCAAGCTCGCAGGGAGCAACACGATCTGGATACTAGCTTCGTCTTTCGATGCGATGCCTTTGGCGAGGAGTTGTTTGGCTTCGGCGGTGTGTCCGCCGTAGGTGGAGGAGAGCATGAGGTCTTGCAAGGCGGAGACTTCGGCTGGTGTGGCGAGGTCGGCGTAGGAGACGAAGCCCATGGCTGCACCGCCGGTTGAGAGAGGACCGCTGCGGGTAGAGGCGTATTCTTCCATGACAGTTTCGACGTATGACGGGTCTTGCATCGAGTCGAGGGACTGTTCGCCGTCTGCGAGCTCGTAGCCGAAGCCTGTGGCGGGGTGATCGTGGAAGTTCTCTCCTATGCGGGGGTTGTTGACGATAGGCTTGATGCCGGCTGCGGTGAGGATTGAGGGGTTGCCGATTCCTGAGAGTTCGAGGATTTGAGGTGTTTTGAACTGTGGTTGTTGTGTTAGTGGTTTGTTAATGGGAGAAAGGGGTAGTGAGCATGAATATGTCACTGGGACCATGGAACGAGACGCGCTACGACGAGTGAGAGAAACGGAAGCTTACCACTCCAGCACTGAGTACAACTTCTTTCTTCACATTCACCTTATAAGATTTTCCACCATGGCCAAACTCAAGCCCAGAGACAGTCCCGTCCAGACTAACCACAAGCCTCTCCACCAGCGCCTCTGTCAACACTCTCAAATTCGGACGCTGTGCATTTGGAAGCAAGTAGCCTGTAACCGCATAACTTCTAGTTCCGTCTGCCTCTCCACCACTGCGATCGATTGTGCTAAGCGAGTGATACATTCCCAAGTGATCACCACTCCACGCATTCATAGGACTTCCCATCTTCTCACTTAGTGTAGAAGCAGCAGCGATCCATTCACGTTCTTGCGGAAGACGCCAGGTCGAGAAACTGGTGTGAATTGGTCCATCACGACCGTGGAAGTCGGCATCGTACTTGGTTTCGAGTGGGATATTGGATTTGTTCTTGTATGTGGCTGGGTCATCGAAGTGTTCGTGCTTTCTGAAGTACGGGAGGAGATCTTTGAATGACCATCCTTTGTTGCCGAGATTTGCCCACTGACGAAAGTAAGTCGACAGGAGTTGCAGAGAGAATCGGGGAATTGGAGCTTACATCGTCGTAGTCTGAGGCATGGCCACGAACGTACATCTGGTAGTTGATCGCAGATGAGCCTCCCAGAACTTTACCGCGGGGTTGCTGGAATGGTGTCTTTTCTGTCAAATGTTTCTATTCCCAAAGTCAGCAACGGTTTTCAATTACGGTTTATGCAGTTATGATTTAACGTACTTGTGGAACACTACGATGAATCCAATCGTACTTTGGATCTCCAATAATCTTGGGATAGAGAGCTGGTGTCATAATCATTGGGTCACCAATACTTGCTGTCCCTGCTTCCAGGACGCCAACTTTGATGTCGGCATTTTCTGTCAACCTTGCAGCGACTGTGAGGCCGGCTGTTCCACCACCGACCACAATGAAGTCGTAGTCATGCTTGAGAAATTCCTCGACGGAACAAAGAGCAGGAGTGTCAGAATTGGCCATTTTCAGTGACTGCTAGAAACCTAACTGCAGTTGCAGAGTAGGAGCATGTGAAAGAGCAGTATGGAGTCGCCTTTATATAGAATTGTAGCAAGCTTTAGATAGCGACCGGCACACTCTTTTCTCGGGACGCTTGTCCTTGCTAAGATACAAGTTTGAACAAGAGCGGCAAAGACCTGCAACATGTCAGCCCTACCTTCGTGACATGGCTCGTTCACGTACATGATGCTAGAAGGCAAGAGGGAAAACCGGCCGCTCTACACGCGCCAAGGCATCTCATTAGTCCGATGACATGGATTTAGTTCCCGTTCGTGCTTCATTTCCTGATGTGCGTAAGCTGCCCATGAGACACTTGAAGATTAGAGGAATGATGGTCCGTCCCTTGAACTCTTGGTCTTAGATTGACTGTAATTCGCCATTGAAAAGCGACTCTGATATCAGCTCACTAGCAGACGGCCTTGACAAGTAGGCTCGTACAGCTCGTAACTACCCCGCTTTTGGCTGTACCACACTACTATCACCATCTCAGCCCTATAAAATCCGTGCATTAACAGTAGCTCAGATTGGCCTGGGATATGCGAGCCCCTCATTGACTCGTGACATCGAGATCTGGAATGCTTGATAACGAATGTGGCATTGGAGGGGATGTCCACTGAAAAACATATGATGACAGCCAAATGTCTGGATTTCGACACCCTCGACCATTATTTGGAGGCACCAGCTGATGATGAGCGGAGTTGTAAGTCAATGGCACGACATGCATGTCAGCTGAATATCAGAGGCACTTCTCAGTTATCCCATCCATATTATCGGTGATCAGGAGTGAACAGAATCCTTATCACCGAATCTGCTCGGTGTTTGTTCTCGAAACACTGCCGGAGATTGCAGCGGAACGTGCAGCATGTGCTTGTCGTCGATGCTCGATTCGGTATCAAGAGCATATATAATTTAAATCATCGCTGCTGACTGTGATGAGAAGCTGGATCGGTGTCTATGATTGTGACGATGATGATGAGAGAAATGTGGTTCAGAAGTCTGGGCACTGTGGTTTCAGGTGGCAGTGGCAGCGAAAAGTTGACTGGGCACGTAAAAAGGTAAAGTGTTAGACCCGCATCTTCCCCAGATCTCGGGTGTTCTAGGCGGCCTCAGCGGCCGCTTCAGGGGTTTGGAGTTACTTGCCTTGTTGACAACCTTCCAAGGACTTCACAAACATCTCTGACAGTGTAATCATCGAGCGACAATAGCGCAGCTTGCAATGGTGTCTATTGTATCTCCACTGCTGAATAGACACTTGTAATCTGCACCCGCAATAATGGTTGCGTGGCACAATTACTGATAGCAACTTGTGTCTCGAGGTTATTCGTGGGCGAAGATCTTTTTCTCTTCGACATCATGTTGTTTCTGTTTGTGCCCAAAAAGCTCGTCATTTGATGATTACACAACACAACGATTGCAGGATCTGCTGATACCGTTCGAATACTCAACATTCTTTGAGCTAATTGGAGTAACACTAGCCAAAGTATCATCACCGTACCGCTACGATATCATGGAAGAAGCGGGCGAAACCGACGACCCATGCAGAGTTCGAAATATGTCATACAGTCGAGATGATATCCGGAACCGTTCAGTTTGTGTCGTGGCAGCGGACTTCCGCTCAAGAAGGTCGACTTCTCGTCATCTTCGGAGTAATATTCCTGGGCATAAGCTGATATTTTCATGAGTACGAGGAAATCCTGCCCTAGACCTCCAACCTGGTACATCACCGATATGGTATTCATTTCTCAACCTTGGATCAAAGCATGTGATTGTCTCAACTGCGCAGTGCGAGCTTCATGGCAGTTGGTTGGAGTGGAACACATTTGGGAGACAAGGCTGCATTGCCTAGACCAGCACTGATGTTGATTTCACTATCGCCGTCTTCAAATCGTGTTGAAGAAGAACCTAATTCCCGGTCAGGCTCGATATGGTTCGCAGGTTTGGGGGTCTTGACTTACCCAGACAGGCCAACTCCATTTGATCGAAGCCGCCACGAAGTACTCTCATGCAATCAGCAACTACAAACGATATTCTTCCCGGTTCGACCGCGGCCGACATACACACTTCGACACTTTTGAATCTTGTCAGTCATGTTCTTGAAGGCTTGCCGAACGATCTCAGAATATTTTATGGTGTCGATATCCTCACCGGTCTGGGGTCAGGCCCTGTCGACTCCCTCATTCAGTGGTCGATGACCGACCGTATCTTCGCGCGAGACGAGAAGATTGATTCTTTTGTATTCGATTAGAGACGGGATTTTACCTTGGACTTGTCGCCACAGGTCAAATTCCGCAGTCTTAGTGCTGGAAATTGTGTTTCTGGCATGGAGCCTTCTTCTTTGAGGTACATTTTGTGCCACAGCTCTTCGCGGTGGGCGAGAGCACATCCATACTTCCGCTACTGACTCCCGAAAGGGTTCCCCATACCACAAGTTCCAGCTTCGAAGACGATCCCGGAAGCATCAGAAAGGTGCAGATGATATCGTGGATGTGGAAGGTATCAAAAAACATCTTTCCGCAATGTCCCCGGCCGAGCTTCGAACCTACTGGCAACGAGTGGCACCCATATTTACACGGTATGCGAGCAAGGAGTCATAGCTATATCTGGCGCCATTTTTCTTCAGCATCTTCACCTTCTCCGCCATTGTCTGGGCTGAAATAATGGAAGGAGACTTGATCATGTGGCTGTCACTTCCGTCTCTGACTCGTTCAGAGCCGTTCTGCGTCCCGCCTTACAGCTTAGGTATTTCTGCCGCTGTGGATGTGTAATTTCTTTTGCGAAATGTACTTATTATTGTCAGTGGGTGGCACAACCATTGAAACATGCATTGATTGACTGTTGGCATACTTTGCTGAGACCATTCAGTGACTGGTTCATCTTACATGAAGCCAAGCATACCAATGGTCCGAACGAGGCCGGCGACTCTGTATTTGACTTGCTCCCGCTTCCAGTACCACAACCGGGTTGTTGGCGTACGGGTTCGCAGTCTTGCTCATCAGTGGCTCGTATCAGGTAGACTTGCAAATCCTCTTATTGGCTTTGGAGTTGGATCAGCCGGACCTATTTTATCGACCCAAGCCATCGACTGTTGCCTTCATATGGCAGGGGAGAGCATTGTTCTAAGAATATTCGCCAGGAATGTCATGGGTTTCGCATTCACTTTCGCAATATAGTAAACGCCCTCTCGTTAACAATACCAAGGCACTGCTGACCACAAGCCTAGGCTTCAGACTAATGAATCAGGCGGTGTAGCAGTGACATTCATGTTAGCCGCAGTATGCTTCTTGTCAACGATGAGCTTCCACATCATGGTCGTCAGAGGCAAGGACTTCCAGCGCCGTACCGCCAGCAGGTATTTGCAATACTCGAAGCAAAGAGGTCGGTGTGGCTGACACTAGCTTTAAATAGCTAAGTAAATCGAAGTTTTCATGGTTGAGGAGCTTTGCAAGTCTATCTATCGATTTTGCCTTTCCCATCCACCTTTTCAAGTGAGTGGGATGGTGCGGCTGTTGAGCAGCGAGCCTGCCGCAGCGTGCGCCTTAGTATGGAAATACGACAGATCAGACCAATCGGGGAAAACTACTCCAGTGTATTACATGTTAATCACGGATGCAGATGGCAGGTTTAGAATCACTGATTGGCTGTTTTACGACGTTGTTGACCCCTGTCCCTCGCTTATTTGTTCTCCTCAAAAGCTTGGTAGTTCCCATGCCTTCATGATATTACAGCTCTTGCTTCCTTTGCGTCAAGCATATCAACAAGAGAAAACAAAATGTTGTCTAGCACCGAAGAAGAGTTCGCTGCGAAAGTTGCGAAGACGGTAAAGGATTCTCAAGATGCTGCGAGAAAGGCGCTGGCTGTAAGTGTTGCGACGGACTGAGACCTGTCACAACAAACTGATCACGCTGCCATGATCTAGATCGATGACGACCCCCACAATCATGAAGAGCTTCAGGACTCGAAGGGAAAGAATGGGTAGATGGAACGATGTGCATTTAAGGAAATTTTATTGACGTGAAGTAGTATTCTGGTCGAGGGCTCTGCGGAGGGAAGTGAGTGGATTCAAATCCAAAGCTAGAAGCCCGCGCTAATATCGTGCTAAAGCATATTTTCTACCAAATCACCAGGTACGATGAACCTTATACTCGCAGATTATATTACTGATTAGCTGTAGAGCGAGCAAGATAGACTCAGTGAGTTGTATTGATCTCTTCTCAAGCCGGAATTGCTGACAAGTCCTTGGCAGATCTCCAACATCAAATATTCTTACTTTCGTTCAATGATAAGCTTGTTCTGGCTCCTATCGCCGAGGACGAAATCAAGCATGTCCTTGACATCGGAACAGGAAGTGGTATCTGGCCGGTGGAGTTTGGTAAGTCCTCGCTTTCCGACGAATTGTTGATTAGGTGACTGATGCGATAGCAGCCGAGCAGCATCCAAACACCCAGGCTCTAGGCTTTGACATCAGCCCATGTGCGCCGCCTTCGTAAGTCATCGAAGTCTCTCACGAAATTGTACTAACACGCCCATCCAGCATTCCCCTAAACTGCAAATTCGAAGTCCATGACGCGGAAGCAGAATGGCACTTCCCCCAAAAGTTTGACTACATTCACGGCCGTGCCCTCATGTCGTGCTTTCATTATCCCCTTGCCGTCATCAAATCCGCATTCGCAGCTCTCGAACCAGGCGGCTACCTC
Organism: Deltaproteobacteria bacterium; assembly: GCA_002685535.1. Taxonomy (GTDB): domain Bacteria; phylum SAR324; class SAR324; order SAR324; family NAC60-12; genus Arctic96AD-7. The sequence continues at coordinate 9,865 of NYXK01000221.1, forward strand.
GAACTCCAGGACTGCGTCGCACCCTGGCATTCTCTCGATGATACACTCTCTGGCACAACTCTCTGGAGGTTCCATCAAATGACCATCGCCGCAGCAGCCAGTCTCGGACGAGATGTCACGCAGGTGGTCAAATATAAAGCCTTCTTTGAGGAAGCTGGATTTGTTGATGTCAAGAAGGTACATTATCAGTGGCCCTTGGGAAAGTGGGCGAAGGGTGAGAAGATGAAGAAGGTGGGGGAGATGTTTCAAGAGGATGTGGAGAGTCTGATGGACGTGCTTGCCGAGAGGTTGTTAGTTAGGGGGGCGGGGATAGAGAAGGAGAAGGCGGATGAGATGGTGGAGGCTGTGAGGAGAGACTGTAGGGATGGGAAGGTGCATGCATATATGTCTGGGTGAGTCCTGTTCTTGGTATGGTGATTGTGTGCGGGTGCTGATCAGAATAGAATCGTGGTCCATGGAAGGAAACCAGAGTAAGCAAGCTCAGGAAAGATACTAACGAATGGATTCATGGATTAGAACACAGCAACATTGGTACCCACTTGCTGTATCGCTTTTTTGTTCCAATTATTGAGGTAGCTTTTGGTACTTTGCGAGGCTGGGTCTGCAGTCCATTGCCTTCCTGTACAGACGATAATGGACGCATGACACACACATCATCCAAGATACGCTGTTTGATCTATCTCTGAACCTTGGGTGTTCTTTCATGCAATGGAACTGTGCAAATTTCTGCTGAAGTATTTAACATGAGCTTGTCAGTCTGAGCCCAGGGCAATCCCTAGAATGAAGGTCTTAGTTCCCTTCCTTAGTTTGTACAAATAACAAAGATCCGGCGCTTTCTTAGAAAAATGATCTCCTTCGTGGAAAATTTGTTTGGAGAGCAAGATAATGACAGACTTCAGAAGTCAGCGACGGCATTAAATTACTTTCACGATGTGGAACCGTCTCTATTATCGAGTATGAAGATCTAGTCCATGATACCATGAAGCAATCTTCTACTAGATAAGGCTAAATTCTCGGCCTTATTATGGGCCTTTGCATCTCTCGTTGCTTGCGGCTATGTTGCCTCCTTTCCCAGCTGTCCTTACGTCGTCTGGCCGCGACTTCAAAACTGGCGATATCAAAGGGTTTTTCAAGGCCCTGTGTCTGTCGCTGGAGTCTCTCAAGCCAGTCCTCCAATAGTTCAGACGAAACGTTTTCGTGGGGCTCCCAAGAACTGCGATTTACTGAATAGTTCATCCAAGATATGAGATAATACTTGTTCTTCGCCGTTCCTTTCTCTGCTAAAATCCGGTCTACCTCGAATTCCACACTCGAGCTTTAATCCTCGGAGTCAGTAGAGATGAAGGAGATGTCATCGTCGTCGTCTTCATGGCGGTTGTCATAGTGAATGTCGTGGTCGATTTCATTATCACCGGTTTCGTCTTCGTCAGGTGTCATCTCCTCGCTTATGAATGGAGCTCGCCAATGAGATGGAGATTCGCTGCTTGGCTGGCTGGGACAGAGCAGCCTCACTCTTCGGAATGCTCTTACATCGTCATCGCTAAAAGCTGCCTCTCCGACCTTCCTCTTTTGTGTGCGGTGTGCGGATGCAGTATGCTCTTGGCTCTGCTGGTCTTCACTGGCGCCTTCCCTTCGGTCGGGGACATCTTCAATGCTTTCCAGGCCATCGTCACAAGACAAAGGAGACTCCAGTTCTGTCATGCGCTGGTACCAGGTTCCACATTTATGACTGTGAATTGTCAGCACGCGAAGTTCAACAATTGCTGGAGAAAAATATGAATACCATTTAATTCCAGAGTCGGAGGTCACATAAGACGCCGTGTGACAGCCTGGGCATGTATTTTTGCTCCAGTCTCCAGAAGCCTTGAAAATCATGCTCATATCTAATTGACGTCCAGGTAGAAAGCTAGACTCAAAAGACAGAGATCGATCAATCTCAAGCTTAAGGTGTGTTTCTTGGATGGCGTATTCTCTTCGCACTATCTTTCCGTGACCAGGAAGTCGGTCGAAACGTGCTATCAGGACACTTTCGAACACGTCCCAGGAATTGATCAGCTCGAGGTGAATCGGCGCAACTCGCCCAAGAGCGTCAGTCAGGATTAGCGGTTCCTAGATCCAGCATGGTTTGAACTCTCGTGGGATGCACGTCTGGAGATTCGTCACAGCATTGTAAGTTTTGAGGTTGACAGTCCAGATGTTGAACATGAAGGCCTTGAGTTCAGCCCCGAGTTTGAAGAAGTAGTTCCTAGTTTGATTGTGTAAGTCATTGCTCGGTCCGTGCGGCAAGACGGAGATTCTCACATTCGCTCTACGAGCCTGGAGGTGTTTGTTCCTTGCTCCTTTAGGTTTATCTCACTTTCGGCTAACTTTCCTTGTATGACAGATAGTGCCGCGCTTTGTTGTTGCTGGATATTATCACGCTGCTCTTGAGCAATGAGAAGTTTCGCATTGATATTTTGATCGGTGAGCTTCGTGAGGTTGCTACCGTCCCTAGTCAGCCCCATAATCAGACATGAACAGAACCCGCCTACATGCTTGCCGTGATCAAAAGCATATTTATCGTAGAGCTGTGCCCATTGATCTCAGTCCGAAACCTGGCGATCTCCTCCTTCTGTGTCAAAGCCCATTTGATTTTCTTCCCTGTATCGCGAATTCTATCACCCGATCCGCCTTCCCTCAAGCTACGATTGTACGATTTCAATTTTCGTAAGAACGATACCATGCATTCTTTACACTGTTCTACCACCCTCCTCGTGGTACAGCTTAAAGCATTCAGCTCAATCGACGTGTCACAAGTTCGCGATAGCAACTCAACCTCCAGGAGCGCCCGATCCAGGGACCACAACTCTCGGCACAGCTGTTGGTACTCGGCCGATGCTCCCTGAACGTCGTCAAGAGCTTTGATTACATCTTTGACATGGATACAAACGGCAATCACATCTCCGGCGGAGAAACCAAACGGTATTGGGAGGGCCATTGCGTCGAGCTGGAACAAGATTCAGTAGGGTCGAACTTCGAAGAGGAAGGGAGCAGATGTTGAACAAGGCTGGCGACAGTCTGCCTGCATATGCGGTGTCTTGTCTCAGCCACCACCAATCTTTCAGCCAGTCTGCCTTGCCTTGTAACAACGCAATCCGTTCGCTTGACCAACCAGTCAGGGCGCTTTGAATTCAGCTTGATTTCAAGCCATCGAACTGTTCCTAGTCACCATTTCCTGCCTCTGGTGGTGCAGACTCCGAGAGAAGAATTTGTAAATCCTTCAGAGAATTGATCTACGGCGGACTCGAATCCCAAGAGGTTATCTTCGTATGATCAAGATGGATCGAAACTATCCCTCTTTCATCGCAGGCATCTTATCTCGCTCCTCGCTGTCGCCGATATACACCGTCTCACTTGGCGAAATATCCAAACATTTCAGCACTTTAGGAAAGAGTCCATCGGCCTTCGAAACACCGAATTGATTGGTTGTGAAGAGGAAGTCAATACAACCTTCGATCCCCAGCCGTTCGATTGTTCGCTTCTGTGCATCTACTGGTCCTTCTGTGATCACGATTTTCTTGCCCGTATCCTTGAGAGTTGATAACAATTCCATAGCACCTTCCTTCAAGTTCAAAGATTCCATCAAAGTGGCTTCATACGACTCCAAAAGCTCGCTCACGAAATCCTTGTCGTGTGGGAGGTCATGATTTCCAAGAAGTGTGATGATTCTTTCTAGTCGATAATCGTGTGACGTCTTGCCGTCAGTGAAAGCAATTTTTGATTGTTCCCCGAGGATGCGAGAGTATGTGCCTTTGAGTGTTGATATGGAGACTTCATGTCTCAGATGGATAGTCTCTAGCATCTCATTTGTGGCGATGCCAGTTGTATGGCGATAGTTGTGAAGGGTGTCGTCGAGGTCGAAGCGTATCCATTTCTTTTCAGCGATGATGGCCTTCAGCCAGGCACGGTCATGAGGAGGTGACTGTGTCGTCGGGTGTTTCATATTAATTTCTGTTTATTCAGACCCATTGGTCTATTGGCGGATAAGCAGGGTAATCTTGATAGTTTTATGCGAAAATGGTGACAATGGATATCGTGAATTGCTGAGGTCTCATAGAGCTCGGTAGCCATCATTTAGCTCCTACCACATGTTGGTATTGCCCGTAAGCTTGCCACGAAACCTCGCGATTCCCAGGCTAGTGCGACAAATTATATTGAACCCACATAGTTTTCTTTGGAAAATCTGGGGGCAAGACCAAAAGTAGTTCGAAGGGTTTTCGATACATCCAGGCAGTGTAATAGAGATGAAACAAGTCCATTGCTTAGACGCTACTGGCCAATTAGTCCTGATTACTTAAGATTCAAGACGCACCGGGACAGCGGCCCGCGTATCGATCGATCATTTGGAGACACACCACTTCTTACGGTTAATCATCGGGGGACCGGAACAACACTCGCTACAACTTTTAAAGGAAACACAATGAGAAGAAACGTGAGCCTTCGGAAGTTGCGTTTTCAGACAGCGCTTTAAATCTTGAACAAGGATGTGTGATTATAATTTGAGCGTCAGAGCAGGATCATATGGGCATTGTTGGTTTTGTTATTGTTTTCGGTAAGCGAGGAAGTTCTCGCTTCTGAAAAGGGGGCCAACTCACTTCACTGATTTGTCTGAAGTTCTCACTTGTGAGACTCCGCTGTTGGCATGTGATCTCCATGTTTACATGAGCAGTTATGTCGTTTTGACGGCGCGTGGTAAATGCATATTAAATTTCAGGGTAAGTTGGCATTGTTAATGTGCTTGTACCTTGAAGCTTGAGAGATTGTTTGGTTTACAACTTACAACCCATCTAGCGGTCTGGATGAGTTCTTCCTTCTTACAATCAACCATCAATCACTTTGAAGCTATCTCTGGTCAGAGTTTCCTCGACTTGACGATTGGAAGCGGGGTTGGACCGGACCCACAACTAGTTCTCGCGCGAGTCCGGAATAAATGCGGGTATCACAGATCCACAACACGGCCGGCATCCCACTCTTTCTTGGTTGCACGCCACCTCGAAGTTTATAAAGATACGCTGCTCTTATCTGAAAACGAAGTTCTGGATACATACTGTGACTTGAGTGCCGCCAGACGAGAAAGCTGATAATATTCAAGAAAGTGCCAAGAATCAATTACAACAGTCTGTACATTATCAAACAAATTTAATTCTTGACCTACACCTTCATAATGGCTCCCATTGCTACTTCCAGTCTTTCTTCCTCCACCCCAGACGTCACTCCCATGTTGGAGAAGTCGTAAGTCAGATCCAGCCAAGTAACTGTGCTACAATCTGACTGTCTATATTAGTTTCAAAGCCCAGAACAACACCTGGCTTTCCGATTTGCAAAGAGATGGCTACGTAGTCGTCAGAAATGCCATCCCTCGCGAGCGAGCAATCGCATACCAACAAAAAGCATTCGACTGGATCAGCGAACTCCGTCCCGGATTCGATGTCAACAACCCCGACACATTTGTGAAAGAGCACCTCCCTGTTATGAGCAAAATCAACACCTTCTCCACCTATGGAGTAACACACGAGAAATTCATGTGGGACGCTCGCATGGAGCCCGGCGTTCTGAAAGTTTTCGAGGAGTTGTGGGGAACGGATGAGCTACTCGTTAGCTTCGATAGCTTGAACGTCACATTCCCGAATCGCAAAGATGTGCCAAGGAAGCCGACTTGGGAACACGTTGATCAGACGCCGCTGAGAAGGGGTCTGCAATGTGTGCAGGGTATCATCAATTTATCGAATGCTGGGCCTGAGGATGGTGGTTTGATGTGCTATCCAGGTTCGCACTTGCTGAGTGATGAGTTCTTTGATACACAGACAGATAAGAATACTTGGGAGAAGAAGGATTATTATGGTTTTAGCAAGGACCAATTGGAGTGGTTCCATGCTAAGGGCCTCAAGCCTTTGAAGGTCTGCGCCGAGCCTGGAGATCTGATCCTTTGGGATAGCAGGACCATTCATTATGGTGCTGAGCCGACGGAGAAGAGCAACACGATTCGGACGGTCATTTATGCCGCCTATACCCCCGCCAAGTGGGCTACGAAAGAAGATTTGGAAGTCAAGTCAAGTATCTTCAAAAGCTATCTTGGAACCACGCATTGGCCACATGAGAATTTTGTGTGGAGAAACGCCGGCAGTATTTTGGAGGATGGGACGAGAGACCCGAAGGATAGAGAGGAGCCGGCCGAGCTACCTGAAATGACGCCTGCGTTGCTGAAGCTGGCTGGCGCTATGGCTTATTGAGACTTTTGTGAAGTTTAATGTCAATTATAATTCTTGAGTTCTTCGAAGACCACGTTTGCTCGTTAGTGATCAGTCTTCTCACAACACTTCCAATGTTTTCTTTGAAAGCTGGACTGCATGACTCAAAACAGTGAGAAACGACTGAAATCAAACTGTAGTGGACTAACGAGTCAAGTCTGTAGACCGAGGATTTACAGATTCGAAGGTGAAGTAAGATCTGCTTGAGGATGTTCGCCAAACTGAGCCAAATTCCCCATCTGCACTCCCATCTTCTGCACCCAAGCAGCCCACTCCAAGACCTTCTCATCCCACTCCCCAAGCTCTATCTCCCCACTCTCAAACACCTTCTCCAACATTAACGCATGCATCGCAGCCTGTGAAGTCCCTGACGCGGTATGCGTTCTCAACCCCGCCAGAGCGTCACCCATCAGCAAAACTTTGCCATTCATAAACACAGCTTTGGAGGCAATAGTATCAGTGATGGCTTGGATGAAAGGCTGTTCGACTTTCTGGAAGATCTCGGCTGCTGGTGCTGGTAAGATTGAGGATGCGATGAGGCGTTGTCGGTCACGGATCTCAGGCCGGATTTTGCCTATGCCCAGAGAGAAAGTGTGGATTTTGCCACTGGTGGATGTGAGAATATCTTGGAGTTCGGAGGGTGTGTGGTTGGTATACCAGACGATATTGGCATAACGCTCACCTTTGCTTGTGGATCCATTGAGACCGGGGATCTTGTATCTGCTTGACGTCAGTCACAATTCAAGGTACTAAATGGAAATTCTGACATCACGACATGGCCTCCTTTGTAGTAGAAGAAAGTAAGATTGTCTTTAAGAATGTTTTCTGTTTCTTTTGAAAGAAGATCTTCCCTAACCATCCCTCGCCATGCAACGTAGCCGGAGTATGTTCTCTCGGCTTCCGGCTGCATAAGCTTCTTGACAGATGAACTTGGACCATCGGCACCAATGACGAGATTCGCTTCCGTGAACGATTTCTTGCCTGAATTGTCCTCGTAGTGGACATTGACTTGATCAGACCCGGCGGCCTCGATCTCACAGACACGCAGTCCTGTCCGATACTCTGCTTTGCCATCGCCTTCGCTCCCTTCCGCACCTGCAATAAACCCTTCCTCATAACGACCATCAAAGTTGGCCCTCAAAAGCGAATAAAGTAAACCCCAGCTCGTACTAGCATTCGGGACTTTTCCAGTTATCGTTGCTTTGACGCTACCATCCCGTTTCAGAAACTGCATGGCATCTGGCAGATTGACATAATACTGAGTTCCTGTTCTATCATATTCGTTGAAAAACTCTAAGATAGGTGAGCCTGACGATGTGAGGCTCTTGAATGATTCGTATATGGAAGGGACTACGGTCGAGATGGAAATCCCGGCGCCTTGATCGATGAGGGTGCCGGATGGAGTACGTTCGAGAATCGTAACATCGTGACCGAGACGAAAGAGAACAATGCCGGCGAAGAGCCCTCCAAGTGAACCGCCTACGATGATAATTTTCTTGGGCTCTGAATTTGCCATTCCTCGAGGATAAAGTGGTCCAGAATCCAGTGATTCAAACAGATTGGTATTGTGAAGAAGGTCAACATGATATTCAGGTTTCATCGGAATATACTTCAAGCTATTTCGCCTGACGAGAAGTTTAAGAGGGCGATAGTTTCGGCAGTTGTACAGCTACCTCACGACTCTGCATGTACCGACGAACCAATTGCTAAAGTGGACAGCATTTACGTAAAATGAAAGTACCCAGCAGAAGACAGTTCGTCGACAAACTTTGTTTTCTCGTATCGTACCGAACGTGGACTTGATTATTGATCTGAAGCAGATGCTCGGAACCAATGCTCATTCGTATCATGTGACGGCATAAGAACGTGGCTACATGCTTTTACGTCGTGGTGGTCGATAGTTGCAAGGAAAGAGAACGTTGTGCTACATTTGAGAATTACCTGAACAGGAACGCGAAATCATGAGATGAAGGACAGAGGGACGTGAATGGTATCTGGAAAGATGCCTTAAGTCGGATATATGGACGGCAACAGCGATGTGCAACAGGCTTGAAGGGAGATAAATTTAGCTTGAAGGGCTTCTTGGTTGAGAGATTGGAGACTGGAAAAGTCCTGCAGATATCGCAACATGCAACAAATAAGATTGCTGGTTTTGACCCTCCTCGCAGCCACTCAGCTTGACAGCGATCATAAGTGAGAGCTGTGGTGCCTGGTCAGGGCAACGGACTGTCCTAGCTTGACATCAATCGACACTTTGGTAGCTTCTATCAGACGAGAATCACAAAACAAATGTTTGACTCCAAATTCGAATCTTGCTTCAAACCCCTCGTGCTGTTGTTGAGGCGAAGGTGGGGAGCTAGCGAACTAGATGCGATCGCGGAAGGCTGAAGCGGCCGCACCTGTACTCTTTCGGGAATCACACCTCATTATCATCAGCTCTTTCGTACACTGACGAGAAGAAACTATTCATGTCCAGGCAACATCAATGTCTTCAGAGACTTCCGACGTCAACTTGTTAGCCACATTCTTGGCTCATCCACAAGTCTCTTCCATCTCAGCCGCCGAGCCAGTGGATTGCATCGTCATTTGTGCTTCGGCAGTACTTCACCAAGCCACAGTTCTCTTCCGCGCTTTAGAGTCCCGACCTGACTTGACCAGAACTTTGGTCCTCTGCGGAGGCATCGGACATTCCACTTCTCTCATCTATGATGCTGTTTCGAAACACCCAGTCTACCATGAACTCGCTTCAGATATCGAGGGAAAGCCAGAAGCTCGAGTTCTGGAAGCCATACTCAAAAGGCATTTCGATGTAAACAAGATCACGAGTCAAGGCTGTCAGATTCTTGTTGAGGATCAGAGTACGAATTGTGGTGCAAATGCATCCAGAACAAAGGAGCTGCTCGTTAAGGAGGGGTTGATGGTGCCGAAGACCATGGTGGTGGTGCAAGATCCGACGATGGCGCTTAGGACCGTGGCGGCATTCGAGAAAGTATATGAGAATGAAGTCTCTGTAGGACGATTGGTGGTGAAGAGTGCACCGATCTTTGTTCCAAGTATGAAAGACGGGAATGGAGGCAAGGCAGCATGGGATGTTGACGATATTGAAGCGAATGAGCTTTGGGATGTCGGTCGATTTTATGATCTCATTGTAGGTGAGATACCACGACTTAGAGATGATATAAATGGTTATGGGCCGAAAGGGAGGGGCTTCATCGTACATGTAGATGTTCCTGCTGCTATTGAAGAAGCATGGAGTAGGCTGAGGGAGAAAACTGGAGGGAGTCGATGACAATGTTCCGAGAAATATTCGCTTCGCCTTCGACGATGATCTTGAGCTCGGCGACAAAGTAAGCCTGGGGTGATTTCACTTCAGCAAATCTCAATTGGATGAAATGAGATGGCAGACAATTCAATCACATGGAGGAAGAAAACCAAAATCTGTCCAATCAGCGATGGTAGAGCTTACAGTCAGGTGACTTGTAGTTAGAAAGCCGCCAGGGAAATGTGGGGGCTAAATCCTCTTCCCATCAGACTCCGTCCGAAAACAACTGCTCTGTCAACCTGACCGCTTCACCTCAATGAAGTCGAATGAAATGATATTACACATGCCTTCTATCATTTTGAGCTAATCTGTGGACGTTCGGGCTTACATTTCTACTAGTCCGAGGCTATGCCGCCAAAGCTATTATATTCCTTTCTGGTCGACGCCCAGCTTGAACCAAGTTGTCTCCGAGTTGTTTCAAAGCTCATGATTATCCTTCTACTCTTTCGCTCGACGGGTCGAGATGCTGCAGTTCCGATAGGATAGCTATAATTCGGCTGGTCACACATGTTCTTGATTCTGATTTTCAAACCCGAGCAAGCTCTCGTCTCTACTCAGCCTGGCGCAGGTGGGCGTCGTCCATTCCTATTCATCTCTACAGAGCCGGGCGCTCAGGACACATTCAGCGCCCGAGGCTGTCCTCTCGGAGAACTTCCTGGACTTCTCATTCATGAGCGGTGTACAAGGTAGATGTTCTTTCCCTTTGATGTGCAAGCTGAGAGCTCATTTTTGGTGGCCGCTCATGGAAAGGTTCGTCCCAGATACTGCCTCAGAAAGTCCGATCACGATTTTACAGTTTCGTACGCGATATCAGATTTCAGGCCCGAATGCATAGTGAAACCAAACATCAGTCATCTTTCCTGCGGACCATTGTCTAGATCTCAACCGGGTGCTGGCAAGAACCTTGATCAGGCTATGAAATGCCAGCAAAGAACATTGGGCATCACGGCATTGAGCCAAGATGGATTATGAACCTGGTGACACCCTCTTGCAAAAAGGTACGACTTTGGTGCCGTCTGACTGCCTTGCAAAATGCCTCAATATCCCCATGTAGTGCAGTGACTGTCCCATCCATAGGAACCTCCTGCCGAGAAACAAATCGAGATGTCAACTCGGTCGGTGTAGGACTTCAAGCGGTGACTGGTCACACCGCAAAACCGTTGAAGGGCGAGAGCCTGGTTCCTTCGGCACAATATGGTATGGGAGGCTCACGACCAGGGCGAGAGAATGCGAACCACGCTTGCCAACGTGGTCGTCTCGGTGGAACGTAGGTTACGACTCTTACGAGTCCGAATCCTTCATTTTGTCGAATAACAGCCATTCAGAAAAGTGAGGCGGACAAGCGGTTTGCCTCACTTCCTTAGCCGTGCATCCGGAGCGACCCGCAAGGAGAGACCAAGCTCGAGTAGGGATGTTGATTCGTCGCTTCGTGGTGGGAAACACGATGTTTTGGCTTTCGATGCATGGAACCCATGGACCAGGGCACTTCTGTTGCGCTGTTGCTGGTGCATCAAAGTCTCGTCCTGCCAGCATCACGCATGCACATTTCGCCCGATGGGGTGTGTCCAGTTAGGAAATAATCGCTGGGTGGCTGCCTGGGAGCTGCAGCTGTGATAGGCCCTAGTGGTTGTGCATCGTGCTGGCACTGGCCTATTAGAGGGCATTCAGGCTTGACGCGCTGTACATCGAGCCACTAATATTCCCCGAAAGACCACTGTCACTTGGATCCCGACCACTAATATCACCATTAGCACCCCACGGCATCCACTACCACAGGGCTCTGATTTGTCCGTCCCGCCGAAAAAGCACTGCAGCGGGCCAGGCCAAGCTTCAATCGTCGTCCAGAAACACTGTAGCTTCCACTCCGTCATTCATCCATCTCACCCACCCTGCCAGCCCAACATCCTCATCATCCCAGATTGGATCCGAAAGCTGGCAGAGCCCCATGCTATGCATCCCGCGCCTTGAGAATACATAGTTTGTCGTTCCTCCCTGACCATCCTTCCTTTCGCCTTACTTTCACGAACCGCCAGCATCTGCCAGCGCTCATCATTACTACCTCCAAAACACCAGTACGAACGATACCATCTCCACTCTCTTTGTTTACGCAAGAACGCCGTTCATCTGTAAGTTTGCAGATCCCAATCGATCATCAATCTGCTACTGTCTCGCATGGGGTGGACTGTTTACTGACAGTGAGGCTGCAGACATCACCGCCTCGAAACCATCACGACATCTAACCAAAGCACAACAGTCCCTCGAAATGTCTTCGAAATCAAGAGTCGAGACCTCCATGGACTATGAGCAAGATGACTTCGAACATGAGCAGCGAAGACAACGACTTCTGGCCAAACGGGCCGAGATGGACGCGCAAAGAGCACAGCTCGATGCTGAGCTTGCTTTACTCCAACCATCTTCCTCGCAATCCTCCTTCCAACACCACCGGTCTCCCATATTCAAGCAAAGCCAACAGCGACGAAGCAGCAATGTACCCCGAAGCATGTCCAGCAATGGAGTCCCTGCCATGTCCAGACACCTCTCCTCTGTAGGACATTCCAGCCAGCTATATCTACCTAGCTCTAATATCAAATAGGACCGGAACGACATGTCGCAGCGACCTAGAGCCCTCTCCCAACGGTCGGCAACATCGATGGGACGTTCGAATTCGAGAGGCAACCCACCGCCACGAGCCAACGTACCGTTCACCCAGAATGGAGCTATCCCACCTCCCCTCAGCTCTGAGCCGCATCCCCAGAACCACGCCATCATAGAATGGGCTTCCCATGAAGAGCCATTGACAGCCTACACGTTCTCTCACCAGACCCCTCAATTTCAGCAGACGATGTCCCAACGCAGCGGTCTCGAACAAGTTCCAGAACTCCAATCCGTTGGCGAAAACCCAGGCGACTTCATCCTGAGAACAATGGGCAACGGCCTCTCACCCACGATATCGATACCATCCTCAGCAACTATCAACAATCATCGACTGTCGACCAGCTCCTACAACCTACCTTCGACGCCAACATCCGACTCACTCACGACTGCGACGACACTTACAAGCGACATGAGTCGGCAAAATAGTCTTTGCAATGGTCTCGAAAGTATGATGTTCAATTCGAACAACTCCTTCTCTGCTGATTCAAACAACGATCAAATTATGCATGATCATGTTGCTCCATTTCCTTTTTCTCGTCATAGTCGTCGTTCCTCAGATGAGGAGCAGTCTCTACTCCTCACTGGTGCTGGTGCAAGTCACGAGTCTCAGTTTTCATATTCTCCTCCATTTCCATCTTCAAACTCATTTGGTGAGAAGATGGAAAAGTCTCAATCAGTTGAAAGTACTTCATCTACCTCTTCAGCATCGTCTCGAAACGTCAAGCGTTTGCAAGATCAGATTGCTGCGGGTCAAGCTCGAACGCTCATGCCTAAAGGCGGAAGCAAAGGCATTTTGATGTCTCGAGATAATTCATCTCAAGCGATGACCCGAATCGAGTCGAAAGACGGTTCACAAGATAAAGTTGCTATCTCGAAACCAAGTTACCAACGACCGAAACATGATCGGGTATGGTGCAAAAAATGCGATAATCACGCCGAGGGCTTTCGCGGCGAGCACGAGCTTCGTCGACATGACGATCGAGAGCATAAAGAGATGGTTAAGAAGTGGGTCTGCGTTGAGCCAACTGATGGTGGTAATCACCCGAAGCCTATCGTGCCACTCTCGAGATGCAAGGCATGCTGTCAACAGAAGAAAAAGTATGGAGCATATTACAATGCGGCTGCACATCTTCGACGAGCACACTTCAACCCCAAGACAAAGGGGCGAAGCAAGAGTCAACAAAAGGTCGACGACGCTGATAAGCGTGGTGGCAAGGGAGGTGGTGATGAGCCACCTATGACCGAGTTGAAGAAGTATTGGATGAAGGAAGTGGAGGTACGAGCTGACTTCACCACCGATGCCCAGCAAGAAGCAGCCGACGAGTCTGAAGAAGAAGGGCTCGACAACTCCTTCGACGATCCACTCTACCCTCAGCATGACATGTCAAACATGGCGACTTTCAACACTCCTTACATTGCCGACGACAGCTCAGCCCTCGTCGACTACTCACCTAACATCCTCATCAACAACAATGAGCTCTACGACATGCCAAGCATGTCAATCGATTACTCTGATTCAAAGCAGTACATGTCTCAACCCATGTACAATCAGAATATTTCCTATCTCTCTACAGACCTGTACCCGAATGACCCTATGGCATTTGCGAATGCAGTTCCATCCCAAGGCTTTGAGGACTTGGATTGGAGCATGCAATCGCATTGCTGATCATTCACTCATATCTTCATGTACCAATCTCCTTTCTCCCCTTCTCTTTTGTACTCTTTGCATATGGTAGAGTAGTAAGGTGTCTGATCTCTTCATTTCTTCTCTTGTCCATACTTTATTGACCTGTTTTAAGTACATACCTGGGCTTGCATTCACAATTCATCGAGGAAGGTCGATGAATTGAGGCGTTTTGGGTTTTGTGACCAAGTCTTGTATTTCTATTATATTTTCTCTTCTTCTCGGGGTACCGATTTTGGGGTTTTGAGCAGTCAGACATGTGCACATGATGTTACGAGAATACGATGTATGGTTATGGGTTATGACTTGGCTCTTTTGGGATAGCGACTCAGGCGTGTCGCGGCATAGGATGCGGAAGACTTCGGTCGTGATTGATTGATTGAATGAGCGATTTTCGCTTTATGGTACTATAGTAATGATATATGCATCAGAACCGTCTATCAACGCTCTTTATCTTTGACGACTATCGTCGTGGTAAACTCGTAGCAGTTGCAGCTTATGTTGGAGGGTCTTGCTGCGCTGCTTAGTTGCTGCCAGGCGAGCTGGGTGGGGGCTGCACACCCTCATTTTGGCTTTGACTGCAAGTCTAGCTTACCCCATACCCTAAATCCCTAAATCACACTGTACACTAACAATAGGTTTCTTACGAGTATAGGTATATAATTCGCCGATACGGCTCCACGTACCCAGAGATGCACAGGGGTGGGCTGCTGAGGAAAGGTGGCTTAGTCAGCTTTCAATCTCACCTTATCAATGTCGAGCCTCCAGAAGTCCCTTTCAAATCCCATCACTAGATGCAAACAGGGGATTAGCTTGAATCTCAGTCTTGTCTCAATGAGCTGCTTGGAAATCGAAATCCGCAACGATTGACATTTGATTGTAAGTTCTTCGAGATAATTTTTCGTGTCCTTGATGTTGACATGTTCAGGGGCGGGGAACGGCTCTCAAATCTGAGGCAATCCAACAACGGTGACACGGAATGATGAGCAGTATATGATAATGATGGACCCAGAGCTTGATTCCACTGGATACTAGTAGTCTGTGAACGGCTTTCCAAAGGCAAATTTTGTGACGGTTCTTTCCCTTCACTGTTCCCGAGGAGCTGATCTCGGTGCTGAGAGGCCTTTTGAGGGTACACCATTTGACCCGTTTTCGACCAGTACACCTGTGCTGTCAACAGAATGCAGAGGCGAAACTCAGCTTCAGCTCAAATTGCTGTGAACCATGACACGAATGACGGGGAAGGACTCAGAACAGAGAGTAATGGGCATGCTGCCCTTCTGTTGTCTGCAGGAGACCAACGACCCCTCGTTATTCTTCCTGCAGATGACCTACAAGAGGCCAGTGTTGACGGCTCTACTGACCCTATGGCCCAACAAGAGACTGCTATTCTACGAGAGCCATACCAATATCAGCCTTTGAACTCCGAGGCCAGAGAAATTCGACTTCTGACGCTCCTTCCCGGGTCATTGGACTCCGAAATCCGCATAACGCTGAAGCCAGCGACGTTCACCAACGATACCGATATCTCCTTCGAAGCACTCTCATACACCTGGGGCTCACCAGAGGATCCCGCCGACATCTTCGTCGGCGAGAACGGCTACGCCACGATACAGGTAACTAGGAATCTGGCAGAAGCATTGCCTTATCTGAGATATCCAGATAAGCCACGAGTGCTTTGGATCGATGCCATCTGCGTGAACCAACAAGATATGGATGAACGCAGTAGCCAAGTGAAAAGAATGGCAAATATCTACTCGCATGCTACTAGGGTGCTTATCTGGTTGGGTCCAGAATCAGACGACAGCAGCATGGCGATCAATAGCTTGGATCGGATTGCTTCAAAGTACCATGTCAACTGGATAACTTGGGAGATTGAGCCGGTCACGAAAGATGGGAGCTGGTGGGCCACTCCAGGAGAGATGCTGCCGCTGTCAGATGAGCAGTTCTGGTCGATTCTCAATCTCATCAGTCGTGACTGGTTCGAACGACTTTGGATACTGCAGGAAGCTCACCTGGCGAACAGAGACGCCTTGGTTGTATGCGGTGCGGATACCATTCTCTGGAACAGTGTTCGAAAAGCGATGTTCTGCATACGGAAGAAACCGTATCCATCATACATCTATGCTGAGTTCTCTGAGCGACTTGGGCATATACTTGGGGTGTTCCTGCAGAAAGATGTATACCGTTTCTGTGCTCTCATCGACGATACGAGATTTTGCAAGTACACTGATCCAAGGGACAGAGTGTATGGTGTATTAGGGCTACTCGACGAGAAGAATCAGCTTGGTATCGAGCCTGATTACACGAAGACTGTCAACGAGGTGTACCAAGATGCTGCTTGGAAGCATATAGAATCAACAGACACTCTCGAAATATTATGCAAGGTGGAATATCACGGCACCGAGGGGTTACCGTCATGGGCGCCGGATCTGAGGAGAACGCGAAAGGCGAATCCATTTTCGCTTTGTAATGCCTCTGGCCACTCGTTGGCCGACTACTGCGACGGGCCAGGAGGTATATTGCAGGTAGCAGGCATACCAGTCTCCAAGATCTCCCGAGTAGAGCCATTCGACTTCGCCGAATTCGAGACGGATAAATTGTCCGTCATTCCCAAATTGCGGCTCGTTGCCGGCAAACTAGGACTCCTCGACAGCTTGCTTACATGTCTGAAAAGTATCCCAGCACTATGCGAGGTCCTCTGTGCAAACGACTTCACCTGTCGAAGGATACCAAGACGAGATGGTAGTCTAGATCTCCTCAGCACAGAACAATTACTGCGCCGGATCCTCGGCTCGAAACAAGACATGAGAGAGGGATACAGGAACGAGAGATTTTTTGCCAAGGTGCAAACTCACTGCTACGGCCGATCTCTTTTCATCACGGAAGATGGGCACATAGGACTTGCTCCCGAAGCCACTCAACACGGAGATCTCGTCACTGTCCTCCTAGGCTGCGACAGCGCCATGATCCTCCGACCCGTCCCTACCACGACCGTAGCCGAACCTCCCCCTCCCCCTTCAAAGCAACGATACAACGTCGTCGGCGAATCCTACTGCCACGGAATCATGAACAACGAGGCCATCCTCGGCCCACTCCCCGGTCTCTTCGACGTTATCAAACAATACACACCCAAAAAGGGCTTCGGCACGAAATATCTCGATCGTGAAACAGGAGAGATCATCCCTGAGGATCCGAGGTTGGGAGCGTTGCCTGTGCCGTGGAAGAGGCTGCCGTTTGAGGATGACGATGGTGCTGAGAGGGAGTTCCCGATGTATGTTAATGAGGAGACGGGGAGGAGGACGGGCAATGATCCGAGGTTGAAGGCGGGGAATCTGTTGGGTGTCGGTGTCAGGTTGGAGATTTTTGATTTCGTTTGAGGGGACAGCTTATCGTTGAATAAGATTGCTCGGATGTGTTACCCTCTAAGTATTCATATGAGCGCACGGAGTAAGGCACTGATAGATGTTGGCGTTGTCGACTTCGCCTTCCTTCGTCGTGTAGTTTCTCCTGTCGACAAAGGTTGACGAAGCATTTGAGGTTTTCGGGAGTCGTTCAGGATGATATTTCAATGCTGTCTGATTGTCCTTTCAATAAGTTGAAGGCGTAGAAGCGGCATAGTGGCTTGTCTCCAGTGTGAGGCTGTGCTATCTTTTCCTAGGTAAGGTTGAGTTTGCTATTGATGTATGACGTTGAGCTGTGGAATGTTTCCGATCTCTTACTTTGTACCGGATCTTCATCTTGCAAAAGGTTCTGTGGTGGCCCGTAATCCGTGAAACCACCCTCTTCCATGAAGTACCAGACGCAGTCCCAATTGATGACAACCCATTACCAGTACTATTCATTGGTCCATGCAAGTGTGGTCAGGTAGTCAACATTGGATTCACCACCAAGAGCCTAACACATTTCGTGACGAACAAATAATATCAATATTTGCTAAGATACTTAATCTCATCTTGTTACGAAATATCTAACTTGCTACTCTAAGCGGGGTATTCATTTTATATTCCCGACTCATCGCCCTGAACTGCTTGGGCGGGAATATTGACTGTGTTATATTTGTGTGTCCAAGTATCGCACTGATTGTTCATTTCTGGTACAATGCCAGAAGCTTCCACCATGTTATGGAGCACACGAGGCGACTCAATGAACTGCACTGCCATGCCAGAACTAGCATGCCAAGCAATATGACAATGCATAAGCCAGGTCCCGGGATTATTCATTTGAAACCCGATCACTAAATAGCCTCCCTTTGGTAGCATTGCTGTGTCTCTTCGCGGAGGGTTGTTGAGATTTGGATTAAAGGTGGCTGCGTCGAAGGGAATGCTGGATTGGTCCAAAATCACGAAGTCGTGGCCATGGAGGTGGATCGGATGTGCCACTGGCTCTGGAAAGATATTACTCGCAGTTGGTGTGAAATTGCCCTCAATCAGAAAATAGACCCAGGACATTTCCGGATAGTCGAGAAAAATTGGTACCAAGTCTTGTGGAAAACTCGCTTCTGTTGCGTCATAATCCGTCAAGAGCTTGAGACTCGGTTCACTCCAATTGACATACATACTTGAACCCTTGATAACCCATCTCTTTAATGGAGATTCTTGTGTGATGTTCGGGTAGTACCGCATGGAAACATTCAGGTATTCTGCAGGACTGAGGTCGTTCACGGCAACGCCGACTTGCATCGGGACAACAGGGACCAAGTCACCAACAGCCGGATCCAAGCAGCCATAGCCAACCCTGTTTCCAGGAGGAGTATACGGATCAGCCGTTGAAGCTGGATCGTACCGAATTATTCCTAGAGTGGAAGCTATCGTTTCGTTGCTACAGCTGCGAGCATGCATCCAGAAGTTGGTTCCGTGTTCGAATGTTGCATTGGCAGTAACAATGATGTCATATCGCTGGCCTATACATAACTTTAGGAACGACAAGCAATGAGCGCTATATCACGTACCAATGGCAATGTTTAGAGTATCCGTAACGTAGGGGTTGATTGGGACAAAGTCTGTACCAACCACCTGAAAGGTATGACCATCAATCCAGAAGGTATATTGTGAGCTCGTTCCGGAGTTAACAATGCTGAGCTTGTATGTCTTTCCGTACTGAAACTCGACCACGTGCCGACTACCCGTGCAGACGTTTGATGGGGAGCAGTAGATACCCTTTCCTTGCATGAGATACGAGTCCGGGACTGGTGGGTTTCCCTCCAGCTCAAGATAGAAGAGCGAAAATGCATTCTTGTGTGACCAGTCTGTTATGAGCAACGGCCCAATGTCCACGTCGTAATTTGCACTTGTAGGCCCATTTATCTTTAGTGGTCCTATGATTTCGTCACATCAGTACAGGTAGCCTCTTTAAGCTTCATTCCAGATATGTACCAATAAGCCCATCGGGATCTTGGCAAGGCGGTTAGCATACAATGATAAAACCTAATAAGTAATTCGGATACATACACTGAAGAGCGAAATGACTATGGTACCATGATGTGCCGTATTGAGTAGCCCTGAACTCATACACATAAGAGTCTCCGATCTATCATTTATCAGGCTTTGGTTGTCGAGTTTAGAGCCTGCTAACTTACGCTGATAGGACATTGAGTGACACCAGCAACGCCATCTTGCCAGTTTGTGTTGAGTTGCCGGATCCCATGCCAATGAATTGAAGTTCCGTTGTAATTAGTGAGGTTATTATAAACGTGAATTCCTGTCGCGAGGTTGTCAATATAATCCGTGGCTAATTAGTAGTCACTTACTCAATGTGTCGCCCCAGTTTGCCTATACGTTCAATAGACTTAATACTAGCATCATCTCTTGACTGGAAGTACCCATACCTCAATTAATGGCCCCGGAAACTGATTGTTTATGACCATTCCTAGAACCGGAACTCCATCGGGTGCAATGACCATATTGCTTATAACAAGTGTGTACTATCAGATGAACAGAAGTCAGCAGAGCTACGACCAAATGAGTAGACATAAGGCTTAAGGGGTCTTACCTCTCTAACGATGTTAGTTTGAGGGGTCACGACTGAATAGTCTGTATGAATCGAATAATCTCCCCAGCATTGTCGTTCACGTGGGGTATTGCAAGCCGGGGTAGCTGATTGTGCTGATGGGCCTGCTACGCAGAAGTTGGCATTCGCAACTCTACCAAGGAGCCCCGCGACAAGAAGGAGTAAAAGAAGAAGCATGATTCCAAGTTGAAAAACCGTACATCAACTCATTAGGAGGAATCCGTGTTTGAAGTACTCTGAAAAATACAAATGAGTGTCATTGAGCTTTTATCTATCCTTTTCACATGATAGTTTGGGCAGAAAATTGGGAATCTGGAAATTTCAAGCGAGAATGAGGTGTAACCAGTTCTAATGCTTATACATTCCATAGCAAGGAACCTTTCCAGCTTCTGATAAGAAAATATCAACACATGTTTGTTTCTCAACGTATATGAGATTTGGGCGTAACTAGTACAACCAAAGACGGACGGGATAATATTTGACCAGCACGTTTCTAGATTAGATCAAACTTGCCAAGGCTGCAGGGCTGACCTGAAATTCCTCTCGTTTTCAGCATCTGATTCCAGATTTCGAATTATGGATTTAGTCCTTAAGCCAGAAAACGTGGCTTCGGCAGCGGCTCGTACCTGCGGCTTCGGTTTCACTCGCATATTTCAACCAACGCCACGGCATTACAAGTTAGTCAGAACAGGGAACGTACGATTTCTGGAATGCTTAAAGTTTCAGGCTTGTTTCTGTCATTGCATCCGGTCCTCAGCTGATTCTGAGCGCAGAAAAATATAGGATGAAATTGAAAGCCGGCTATATACCACTTTTCTGATAAAGAACATTACGAGGAAGTAAACTTTTGCAACTTCATTCCGATTGCTAGACGGTGGTGGCATCAGACGACGAGGAATGGTAGGACTAGAGTGTCTGCCAATGATATAGCGATGTCTGTCTCAAACTTTCTGTCTCTGCAATGTGGTGGCGTGAACCCAGGCTGGAACTCGCGATACAAATAACAAGGGGTTCGGTACTCATCGCTTCACCATACGCATCTATTCTCGGATCAAAAAATTCACTTCTATTCATCGCACGCCATGGGAAGCGTTCAGCAGCCCAACAGCCCCAACCTGGCGGGATCTGAGGACCCTGTAAACTTCATCCCTGCCGAAACCTTTTTTGCGACAGCAAACAACTTCTCAGGCCCTCGAGAAGTCATCTCGGCTCGAAGCACCGACTCAAAGGACCCCAAAGATCCTTTGCGATATGCTGTCGAATTGACGTTTGATGATGGTACAGTTGGCTTGATCCAATACGTCATGACCACTGTCTGGCGCATTCGCTATCACCCAGCCGTGAAGTCTGTCGCTGAATACTCGGATGTCAACACGTAAATCACAACCAAGCACTCAAATTTTCTGAGCTAACACTCGATAGGCGAACCATTGTCCAGGACAGTTTTGCAAGCTTGGTGGATGGTCTCCAAGAGTCTCGTGTCGATGGGACACGTTGGAGCACGAAGCTCGATCTCGCCGCAGATGGCAGCCATTACACCTTCTCGGTATTGTACCATCTTACGGCTATAGAATTATCTACCTCTATGTTTTGCTGACACTTTCACAGACTATCAAATATAACAGCCAAGAGAGTGAAGGTCTTGAGAGAAATGGTGTGACCATGACAACTTTGAACATTTTCAAGAGTCCATTTTCTTTGCAGGTCTGTTTCTTCGTATTTCCTAACGCATTGCCTCGTTGCTAACCTCTGCAAGGCTGTACGATCGCTCAAGCAAGAAGTTACTAACCCAGCGGTAATTCGATCGGATTCCCAGCAGATTGTCTGGCAGACCAACGAACAACCTTTCCAGTACGGGCAACCTTACTTGAACTTGAGCAACATTACCTTGAATGTCATGAAGACGGGATCAAGCCAATACTTAGGGTTTGGAGAACAAGGTGGACAAACTCTACTAAAAAGTCCAAGTTTTATGAACTACTACTGTAGGTCGTTGCGTGGCTCCTCCACCTTTCTGTTACTGAATAATAAACAGGTTACGACAACGCCTACGCCAATCAGGTCTATAACCAAGGACCAACTGATCAACGGGAACCGCTGTAAGTAGCTGAACCACTTTATCGAATTTAAGCTCACAATATTAGCTATCATTCCGATCCGTACATGATTGAGATGAATGGAGCACCGGGTTACGCCAACGTTACCGCCACCTTTATTGACAATTACTCTCAAGTATGTATCGATCTTGGTTCCACTAACGCTGGAAATATTGGCATCGGAGTTCGTTTTGGCGATCTGGACACCTATATTCTGAGTGCCGATCAAGCATCCGAACTTATCTGGTATGCCGCTTAAATCGCTGGGAGTTTCCGATACTGATCCAGAACGGCGCAGGATGCAAACCTCATTGATTGGTAGACCTCGCCTGAAGCCACGCTTTATCCTCGGTCATCACCAAGGATGTAGGTTTATAGAGAAGTACCCAATCAGCAAATGCTAACGCTCCACATCAGGTTATGGATACCGCACTCGACAAGATGTAGAGAACGTGGTCTCTAGCTATCGTGCAGCCCAGATCCCCTTGGACGGCATGCATATCGATGTCGACTTTCAGGTAAGGCTCGATGCTTACAGATTAGGGTCAGAACCTTACACAATATAGGAGCAGTATCGAACTTTCACCTGGGATCCCCTTGCATTCCCAAACGTTCAGGAAATGTTTTCGGGTCTTCGCGACAAAGGAATTATGTGCTGTACAAACATCACGCCGATCATTACTCTCAATGGTGGCGCAAATAACAATGACTATCCAACTCTGAAGGAAGCTCTAGACAAGAAGTAGGAAAGCAGTACTACTTTTAAGCCACGCTAAACATTTCCAGGTATATGATTCCAGATGAGAGATACTTGGAAGGCACGAATGGTAATCCCTACGACGTTCGATATATCAATTATAGTGGCAATCTCGACAAGAACGGAATTCCAGTCGCGAACAATCTCAACCCCAATGACCCGTCTTCGAGGCCTGAATTTGGGGACAACTATAACTTCTCAGAGAATTATGACAGTGGTTATCCATACCATGGTGGTGTCAGTTATGGGGGAAACTTGGGAACTGTATGACTATCATCTCCCACTAACTGCTCAGTATCTGACATTGAGATAGGCAGGATACTACCTTGATCTCAATCGTGAAGACATACGTGACTTCTGGGGCAAGCAATATAAGCCTTTGTTTGATGTTGGTCTTGAATTCGTTTGGCAAGACATGACAACTCCAGCTGTTGCCGTAGGCTATGGAGATATGAAAGGGTTTGTGACGAGCTGTATATTCCCAAGTATGCCTACTATCTCTAATACATACCAGGTTTCCATCGCGACTGCTCATTTCGACGGATAAGTGTGATCCAGCCGACAAAGACAGAGTTTCCCCTCCTAAGCAGACCGCCATTGAGCTATGGGCGCTATACTCTTACAATCTCCACAAGGCCACGTACAATGGGCTTAACAATCTTGCATCTCGAGCCAACAAGCGAAACTTCATTATTGGAAGGGGAAGTTTTGCTGGCATGCACAGATACGCGGGATTATGGACTGGCGACAACGCAAGCACGTGGTCTTTTTGGCAAGTTTGTATTTCTCAGATCATAAACCTTGGCTACAGTGGTATGAGCATCGCAGGAGTGGATATGGGCGGATTTCTTCAAGATGGATCAAACCAATTCTGCGATCCAGATCTGCTGATCAGATGGTACTCCGGTGCTTTTATGCTTCCATGGTATAGGTACAAGCTTCGCTCCCTAGATGCCATAAATTCCACTAACAAGTCGATAAAGAAACCACTATATTGCAAGATTGCCTGGTCAGAAGTTGTTCCAAGTAAGTAAATAGCGGTCTTATCACATAGCGCAGACTAATTCCCAGAAAGGAGCCCTATCAATACACGAATTACTTGAACAGCAATCCGGAAATCCAGTCTACTCAAGGATGGCTCTACAGCTCCGTTCAACCAATCTGCCAATACTATGTTCAACTTCGTTACAGTCTTGTTCAAATGCTCTACGATTCTATGTTCGAAAACCTGATCAACGGTCTACCTATCGCCAGATCCTTGGTATGTGTATATCCATTGGTCAAACATACAATTGCTAATAGACCTTCGAAGCTTATCTCAGATCCTGATGACACTACTTTGTTCAATGAGTCCGCGACTTTCCTGAATAACGAGTACATCATCCGGAATGCACTGCTAATCTGCCCAGTCATGGATAGCCATACAGTCAACAATGGAAACAGAATCGTCTACCTTCCCCTTGGATCCAAATGGTATGATTTCAACCTTCGGATCGATGGCAGTTATGGCGTGGCACTCTTACCGTATGTCAAGGGTGGCAGTGTGTTTAACTACAGTGCATACATTGGAAACGATCCGGCCCACATGCCCTTTGTGACTCCGATATATATCAGAGAAGGTGATTAAATATTGCTCTTGGGAATGAAGGTATCTGATTCAATGTGCTTTAGGCTCGATCATTCCACAACTTCAAGTCCGCCAATCCTTGAGCGATACAATAAACGTCAACCCATTTACTATTCACGTCTATCCCGGCAAGCCAACGGCAAGTAAACGTTCCAACTTTTCAGGGTCCAAATGTAATTAACATTCCTATGTACAGTCGTATTCAATGTATTTAGATGACGGTGTCTCACGCAGCAGCGCCCCAACCGGACTTCCTCAATATGGCTCCGATGACAGCGAAGCAAAGGGCGAATACCGTGAAGTGAAGATTAGCCATGTAATGCCGTTCCCTTCAAGCATCCCACATCCCTTCCAACTCTTGCAAATCTAATCTTGAAATTATAGAACAAATCCGGAAACAAGCGCACCGTCACTCTTTTGAACATCCATGATGGATACAACCCCACCGCCCTCCATGGGGAGACATATACTATCGTGATCTGGCGTGATCCAAAATTGGAGTCTACTGTGCCATCCGTTACTTTCACAGCTGCGAACGGACAATCATTGGCTGGAGAGTGCAGCTCCACGTACAATGACAGTGTATTGGCAACGATTGCGACTGTGCCAGTCTCTTTGTATCGGGGGGAAATCAACATCAACCTGTCGTACTAAAGGAAGGCATGAGCTTAAGAGAATGTATTTGCGCTACTTAACTTGAAAATTACCACGCTATGCATTACTAGGAGTTCTATTGATATCCTCAGAAAAACTTTTCTAGCGTTCTGTCAATTACAAAGCAGATAGCTTCAAGGATTGCTCAAAAAAGAAAGTTAGACATCAGAGGTTTCGATACAATAAGGCCAGATAACTGGTTTTGACAAGTAGAGGATTGCTTAGGTTATACATCTCTATTTGGCAGGAGAGTCGAGTCTGCAGAGCTCTGTTTGACAACAGGCGTGGCCGGGCGCGGGCGCAGATCCACTTGTGAGCAGAGTTTTGAAAATGAATCGTGAGAGGCAAGAATGGAGCAGGAAAATGTAGCTACAATGAGCTCTGATAACGGGATAACGTAATACTTGATGGATCTTCCAATTACTAACAGGGCATGATCATTTAATCTGGGAATCATCTTATTTACCATACACAACCACTCTTCGTAATTCTCATCTCATCATTGAAAATATCAACCCATTCTCAATGCACCATACTCTTCCCAATTTCACTCTGCCAACCCTTTGCCCGCTCAAACCCATTCGAATGTGTCTGATAATCCATCAACGCTTGATAAACTTCTTCTTGAGTGTTCAGTACGAAAGGTCCATATTGGACGACCTTTTGATCGAGAGGTAGACCGGCGACGAGGACTATATAGAAGAATTGTTAGTATCTGTTCATTGAAAGCTTGACATCTGTACAAAAAGGAGATAAAAGTGGAGAAAGGGGAAGTTCGCCGAGTCATGCGTGTCTGGCTAAATCCCGCAGCTGACTTTTGCCCAGGCCGACCTCGGCTATCAATCAAGAGGCTCATTGGCTGGCAAAGTCGCACAAATTGTCCAGAACTTTCCTGGACATGGAGCCAAATAAGCACTTCCCATCATCAGCAACTGTGGATTATGGATAAAAACCGTCGTTGCGTTCTGCCAAGAGCCAACAGCATCAGTGAAATCTTGAAGAAATCCATCGTTGCCAGCCAAAGGTCGGCGGAAGCCGTAGTTGAAAAAGCGTTTGTGGTTTAGTGGTAAATTCTATAGATAGTGGGAGAACAGGATCCATGATATGAAGTTCTGCTGGCCGCAATCCTAACGGGAAATCGTATCTCGAACTGCCAAACATATCCATTATCTAGCGCTACTACCTAAGACACTTTACAATTTACCGTATCTCAATAACTGAAATCCTGACAAGGTAACAATGGCATTTACACATGTTCCGCATTTGGAAAAATTGACTTCGAAAGGTTACTTTACATAAATCTGTTCATGCGCCCTTGTGCAAGTGCAACGTTAAGTAAGCAACGGAACGGCATAGCGGCCAACTTCGCAACAGGAAGTCGTTTATCAACTTCCCGTGTGAATAGTCTTATCATTCTCGGCTCGCGTAACCATCCAACCAGTCGCATTTCTATTAGTCAAGGAATTCTGAACTCCCAAACGGTCATCTATAAGAGGAAATTGAACCCACGCAGATTCGGTTCCCCCCTTTTCCTCCAACAAAAACGAATTTTTTGATACTTGAAACTCATCAAGTAACAAGAAACATTTGTTATGAGACTCTCCTGGCTTAAAATAATTCCCCAAGGAAATTCTATTGCACACGAAAACGTAAACATATCTTAAAATCCTAGTCTCATGACTTTCCAATCACCTCATAGTCCTGACGGCGTAGATCTACCCTTTCTCCTGGATGTTAAACCACTTGCACTTAAACCGCAAAAACTAGCGTACCGCGAGAAAAATTTGCCTCCAACTCCCCCGACCGAAGAAGAAAGATATCTACAGAAGGAAATTGAAGATCTTCGTCGCGAGAATGCCATTCTTCGGAGACAAATCAACGTCTGGGCTCACCAAGTTCGGCAATACCGACAGATTACCGCTGCGACAAAGTCCTTCAGTAAAGAAGCTCTAGTTGGGATAAAGCATATCCAGGATGCAATCTTTGTAATGAAGAGAACCGAGAGAGCAGTTCAAAAGGAAAGGATGGCACACCAGTTTGACGAGGGAGATAACGATTTCGTCGAAGCCAACAAGTTTTAAAATGAACTCTTTAATAACTCTGGTGCTTTTGGCCGTTATATAAGTTGAAGACGTGAAATGCACTGTCGCGTCGAAATCTGACACTTGTGGCTGTCCCCTTACCTGCTTGTACCCCGAGGTACCGTTCGCTGTTTATTTTGTCACCCCTCCGAGCTACCGAAAGCTGGTCATAATAGATAGTGGCAGGCCAACGAGGACAGAACAGTTGGTCTAAGAAACAGAAGGTCCTCACAGCTTACTAGGAGACTTGTGAGGTGCGGAATTTTTGGTAGTGGACAACGATGAGCATTGTATCGAGTCAAGCACGATAACTGGGCACCCAAAGCGCCTGTAGACGTGCGAACAGTCCGTATAATTCTAAAATATAATTATAATCAACAGATACAGAACTCGAAAAACAAGTCTATATCACCGCCCTCGATATTAAAACCTCCAGCCAAGGTGTCGCGGATGAGCGATGCGCTCTTGCCGGAGACAGCGAGAGCCTCAGTGGTGCTGACTGCTAGAACGCCCGCTGCAGAAGATGACATTGTGCCAAAACCATCGAGAGCCCCAGTGGCGTATATGTACAAGCGGAGGATGTGGACAATAAGACTGCTGTCTGCACAATAGACAGAAAGCTAATGGATTGGCCTTCTGTTGAATGTGGATGGAGGTAGCCGGCGCTGGCTTCGCGACTGCTTCATGGTATGGGGAATTGTCGTTCTTCGTTGATCTTCTGGCGCAGTGATAATAATGGTCGGATGGATGTTACAATTAGGCAAATAGAAATAGAGGTTGGCCTTGGCCTTGCTTTCCCTCAGCCTTGCTTGTCGTGTCTGTTTGATTTGTTCCCTGGCCGTAAATCATATTGTGTCATCCCCCGTGCTTGAAGTCATTACCGCGCTATCATCCTCTAAGCTGCTATTGTATTGACATCTTCGGAGTGCCATCGTAGTCTCATCGTACTGCTTCGACTTTGGATGTCTTTGCACTCGAGCCGGACATGCCATTCAAACTGAACTGCGGTGACGGTCACGTTGTCGAAGTAGGCAACGTGGGGATCATTGATCTAGGCGAAAGTGAAGAAGTCTTGAAGCAAGAGAATATCTCAGGGCTCATAGGAGGACGAAAGACTCGACAACTATGCACAGTATCTTTTACGAAACTATCTATTCAACTGCTGCCAGGTGGATATGACTCAGCACCAGAGTAAAATCAAGAATACAATTAAAATTTCCCAGTCGAAAACATACTATAATACACAAGAGAAACATCATTTTGTACCTAATCCATTGCCGCAAAGCCTCTTCGACCCTCTTCCACAACCTTTATCAAAGCTCTGATTACACAATAGAACAAACTGCTGAACTTGAGGCACACCCTCATACCAGTCATTGATGATGGGATCAAAGAACTTTGTTGGTGTTTGAATAGCATTTAGTTGTGCCTTGTTTGGTTCACCAAGTTTTGATGCCCAGTCGTCGCCTTCCCCTACCTTGCCTCTGCAAATAGCTTCAACAATACCTGGCAGCTTATCCACAGGCTTGTCGATATGTCTGCCGAACAGTTGGGATACCCAGTTCTCCAATGCCTTGTCGGAAGAAAAACCAAGCAATAATATGCAGTCTAAGACTTCTCCAAAAGAACTCGGAGGGAAGTAAGCAAGCCCTGAGTATTCGCAACTTGTAGGTAGGGCTTTTAGTCTCTCTGCAACTATATCCGGCATCTCAAAAGCTGAAGCGGATGTAAGATTTTCCGCAACTTGTACTGTGACTGAAGCCAGGTGGTGTGTGTTCTTCGTATGGGTTGTCATGTTGGTGAGGAAGTGATTGATAAATAGAAGAGGTTGTTGATGCCAGAAGAGGTTGATGGGAGAAGGGGTTGTTGATAAGAGACGAGGTCGTCGATAGCAGAGGGGGTGGTTGATAAAGGATGAGATCGTTGATGGGAGAGGGGTTTGTCGATAAAAGAGGGGTTGTTGATGATGGATGAGGTCGTTGAAGGGAGAGGGGGTCGTTGATAGGAGAGGGGTTGTTGATGAGGGATGAGGTTGTTAATGGGAGAGGGGGTCGTTGATAGGAGAGGGGTTATTGATGAGGGATGAGGGTCGTTGAAGGGAGAGAGGGTCGTCGATAGGAGAGGGGCAGTTGATGAGGGATAAGGTCGTTGATGGGAGTCATCGATAGGAGGGGGGTCGTTAATGACGGATGAGGTTGTTGATGGGAGAGGGGGTCGTCGATAGGAAAAGGGTTGTTGATGAGGGATGAGGTCGTTGATGGGAGAGGGGGTATGAATTCGGAGAGCGGGACAGGTTGGAGCAGATTTTGAGTCCTGCTATGGCCAACAGTGTAAGCGCTGGTGGGCCTGGCTGGGCTCGGCCCGCCGCTATCCTTTCGGTTGGATATGATCGCAAGGTTGAACTTTGCTTGGATCACCTATTCACATGGCCTGATCTTCTCAATTGAACACATTCAAGGTGTGCGGGAGTGGCTAGGGTATAGATTTTCAAAAACGTAATAGGAGATTTTGCGGTGTGCTCATAATTCTATGATGATTGAAGTCGATGTACCGGTTAAATTTTCCTGCACGGAGGTTTTTCCGCAACGCAGGGGTGGACGTTATAACCGTAAACATCGAGATAATTTACAAGGGCGGACCAGAC
>NYXK01000222.1 GCA_002685535.1 Deltaproteobacteria bacterium
GGGCGCGGGGGGGGGGGGGGGGGGGGGGTGTGTTGAAGAGGGTTAGGGGGGGGGGGGGGGGGGGGGGGGGGGCCTACAACACAATGACTGAGGTGCAGGTGAAAATAGTTGCTCTTAAGACTCTCAAGACTTTGAAGAAGATTGAAGATCTAATACACAAGCTTAATTAGAAAGAAGATGCCACGGCAGCGATTAGACGCAGAACACCTCGGTACGGGATGACAGTGGAGGATCAATAAGCAATCGGACACCTGCTGTCGAAGTAGGACTCAAGACTGAGTTCGTTCCGTCTCGATCCATATCCAGAATTGTTGTTGTCAACGACTTTTTCCTGTCGCCCTTTCAGATTGCTGTCGCTGCACTCGCATCTGGCTTCAATATCTTCTGGAAGCTCTCTTGTTGAGACCATGTTGAGGAGTACTAGTATTCTTTGAAATCTTCGCATCAGTGGCGTAGACGAAAAAATGCTTTTAAATAATACGGTAGTGGGAATTTTGATGCTCGTGCGACGTGTGCAGTAACTACTATCAAAATTAAACTTCGGCAATTGGCGGAAAGCATGAAAGGGCAGGTGTTATTGGATAGATGGTAGATTGTGTAATCTTCAGTCATCGTTCCCAGGCCAATACAATCCGGAACGGTTCCTGAGCCTTTCAACCAGAACGCATTTATCAACGACTAGAAAAACGGACGTTTTTAGATGCCCTTTCACATGTCCTCAGGATCAACGTCGATGAAGTATTGCGTATAAGATTCCCTTGACTAATATCTCCGTGGCTTGCTGTACAAGCTGCTGCCACCTGAGCACTATAGGCGCATTTAGCAACTCTGACTCGTCAGCTGAGTCATCGCCGCATACTTCTCCATCTATATGCAAGGTGTCGTTCTCTTCTGCTGATGAGTCTGGCGATATAAGTGTCCCAACCGCTACTCCCTCCGCGGAGGTCTCTGCCATAAATTCAATCAAAACGTTTCCACGACCTATTCATCTACTTGCTTTCGATTGGACGGATGTACTGGTGCTTTTAAGCCACTCAGCTCTTTCTCTGCGTGGCTCAGCTGTACTTGGCTCGCTGTGTGTCAAATGAGTGTATGAATTAATTGATCCACGTGGGACTGTGGAATCTTAGTCTATTTCGCTTCGGGAGCTATGCAGCGCGTTCCATGGAAGCCAAAAGATTCGCTGCGGTAACTACCAACAGCAAATCTAGCGACTTCTTGTCAGACATTCTTTGGTTCTTTTCAAGGCTTGTCAAACATACACAGAAAGACGAGATCCACTTCACGTAGGAAATTGATACCATCGCTTATCTAATAAGCTTAATTGAACGACTCAGGATATCGTGATGTATGATTGACGAGTTAATGGCCGTTATTTCGAGGATGCAGGTCCAATAGCTGAGTCGCACAAGCTTACAGATGTTATGTTACTCGAGCATCTTCGGCACCGCCGTGCGCGAAGAAGGTGGGGCTGACTGGATCTGATCCCAGAAGCTGAGGTCTCGCGTATTCTCCTCCCTCCGTCGCTGTTCATGTCCTCTTTTGATAGCCAGGCTAAGTCTTGATCTCTTCTCGATCAATTCCCAACAGATACCACCATTCATTATGGACTATCTCTATCCCGAAAAGTCAATCGCTGGAGTTACGGTCGGTTTGTTCTCGGTCTTAATTGCATATCTCGTTGGCATCGCAATTCATCGCCTGTACTTCAGCCCGATCGCCAAATTTCCGGGTCCAAAGCTTGCAGCCCTCACAAAATGGTACGAATTCTACTACGACGTCATGTTGCAAGGACAGTTCACCTTTCAGATCCAGGCTCTGCATAAGATTTACGGTCTGGCCAGCAATCCTGTCCAGCTCCGATATCTGACTAACAATTCCGACTAGGTCCAATTGTTCGGATAACTCCTTTCGAACTCCACATCGAAGATAGTGACTACTGGGACACGCTCTACTCTCGCAGTACTCGATATGATAAATATGAGTGGATGTCAGGGAGGTTTGGTGCTGATACGATGACGTTCACAACAGCAAAAAGTGATCTTCATGCCATCCGACGAGCGCCACTCAATCCGATGTTCTCGAAGCGAAGCATTGCCAAGTTCGAACCTGTAATTCGAGAGAAAGTTGAACATATGTGCAAGTGTATCTCAGACTTCAAAGAGACTGGCGAGGTACTCGTTCTCAGCAATGCTTTCAACGCTTATGCTGGGGATGTGATCAATGAATACTGCTTTGGGTTCTGTTATAATCATTTAGAGTCAGCTGGATTTAAGGAGAACTTCCACCGTGCTTTTATGGCTGTGGGTGCTGCTGGACATTTGGCGCTCCAGTTTCCGTTGATGCATCCGGTGAGCTGTGCAAAGAATTCGGCACCAACCCTTCTGCACAAACAAATCAAAAGCCCTTGGGGTCTGACCTCTATCTAGATCATGAACGCATTACCCGATTGGATAACCGAGAAAATAGCGCCTGACTTGCGCATGCTATTGTTACTACAAAAGGTGCTTCACCAACCATGAAGTCAAGCCAATATCATTTCCCTCACGGCTAACCAGATCACAAGGACTTGCGGATCAAGATTGCAAATATCATCAGCGGTAAAGACCAATCGCACACCGAAACCCAGCATCCAACGATCTTCCATGAACTTCTCGAATCAAATCTTCCACCGCACGAGAAATCCATTGACCGTCTCGGCGACGAAGCTCAACTGATGATCGGAGCTGGACTAGAGACCACGGCGTGGACCCTAACAACCATCTCGTTCCATTTGATCAACAATCCTTCCATCCTGCACAAACTGCGCTCCGAGCTCGAAGCTGCCATACCCGATCTCACAGCGCGACCGGACTCCCGCTTTCTGGAGAAGCTGCCCTACCTAAGCGCCTGCATTCAGGAAGGTATCCGACTTTCCTACGGTGTGTCGTCGAGAAACCCTCGCATTTCTCCTGATAAGACAACGAGGTATAAGGACTTTGAGATTCCGGCTGGCACGCCAGTCTCCATGACGATTGTTGATGTTCATCATGACGAGAACATCTACCCGAATTCGCGCGCGTTTATTCCGGAACGCTGGCTGGGGAATCCAGAGACTGGGAACGGCGCGAGCCTTAATCGATACTTTGTTGCGTTCGGTAAAGGTGCTAGGTCTTGTCTGGGAGTGAAGTACGTATATCTCCATTACTGCGCAATGACAGAAACAGTATGGATGCGAGGTACATAGTGCTGATTCTGTGGACTCTGTTCAGCTTGGCTCATACGGAATTGTACTTGGCTATCGCTAGTATCTTTCGCCGATTCAACTTCGAGCTTTATGATACTGATCTCTCGGATATCGAACTTAAGCATGATTTCTTCCTGCCGTCGCCGAAGCTGGATTCTGCTGGGCTGAGGGTTAAGGTGGTTTCTATTGCTAGATGAGGGTGGCTTGATCATATATCATTGAATGTATTGTGTGATCTTCGTCATTTTCAGACGAGAAGCTAGCGGACTCAAATCGTGAGAAGTGGCCGTAATGCAACGCGGTATATTTGTGTGGCGAACCGTTCGCGACTCCAATTGACATGTAATTGCATTATTCCTTTTGACTGTGTAACCAAACAGAAACGTAATCAGAGATGTCCTTTCAAGTATTGAATTGTTAAGGTACAAGTCACTGTCAAATACTTTCTCCTTGTCATTCCTGATAGCCCTGTTTCGTCGTCCATCCCTCTTCACTTCCGCGGCTCTACGTTCTGCCTACAAAGTAGATTCTAGCTTAATATGACCACTTACGTACAACTGATCGAAACAATACAATTGGCCCAAATTCAAATCATTTATTCAAGCAGGCTGTTCTCAAAACATCTCTGTTTTGCTCTGTTCCTCCAACGTATTCCAAGTTCTAAGTCTTACTGATTCAAAATACAAGTCTTCATTGTTTTATATACCACTCTACAAGATCATTGAGTTTCACGTTAACTAACAGAAAGAGGATAAGAAGAGAAGCAAAGTGGATGGTGTTATGGCCGAAATGATAAGAAATGGGTTGCCGAGTCTGAACCCCAATAGCAGACAACCGGCGTAGAGAGTGAGTAGGAATCAATGTCAGTCTGGTTTCCATGGACTAGGAAGCAAAATGCCAAAAATAACCGATCAGCTTCCGTATATCCAATTCCAACAAGAAGAGTCCAGCACATTGCAATGAAAGCAGGGGAGATATGTAATATCTTGTATTCCACTCCACTTTCTAACCTCAACCGATCTCACAGATCGATTCCATGAAACATGGTGTGAGTAGCGATGAGAGAGACATCTCAGATCTGTGAGAGCGAGGATCGAGATGGATATGAGGTAGTTTCAAGTTGTGGGAGTGGAAAACCCGTTGTCGAGTAGCTGCATGGTTCGGTGCTGTGAAGTCAGGAACATGTCGCTTAGAAAAGAAGAGCATTGTTGTTAAACATACCGTTGTTTTCATCACGCCACTCTCCGTCATTCGTTTTCCTTTTCTGCTCTTCCCAATCCGAGAATAGCCTATTCCCTCTCGTCCTCTCACATTTCACCACCTCTTCATGACCCGTAATTCTCCCCTTCCCACGAAACTCATCTCCAACTATCCGCATTGAAGATCCATAATCCACATTGCGATCAAAGACCTCTTCTTTATCTCCAGCCACGTGTCCATTTGTTGTTGCCGGAAGCAAATGACTGTGCTGTCCGGATTTATAGCTTTAAGTACCCAGACTTTTCACACGCCGACGAGTCTTCGTTGACTAGGAATATATCCATAAATAAACGTGGTCAAGCTCCTGCTAACTGAATAAAGCGCAGAGAAACCCTGTATAACGAATAAAAGACCGAGGATCGTATCAAAAGAGGCATTTGGTTGTTGGTTGGGGAATTCGTTTCCCTAACCGATCTTCGCTGGTTGTGGAGTTGCATATTCCTTGAGCTCAAAAATTGTTCAAAAGGGGGGGAATGAGGTGGAGGAGGGAGGAGGGTGTATATAATCACCTTTCGACATCTCCAAACAAGCCAACCTTCACTCAATGGAAAAAAACACTCACTCGATGGCACGTCAACCTCGTATTACAAGAAGTCCAAGCATTCCCATCTCGACCAGATCCTTTGCTGCTATTCTTCAAAGAGTCAAGTCAAATGAAAAAAAACTGTACTCCCCTCCTCCACACAACCACTTTCCCAACCCTCCACCACCCACAGCATCATAGCACTATCGTCAACTTCCATCTCACTGCCATGATTCCCTTAACGCTACCAATTCCAACTGATCGTTTATCAACACACCAGATCAGCTCAGCACATGCATCACTCCATTTCATCCCTCCTCTTGTACCCCCTTTCTCTAAGCACATTTGATCTTTCCATTCTAAGCGCCGCTTTGTCTCAAATAGAGCTTTCATGCAGAACCATACAATAATACAGCGTACAGATGAAGAGCCACGTACAATGATGGAATTTAACACTTGATGCTGTTGTGAGGAGAGACGGATTCGCTTGAGGTGGTGCTTATATAGTCAATCGGGAGACGAGCTCCTTCAGGGGGAAATAAACAAAGGCTCGATCGAGAAGCGGAATTGAAGGCCTACCATACGAGGTGAATGGATCTGGGCTACTTTGAATGAGTAGCATAGGCATCATAATCTGGTTCTATGTTCAGAGAAGGTATTGAGAGGAAAGAGGGTTGGGAGATCTAGCTCTACGTGTATCTAGCTTTCTATCTTACTCCTCAATGGCGCATATCTATGATGAACATAGCACAGCGATATAACAAGAGAAGTGTGTGTGTATCTACTACAAGAGAAAAGCAGTATATAGCAAAGGAAAGGACAGAATACAGGAGAACGAAGGAAAGAGTATTAATCAGACAAGCAAACAGAAGGACAGGAAGTATAGCACAACACAAGCAGTAGATCAAGCGCCCGCAGGATCGTCAGGATTGAGAGCCTGGTCTTACGGGACTGCTGGAGGACAGTCCGGACATACAGTCACTCATGCCTCAAACCATCCCCCAAAGCGGTCTGGGCAATCCATCCTCACCACCCGATCCGCCCAATGCACCTTTCCCCTTCACACCCACAAACGCAACCCTCCTCCTCCCGACCCCAGCCCTCTCCCCTTCCCTCGTCTCACTCCAACTCTGCAGCCCATAATACCCCGCCAAGCTATGAACGAGCCACCTCGCAAACCCACCCCCCGGACTCCCCTCCAATCCCTCATAAACGATCTTCTCGCGCTGCAACTCCTCTTCCACGACGTCTTTGACTTCATCGCTCATGGTGATGCCCTTCCCGTCTTTATCGCGGCCGATGAAGACGATTTCTTCGTCTTCGGAGTCACCTTCTACCACTTCCTCATCCCTATCTTGATGAGTAGCTTTGCCGGAAAGCTTTGCCTCCCGTACGCGCTCAGCACGTTCAAAATCCCTCACAAAAGCCCTCACCTCGCCCTCCAGTTCCTGCAACAAAGTCTTCGCACCTTTCGCTTTCTTAAGTTTGTTTTTCAGATCAGCGGGGACACGACCTTTCTCCTCGACGATTCCGGTGCGTTTGGCGTGGATGGAGGATGGGGAGGAGAGGGATGCGCGCTCAGAGGCGCGGTGAGCGATGCCGGCGTCCCAGAGAGGGGCGAGGTAGTAGGGGATGTGGCGGACGCGGTGGGTTGCTGACGGGGCCCAGTCGGAGGGGAGAGGGGGGGTTATGTGGGGGTTGTTGAGGAGGTTGTCTTGGGGGAGATGTCAGCTCTGTTCTGATCTCATTTTTGATCGAGGTTGTGCTGCGAGTTGAGATGGATTGGATGCTCCCGTCCCAAAGGCTGCAAGCGGAGGGATCGAATGTGAAGAGTAAGTAGGACATACCGTTCTCCCACCTCTGTCTCCTTCTACTTCCCTCCTTTCCCTTGAGCAGCGCTTCCCGTCTCTTCATGCTATCTCTGCGCATCTTTGCGCCTCCTTCTGTCTTTGCAGTCTTCTTGGGTTTGACTTCGACATCTTCGTCCAAGGGGATGGATAGTGTCACGCCTGTTCCGCGAGCGGAAGGGGAGATGGATAGGCTTTGGAGCGAGGTGGATGCCCATGTTGCGACGTCGATGGGTTGGAGTGGTGCTGCTGCAACGGGGGCAATTGTATTGCTAGCTGGAAGAACAGTGGTGTTGGTGGCTGGAGGAGGGGGAGGAGCGGCTTGCGCTTGAGAGGGTGGTGGGACGGAGGAGTAGATTGCCATGATTGCGGTTTGCAGGTGGATTGAAGTGCGCTGCGGTGAGTTGAATCGAGTGTTGTAGGTTTAAATGTATTTGGGTTGATGAACGGTTGGATGAATGACGCGTTGAGAGAGACGTGTCTGAAGTGCTTCTTATCGTCCTTCTTATCTCCCTGTTATCGCTTATGCTCCGATTGCTCTTTCTATCCTCTCAATAAAGAATCAAGAATTAATGCAAATATCGATGGATAGAGTAGAGAATAGACTGCAGATGGATGAATGCTGGAGTTGTCAAGACAAAGGGGGAAAGCAAGTTGAACTGGCCTGGCCCGAGAGATGGAGAGCTCGGGAGCTAGGAGAGGTTCATGGGCGGGTCAGCTCAATGCGATGCATGCGATACGATAAGAAGAAGTGGGGCAGAACTGGAATGAGGTGCATCAGTGCGGGATTTAGAGATGGGGCATGTGGCCAATGAGAGTGAGGGGAGCAGGGCGTGGTGACTCTTTGATTTTGGTGGGGAGTTAAAGGATCGGATTGATGAGTCGAAGGTTGGAGGATGACATGAGTGGAAGGAAGGAGAGAATCTTTGGTATTTGGAGGCTTTCTCTTGGAACAAAGGGGAGGTTTGAGATCGGGAGTGATGGGCCAGAGGTAGCTTACCGGACTGTAATAGAGCAAGCTATTGTTGGATTCCAGTTTAGTAATTACTTGTTGAAAGTTTGACTCATCCAGAAGTTTTTGTACATTAAATGATGAACACATTTCCAAGCAAGAAGAAAGCTCATATAACAAGTATATCATTCATTTATCCTTATCTTGAGGCCAATCATAGAGCGATCGTCATTTCTTTCCAACAACCAATGTTGCTTCCCAATCCAGTTCCTACAACTTCGCAAACGCCAACTCATATACCAATCCAAGAGTCAATCTAGCATGCTGAAGCATATGATCGAAACTCAAATACTTGATGGTATCATCACTGGTATGAATATGCTTATCAGAGTCATCAAAAGCGGATTCAATGACGAAAGCCGAGGGGTATCCAGCTTTAGAAGCAGATGCGTGGTCTGAGCAAGCATATCCGCATTTCGTCTCAACGTATGGGATCTCGCAATACTGTGATCGTTAGCAACAGCTGCATCCAATAGGACCCGCATGGTAAGGGATTGGTGTAGGAAAGCATACCTCAGTAACAATCTTCTTAATAAATTCCGTCAAAGCAGGATCCACAAAGTCAGTAATGACTCCCACCGACTCCTTCTTCCCCGAATCCAAAGTTCCCTGCACGAAACCAGTCATATCCTGCTGCAGCATGGCCTTGATATCCCGTCCCGTCTTCTCATACTCGGTGAAGATAGCTTGGCTCCCTAGCAAACCACCCTCTTCCGCAGAGTACCAGTGGAACTCCACGGTATTCTCTCCCTTACCCTTGATGATATCGTCGGAAGTGAGGAGTACGCGAAGGGCTTCAAGGATAGTGACGGTTCCAGATCCATCGTCGTCTGCGCCCGGCGCGGAGAAGATGGAGGGGAGGAAGAGGTTGATGCTATCTTGGTGTGCGCCAACCACGACTGTGGAGTTGCTCTTTCCGGGGATAGTGGCGATGATACTATTTTGTCCCCAGGGATGCTTGAAGTGTTCTGCAAAAGCTCCGTGCTTATCTGCGCCGGAGTATGAGATTGTCTTTTGTACTTTCTGCAACAACCACTCGGAGGATTGGCGGCCGTAGTCGGATTTGTAGTAGCGGGTGTGGAAGCCGGAGAAGGTTTCGAGGTTGGCTTGCATGTTCTTCTTGGAGAGGGTTTTGAGAAGGGGGGAGAGGGACTTTTGGAGGGTGGGCTTGGAGGGGAAGGTAGGTGTTTTCTTGGTGGTGGATTTGAGGTTTGATCCGAGATCTTGGGTTGTGGTTATGTCCATGAAGTTTTGGCCATTCTGAGTTACTTTAGTAGGTTGTAGATAGGATAGAATAGGGGGCGTACTCTGCGCAATTCCCATTTCTCTTCTTCAGTCACCCATGATGTCTTGCCAGGGGAGAGCTCAATCAAGAAGCGCTCATCTTCTACGGCGTTGATAACGACCTGATCAGTCTCGTGCTTTTCTACGAATCTTGCATTGACAGCTGCAGCTGAGAGAACAAGTAGGGATACGTTGGTGAGCTTCATGATGTTGTTGATGAGACGTTGAGGAAGCTGTGTTGATGTCGTTCAATGATCAAGCTCTAGAGCAACCAGAGAACATTGGCGCAGGCAACCAGTCCGCGTTGATCGGACCTCGGGATGATCCGACAGCTCAGTTGTACTTGTATCACTGCAGAACTGTGGCGGGTGAGAAGTGGATTGTGGCTCAAGCTGAAACTTGAAACATGACGTCGCTTGAACTCCTTTCTGTGAACCTATGTATTTTCGTCCTCTGCATGAACGCCCAAAAAAATAAACGAGTCGAAGCTGTATTCGTCTATGGAGCTGGAGATGGCATGGCAAAGATGATTATGGCCAATATTCGATGGTCTGAGCTTAGGAATTCAGCAGCAGCAGCATGAACCCAGACTAATCCCACGCCCCTCTCTTTGACTGGTCAAAGTTTTGGAGATCCAGCGGTTTGGACTGATCTATAGCAACATCCCTTCATTTGACAGCACGCCGTCTTCCCAGCTGCAAACCTGACAACTCCCGTCCCACGGCCTTCGTGTAACTTCAATCTGGTGCCGTGTGACCGTCTCCAGTAGCTCAGGGGGGAATACAACGCCAAGATTACATCTCACCAAGAAATCGAACCTCTGAATATGACTATCTCCTAGTCATTAGAGCCTGGATAAAAATCCGAAAGCCCGCAGAGAGTCCAAGAGCAGGAGATTTCAATTCCGAGTACTAACGTTAACACCTCGCCGGAGCATTCTTCAACAACCCCAATGATCCGCAGCCCAGCTGACCCTGTTCCTTCCCCGCACTTATCCCATCCAGGCCACAATCTGCATCTGCACCCCTCCCCTCACAACGCCACAGTCCCCTTGACGCGTCTCTCACTTGCCTGTTCCATTCTCACAAAGTAGAGAGCCGTGTAACCTGACCCTTAAGCTGATTCAGGTGGGTGAGAAAGTGGGTAAATGATAGGACGATGAAGCAAGTTGGACGCATTTCCTGGCAGGGTCGAGGCTGGGTTTAAGGTCTGTGGCCAATGAAAACAGGGAGTGCGCAAGCTGGGTAGGTACGTCACAGAGGCAAGTGGGTTGACCTTGCCTTGCCTTGCCTTGTCTGTATTGCCTGATCGGATCGGAATCGAAATTGGAAAATCGTTAAAAGTTCCCCGTGAGCTCGAGATTCTTTTCTTTCTTCCTTTCCTTTCTTCACTTTCTCTTTCCTGACTTGAACAAATTCGCGTTCCTGGGTGAAGTGATCCGTGACGTCGTGAGTAAAATTTGATCTCGCTTTAAACTATGAATCCCGAGGAGACATGTACTGACTTTCCTCACTTTGATTCTTGAAGTACCTCACAAGGTCCCGCATCACAGCCTCGTCTCTACAATTCCAAAAATCTCAGCTTCTTCACCATCAACCATCAACAACATGGCTGGCTTCTCTCAAGGTACGTCCCTTCGATCTACAAGCTTCCCATCAGTATATTCAATCTCTTTGGCACCACTCATCTTTCTCTCCACCTTCAACTGCTAACCTACCCCAGCAAACCCCTTCGCCAGACGCGAATCCCACAATGTTCAGGCACTCTGGACATACAGGGTCTTGACAGTCCTGACTTGGCTCCTGGTCGTCATCACCACCGTCAATTATACCTTTGCCCACCCACACGATGACAAGAAGCATTGGAGAAATACTATCTGGGGTCAGAACAAGGCTTACCCAACCCCGTTCGCTTTAAATGCTTTGATGGGATCATTGTACTGGTATGCCACCTTTCCAATCTTCAATCTAGAGACCCTCATGATACCCTTATCAGAGTCGTAGGCTAACTTCCCAGGCTCGCTCTCTTCCTCTCCCAAATCGGTTACATGTGGCATCTCTTCTCCAAGAACGGTGATCAGGTCCAAGCTGCCGCCGGCGTAGGAAGCCATTTCATCTTCAACAATCTCCTTCAATTCGCCTGGACCATGCTCTTCGTTCGCGGCCACTTCTTCTGGTCTGAGGTGATCCTAGTCGTCAACTTCTTCAACCTTTCCTCCCTCTACTTCCGCCACAACACTTACGCTCGAGCAATCCATATCCCAGCTGTTTCGGGACCGTTGGCTTGGAACTTTGTTGCGTTGTACTGGAATGGAGCTATTGCTGTCAACGCCCACACATTGCCTGCTCGTATCTTGGCGAATATTGCCATTTGGGGTATTCTGGTCTATGGATTGTTCTTCTTGATTATCTTTAAGGTATGCTGCTTATCCAATCGTG
Source organism: Deltaproteobacteria bacterium (assembly GCA_002685535.1). GTDB lineage: Bacteria > SAR324 > SAR324 > SAR324 > NAC60-12 > Arctic96AD-7. The sequence goes on from NYXK01000222.1 coordinate 11,591, forward strand.
TAGACGGCTTTTCCAATCGTGTAGACGAATTCTGACACAAATAGGACTACACCATGGGCTTTGCGCTCAGCTACCTCACTGCCGCTCTTGGCGTCGGTCAATTCTTCACGAAGACCATTGCTTTCCAATGGATCTTTGCATTCACGATCATGGCTACGCTCTTCCTTGCCACTCTCGTCATTGCCATCCCTGGTATCTTTGGCAAGGAAATTAGTCTTCGCAGAGATCAAGCTGTTGTTTCGGCGGATCAAGAGAGAGCTCCTCTGTTGGACGATAATTAGGTCGTCAACACATACATACAAGATATGCGGGAGGGACTTGTGAGAGGATGCAGGATGATATGTCGAACGCGAAATTTGGCCGTTTCGGTCGTGGGAAATAGTGATACCTTTCTTTGTTTGCAGCGTGACTAGGCCGCATTGGGTTTGCTTTATTGATGGAAAACTTCATGCGAGATGCTGATGGTTTCGACTGAGCGAAAAATGATACTTTTCAAGCTTTGTACTTCGACGTGGCGTTGCATTGTAGCTAAATGGAATTGACCAAATTCTCACAACTCCTCGTCTCCTCATATAACCGTCTCAGGATGCTTGCTTCATCGTGCGAAATCAAGAACTTTGAGTTCAGAATGACGATTGGTAACAGGGCGGAAGCTCAGGCTCAGGTCCGCTAGACCCCATAGTTTCTGTAGCGCTCCCGCACCCCCTGTAACTACGTGGCCCAAGCTCCCGCCCGGCCAAAACTTTTAGATCATCACTCAACCTATAGAGATAACCAACACTCGACCAACGAGCCACCACCTCGCACCGTGCTTGTGTAAACTCCGCGCCAGCTGCCTCGAACCGAATCGTCATACGTATACCTGGAGTAGTGGAGGAGGAGGCAGCGGCGCTTGCATTGCAGAGGCTTGTTTTGGATCTAGGATTAGGGATCGGGGATCGGCATGTTGGAATGAGAGAACGAGATGGCTAGGAATCAACACGCTGAAAGCTCGCGGCAGAGCTGATTTGATTTGCTTTCGATTTGTTTGAGTTGGGCTTGAATTGTGTCGGAATCTGCCCTCTGTTCTCTGATCTCTGCAAGAACAGGGAGAAAGCGAGGGACATACATACACTGCGCACCCGGAGAAAAGGTCTACGCTCGAATTCGAAGTTGGGGATTTCTCCGCGGTAACTACATGCGAACCTCGAAATTATCACCTTATCCAGCTTACCGGAGTAGTGAGCCTGGTGAGGTACCACATAGCGCATACGAATAGGAAGACGCATACTGTTTATACCCAACAATTCGAAGCTTGAAGGCCGAAGTTTGCGGTTGACGACTTCTCCCGCAAGCTCTAGCTTTTCGAAAAGAATAATTAGGGAAAGAGCACCATGCCACCCCTCCCATCCTTCACACCCTTCCCCTCCGCCCTCCGAATCGGCACCGACATCTGCAGTATCCCTCGCATCCTCGCTCTCCTAAAAGGGGGCAACGGACACGGCTTTGTGAGGAGGATATTGACCCCGGAGGAGAGGATTGATGCTGTTATACTTGTAGGAGGAAGGAAGGTTAGGACAATTGGGGAGGTGGTGAGGAGGTGGGAGGGGGCAAGGTGGAGGTTGGGGATGAGGGTTGGGGGAATAGGGTTGAGGGAGAGGGGGGTGGAGGAGAGGGGTTGGAAAGCGGGAGCTGCCGGGCGGGCGGGGTTGGTTGGGAGAGGGGACGGGGGTGTCTCGAGGGTTGAGAATGGGCGGGGATCTCAGGATAATATTAGAGAGATGAGTCGGAAAGTGGAGGGTACTGAGGTCAATGGTTCGGAGCGGGAAAGTGTGCAGGCTGGAAAGAAGTCAGAGGAGGGAAGGAAATCGACAGAAGTTGAGCCAAAATTAGAAGGACTTACATCCAAGAACCCCATACTGCACAATGTGTCGGATGCGACGAGACATATGCAAGAGGAAAAGGCTGCCAGGGTCTATCGATTAATCCGAGAGGAGGTAGAGAATGGACGGTTGTGGATGGTGAGGAATAACTACGATTACGAAAATGCTTCAGACTGGGAGCGTCTCAATTGGCATATGGCTAGGAGGCGGGAAGTGATTCGGCAGGAAGAAGAGCAAAGAGAAGAGGAGGAGAAGACCATCTCTCCTGAGAAGAAGGAAGCATGGCTGCTTGAGAAAAAGACCCAGCAGCGTGAGAAGGTGCACATTCAGAAGCATATTCTCATATGGTTGAAATGGTCTAGGAAGCATCCTAATTTGTCGCCGTGGGAAGACAAGGACGCAGTGGATGCTTTGTTGGAGCGTATGAAGCTTGGTTCTATGGCTGATCAGGGTATAAGGAATGCGGCGACACAACACCCTTCGGCAGAGGAAAAGGATAGCTCAGAAGTACTTCCATCGGATAGTAGTGTAGACTCGCCGCCATCTAACGACTTCGCTGCTCCAGCATCGGAGCCACACCCCAGGTCGAGAGTAGAACACGACAATTCAGACTCGGGGAAGATAGAATCCGATAGAATTGCTACTAGACAGGGGGCAATCACGCCGTCAACTCCACCAATGACTGAAAACACATACGGGTCGACAGAGACTTCATCAAAGACGCCGACAATCTCTCCCCCAGACTCAGCCGACCTAGACAGACTAGGTGAGATGCTCTCCGAACTCATCAAGCAGAACCGTATCAAACCCAATGACCTTGCCCTCGCCGCTGCAAAACAAAAAGAAAAACAAGAAACACCACCAGCAGCACGCATCAAATACGTAGCATCAGAAACTAGATCGAAATCTGAGACAGATCGACTCCTCGCGCTGAAGAAGAAAAGCGAGGATTTGATTGCCATGATGAAGGAGATGGGCATTGATGTCAGCCCTGAGGAGGTTGCTATTCTGGCGGCTGACGCGAGGATGGTGAAGAGGATAGAGAGGGAGGAGAGGGAGGAGAGGGCGAAGTATTGGTCGTGGCGGAGTGTGCCGATTAGTGGGAGGCAGGATGTTGGGAGGGAGGTTAGGGAGGAGAAGGAGAAGGGAGACGAGAAGGAGGTTGAGAAAGAATCGTCGTCTTCACTACCAAGGGAAACACCGCCGAGACAAGGGAAAGATAGTTCCAGCGTGGTTGTGGTGGGAAAGGCGACGGACCAGGTGATTGAGGTAGAGACGGAATCGTCGGAGAAGAGCCTCGATGATCTAGAAAAGGAAATGAGAGATGCAGACGCAGAAATATTTAAGGCGGCGAGATTTCTGGCGGGTCGGTATGTTCTCCCTCTCCTCACATCTTTAACACACACCCATCCTCCCCTGTTCCCTCAACTTCTGGACTATTCCAACTTTCCTCCCACCTCCTCTCATCCCCAAAAATGCATCTAAACCCAAACACCTCCTCCATCACATAGCGTCAAAGATTGTCGAACTAACGAGACAAAAACACAGTTTCGCAGCCAAAGAAGCAACCATGAAAGCACACCTCTCCCGCCGGTTGACATACCATTCTATACTTATCCTTAGACCGGAGAGGAAGAAGGGGGAGACGGGGAGTTTGGCGCCTGTTGGTATTGTTTTGCCGGAGTCTGAGAATGGAGGGGAGGAAGGGGGGAAGGAGGTTAGGATTAGTATATCCCATGATGGGGATTTTGCTACCGCGGTGTGTTTGGCTGTTGACGAATGAGCGGTTGGGGAAGTTTGATGACCTTCTCCAAAACAGGCCCCGCCGTTGCTATGCGGGATGGAAGAAAGAAAGACACGGCTCAGACTGAAATGCTCTCTTCTGGGAATGGATAGGCAAGAAGCTCGTCTTCTATCTCCGGATCCCCGGCGCTCGAAGCTAGATATGGGTAACTGGTATAGCGAAGACGGCTAATATGCGAGTGAGTGAGTGAGCCGGGCTTTCGCAGATGTCGTTAAAGACTTCCTGGGGCGGCCCTCATAGGTTTCTGGAGTGCGAGAGAATGGTGAGAGCTAGGACGGATACCGATATGAGGTTGAAGTTGTGGGGTTGCGTACTGGGACCAGAGGCTGGGTGAATGAAATATCTCTGTTCCAGATTTGTATATATACAAACACCTTAGTTCGATTTGCATAGTCTACGCGCATAATTCTGGGCAGTTGGTTATCTATCGCTAGGTATAATAAGCGGTTCTCGTATCATGTATCAATCTTGTCAGTAAATAGATACCTAGACTAGACATAATCTCAGCTCAAGAATCATCAAGCACTCCCGATGTGCTGTATAGCAGCGATACAGCGATTCCGCGATTCATTCCCTTGCAGGCAATGAAGAACTTCACTTCAAATTGAGTCTCAGTTCCGGAGCACTGCCTTATGAAACAATGAAAATGATCCCAGTATGGTACTAAGTGAATGTCTTTTTAGAATTGCCAACAGCCGCAGCATGACGGGCAGGAGGCAGAGGGTTAGAGGGTTTGGTATATAACCAGCCTTTATCACATGAAGTACACGAAGCATGGGAGGCACTCAAGGCACCAGAATGGATATGGTTCTGGGGTTCTTGGGGGTTTGAGAAATTCGTGTGAGAATCTAGGGGTTCGAATTTCTGGTGGAGCAAACGCGACGGGCTTGAATGTCCACTCTGTCTACATGAATGTGGACTGTGAGGGACGGAAGTATGCTGAGGGATAAGATTAGGTGGTGGGGGGAGGAAATTTGACGGTGAGACGAGGAATGGCAGTGCAGGGGATTTGACAGCAGCTCTCCTGCCACGGATATCCTCCACCTCGTACTATTTACTTGAAACTTGTCATACTCAGGAGGCTGGCGGTCTATGTCAGTGATCCAGTCTTGTTATCGGACGAATGCAAACAGCCTCATCAACACTAATGGAGATCAATACATTACTTCGCAAATGCCATCACTCTTGCTAGTCCCGTTAGTTTGCTTAGTGTTCTTACTTAGTAAGTTGAGTATTCTCATATCCTTGAAAATAGTTAGGGGAATGACAAGTAGGCACGAGGAAGGTTAGCGGGATGTGAGATGGCTGAGCAGAAATGATCCGAGGGAGTAAAGATGGAAGATTCTCATGTGCAGGTGATTGAGGGCGTGAATCTTCGAAGACCAACTCTTCACTGTACTATTCCTTCCAAATTGCACGCCAAGCTACCAGTCTGAAGTGGCAAAGTCCTCCTTGTCTTGAGTCGGGACATCTTCTGCTTCTTATACTGGATACATATTGTGTAGCATCTTCGTCTTTTTATGCTTTCGCAGGACAACCACCGCAAGCTACGACAAAGAGTATTACAGAGTAGTCGGCGAGACACCATTCCCATCAGGGATTAAGGTAACAGCGCAGATAGCAGTGTTGACTGAGCTTGGAATGAAGATTGGGAATGCATTTGATGAGACGAAGAACCGTGTAAAGAGGACCTAGCATGGTGCGAAGCTACTTGATGAGGTGGAGATGACAGTGAGTCTGGAGTGGCAGTAAGGGATTGTTGACAGTGGCCTCGCATTTCTCGCTTAAAATTGAGATAGGAAAATACCAGTTCAAAATCTGTCCGGATTTCATTATCAGAAAAATCCAACAAGGAAGAAGTACGTTTCACAGCGGAGACAGAATCTTGCTCCAATGGCCATAAGTTAGTATTGCGATGCTGGGTCCGGACATAATTGACGAGGTGGCCGAAGAGTTGCAAAAGCATACTGCCGATATGAAACCTTGGCCGGGCTCGTGAGAATTTAATATGAATGCAAAGTTGAATTTCAATGTCCTCCGTCACTTTTGTGACATTTAAATGCCCAGTTTTTGATTGCGTTAGCCGAGCCGGGATGGACCCTCAAGGCTGCCGATTAAAGTGGATGGTTGCTCCGCCGTGGAGGATATAAAACTGCACCGGCTACGATCGACTTTTTGACATATGGCAGGATGGTAAATTATATGGATGGTTACGGGTAGGGGAAGGGGGTTTCTTCTTTGGATCTGATGCTGCTTTACTGGGGAAATTCCCAGATGGCATCTTGCCACCAGAAGAACGGTGAATGGTCGTCTGTCAAACGGCACGAGAGGTCAAAAGTCAGAATTTTAATCACTCGCTCACCGAGCGATCAAAGAAAGTGAAGAGAAAGTCGGCAAATTGACCTTTTGTGACAGCAAGATCCCTTCAGAGCGCTGAGGTGACCATCACAATCCAATACCTCGGAGCCGGAGAGCTTTCCTTCCATAGTCGTACCATCTATGGGGGGTAATTGAAGCCCAATAGTGTACGCAAAGCAAGGTTCGATGAGCAGCAACACCAAAGTGGGGAGTCGACCTTTTGAGTTGTCTGCATAGGTATCTACCATTCTGCATACAGCCATATGAGCAATGGAAAACAGCTGATATATCAGAGAAGATGCTGCATCACTTTCTTCAGCAACGGCTATTCAAGATCTCCTATACTCTAGAGTAGTACTATTCAGACTCAGCCTGGGCATTATCTACCTATAAATCTCCAGTCTAATAGTGTGGCTATGTAAGGTCATGCATGTCGAGGATTTTAGATAGACCAAGTAGGTCAAAGTTCCAGCACTATCTAAGCATCTAAGTCCACCAATTCGAGACTCGTTTCCCACGGACTAATAGCTATGGGAGGGTTATTAGCCTGCTAGGGGGTGTTTAGCCTGAAATCTCGTCTAAATTTACCCGGTGAGACACAAATGGGTTGAAGATCGGCTATTCTGCCATGTGGAAAAGGCATATGATGACAAGAAATGAAGTGGCATCTGTCTGTCAGATTTGTTTGACAAGGAAGAACATAAGGTGCCTCATACCTTTCTCCAGGTTATATGAGAGTTTTATAACATCAGCGGATGAAATAAAGTTTGTCCAGTAATGATTTTTGGCAGCAAGGCAAGTATCTACCTTCGCTTGTGTCCAGTCAGCGATCATTCCGGCACCAACAATAAGGTTGAGTTTTAGAGTGGTGAGGCTTTTTCAGAGGCTCAGCCAAACAGCCAGCCGGACATTGCAGATTGAAGTGAAGAATGTACAGTAAGCTCTTTGGTGAAACTTTATGCAGACAGTCCTATGATCTCCGGATCTTGTTGGGATTCAAGGATGATTGCGGGGTCAAATGATAGTGAAATTAGACGGCGTCATCAGAGCTTTTTAAATATTGCAAAAGTTGTTCAGGACATGACTTTGCTTGACAATGATGCCATCGCTGAAAGCTGCATCCTGGAGATTAGATCCGAGAAGCGTGGTCTTAAGAAATCATGGCGTATTGAAGCATGTCGCCTGAGTCCTCAGGGGTCGCTCGCTAAAAAGTCAACAGAACTTGTACAACGCTTTCACTGAGCATCTCGATCGTTCCATGTATTATTGAGCAGCATTATCGATCCAAGGACACTCAGCACAAACGATAGACAGACCCCTTCCGTTCTTTGACCTGGCTGATATGGCGATATACGTTTGCTCTATCTCGCTCTCGATCCACTTGCGCGATACGCTCTGGTTGCCTACAGTACTCCACAATCATGGGAAACCCTCTTTTATTGCTGACTTTATTTTGGGTGGCAGAATCACGGTAGCGTCCTTTTTCAAGCTGACTCAGGAGCGCTGTCCCTTAAGATGGAGACTGCGGGGTCTCATTTTAGCTTCGGAATGCTGTGCTTCAAACTTCCTCATCAAGCCGCCCCTCCCCCGCCAGAAAGAGTGGGCTCGGAAGCACTCTTTCGGAAGCAAAGAGCTGGGAACCCCAACCCCACCAATGGAACGACCACGAGAGGAAAGCCAATTTCGAAACTACAGCGTGCCAGATAGAGCTGTGCTGTAGGTTCCATCCGAATGGGAATCAATCAGAGTGTTCACAGATTCTCAAATTTCTGAATATTCATCCATATGTCGTCGTCACCATCTTTCACCTCCACCGGAGCATTTCTCAAGAGGAAATACAAGCATCGGAGGAGTTTTGAAATTCCACAGCATATTCTCCCCGTTCGAGTTCAGTCAACTGCTGGAAATGTTTCAACGCCGGAAGTTCTTTTGTCACGAGGCAACGACTATGAACCACAATCATCATGTACTTTGAGGCAGAGTACAGGCCAAGCGGAAGCCTCCTCAGTCATCTTGGACTTTGATTTTGCCGTCGCTGGTATACCTGTAATCCGAGTTGCTGCTCTTGGACACACATCTTTGCCCCTTCTCTTGGACATCACTTATTCGGAGGGTTTCCCTGGCATAGAGCGATATGGTGGAGATGGACCTTTCCCGTTCTCAGCTGGGGCAGACACGCAACGTCGAAACAGGTTTAGGATCTGCGGTCCTGGTTTCTACGAAGCGAAGCATGTTCAAGGGAGTCAGAGATGGATGAAAATTACATTGGTATCAGAAGAGCCATGTTCGATATCTTTGAGCTTGGCTGCATTCAAGCCGACCACTGAGAGCACACCTTTGGACCAGCTTCCTGGGTATTTCGTCTGCTCAGATACTCAGCTTACAGAACTCTGGGGCTATGGAGCTCGCACTTTACAGCTCAATTGTATTCCAGCCAAGACAATTCCTCCTCCATGGCAAGTATCAGAAGATATGGGCACTCTGGTCGATTCACAGAGATGCAATGCATACGGATGGGGTGGCGAGTGGACAGATTATGAAGCCGAATTTGAAGGGATGGTAGTTGAGGGAGGTTTATGTTGGGGTGTCAGAATGCGGCCAACTGGTGGGCTCCTCTTCGTGCTTAACGTGGATGCGAAGGACAAATCAACAACACTGGAATTGTGGTTTGGGCTTTACAACAAGCCACAGAAAACTTTGGTTCCTCTCCTGCTAGAATCCAAGGATCTGACAAGCCTCAATATTGTCCCCAGTAAGTGGTACATTTTCAAATGCATCTGCGTAGGAACCGAAGAATATACTGTCTACATGGATGGACAGCTGGTGGGAACGTTTGAAAGAAGAGGCTGCGATACACCAGGTTAGTAAGGACTTCAACACATAGGATTCCACTGACCAAGAGAAACAGAAATTACGAGTGCTTCTGAGGCACCAGCAGGCCTTCCTACAATTCCACAAGGGTCCGTCGGATTTGGAGCTGGCGAAGACCAGATCTGTAGATTTCGAAACTTAACAGTGATATCGGCAACTTCTAATGAAATTCTCTACACATCCGGTCTCAATAATCCTTCAGTACTTGGTGACTTCGGGGTCAATTGGAACCAGCTTCCGTACATCTTCGATGGCGCCAAGCGAGATCGGTATGCATGGACGGCCGATATCATAACTGGAGGACCATCGCTCTATTACTCGACAGCTGGTTTGGAGTATATCAGAGGGAATATTGAAGCATCTATGATGAGATCTACCGCAAAGAATGGCGAAGCAGGTCTCCTTCCCGGAGGAATCCCGCCTGGCAGAGAATTTGAACGAAATCCCAAGGACACAATGTTTAAAGTTCTATCTGCAAATTACTCTTTATATCTGATCCTGGCTATTTACGACTTCTGGTTTTATACGGGCGATGACTCTTTGATTTACAACTACTGGGAGCAAATCCGGGGCTGTTTGAAGTACATGGAAGGATTGGTCAACGATAATTTCTTGATCGCTGCTGAAGGAATGACTGGTTAGTGTATCTATCTTGCGATGCGTGAGTTTGACTTGAATTTGTAGCTATGGATTATGATTACTACAATGGCCGTCAATCTGGGCTCGCCACGAAACGGAATGTACTGTACGTTGCAGCACTCCGGAGCTGCGCAACCATGGCTCAGTCTGAAGCTATCGACGACGAGGACGCAGCTCAGGCTTACCTGTCACAAGCGAATCGAACAGCAGAATCCATAAATAAGCATCTCTTCAACCACGAGACTGGCCACTACATGATAACAACCGTCCGTTCGATTGGGTTCCAACAAGAAACACACGCCTGGCTGCTCAACACCGGTATTGCACCAGAGCCAATAAAAGCACCACTACTTCAAAAGCTCAACGCCCTCTTCACAGGAACACATAACAACTCTCCCACGCAATTTTCCTCGGAAACTCTAGACGTCCCGCGAACCATCTCTCCAATCACTTCCACCTTCCACATCCTGGCCTGCCTACAAGCCGGCGACGTCGCCTCAGCCGAACACATCCTTCGTTCAGTCTGGGCTCCTATGTGCGACAAATCCTCACCTCACTTCACGGGCACAACTTGGGAATTCATGAATCCCGATGGCACGCCTTTTGAAGACCAGTTTTGTTCGTATGCACAGCTCTTCAGTGTTGGTCCGACGGCTATCATGTCTAGGTTTGTGCTAGGTGTGGAACCTATCACTCCTGGATATAAGACGTTTCTTATTGCGCCGAGATTTTATATGGATGGTGTGAGTTGGGCGGAGGGGAGGGTGCCGACTCCAGTTGGGGAACCAATTACGGTGAGGTGGGAGATGTGTGATGACGGGTGGAAGTTGTGGTGTAAGACACCCAGTGGATTGAAGGGGGTAGTAAGGGTGCCGAGTGCAGTTTGGGCGAGGAGGAAGAGCCTTAAGGTAAAAGGAGTGCTGAGTGAAGGGGATCCGGAGGGGGGAGAAATTCGAATTGGCGGCGTGGGAGGAGAAACGGACATTGAGATACGCTTTTAATCTACGTTGTATGCTTTATCTATATCATATGCATTGTTGATATCGGCATATCATACAAAATAGTCCTCGTGCCACCCATACGTACTTCCGAATGTATGCTGAACCCGCTTACAGGCCTCCAATACGATCATTAACGCTCTCAGGTGCACCCTCGCGTGCTAAGGACCTAGAGCTACCAAGCCTTGACAGTACTCAATGATGATCAGGGAAGTATAAACAGAAGCAGGAACACCTAGGGAAAAGTTCGAGAGATTTCTCTATTAATCAGACATCTTAAACTTCACGCACAGATTGAGGGCTTAGGAGGCAGACACAACGTATTTACTGCATCTAACGTCCCACCCCACCATTCCGGCCACCCCCCCATTCCGGCCACCCGTTTACACCAAAAATCATCAAAACTCACTACTTTGAATAATTAATAAGTTTA
>NYXK01000223.1 GCA_002685535.1 Deltaproteobacteria bacterium
AAAAAAAAAAAAAAAAACGAGTATGCAAATGCAGATGCAAATTCCCCTCCCGAATACTGGTATTTATCAGTTGCCTGAGTCGTGTCTGTGTGTATGTACTTTTGTGCAGTACCTGACCTCCTGCATGTTTATTTCATCGTGAATCCCCTTCATCATTGTGACTCTTCACTTATCTGAAGAGCGACCCTCAATGCGTGAACGCCTTCGCCGTTCTGCAGGAGTCGAGCAGGATGATGATGAGGATGTGGCAGCTTCATCAGCTCCAGCTCCGGCATCAGCGCGGGCGCCAGCTTGCTGGACTTGATTGTATGGAGTGAGGAAGGGCGATGGGGATGGAGCAGTTGTGGCGAGGACTGAGCTCATCGGGACTGCTGTGAATGATGTGAAGGCGGTGTTGTAGACTGGAGGAGCTGAGGAGCTGGCAGTAGCACTGGGTTGAAGAACGGTTATTGTGCTCGTCAAGACTGTCCTAGTGGTCTCCGCAGCTGATTTGGACGAGGCACTGGAAGTCGGAGCAGAAGGGTCTCTGGTGACGTAGACTGTTTCGATCTCCTTCGCCGTGACGGTGACTGTCTTGAAGCCTTGCGCAGGTGCAGATGTGGAAGTTGACTGGACCGACTTGGATGTTGTGACGACCGGCGCCGCTGTTGGGTCTGCTGCTCCACCGCCTACTTTGGGCTTTGGAGCTGGTACCCCGGTTGCGCCAGCTGGGAGATTGTCCGATGTGAGTACCGGAAGAGCTGTTGGATCGACGAGAAATTGTTCATCGCCGAGTTGAGCTTCGACGCCGACAGAATTTGCTACTTTGCCGCCAGCTTTCTGAGCAACAAATTTTCCAGCAGAAGATACTTTCTTGGATGTCAGACTGATGTCCATGCATGACGTGTAGCTCTCATTGGTCGCGACGGCTCCATCTTTGTCAAGTGTTGGCCATTCCCACACCCAGTAGAGTGTGTAAAGTCCAGAGGTACCGGCGTCGGAAGGAATTTGGAAGTCGTTCTGGCAAAGAAGGTCGCTGCCTCCATCTTCAGCGCTGAAACCACCAACTGCGTCTTGTCGTCCTTTAGATTTTCCATTGATCTGGAAGCATTGACCATCGTCATAGGGTCGTGTAGCAATCAGTTTGCCTCGTTGGTCGCCCCCTGTGCCTTCAGTATTCCAGACTCGGTGAATGCCAAGGTAGGTATCTGTCTCTTGAGGTTTCGTCGTAGCGTAGATGAAGACCGTTCCTCTTCCTGCTGGTTTGCCAGGATTTGTGTCGAATAATGTGACATGCCCATTTTCAAGGTATCGGAGCGCGATGTGGTCTCCAGCCGCCGCAGTGAGTGTTGGATAGTCTGGGGTCTGCTGCTGTTTGACCTGAGTGCTTCGACACATGGGATCTGTGGGAAGGAAAGCATTGCCTCTTCCATTGGGAGGGAGCAGCCACAGATTGCTGTTGGGATCGACACCTGCTATCCTTGGTGCAAAGTTACGGATGTAGCCTGGGGCCCCAACGTAGCTACCATTGGAAGCAATCAGTCTAAGTTCTTCCACCCAAGTGTGGGCGTAGACTCCAGTGTTGCAAGCCAACAGGATGATGGCTGCCAAACCTGCTGGGAGTGAGAGTGTCAATCTCATGATGGAGATGGTGATGTTCGTGCTGTACGATGTATTTGTGATGTGGTATCGATCAGCGTTGATCCGCCTGCGAGTATGAAGTGTCGGATCGATGGGGAACAAAATTTGTGTTCGAGATTATGTTCGAATGTGGTTGAAGTATTTCGAAGAGGCTGAATTGAGGTTGTTGTGCGGAAATTCAAGTAAATTAAAAAGCAGACCAGCGCGGAGATGGAGATCAATTAAATAGTCGGGGAAACGGCCAGCGTGAACAAGGAACAATAGGAAGAATTCTGTGAATAGATCGACGCCAATGACTATTCTGACTTGGCGGAGCTCTCGTTGTTCATGATTCAAAGATGAACAGGTAGATGACCACAATATGAAGAGATGACAATAAAGAGGAAATTAGGCGAGGGAGCTGTTCTTAAACGACAAAGACAGGACGAAAGAAAACTCATGAAAGACTAGGAGTCCTAGAGAAACAAACCTTGTCATGTATCTTGGTATTGAAACAAAGAACGCATAGTCACGCCAGAAGAATGGATCTCAGGCTCATGACAGTTCTCGAGGGACTGGACTTTGGAGTGTTCGAGAACGGATTGGGAGATCGACGTCCTATCGTCAGGCCTTAGCGAGGATTTTCTGCGGTTTCAGCCATAATCGCGGGGTCGCGCAGGGGGCGGCCACAGGCAAAACCCACCTAAATAAAAATGTACCTCAAACGACAGCCAGTCAAAGCTTCCGACGGCTCTGAAGATGAGATGCAGAAGCGGTACCCGTGTGGAACTCTGGATTCACTGGGTTCACTGGGTTCCAGCCACCTCGCTCCACTTGCCTTCCACTGGGTGGTGGCACGGCGCCAATGATCATATGGGAGATACCCGGATGTGTTGGGACGCGCCAAAGGTACACGCGACAGCCACAGCATTATCCGCGCATGGTCCCAGTCCAGCGCCTAAGTAATACCAAGTCGCGCGAGTAGAGGGCTCCAGCAAGATGTGGTTGTACTGGTTTTGAGGACAATGAGGAGACGCTCTTCAGTATCCATGGATGCTTCTGCACCACAATTAGATCGAGTAGGGTTCAACGCATGGTCACGGCGTTAAATATTCCGATCAACGTGGAGGAGCGTGCCGTGCCAAATACCAAATACCTGTCTGTGATTGCAAATATCTGGTATGGCATCCTTGAAGCTTGTCTGTTCTCTTCGCATGACAGGGTCGAAGCGACAGCGAGCCACACTCTAACAGAATCTGGTTCGCTATTGGGATTCCTTGATCCGAGCAGGTTGAGTACAGGTAAGATGCGTGGTCCAGACTGAAGCCCAAGAAGGATTGGATGGCGAGAGAGAAGTTCTAGGGGTCGATTCCAGTCTCGTCCGCCGAGATGGGACGTCGCGTGTTTCGGGCAATTCTTGCTACAACGGTTGAGTTGATCACCCCGATGTCTTTGCTGCAGGTACTGTAGGGATCTGAGGTCCGTGGTACGCAACCCTTGACGGAGTGGGGTGTGGGAGGCTGCAGAGCGCATGCGTGCTTGAATGTTTCTCTGTACTCATGGTCACTGGCGGAGATGTTTACATGAAGTTGGCGATGCAGGTGGTTAACAGAGTACTTAGGTACGGAAGGGCTGCAGGAAAGCCCGCAGACATGCGGATGATATCCGTCTACAGCGCCCATTCACGACCGACGCGCCCTAGCGTGGGGGCTAGTACTGCGTCCTACAGCAAAGAAGGTAGCCGAACTGGCCCTCCCTCTCACTCAACTTCATCTCAAATCATCTCATCTCTCCAACCTCCATCCCGTCAAATTCTCTCACGTCAACTCTATTTCAAACAACATCCTTTGTTTCAACATCGACATTTCAAATTCCTCGGATCCTCACCTTGAAGTAAGGTTTCTCGGCTGTCTGCGGATCTTTTTGATCTGTTCAGCAGTGACCTCTTGTCTCAGATCATCCCCCACCTTCGTGGATTTGAATCTTCAACTTCGAAGGTTAGTGAACATCTTCAACTTCTCATGAAAACTCATTAAAGAGTGCCTCCTTGCAAGATTTTCTTCTCAATTGGCCTCGAGTACATGCATCTCCTGCCGTTATGCCCTCGAAGCTTGTGCATTCTACCGTCACCTCTTGGAGGGGTTACTGAGTTTCATGATTTATCCTCACGTCACAACTAGCTCATGCGACACCATACCATACATCTGAAATATCCGCTCTTTGACAAGTGACCTCACGTGAAGGTGGCGAGAGAAATCATTGTTCCCATCTGGGAGTATCGGAGTAGTTGCGTACAATGGCTGACCAATATATACAGGACTTTTGAAAGCCACGAACATCCACCCACTACCTAGCGTGGGACTGGAATACCACGCAAGCAATGGCAGACGTACTTGTCGAGCAAATAAGTGCAAGCTTTTTCAGTCTGCGCGTCAACCCTTCGACATTCCTCATCATCGAAGACGATTCGTATGGCGAAGAGCCTTATATCTATGTCAAATTATATCCAAACCATATTCTCATTACAGATACCGGCTGCAACTCTCCCCGTCAGAAACACCGATCCTTGACCTCCTTGCGTCAATATTTAGAGACCTGCCCCCTTCCCGCCCATGGCGGAAAATGTCTGAACCCAGGTGGCAAGAAGAAATATGTCATCATATGTTCGCACTGTCATTATGACCATATCTTAGGGATTACCCAGTTCTTAGAAGCAGGCCCGACCATCATCGCTTCGAACTTTGACAAGTCATTCATCCTCGATGGGCTCCCAAAACATTCTCTCTGCAAGTATATCAATGTTCCGACGCCGCAATATAAAATATCAAGATGGGCAGGTCACATGGATTATTTGTCACTTGATGATCGTCCATTTAGGATTCGATTCCTACATATCCCAGGTCATACTCCGGACTCTTTGGCATGGTACGACATCGATGAAAACCATCTGTATGTTGGAGACACTTTCTACGAACGAAAACGAGCTGTTCCAATTCCTGGATTACCCGACGATGCAGGTCAGGTTCCAGGATTGCCAGCAACTCAAGCTGCGATAATTTTTCCGGAAGAGGGTGGTAATTGGATACAATTCATGTCATCACTCAACATCTTGGACTCATTCGTACTGTATCAAAATGCCGAGCTTCGTCGCCAGCATGGATCCAGTCACGGCCTAGCCCCAAGGGTCAAAGTTGGATGTGGACATCTGACATATAATGCAGATGCCGAGTGTATGATTCATGAGGTGCGGAGCCTCTTTGAAAGAATCATCGCTGGAAATGTTCCAGTCACAAGCAGCGGGGAGAAACGGGGAGTTATTCATGATTTTTGGCTTGAAAGCGAGAACTCAAGGTACAGTGTTATGGCTCCGAGGCGCGTTTTCGAGGAGGCTAGAAAGTATTTTCACAAGGCCACCTGAGCCTAAGAAGTTCAAAGCCTTCAAGTAAATAGCGGCGGAAGTAGCGACTCAGCGCTGCATAATGAATTGGCGGGATAACATGCACGCTATCAGTTTCATTTCGCTATACATATACAGTCTTGGGTTGTGGCTGCGACATGCGAGTCGGACTATCAAGCTTCAATCTCGCGCCTTTCAATCTCTGCCTCAGCCCATCATCCCTAATGCCGAGTATAGTAGGATCTTCCTCGACTGTCTCACCGTATTTGACCACCCTATTCCGGATCTTCTTATTCAATTCTTTTATAGGTGCATTGGAACCCTGTTCCCACAGAATTGCAGCGTCGAATGCTTTCGCTACTTCAAGGGGGTTGAGGGAAGTCTCGCGTCCCAGCTCCCAGAACCCGCAAAACAAAGGAATGACGACAACAAAACCCAGAAACATGATGGATAACGCTGCAACAAGATACGTGTAGTTCGACTGAAACACGGTGATATTCGAAGTTTGTAGCATTGTCAATGATTGAGGTATTGGGACTCCAGGATCTCCAGAAGTGGCGTTATTCGGCCAGGCCTCGTAGAAGTTCGTCCAGTACTCGGAGAAAGGGTTTTTCATTACATCATACTTGGACGTATTTGAAAAGATCAACGCTATCCGAAACATGAGCTCGTTTAGCGAATCTATCACTTCAATCGACGGATCTCTCCAGTTTATCGCACATGCGTCTTGGTTGACGAAGAAATTCGTTGGGCCAGTGCCATAGTCGATATATTGACTTGCGAGGGATTCATTCATTTCGATACCCTTGAAAGTTTGCTTCGCTAGCGAGCTGAACATGTCCTGGGCTGCTACAGCTATGCCTTCAATCCTGGTAAAGCTCATGTCATTGGGATCATGGTAGTTGAAGTAATCGTAGCTCTCAGCTTCTCCCACAGCTTGGATATGATCGACGGGAAATTGGGAAGAGTCACCGCCAAGATGCAGCGTATCGTTAACCAAGATTATCGGATATTCAAAAGTGGCGGACCTCATTGAACATAGTTTCGTGACAATTGTACCGTTACAAAATCCTGGGATCCCAGATCCTTGAGCTTCTCCGTATGGGAGCCCATACGTCTGTGCCGGCGTTGCTATTCGTCCAGTGGCATACGAAAGTCTGAAGTCGATGTGTGGATAGCGTCCATACTCACCAAGAGGGGTCGAGTTCGCCTACGTCTGGTGAGCTACACTTCCAGCTTTCCAAGTGAAATTGGAGAAGAACGTTGTTGCCGACGCGAAACTGAAGTCGGGGTTTTCTTTGGGGCTCTTCCATAGCAGCGATTCTTCGCTACAATTCACCTGAAGTCCAGCTGCTTTGACCGTACCCGAGCAGTTTCCGGCACACCCAGTGAAAGAGGATATCAGCGGCGTCCGAGTCAAATAATCGCTGAAAACTTGTGCAAAAGTCTGGTTCATAACCAGCTGTGCCACACTACCCGAAGTCATTGACTCCAATATCGTACCAAATCGAGTGGATCCATATGGTAACTCTGAGCAATCGGAGCTGTGACATTGACGGCCTTTTGCACTGGCACGGAGATGATAATGGACACTCTTTGAAGCAGTGGACCATCAATAACTACCGCAGATGTCAAGATTGTAGCCAGCGCAATCAAATTAAAACCACGGCCCGGCGTCGACGCGGCTCTGAGTGAGTCCCCTGACTCCCAGTATCGGCTCAGGTCGTAAAGGGTCCCTCCATGGAGTGCCTTTCGCCACCATGCAATAGTCACACCTTCTGAGTGGGCGAATTGCAAACAAGAATTGGCGACCGCTGAGAGGATAGCGAGCAGTACGGCTGGTGAGACTTTCCAGGTACTGACCTCCTGGCCATTTGACTTGTACAGGATAATAGCATCCGCAGCAACACAAAGAGGTACGACGAGCAAAGCAAGCACGCCTATGAATGGGACATGATTGAAGAAACCCGGATTCCATAAGTTGCCAGTGTTTCCTTCTTTCTCAGCAAAGTACCTTGGTGCCTGCTCCAGTCTGTCTTCTGACGATCTTGTTGAGTGGTGTTTGGACGTTCCATGATTTCGACAGCCGTGGCTGTTTGATCGGTCGAAGATGGATATCGCGGCGTAGTAATATGTGAGGGGTATATTCGAATCGATGGTAACACCACTGGAGTCTTTCCTCCCGACCATGATGAAGCTTCTACGGGTTTTGCTTTGTGTAACAGCAACACCGAAGTCACACTCCATTTCTCCCTGTTGACTACCTGTCTGCGCTATATACATCTCTCGAGCCCCGGTACTCATAGAGCACCAACATACTCAGGGATTTGATGCGGCCTCCCACATGTTACTGTTGGTATTATTCTTTTCTACTGGCTTTTGGGAAGAAAGAAAGCTGAGTGGATTCACCTTCGTGCGGCAATTGGCCGGTGTGGGGTCACAAACAGGTTTAGTGAGGAGAAACACAAGCACACAAGCTATTCTCGGATGCTTGTAGCAAGTGCCACTCAAGTAGGCTCCCGCGCGTCTCTGACGAAAGTATGGAGGTATGACTGGCGAGTGCGTCTTTCCACCTTAAAAATTGCAAGCATGTAGCCGCTGGGCGGCTCGCCTGAAACACCTCGCTTGGATGACATTCATTACGTGGCGGCAACGTTGAGCACATTTTATTTCGACGTGGGGACGCACAGCAGACGCCCCGATGATAATCTCGTTGTCATTATTGACCCCAGCTCTTTGGTCTTTTGCCCGGTGTTTACTTTAGCATGGAACGGATCTCGCTTAGCCAATTACCGAGGCTGTCGCCTAGGTGGTCACACCATTGTTTACACGAAACGAGGGGACTGCACCCCTTCGGTACTTATCGCGGCTCAAACAGCTTCGCGTACCCTTCCATCCATCCACACTTCCTTCCACGCGTGTAGCCTGAGTATCGATTTATCGAAGAATCCAAGCAGAAATTGAAGCCGAGTGCCAATGATTTTCACTTCGGGATGATGGAGCCGAAGGATGATCATGCCGGGATCCAGGCCAGGATGAAAGTTCCGGTCGGCATTGTACCATCATTTATTGTGATATCGGTGAAATGATTGCGAATTAGATAGCATTGTTGTGTATATCATTTAGTTCTCCAATGCTTCGATAATATCGGGGACTCCCATTCACCGTGTGCACCACTCAACAAGTCAGATTATTGTCAAACATGTCTAACGAGATTGAAGAACTCAAACAGCTTGTGCTAAAGCTTAGCAAGGAGGTTACAAGGCTTAGTGGTAAGCTATCGAGGACCCTGAATGTCACATGCGATATACTAATCCAGTCTTGTAGATGAGGCCGAAATCAAGAAGCTTCACTTCAAGTATGGATACTACTTAGATAAGTGTCTTTACGAAGAGGTACATCCCACCACTCATTTCAAGAAACGCTCCATTAAATACAAACAGGTAGTCGATCTCTACGCCGACCACCCAGACACATTTGTAGAATTCATCGGCGGTCGATACCGCCGGAAAGCAGGCGTCAAGCGCCTCTATGTCGACCGCTTCGCCAAGCGCTTCGTCGCTGGCCGCAATGGTCCAGTCCACGGCTTCCTTCTCGACCACGCCCAAATGCAAGACGTGATCACGATCTCTCCCTCCGGAGATCGAGCCAACGGCCGTTTCCGCGCGCTCATGTCAGCCGGCACGCATAAATCCGTCAAAGACACGCATCCTCGCGGATTCGTGCAATGGTGGGAAGGCGGCGTCTACGAGAACGAGTACATCAAAGAAAACGGCATCTGGAAAGTCTTCAAACTGAAGTACTTCCCATTTTGGCATGCCGATTTTGAGAGAGGGTGGAGTAACAAGGAGATTGGGGAGTTTGTGCCGTTTGATACGAAGACTTTTCCTGAGAATGAGACGGGTCCGGATGAGATTGTCGAGCAGTGTATGTTGTGGCCTGATACGAGGGTCGTGCCGTTTCATTATGGGCATCCGGTCACTGGAGAGATGGTCAAGGAGGAGGATCTTAGGGCCCCGGAGTTCGGGAAGCCGGTTGAGAGTAGTTTGCCTGCGTTGAGTTTGGGGGAGTCAAAGAGATTGGGTTGAGATGTTGAGCTTGCTTTTTGAGATCTTGGCTACGGGACTATGGGTTTGAGAACAGTATTTATGATATCATGAAATGCGAGAAAATTCGCTTCAACAAAGCTTGGCTTTTTTTTCTTTGACTGTGAGACGACGCGCAAGCGTAGTCGCACAATTGAATGAACAGCTCTGTAGGTGTTACTGTAAAATGAAAGCTAGGATCTAATCACTGTTACTCAGTCTCTCCCGGAGAGCGAATCGGCATAAGCGGTACTTATTATGTGCTCCAGTGGACTGAATTAATCTGTTTACCTACGAGCCAAACCAGTATAAATTGGAGAATAAGTGGGGTTTTCTGTTCCCAGCAAGATATTATTCCTCCAAAGGCAGTTTAAACAATCGAATGGCATTTGTCCTTGCAATAATTTCCTTCTGATCAGCTGGGAGATCCACAGTCTTCCACCAGTCTTGGCCGTCTTTCACGTTTTCGTACGGAGTATCTGATAGAATTTAGCACTCATATGGATGAGATAATTTTTTAACAATCTTACCAATGGCATACAAACATCTATCGAGACCAATCTCATTGATACAAAACTTCAGTCCTGTCGTTGAGAAATTTCCCGAGGTCGTTATGGAGACATTGTGCTTGAAGTAGTAAATGTAGTCTTCTTTTGACGGGCGAGTGTTCTTTTTGAATGGATGATTGTACCAGTGTGACGCTCGCCACAGGTTGAAGGGTATTCTGTTCAACATTAGCCCCAGCATTAAATTATTCGCTCATCCGGCAACTCACCCTTCTCCCAAATGTCCAGCCACAATTTGGACCTTGGGAAACCTATCGAATATTCCACTCGAGCACACAGCATACAGATGAAACGACAAGTCCAAATGGAACTGCACGCCTGCACCGAGCAAGTGTTTCCTAGCTCCGTACTGCGTCTCCGGCTCCAGATCCTGCTTGATACGATACCTCGGATGAAAGTATATGGGCACACCAAGTTCCTGCACCGTCTCCCAAAAAGGATCATACTTCGCTGTATCGAAGTATTCTTTCCCCCCAGCATCTTCCCCGGTAGTCTGAAAGTCGTTGACCAACCCTCCAAACATACTCAGCTCCTTCACAGCCCTCCTCAATTCTCCAGCCGCCTGGACAGGATCATGCATACTCAGCGCAGCTAGGGCTCCGAATCTCTTGGGGTTCTTCTTGACTTCCCCTGAGAGATAGTCGTTTGCTACAGTAGCCATCTTCTCTGCTTTGGAGGGGTCGGCTTCGCCTTGGCAGCCGGGAGAAGTCAGGGAGAGTAGCATATACTCGACGCCTTCTTCATCCATGCTTTTGAGGCGTTCGTCATGAATATCGAGGAGGCGACGTTCATGCGCGGTCATGGTTGTTGATGCATTCTGGGCTGGGGAGAGGAGAGTTGCCCATTGTGAGAGGGCTGCGACACCTGATGGATCGATGATGGCTTCTTCGACTGCGATTGTCCCACGAACCATAATGTTCGGTTTGGAGTGAAGATTTGGTATTGTTGTTGTATGTCCAAGTTGGAAAGTTAAGAAGCTTGTGATTAGAAGCCCGTATGGACAACCACACCTAAAATCAAACTCGTAAGTTTCGGCATCATCTTGATCCTTGTCTGAGCCCTTTCAATCATCAAGCCGTTCGTATCACCATGATACCGTCGTCAATTACATGACCGATGAGGACTTCGGAGTTCCAAGTCCCCGGGACTATGGACCCGATTTAAGCGAAACAATAGGGGAGCGGATCACATGATGATGGGCCAACCACAAGTGCCAAGCAGGATAGTGGGGGGGGGGGGCGGGCCATTGGGGTTTAACCTTGAC
>NYXK01000224.1 GCA_002685535.1 Deltaproteobacteria bacterium
CCCCCCCCCCCCGCCGGCTCTAGTGTTATTCGATGGAGACCCTCTGATAATCTTTTCAACTCGAGTTGGCAAGAAGGTGTACTGTTTTAATTCAGGATCAGGAATTGAGACCAGATACTTTAGTGACTTGATTGAGTAACCGTGAGAGGAAGTTTATTTGCCACTTCAAAAGCAGCTGAGAAAGGTGACTTACTAAATAATATTGGAGCCGGGGGGGATGTTCCCCACTTCCGTATTTGGCACTCACGCCCTCGAACTCATCCACGTGGTACGGTTTATAGTACTCCAGAAGGACATCATTATCAATCATATACCAGACTCAAGATCCTGTGGCCTTGGTGAAAAAGAACCCTTTGTGAAAAATCTCATCCACAGAGAGTTGAATTGTCAAACCACCTTGGTATGATGTAGCAAGACCGTTCACATGGACTAAAACGTCTTCAAACTTTCTGCGTCCTAAATGGAGAAAGATCATCTTCTGGCTCCCGCTCGTCAGTGAAAGTACACAGGCTTTTCCTGTTTCGAAGAGATCCTTCAATCTTGGTTGGGAGAGCAGGCCGACGAAATCTCAAATGCGTACTGCCTCGTAGGCTCTACGTAAGCCTGTGGACCTGTGGATGATCACTGTTCTAATTCAGCAGTAAACTTGACCCGTGCTCTTCAACAACCGTAAACCATACCAAAGCTAGAAGTTGGATGTGAAGGCTTCCTTGCTGGCTGTCGAGTGTTGCGTCGTGTAGGCCCGACCAGAGAGTCTCGTTATGTATCATGCTTGAGCGCTGCGAGATATTTGCTATGATCATGCAAAGAGCTACTCTTCCAAGTCCAGCTGGGCTGCATGCTACAATTACCTGTCGTATGATTGTAACAAGAATGCTTATAATTATAGGAGACAGTAGAGCATCGTCAAAAATATGAATGAATCTCCCTAACGGGTATGACCAGTAACAAATACTGCCGTCTGCTTTTGATGTGACGGGTTCTTTTGAATTAACATGATTAACATCAATCGAAAGCACCAACCAAACAACGGTTGAGAGATAAATGCATTGGCACATAGACCTGAGAGACGCTACTTCCCCTCCGCTATGCTCCAATGATTATCGAAGTTCTCCACGACAGTATTGGCCTTCTTTTTGGAAGCCTGTACAACAACCTTCTTCGCTGCTTTGAGGCCACCAGTGGCGGCAGCGCCGTTCATGGCAATGCGCTCGGTGATTGTCGCTCCGGACGCCAAGTACTGCTGCATCATAGGCGATGAAGATGTAAACCCTCTGTTGCAGCGTTATTAGTCAGTGGATCTTCAAGATGAAGATGAGGATGAGGATCCCTAAGTGTATGATGATGAAAGTAAACGGAATTCTAACTCTTGAACAGAGTTTTGATTATGGACTGTGACTAGGATTCGATTTCGCATGAGCATCTGGGCTGGTCCTTTTTCTATACAAAGTTGAGAGAGCCAATCCCCGATTATGTCTCTATCCTCCATAACCTGTATCTATTTTCTTCTTAGCGGTTGGTTAAAATCTGAAATTTTTTCAGGTTTTGCTGTGAGCTGTGAAATTACTGGCTGATAAGACAAGGTTCGAAGGGATACTTTGGGCTCAAATTATCTCCATTATTTCAAAAGCTTGGAATTGTAGTTGGAGTCCAGCTTTGGTTTGGTGAACCTGTAATTGCTATGACCACGTGACTCTCAAGCACAATCTTCTTTTTGTGATGAACGAGGAAAAGCTTGTGGTGTTCCAATTTGACTACCTACGAATGATTTACTATACAATAAATAAGATCAAAGCGGGAATTATGTTGCCGAAGGCTTGTTGTTATATCTAGACATGTGGATTTCAACCATGCCTCGTTCTGATCAGCGGCCACGAGGCTCGAATTCAAGGCAAGAGTCGACGAGCCCGCTCGCCATCGAAAGATATAACGATATTGCGAGCTCTCAATCATTCTTGTAGTACTGGTTTAGTCCTGCTGAGGGGTTGGCTGGATTGACAGGAGCTGAATTGATCCATGAATTGGCACGATTATCTTTCATCACTTGGAAATAGAGAAAGCACGTGCCCCATAGATCTGGCAGTGCGCTATTGCCAGATTGATTGGACAGTTGCTCGAGGCTTTCTTGAATGCTGTATGCTGTATGCTGAAATATACGGTACCTAGTCGGTGTGATGGGGTGCTGGCTGATCGCACAATTCCAGTTCTAGATATACCAGAAGACCGATAAGCATAACCAAACACCTATGTCCCACAGCTATTGGTAGAAATCCACCAAGCCCTTGTCGACGTCATCAGTATGTATTCCCGCAGTGCGTAGGGATGACTCGAAGGCTGAGTGCAACGCCATTAGGCTACCTGCATAATCTGCTTGCAAGCCACATTGCGTGGCACGAGTAATGACAAAATCTGACCCAACAGCCTTGCTTGACAACACCCAATTTGACGAAATCTGAATCGACAAAAGCTGATCTAGCATTTCCTGATGTGCTAATCCCAGGATTATCGAAGCCTTTCTCGCCAGAATTTGTGACAGTTGCATCTGTGCCGGGCACAATGCCACAACCTAACCCAGTCTAGCTCTACTAGGCCATCCAGGCCTACCCGTGCACGCCGCTTCAGGCAAGGCGAGCGTACAAAAAATGTCGAAGGACGAGCACAACTTTAATGTCACGTGAGAGCCCTTCAACCCCCCGTTTCCTGCCCTGCGGCCCTTCACTTCCCGTTCCCTTGAGCACAAATCCACACAACCACAAAGCACCTGCCTACCTTACTAGACACCCTGACTAATAGCACCTCATACAGCCGTAACCAGCTCGACGTATTTGTCAAAAGCCTTAACCAGCCGAGAAATCTCAAGAAAGCAGAGTGGAGAGCAGTCCACAAAAAATGTGACGAGCTTCAAGCTTCGAATATCGAATACCAGGTTTATCTCTCCGGGACATGTTTCTCCAAGTCGAGGCTTCAGAGAACTCGGCGGCACGCTTTCGATGGAGATGAGTGCTCTCGCCGAGACTCTCCAGATGGTATTTCAATTGCATCTCAACTGCATACTTGCTGATAGTCCCGAAGATAATGTCTTGCCTCGTCCTGGAATTCTTGTCATCAAGGTGAAGGGATCCGACGGGAGGTGGTCAGACTATACAGCCGAGAGTGATATCACTGGTTATAGTTCGTCCACATTGATTAATCATGATGCTACTGCCCAGGTGAAGGAGACAATCCCAGCACCAAATCCAAACAATGGTGCTTTCGTAGGATCAGACTCCGAAGTCTTGCGCCAACCCTACGGTCCAGCAGCAACAAGAACCCCCATCATCCAAGACATGGAGATGTTTCAAGACAGTTCTATGATCAACTATCAGTCGCCTGGCTCTGGCTATCCATGGGAGCCAGTGTACAGCTCACATTTGATGCCCGTCTACAATATGTTGTCTGGCTTTGGGTACTCTGATGAAAGTGGTCTCGGCTACCCAGAGTTATTCGGGCCCAGTCTGAACAATGAGGGCCAAATGGCTGGGGCTTTCCCTCCAATGGACTGGGAGCAGAGATCCCCGTTGAGCCAATTACAGGCGGCTTTCTCAGCCACGCCATCAGGGATTAGTCAATCCCTGTTTCACTCTCTGCAATATATCCCAGTCGGCAGTAGACAGGAGACGAACCTAGCCATAATCTCAACACTGTCTCCAGAGATTCATATCAGATCACTTCTCCGACATGCTGGCAAGGTTCTGAGCGAAAATGCCAGGGATGAAGAAGTAGATGGGTTGCCTAGCAGTGAGGATGTATCCGATAGACTACTCTCACTCCTACCTGGAAGCGCTACAGAGCACAATTTCGACAACGCCGGCCGAATCGTTCGCAGAGATGCAATATTTGATTCGCCCTTCCATAACGCGCTCTTATACTCAATTGCGAACGGATTTGCTGGAATCAGAGATATCCCACCTGGGGCTGTACTCAGAATGCTCAAGGAGCAGCCTGGCATGACAAACCGCATCATTGAGTGTCTTGAATCATGCCCGCTTGCGATTGCCAAATCCATCGCAGACAACTTGTTCCGGGCAGCCATTGAAGCTTGTGACGAAGAGGCCGTCAACTTCATCCTTCGTGCCACGCGCAAATCGCCCTACAACATCGATCTCAACGTGATTGTCTGTAAGCTTCATGGTAATGCCAGATTATTTACTCCAATAGAGCTTGCAGCCAAGTTTCGTCACCTCGGTATTGTGCAGGCACTCATCACAGCTGGAGTGGATATCAACCACACCAAGGAAACGAATAGTAACAGAGAGTGCGGACCCCTAGAGCTCGCGATTCGGAAAGGGGGAAAATACGAACCAGTTGACATGGTTCTTGTGCAAAGTCTCCTTTCTGCCGGGGCGGAAGTGCGACTTGGCCTTATTAAGGCTATTGTTCCGTGGGGGCAGGACAAAATTCTGCGCAATCTGATCGAGCTGCTTCCACGGACCGAGCACA
Source organism: Deltaproteobacteria bacterium (assembly GCA_002685535.1). Taxonomy (GTDB): domain Bacteria; phylum SAR324; class SAR324; order SAR324; family NAC60-12; genus Arctic96AD-7. Next base: position 4,480 of record NYXK01000224.1, read on the forward strand.
AAGAACTCTTCCAGGGTGGCGTGCTGACAGATATTGCCCGATTCTTGGAGCGTGGTTCCGCAGCCGAAATAATCCAGCGTGTTGTCATGTATTGTATATCGTCAGGTTGCAATCGCTGCTGGGACGAAAATCCAAAAGTGATGCAAACAACCCTCAGTTGGGCAGCAAGGAGGGGAAATCGCGAACTTGTTGGAACCCTTCTCCCTTACACCGCCGTGAGGAAAGGAGCGCTTGCCGCTGCTATCAGGAGCCGTGACGAGGACCTGATCGAAAGGTTTCTTGAAGAAGACCCCAGCATGGGTAAGCCACCATGTTACCTATTTGATAATCCTCAACGTCTTCGTAGCTTTGGTCCAGACTATACTCTTCCTTGCACGCCTCTGGCAGAGGCTATTCGCTCGCAAAATCTAGAACTTATTGAGAGGCTTGAGAGTCGAGAAGCTTTGAGTTTCGTCAAACAAGAGGGACGTTTTGAGGCAGCGATATTCGCAGCAGCTGAGGTTGGGAATTGTGTCTATATGGAGAAGCTGATGCAACTTGTCCCTGATAAGCGTGGGGTTCATTTGACGCCCGCTTTAAACATCGCCATCCGCAAGAATGAGAATAAAGCTGCTTTGCTTCTTCTTTGAAACGGAGCTGACGTCAATGAAAGGATCTATCAGCCCAAGCTTGGTCTATCATTGGTCGAAGCGTTGCGTGAACGGAACAAGGAAGTTGTGTAAGCTAAATTGGAGTCGGACGTTGATGTCAATCCATACAGACCCTCCCACAGCTCAATAACGGCAGTAATGGAGGCTGCAGCAAGCTGGGGTCACATCCCCATCATCAGAGATTTGATTCTTATGGGAGCCGACGTCGATGATGCAGGCTCTTCTACCGCACTCTCAGTGGCAGTGACCTCAAGAGATTATGACGTCATGTTGGAGCTTCTCAGAAGCGGTGCTTCGCCAAATGCACAAGCTGACTCTGCGAGAGACTGGTGCCTCGGGCTCCAGTACCCCGGGGTCGCATTTGGGAAACAGCCTCTGACCGCGGCGATAGACAATGATGACGGCGACATGTTCGAGCTCTTAATCTCAGCAGGCGCCGACGTAGCTAACGAAGATGCCTTTCTTTCCGCCATAAGGAAGAATCTTGCAATTTTTGAGAATCTACTTCACGCATTTTCAGTCAAGTATCTTTCAGGAAAGGCAGGCTTTGGCGGAACTCTGCTTATCGAGGCATTGAAGCGAGGAGATTCTGCGTTGCTTAACAGATTGTTCGCTGCAAAGTTCGATGTGAACAGTTTATCCAAAAGGGAGAATTGTTTTTTGAGCCCATTGGGATTCGCCATCGGATACTGGAAACAGGCTGACCAAAGTACTGACATGGTTCAGAAACTGATCGATCATGGTGATGCGGGCAGCATCGTCTTCAAAAGGTATCTCACGGCATTGGCAAAGTCTAACCTTTTGAAGACAGCACTGCTTGTCGCTGTTGACACTAGGAGAGTGGATGTAGTGAGCCGTGTATTGGAAGCAGGCGCGGACGTGAATCGCAAAGCAAGAACAGGGGTCAAACGTACGCCTCTTCAACGAGCCTGTGAGCTTGGCAGTTTCAATATTGTCCAGCTGCTGTTGGAGAAGGGTGCAGACGTCAACCAGGAGCCTGCGGACAGAGGTGGTGGAACGAACCGCTTTGCAGCTGGCAGCCATCAGTGGGAGCGTCAAAATCGTTCAACTGCTCCTCAGTCGTGGGGCCCTATGTTATGCTCCCCCAGCCAAAGTAGGAGGCAGAACAGCGCTCGAGGCAGCGGCAGAGAATGGCTGTCTGGAGTTGATAAGAATCTTGTGGAATGCGGGTGGAGGACAATTCTCGCGGGAGCAGATCCAGAAGGCCAAAGATCTTGCCCTTGATAAGTAACAGTAAAGCCTTATTATTATTGCCTAACTCTTATATAAAAGAAAGTTTCTAATGGCTAATTATCTTACTTTACCCCTCTTATAGTTTATTATTATTCTAAATAGCAAAAGTTATATTTCACTAGCGGGTTGTTAGAATAATGCTAACTAAGCGAATTTTTATATTTTTACTTTTAAGATAAAAGTGTTTAAGAGAAAAAATATTATAATGGCTCATATGTAGCTTGTGTAACTTCTTATATAAATAAATTATTTAGAGAAAGAAAAAACCTTTTCCTCTTTAGCAATTAGTGTTACAATCGATTAGTCAGTGACCGCACGGGTCAGGTACGTCTTGGCCCTGAGGCTCGGCAGCCTTGCTGCACAGAAAAGCCAAGACGAGGGAAATAACATGAGTCACGTGAGGGAGTTCACACGTGATGGAACCCTTGGGAGGTGAGGACTTCAGTTTGAAGGACTTCTTGTCAAGGAGGACTCCTTGCTAAAACGAAGGTTTTATATAACATAGGCTATTTACTCACAATAAATAAAAGCTTCGTGCTTAACTCAAATAAAGTATCTTTATATTATACTTAGTAACTTGCAACGGTTATTAGTCTTGATCTGTGATAGCATCTTTACCTACCAACCAACCTATCTTCGCACTCTTAAGCAACACCAGCCCGATTGTATGTTACATTTTAAGCATCGCACCCACAAGTATCAGTGTATACGTCAGATTAAACAATAGATTTCACAATAGGAACAACTCCCACATCGTTTACCCCAGAGAGACTGGCACTTGTTGGAGAAATCGATAAGAACCTCAAGTACAAGTCAATCGAAGCCTTTAATGGTGAACGCAACTGATTTCACAGGTTTTTACTCCAACTACGACTATATATCAAGTTTAATGGAGACCGCTTTCGATCCGAGACTGAACAGGTCCTTTGGGCAGTCACGCTGCTTGAAGGGAAGGCCCTGAATTGGATCGAAGGGTTTTTTAAGGATTACCTTATGTGAAGTGATAAGAATGAGGTCATCAATGAATGAAAAGCAGAAGACACCATTATCAAAATCTTTGGCACTTGAGAAGGATTTGTCACAAAAATCAAGGCCAATTTTGGAATTATGAATGAATGTAAGAAAGCGAAACGAGCCATAAAGGCACTCCGCCAGAAAAGGTCGGCAACCGCCTACACCCGGAATTTCCAACGCTATTTTATCCGCATAGAGTAAAGAGACGAAGCGCTCAATTACGCTTATCAAAAAGGTTTAAAAGACTTCGTCAAGAACGAATTACTTCGATACAGCAGCACCACGGATACTCTCGAAACACTTATCGAAGCCGCTTGTAAGATCGATAACGACTGGTATAAGCGTAACATGAAGAAGAAAGAAAAGTATAATCCTAATTACAAAAGAATAGGCAAGAAAAGAAACCGTAAGAACCACTCCAAAAGATACGAAAATCCCATAAAGCTCGACGCCACTTAACGAAAGGAATTATTGCTATAGCAGCGAAACAAACACATGCAAGACCAAACATATTTCAATTGTGAAAAGCTAAGCCACCTTGCAAGGAATTGCAAGGGTGAAGGAAAACGCTTCCAAAGATACTTGTCAGGTAAACAATTGAACGCCACTATTCAAAAAAGAGGAGGGTATAATTAAGAATACAATAAGCCAATAATGCTTAATGCCACTTGGGCACAAGAGAACGCAGCGACGAAAGCTGATGCCCAACTGAATCAACTGGATTAGCTAGGAGAGTTGACCCGAGCGGCGGGAGTACTTGATATTAGTGAGGAAACAACCAAAATTCACAAAAAGGAAGAGTCCAGCGATAGTAAAGATACGAACGAGGTGTTCATTTCAGACGGATCGGAAATGTCGCCAAAAGAATACCTCATGTACATCATATCAGCTGGTGAAAAGCTAATCTAGATAGCGCACCAAAAAGCAGAAGCGGTATTCGAATGGGAACTCGCCGAGATTAAAAAACAACTACTCGCCTAAAAGGAAGTAAAAGAATCTATCTAATATTGGAAAAAAGTAAAAGATATGTTCATAAAGCATATAATGCGAATTCACGTTATTATAAGTAGATATAATCACGAACATAACGAAACCAATAACGCGGTTCGGCGAAGCTAATAATATCAGAAGGCATTTACTTAAAATGTAAAATATATGCTGGAGCTTAGAATAAGGCTTAAGGTTTGCAGGGAAATAAGAAAAGAATGTGAAGATAAGATGCGCAAACTTCGAGGAGGAAGAGACGTGATGGAGATTGATTACCTTTAACACGCGAAACTAATATAGTCGTCTTATTAAAATCACTTATGCATAATCTATTACTTTAGTAAGATTGATAACGATTATTGGCCAAGACGTAAAGGACTGGTATTCTTTGACGATGACAAACCAATCATCTCCTTTGGGGAATTGCCAACGGCACCCAAACCTTCAAAAAACTAAGAGACCTCGCCGACGATAGGCCACCGACGAGTGTTTACAAAGAGCTTAGGACCTCATACAATAAAGATTTGTGTATAACAAGAAGAGAATAACAACTCTTCCTAACTATTCATATTAACAGAATAACGCTCAAAGCAATGGTAAACTCTAAAGCAACAGGTAATTTCATGAACCATACGACAGTTATACGCCACGGGTTTAAGCTGATCAGGAAGAAACGCTCATATTATTTATTTGCATTAGATGAAAACGTTATCAGGTCAAAGAATGAACAAGTGACCATTCAGACCGATAAGCTGGACATGAAAACATTGCGAGGATATACTGAAGATATCAAGTTTGATGTCACCAACTTTGAAACTCACAAGTTGGTATTAGGTATGCTATGATTATCGCTCCACAACCCCACCATAAACTGGTGGAAGGAACGAATCACTTTGAACCATTGCCAATGCGGAAGCGACCGCAAAGCATTTAATCAAGATACGGACATCTTGAAGCAAGAAAAGCTATGTGCAACTCTCTTAACTAAAAAGGACCCCACCTAAGCCTCCATGCTGAAGCAAATACCAGTAGCGTACAAGGAATACGAGTCACTATTCCTCGAAGGACCCAAGAGCGAGGCCCTTCCAAAGCACCAACCATGGGACCACGAGATATCCCTGGAACCAGGAAAAACGCCTAACTTCGAACCAATATATTAGCAATCCGCAGCAAAGCTACAACACCTAAAGAAATATATAGATAAAAACCTAGCAAAAGGTTTCATACAACCATTCACCTCATCCGCCACTAGCTTAACACTTTTCGTCCCAAAAAAGGACAGGAAACTTCGCTTATATATCAATTATCGCATGCTCAACAGCATAACTATCAAGGACAGGTACCCGTTGCCCTTGATCAACGAGCTACACGACCGATTACAAGGAGCGATAATATTCACAACCTTAAATATAAGAGGCGCTTATAACTTTATTAAAATAAAAAAAAGCGAGGAATGGAAAACAGCATTCAGAACATGCTATGGTTTGTACGAATACCAAGTTATGCCATTTGGACTTACAAATGCACCTGCATCATGCCAACGGATAATTAACAACCAATTACACGAGTATCTCGACGTTTTCGTAATCGCTTATTTGGATAACATACTCATCTACTTCAAAAACGAGAACAAGCATATTCAATACGTGAAAAAGATATTAGCCAAATTACGAATGGCAAAACTTCTTCTCAAACCAAAGAAGTGCAAATTTCACCAAAAAGAAACCCACTTCTTGGGATTCATTATGAGAAGATATGGAATCCGCATAAACCTAGCCAAGGTTGAGGCTATACTTACGTGGCCTGAACTAATAACAATCACGCAAGTATAATCTTTTTTAAAATTCGTTAACTTCTATAAGAGATTCATATACAAGGGTTAGGGTTAGGGTTAGGGTTAGGGTTAGGGTTAGGGTTAGGGTTA
>NYXK01000225.1 GCA_002685535.1 Deltaproteobacteria bacterium
GGATTTTCAGACCCCCCCCCCCCCCCCCCCCCTCACAATAAATATGGCAAAAATCCTCTTATTACCACTTGCACGTAACCTACCTCATCAAATAGCCCGGAAGTCAATGGCATCCTAACAACTCTCATTCCTAATACTTGAACTTAGTCCTAACCTTAACCCTACTCCTGATCCTAATCCTAACGCCGCAATCTTCTCGCAGGCTCGTAGTGGGAAATTAGCTAGGTGCATAACCAGTGTGGCTTGAGAGCCTGGATGATGCTTAGCGCCGACCTTTGTAGATTAGTCTGTCGGGTGTCTGTATATCATCACTCCCAACCGAGAGACCCCTGTTTACCCCAGATCTCCCAGACTTCGGCCCGCGCTGACGTCGGCTTAGCTAGACCTCGGTACTATTTCCCCGCGATATCGCAACTCACTCTCTCCATCTGACAACTTCACGATTACTCAACCCTCCGCACCCAATGCCACTTATATAATTGCAGCCTCATGTCCCTGTCCTCTCCAGAATTCAAGAATTACACACTCTCCCGCACTGCCTGCCCAGTCCTCGTTTTCCAATCCTCCTCACGAATGTCCTACACAACCAGCAAAATGGCGACCCCGAACTTCGCAAGTCCTCCCCCACCCGCAAACGAAAACATACTCGTCTCCTTTCCAAAACCCTCGATCCTCCTAGTAACGCTCAATCGACCCAACGATCTCAATTGCATCAATGCGCCTATGCACTATTATCTACATTCTCTGTTTGCCTGGTTCGACAACGAGCCCTCCTTACTCTGCGGCATCATGACGGGCACAGGACGCGCGTTTTGCGCAGGAGCAGACTTAAAGGAGTGGAACAAATCCAACGAGAACGGGCCCTCGCGCGCCGCGCCTCCGTCTGGATTCGGCGGCTTGAGCAGGAGAACAGGCAAGAAGCCAGTGATATGTGCCGTGAATGGGATATGTTTCGGCGGAGGATGCGAGATGATAATAAATGCGGATATCGTGCTTGCGGATTCGAAAGCGGTGTTTGGATTGCCGGAGGTGAAGATTGGGGTTGTTGCTCTGGCGGGCGCGTTGACGAGGGTGGTGAGGACGGTGGGGAAGCAGAGGGCGATGGAGATGGCGTTGACGGGACGGCCGCTGCCCGCGCAGGAGGCGAGGGAGTGGGGATTGGTCAATAAGGTTATGGAGGGGGGTGTGGTGGAGGAGGCGATTAAGATGGCGGAGGTTATTTGTGCGAATAGTCCGGATAGTGTGATTGTGAGTAGGGAGGGGGTGAAGCTGGGGTGGGAGGGAGTTGGTGCTGAGGAAGGAACGAGGTTGTTGGCGGAGAATTGGTATAGTAGGATGGATGGCGGGGAGAACATGAAGGAGGGGGTGAAGAGCTTCGTCGAGAAGAGGAAGCCGAGGTGGGTGCCCAGTAAATTGTGAGGTGGGGAGGTGTATACGTCAAAGAATCTTGGTACTGATCAAAGACCATCTATACTACTCCTATTATGTGTTTTGCAGCCTTCAGTTTTCCTTGTCCAGCTCCCCTTGCAGCATACTGCTTTACGAACGACCGTCTATGCTTTTGGTTCAAGCCTGCTCTACATTCATATATCTCTTGTGGGTATCTCATGAGCAAGTAGACAATACCTTGATAGTCGTTCTGCGATGCTCGAGAAAGGAAGGCTCCAAGCTTGGCGCTTGTTATGGCAGGAACATTGATAATTCGATACTGAGTAGTGGTATTGGTGATGGGCGATGCGTGAGAGATGAGCTCAGATGAGGTAAGAGGATCAAGGGGTGCACCCAGTGAGCCTGGGGTACGGTGGTCAGCGAGGGACAGGGAAAGCACAGCAGTGGGAAAGAATTATACCTTGCAGGATAAGATCGACACTGACATGAAGCGAGGAAATCGAGAGGTCAAAGTCTCCTCCCACCTCAACATATACCCTCATGACACCCGAAACGGGTCTAATTGGCCGAACAACACTTCGAGGCTATTAGCTCATCGAAAGATACATTTCCGCTTGATTTACCGTTTTCCCAATTCAATGCTTGTAGAAGCGTTTGCATGTCACATCCAATAGCAACATCAATGTCGTGAGTGACTCGGGTACTCCCGCGCAAGTACATGGAAAAGCCTCCCATCAAGGCATTCGGAACACCATGGTTGTCTAGATGGGTGGTTATGTACAGCGCTGCGGCATGCAGATGGAGCTCCGAAGCCTCGTATGCCGCCGAGGCTAAGGGGTGGCTTTGGTGAACGTTGTATGTTCCTTCAGGCTGTACCGGTTCAGGGCTGCGAGAGCTCGATGCCATACTAAAAGTGCAACAGTTGCGAAGCAGACCGATGTCGAAGATCAATTTGGCAGGCTCTTGGAGTGAATTAGCGAAAAGCAGTTCATCGCGTTGGAGGTCCGTCAAGCTTGAGAGCATACAGCCGCGTAGATCAAAAAGTTACTATGGAAGGCGGCTACTTTTATACGATGCGGGTGATGAGGAGGCGAAGGCATTTTGAGACTGTTCTCTGTTCTCATGAGAACATCTCATATATTTTGAGTTGTTGTTGGTCTATAAAGATGGGCGCACCCCGAGTGGTGTTCCACGCGCCGCCTTGTAAGCGTCCAGCGTGTTGGTGTTGGGGGTGTTGGTTCTCGCTTCCAGGCTTTCCAGTGGATAGTCAACAAAATTGTCGTTTCTTGAGGCGAGGATCCTCGTCGCCCAGAACTCGGAATCTGGTGATATGATCTGGTCCAAATTCCTGCCCGATCCGTTTCTTCTTCGTGCGAACCATTTGCTCCCACAGCTCCTTCGTCTTCAATGGGCCCTCGTCCACCTCGAAGAACAGGGATCCCATGGTTAGTGGGACAGAAGCTCTTATCTTCTCGTTCTTTGCTAGCGCCCAGGAAACATCATTTGTACCAGTTAGATCAAGATTTTCAGCTCCCCATTCTTCGGTCAAATTCATTCCATCGATCAGATCTGACAGCCCGACCATATCCACGGTGTCGAGAAGACTCTGAGCGAAGATGGCGAGCTTCGGGTACGGAATGCCCATCAAACTCCATTCAAATTTCGTTGGCTCGCAGCTGAAGTGACAATCTTCGGCTGGTAAGATGTCAAAGTAAAGGTTATATCCTTTCACTTTGAAGCGAGGAAAAGTGTGTAGCAAAGAGTGTATTTGTGGAGGAGCCTCATGCTCACATCGTTGATAGACTTTGTCGTGAGGTAGAGATTGTAGCAGCGAGCAAGCTCTATCGACCAGTTCAGTTGGCATGCAAAGTTCCCAATCCTGTATAATTGTCAGGAAAGAGCTGAAAGGCTGCTGAGGACGGGCAGAATAGTCTTTGCTTACCCCATGCTCCACAATACTTCAGAGCCGAGATCCCAACCACACAGCAGGCGATATCAGCAGCTTCAAAAAGTTTGATGACCTCCAAGATGTCTAGCGTCCTGTGGCCCTCAGAGCCTGGGATCAAGTCGCCTGGTAGATGTGCTGTCATGTCGGATACCTAAGTCTCTGGAGCTTAGAAGTGGTCAATTAAATATTTGGTGGACGGACTAATGAACAACAAGAAGCTGAGATCTGAATCAGCTGCTAGCCTGGTATATGAACAGGCATGGACGAGGATTCTGATGGGGATGATTTCTTCACCCGCTAGAGCTGGCGCTTACAGATCTCGGATATTAGGACGATTGTTGATTCGGGCCCGAGGCGAAGTAATAGTTCAACAATGCACAACGATCTTCTAGCAATATCAAAGCATGGACGTAGAATGCTTCGCTCTTGCAAGATCGAGAACAACAGTCATTAGTGAATTTTCTCTTTTGGTTCCATCGATCGTGGAAACTTGCTGGACATTAATCCAAACACTTCTCGATTGACAGACCTCATCAGTGCTGGCCGCTTGAATACAGACCATGCGTCATGCTTGGGCTTCTCAGCGTGCTTCTAGAAAGAGGAAGCATTCGGATCAGCAAGGTCAAGGTCCAAGAGGATGCTTGATGAGAATTAAGATAGAGAGTATCGGTTGCCGCCGAGGTGAACACGAGCTCAGGTGATTTCCCGTGGTTAGCGCGTTTGATCGGCATTGGTCGCGTTCCACTGCCAATTCCTTCTCTCGTCCTCACTTCTTCTTCCTACATTCAAGCTTCAATCAAGATTTCCAATTCCTTAGCCTCCAGATGCGCACCTCCTCTCCTTATACATCAGCCACAAGTATCGCCGATCAGCATCATGGAACTAGCTATGTCGATGGTGGAAAACCAGACCATACAGGGTGCATTTCGCGTCCCTGAAGAAATGGCGGCACTTCCAGAGAACCTACTTATTAAGGCGCACATGTATGCTTTGGCATACTTGCTCGCAATGCATCCGATCTACAAGTTGAAATTTACCGAATGTCCACGAACGATCGCTGCGAGATCCGACATAACATAATTGAGCCGGCGATGGTGGAGGACTTCTGCTCATCGGATAATGGTAGGCATGACGGACCACACATTGAACCAGGGTCAGAACCGCCATCCATTGGCAAATTGCGGATACTACCTCGGGAGATATTTCAAGATGTTTGATGTCAATATCTGGACCTAGCAAGCTTGACAAAGATTCGTTCTGTCAGCCGTGGGTTTCGAAGTGCTGTGGATTGTCTTCCACAATACAAGTCGATCAGAACTCATGCTCCGAACAGCATTCGTGCCGCTCTCACACTCAGAGTCCCACCCTTTTTCAGCTGCAGAGACCTGTATATTGAATTGACCTTGGATTGTTGTAGCAGCTGCAACATGTTTGGTAGATTTCTATACTTGCCAACCTGCAGTAGGGTATGCTACGAGTGTTTCACAAACAAGAAAGAGTATCTCGTGCTGAGGCAAGATCATTGCCAACTTCTTTACGACATTTCTGCGAACGACCTAAATGATCCACAAGTTGTGAAAGCTCTTTCTCCCCCCGGTCGCTTTGGGCCGGGTGATTCCACAGGACCAGCTTTTCGCAACAGGGTCAGCATTATCCACATGCTCCAGGTGCAAAAGCAGGTGGAAAAGCCCATGGGAGCGACCTTGTAGCAGTATAGTAAGATATCCTTGCGTTTAGATCCTGATATACTACAAATTCCTTGGACCAGACGGGGAACCGAGGAGAAGTCGAAAGGGTTCATGCATGGGCTGCCAGAATGCGTCAGTGGATGGATGACAACCCCAACATCCTCGAGGCTGAGGCTAACCGACCTCGTAGGCCTGCATCGTCCACATGGGAAGATAGCAAGGTCGAGAATCCGTACTGATACAAAGGAATCATGGCCGTTCCCTGGCTGAATCGCGAAATGAACAAAATCGAGTGGGGTGTGGGCTGCAATGGCTGTAGACTAGACCCAGACCAACGGGAAGAAATGTTCGAAGATGATCTTGTCGAAGCAACCAAAGCCGAGAACATCCTCTACTTGGAGTGTCAATTCATGACGCACCTATTTACTTGCGCCAAAGCAATGAGGTTGTTGTCAGGCCAACTTCGTAGGATCAGCGGGCTCGTCCTTCACCCAGAAGACGCGCCAGCTTGTGGGGTCGCTGGCGATATCACAGCAAACGTGCCATCAACCTCGGAATGGTCGAACGAGGAACTTCGGGATCGGCGTCGAAAAGCTCGTGTTGTAAAGATCGAGCCTGGTGACGCTCGGGGCAACGCTTACTGGTGAGTAACGTGCATGGCCGAGGACCGTTGTATCTACCTGTATATATATTACGAGATCTTTCAGAGTCATGATCCGAGATGTATGCAGCTTCCGTTGCAACGACTCGCTCAGATTGATGATCGATCCTCTTGATCTCTAGTTCATTTTTGCCTGGATGGAAGCCGCCACAGCGGGCCGGACCAGGAACTAAAAACATTGATTCCATCAAGCTTTATTCTTACGAACAAGCCGTTATCATTGGGCGAAGGATGCGCCATCAGCCACATATCTCGGTCTCGTACCTGGGCGTCCAGTCAATCAACGCTCAGTAGGCTCGCCAAGCCAAAATCTCACACTGCCGAACGGCAACAGATCCCAGATCTGCCCATTCCGAGCCACTCACGTACATGTTATACCCTGTAATTGCAGGAGGGGGAGGCACAGCATGTCAGCCTCAAGCTTAGTTCAGTGCAATCCTTTGACCACGTTTTTCAACTTTTGGTACATCTGATTCGGATTCCCGCGATAATTATGCAGTTCCTCTTTCTTGATTCCCGGATTCCATTTCTCATGTTTGGGAAAAGATCTTGAGGATAGACCAGAAGTCGACGTTCGAAAATGGATTTACGGGGCCCATCGAAACCCCCGGCCTATTCTAGCGAGGGTCCTTTAACACTAACAACGACCGAAGTCGATGCCTTGTCACAAGAGCATGAGGTAAATCCTATGCTTGGCGGGGGAGCGATTTCTCCATCTAACTTCGCCAAGACTGAAACACACGACAATGCCCCAAGATACCGAGTGAGGAGATTCGACTTTGTTTCGAAATGGAAATGGGAACTTCTCAGTCTGGTCGGGACTACGATGTCGTTGGTGGCGATTGTGATTGTATTGAATCATTACGACGGAAAACCGAGTCCGAAGTGGCCGTATGAGATTACGCTCAACACTCTGGTATCGGTGTTCTCAACCTTATTGAAGGCGCTGATGATGATGGCTGTTGCGGAGTGTGAGTAGGGGCGGCATGTTATGAGGAAAGCCAAAGCTGATGGGTCCTGCAGGTATCAGCCAATTGAAGTGGATCTGGTTCAAAGATCCAAGGTCCCTAACTGATTTGACGACATTTGAAAATGCGAGTCGGGGACCGTGGGGATCTGCTCAGTTACTTTTCACGCTGAAGTTTCAGTAAGCATCCTTCAACAGTGTCTGAATAGTTCTTGCTGACCAGAGCCAGCCATCTAGCTGCACTGGGTGCACTCGTCACTATTGTTACAATAGCAGTTGATCCATTCGTGCAGCAAGCCATTCGATTCTACTCCTGCGATTTCATCGAAGCGGACTCTCTCGCCTCCGTTCCAATTGCTCAGTCTTACGCCCCCAAACAGGATCTCCTATCGCCACTCGAAGTCGCAATGGTCGGTGCAATCTACAACGGACTCCTCAATCCAGCCCCCAACGGCAGTGCTGTCACTTCAACGTGTCCCACTGGAAACTGTACCTTCCCAATGAAGTACACCACATTCGGCATATGCAGTTCTTGCACCAATCTCGCATACGATGTCAAGAACGAATTTGTTGATGTTGTCTACAACGGCAGCAAATGGAATGCCAGTCGTTTGGAGTACGACTACTTTCCTGCACCGCGGACTCTCCTCAACTCAACACTTCTCGGATCTGACGATCCTAGCAATTTAAATACCTGGGACGAGATATCCATGATGCAACCTCCTCTTAATTCGAGCATCCAAACCCCTCCAGCCATGGTAATTGGCAACACGAATCAGTACCCGAACTTCACTCGCTTCCCGTCATCAATACCATATCAAGATAAGGGATACTTCCTCGCTGGCTTCACTTCACTCTCATACACGCGGAGTGAGAGCTGCACATCTGAATGGATGACAGGCGGTGAGCGCAAACCGGACACGGATTGTGTCATCCCCGCTCTGCTACCAGGAGCTAAGGAGAAGGTAACGACATGCCAAACATCTCCCATGGACGACGACAAATGCGTAACACTGGAAGATTTCGACAGCGTGACCGCCTCAGCATGTGGCCTCTCCTTCTGCGGGCGGACTTACGAAGGTAGAGTGCATGAAGGCTCTTTCGTCGAAACACTCATCAGCGAAAGCAACGCGACAGAGATCGCTACCCCATTCAGCCCTTCTCGCAACACTAAATTGCCATCGAACGAGACATATCCAAGTTACATGCTTTCACCGTGTTGGTACAACAACACCGAGTATGAGAATCTGTATGAATATCTTGGCTTCAACATGACTGCCGCGTTGTGGAATCAAATCTCCCTTGATCAAGACGGCATTGCCATGGCTTTGGCCAAAGGGAACGGTCCCCTAAACTACACGTACATGTCCTCTGTTGTTGCGGATGATCCGCACAAAAAAGCTGTTTTCCACGGCTGCGTGGTCGACTCGCATTACCTGGCTTTCATCAACCTTAGCTCCTTCATGCAGAAAATGCTGAATGGAAACGTAACCGGCTTATACATGGCTCACGGGGGTTCAGACGGTCGTGAAAACCCTGGGAGGGACTGGGCGACAGCAGCCAATAAATTCACATCTGAATATTTGAACCCCATGTACGCGAGCGGGTTTTCAAAACATGGCTCCACGAAGGCGCTGTTTGACAAACTCGCTGCAGCGATGACGAATTATATGCGGACGAGCGATCGGAATAGCAGTAGCGCTTTCGGTGAAGTGAACGGGGTACAGACTTGCGTCAAGGTGGTATGGCCATGGCTAGCGCTGCCGGCTGTTTTGGTGCTGGCTACGTGTTTGTTGCTTGTTGCGACGATTTGGAAGACGGCGGTGCAGGCGGGGGCGAATGTGTGGAAGAGTAGCGCGTTGGCGTATTTGTTTCATGGGTTTGCGGATCGGGAGGGCGAGAGGGGAAGCTTGATCACGGTTGATGAGATGGATGATGTTGCGAGGATGAGGCAGGTTCAGTTGAGTGAGACGAGTGTGGGGTGGAGATTTGTGGATGATGGTAGGGGTTGAGTACATATTAGTGTCATTTATAAACAAGCTCGATTGATATCTGTGAATATGTACATAGAAACTGCCTTTCCACAGGCGGCATAACAAGCTTCGTACCTTCAGTGAGCTACTTTTCTGGTTTTCACTTTGGATTTAGATACCCTTTCCTTCACTTCAGCGTAGCGTCAATCATCTTCTGCAAACTATTCTCCACCGTCACCGGACTCCTCGTCTTCTTCCACTCATGATCCAGCAATCCCCACGCTTCATCGAGGTCCTGAACCTGCACACCCGTCGCATAACTCGTCTTCCTATAGAAGCTCCCCGCAACCTCCCACTGCATCCACCCACTCGGCCTGTACTTACCCATAAATTCAATCAGACACTTATTATACGTAGTCTGATTCCAATACGTTCCGTTCTGGATGAATCCCCACTCAGACAGTAACATCGGATAATGCAACTTGGCGGAGCTATCTGATTCGTTCAAAGTTTTATACCCATTATTATAAAGCGAAGCGCCGAAATCAGAACACGAAGCTTGCGTGTTCTCGAAATCGTACTTGTGGAGTTCGAAGACGATTTTGTGGGCGTAGGGGTACGAGTAGGGTGTGAAGAGGGCGGACTTCCCGGCTGTGGATGTTCCCGTTGTGCCGTTGAGGAGTTGGCCTTGGATGACGGGTGAGAGCGTGACGTCGTAGTTGAGGCCGGAGAAGGTGATGAGTGCGTCTGGAGCGACGGCGTGGACTGCGTCGGCGGCGGCGGTCATGTGCGTGTGCCAGGTGTACCAGTCGTAGGGTTCGGCTGTGGAGCCGGCGTCTGGTTTGCGGAGTTCGTTGCGGAGGCCGACGGAGGCGAAGGAGGGCCATTTCTTGGAGGCCTGGATAAGAGTCGTTAGTTGAGAGCTTTTGAGATTGAAACAGGAGATCTTACGTGTTTGGCCATGAATTCCCATCCTCGGATCCACTTTGCGACATCGAAGTCAGTGTCTCCAAACCAGGTGTTTCCATCACCACCTCCACAGCACCAGAGGGCCTTGGACATGTGATTATCAAGATGCACATAGATTCCCTGCCTAGCAAGTTCCTTCGCCGCGGCATCAAAGACTTGCAATCGTGTAGTCCGCTTGTTGAATTGTGGATTGTTCTTCAACACTTTCTTGAGAATAATGCTTCCATTCGTTGCACCAAGCGCATTGGTCAGGGTATCCTCCAGCGTCACGTCTCCGCCACTATCCAGGATATCGTCAACCATCTCGATAGCGAAGGTCAGACGCACGACATTGAGATTGAAGCCACGGATCTTGGAGACGATGTCTTTGATTGAGGAATATTGCAGGCCTTCTGGGATCATGGCTTCTTGGTGAGCTGCCCAGTTTGTGCCGACATACTGAACTTCCTGGTTCTTTGCGGAATAGATGTGTGGGCCATCGACGTGGAATGGGAGTTTCCAAGGGAGGGCATTGTGCGTGAGTGATGCGGCTGTGGAGAGCCCTGTGAAGAGGAATACTGGAAGAGAAAACAACATCGTGTCTGAATTGGCAAGGGGAAGAGGTGCGTGTGGAAGCAAGAAGCAATTTGAGCATCTCCAGCTGGGATATATACTTTCTCATCGTGAAATGTGCCATCTGATCGTACCGCCTCATCTGAACTGGAGGGGCTACTGACGTCCGACTGGATTTGAGGAACTGACTCGCTCGCTTGTGAGGATGAACTTCGATCTTCAGGGACCACATCAGTCTAGCTTTCCCCAGACAACCCGATTGGCGCGCCACTATTCGCGGGGTAAACAATGACTTTCGGATTATTCCAATTCGGGGATACGGCCGGGGAAAGTCACTTGATCGTGAATGTTACCCCACATACTACCCCGCAATCATTGTATCGGATATCGGGAAAAGTGTCGGGAGAAAGATATTGCGGAATGCTTGATGTTACATGCAGGCGGATGATCGATTATAGATGCTCGGAGGATCTTGCGAAGAGGCGGAATACTCCGCCGGTTGATATGGGTAGATATGCTGGGCGTGCTCTGTCTTGTACAATCTCGATATCCGAAAGGACACTGATTTTGAATTTCCGAGAATATCATGTCGACGCCAAAGATGTCACCAAGCCGAGATGCTGCGAATTCGCCATTTGACGAGCAATACGATGAGTCGTCGAGTAGAACTACAATTTCTTCAAATGGAGCGAAAGAAGGAAATCAAAAAGAGTTTATTCCGCCGCGGTTGGATGTGGAGTTGAAGGAACTGTTCGCGGAGAATGTAGCTGCGAAGATTTGGAGGGTGGCGCAACAGTTATTGAAAGATCAGGTAATAGGAATCATAGTTCTAGAAGTTTGAATTTGCTAATAAGATGCTGTAGAACGGTATTCTGGATCAATATCCTGAAACGGTGCCGCAGACTGGAGAGGGTACTGGAAAGTACGCCACTCGAGATGCTGAATTCTGGACTTGTGGATTCTTTCCTGGGAGCATGTATGCTCTCCTAGAACGCTCAATGAAGTATCCTCAGCACCTCCATATTCCAGATACCCGTCGTTCTCAGTTCCAAAGCCAGCTTCTGCAACTTGGACGGACATGGGCGGAACCGCTGTACGCCATGGCGAGTCGAACTGATACCCACGATATGGGATTCATTATCCAGCCTTCCTTGCAAATGGACTGGGAGTTAACAGGCAATAGAAGAAGTTTGCAATCGGTTCTTACTGCAGCGGA
Organism: Deltaproteobacteria bacterium; assembly: GCA_002685535.1. Lineage (GTDB taxonomy): Bacteria > SAR324 > SAR324 > SAR324 > NAC60-12 > Arctic96AD-7. The sequence goes on from NYXK01000225.1 coordinate 11,364, forward strand.
GAGTTTGGCATCCCGGTATGACGAGAGGGTCAAGGCGATTCGCAGTTGGGATACTGCGATCAACAAGAGATACAATTATGTTGATAAGGATGTGGATTTTCTGGTCATAATTGACAGCATGTGCAGTGAGTGGGCCTTCGACTCTTGGGCAGACTGGGAAGATTGACTTCATTAGATCTTGATTTGCTGTATTATGCTGGACATCACACTTCGAACCAAAGATTGATCGACATCGCCACGACGCATGCTCACACAGTGCTGAAGACCGTCGTCCGAGAAAACTTCTCAACGTACCACCTTATCAATTTTGATGCCCAGACTGGTGCTGTCAAAGACAAACTGACCAACCAAGGATACAAAGACTGGTCGACATGGAGCAGGTAAGCTTTCCAGATCTTGATTTGCTTAATAGAATTTGACGAGTACTGAACAGAGGCCAATCATGGGGTATCCTCGGATACAGCCAGACATACATGTGGACTCGTGATCCAGTCTTCTTACACGCTGCAACCGAGCTGGCAAACTACTTCCTCGCCCGACTCGAGTCTTCGACCTGCGAAAATCCCTATGTGCCGCTCTGGGATTTTGACGCGCCTGTCCCTCTCAACGCGGGCGAGCTGCCACTGAGAGACACATCAGCGGGTATGATTGCCGCAAACGGCTTGCTGCTCCTTCATCAGGCCCTCCGTGGGCAGGGTGAAGGTGCGCGGTACTTGGCTGCAGCGATGAGGATTGCGACTGAGACGATTGAGCTTTCGCTATCTGATGACAAGGCTTCGTTTGCACCGCTGACCGAGGAAACGCGTGAGCTGTCTGTACCGCAAGGCTCGTTCGATGCGATCTTGAGAAACGCGACGGCATGTCGAAACGAGCATTCGCTGAGACAGTACTGGGATCATGGACTGGTGTATGCTGATTATTACTTTCTGGAGTTTGGGAACAAGTTGATTCGAATGGGGCTGGTATAATTATAAAGCAGTAGAATGTTTCAATTTCATTCGTGTAAAGACGCACTTCGTGTCAACGGGCTGCCGGCGATGGATCAAATGAAGTCGCTTCAATTAATTCGCTTCAATTCATACCCGACCAACCATCCAAGTCAATAGCGAAATTAGTTCCATCATATGTGATGACCCTGTCCATTTCTAAGAACTGTTGGCCGAGAAGAGCGTTCGACATGGCAGTCAATTCGTCGTCGACTGAGACCGAGTCGTAGTCTATGTTGGGCGGCATATTATTTTGGGAAGCTTGCATACCGGAGGATAGACCCATTGTCTGAGGATTGTGGAAGTTCTGCCATTCATGGTTTCCTAGAGTGACCATGCTTCCTCGCGAAGTTTTCACCGCGTTTTGGGGAGATGATGTCTCGATCGGGTATCTTGCGTCATTTATTCCCACGGTTTGGTGCGAAATGTTTGCCTGGGCGGCGGATCCATTAGCCTGGGCCCTTGGATTTGCTTTTTGATAACTTGCGGCTCGCTGATGCTGAGACGGCGATTGGATTGTATTTGGTGATGTTGGGAATGCGGACAAAGTGAATGGCAGTAAACTGTCGACGTTGCTGCCAGAGTCTTGAGAGTATCCCAGGACGTTCATACAGAACTGTGGGTTATTCAAGAACGAGGTGTGAAAGTTTTCAAGCTGCATGGCATATTGTGCCGCGATATCAGAGCCTCTTTCAGTTGTTGAAGATTGTTGTCCCAGTTGCTGGTACCCCTGCCATCGCCTTGACATCTCGTGGAGACAGTCCACTAGGCTGAAGAACTCGGAAGAAAGCTCCGAGTTGTAGAACTTCCAGTTGACTGGGCCATAAAGGTTATGGTAGCCTCGCAAAATTGGGCAGGAATCTAGACTTACCAAGAAGTATCCGTCCCGCGATGAAGGTACAGAGAGCGAATTGACTATTGACTATCCCATTCTCTGTATATTTGAGGTACTTTTGACAAATAGCAGAGGTCTCAATTGCTGCTAATTGACACGTCTCGGCACTGCATGAACTTGGCAACTTGACGAGGTCATTCCAGTGGGGTGGGGGATAAGCGATATGTTGATGAAGCAGAATCATGGATGTATTATGTGTGATGTGTGCGAGTGTAAGATTGGGGTCCATATCTACGAACGAGACATCTCTGGAGATATTGGAATCTTTCCATTGTTGTGGAAGGAACATCTTCCAGCTGTTGTACCAGGGGTCAGCCGAAAGTGTTACGCTAGGTAGTGTACATGGGGCATTGATACTTACTGCACCAATCTAAGGTCAAGCTCCTTGAATCTCGTGAGCCAACTTCCGACCTCTCGCCGATTCTGGAAATCAATTCTCTGCTGTAGGAAGAACGTCGTCACCTGGCTAAGAGATTCAGTCGCCTCAATACAGTACGCGAATGCTCCTAGTTTTGACGTATCAACAGCAGCTGAATTCGATGCAACCCCTGGGCTTCGCACGCTATCAGGTTCTATCTCATGATCTGGGGTAGGGTAATGAGCTGGAATGAATGCGATCGAGTTTCCAATCTTGGCAGCCGACTTATTCCAGATGCCAAAGTAGGGTGTGTCGGACGGCTCTTCTCGATGCCAAAGTCCTCCATCGCACGGCAATTTCCGATGTACATCATCGGAGGTCAGACTTGTATTCCATCCAGTGGTGATGGAGCAGTAGCGATCGAGAAGGAAAATATTCCAGAACAAACGTCTCCTCTCTTCAATCTCAGTCCAGTCATTCGTAGACTCGAGCAGTGTAAGTGGCCTCCGAAGCGGTCGGCGTTGAAGTGCTTCTGGCTCCACAGTGAGACGGAGATAATCCACCGTTCTCGTGAGTGATCCTATGAGAGACCAGGCCTTGTCGACGTCTCCACGGCCGATATGGTCGAAGGCTATGATGATGAGTGCTTGTAAATTTTCCATTGATGGCCGACTCAAAGCCGTAAGCATGACAATCTGTCTCGATTGCCGTACTCGATTGAAAACATCCTGGTCGCTTATGCCGTGGTCATCACTCTTCACGAACCTCAGTGTGGCGCACGTGATGGCGTGTAAAACCACTGCATTTCGCTCCTTTTTCATGGGATTCCTTAGATGTCTCTCGAAACGCCCCTGATGAAGGAACGGGATCCAGTGTTGAAGTACATGGAAATATTTATCAACAACCAGATCCAATATTGCTGGTTTCGGCAGTGAGCTGAGAAGATCATCTACTTCTCCCAGGTCGAAACTGGTCTGGGTGTCGAAGTGACCGTCTGTGTCTAAGCGTCTCCTCTTCCTTTGGCTACCGTCATCATGTGGAGAGCTAGACTGCTCATCTGTTTCCGAAGAAGAGCTGATCCTTTGGAGCTCTTTGATGAGAACTTGGGACACTTGGAAGAGCGAATTCCTTGAGTCTTGTCTCGGCCCCGGCGGTGCATGATTTTGATTCCCATCCTCATGCAGCACAAGGTCTTCCAAGATTTCTAGGGAATCTGGTTAACCAAACAGATCCATTAACATAAAATGGAGACGTTATTTTTACTTACGTAACCTTCTGTTCAGAGCTTCAATGGCCCCACTTTTCATCCCCGGCTTCTTGGTCGAAGTGTAAACGCATTCGACTTCTGTGTTTCCTGTTAGAGTGATTTGTGAGAAATAGAACACGATGTCCAACGGACCTAATCTGATACATTGGGAGCAACTCGGGCTCTCCCTTGGACATTTCAACTTCCGTCGGCGACATGACTGACATGCCGGATTGCTGTCCTCTTCGGCCCCTGCCGATGAACTTGCCTGGACTCGATCACCCATTCCGGAGAGTAAGCTGTACGCATTTCCCACACAGTTTGCATGAGCAGTTATGTCTTAATCAGATATGCTGTGGGTATTCATGCATCTTTTTGTCAAGTGTCGACGAGGAACGTTGAAGTCTAGCGAATTGAGAGAGGGGGAAAGGGATTAGCGAGGGGTTGGCCTAAGTGCCTGACATCTGCGGCCACCGAGTAATTTACCGAGCACAACCAGCGATCGAAGAATTTCACTTCATCGCCACTTCGCCAAGGTATCCAAAATCTCTGTCCAGACCCTAAGGTGTATTCGTTTACTCAACACGGAAGACAAAATCTCTGCATACGAATGGGCTACTTTACCTGACTGCTTGGTGCCGAATTTTCTGTGAGCAGTCGTCAGTGAGCCCGAGATGGCGCCCCTCAAGAATTCCGGACGATGTATCGGCCATGACCTTTCCCGATGTCCGCCAATCCTGCTGGAGCTATCCCCACATCTCCAAGGGGCATTAGTGCTCCCCAAGCTCGGTTGAATTGCTTCCCAACCCTCCACACATACCCCGGACGGGTCCAACTTCTCCTCCACCTGTGAAGCGCCGCCACTCCAGGTCTTCAGCACCATGCAGCATCCCAAGCTGTCAGTCGAGCAAGTATAGATACCACACCGCTGCCCATCGTCTCGAACCTGAACAGCATCGGCTAAGCTCATACTCCATTCAGATCCTGATAGACTGAAGCAGATAACTTCAAGATGGCAACGACAATGGCAGCCCCCGCTCAAACGACGACGACTCCCGTCACAAGCAGTACGGAAAACCTCAATGATCCCGTTCCAGGGTCTTCGGCCAACGAAGCACCCATCCGTTCTTACAAGACGGCATGGATGTACCTTTTCGATTGGTACCCCAGTCACTACAGCAAAGAAGAGAAAAAGATGCTGAGAAAGTTGGATGCTTTTCTCCTGACGTTCTGTTCCATCGCGTGTAAGTCCTGAGCTTGAATTTTCTGTTTACTAATCACAATGCTAACGTATTTAGTCTTCCTCAAGTGGCTCGACTCGTCAAACATCAACAATGCCTATGTGTCTGCTATGAAAGAAGATTTGAACTTGAATGGTAACCAGTAAGTTTTACGAAAATCAAGTACATTTCCAATGCTAACCACTCCAGATACTCACTCTTCGGCACATTTTATAATGTCGGCTACTTGATCTGTCAAGTTCCCTCCATGATGATTCTCTCACGGCCAAAGCTTGCACCTTTCTTCATTCCCACGATGGAGGTTCTCTGGTCTGTCCTGACATTCGCTCAGTCCAGACTCGACAGCGCGCAGACAATTTACGGGACACGATTTCTTCTCGGTGTCCTCGAAACACCAGTCGCATCCGGGTCTCTCTACATTATGTCTTCATGGTATCGACCAGAGGAGCTCTTCAAACGCGCGGGAGTCTGGTACATTTCCAACAACTTAGCTGTCATGTTTGGTGGTTACCTCCAAGCTGCCGCCTACACAAACCTCGATGGTGTTGGAGGCATGGCAGGGTGGAGGTGGCTGTTTATCATCGATGGCTGTATCAGTCTGCCACTTTCCATCGCAGGGTACTTCATGTTCCCGGGGCTTCCTGCGAGTAGAAAGCCGTGGTGGTTGACTGAGGAGCAGCATCTTCTTGCTAAGCGTCGTATGCGTGATGCGGGTGTGCAGGAGAGCAAGAATCTCAGCTGGAAGCTCATCAAGAGAGTGTTCACCACATGGCATTTCTACGTTGCTGTTCTCTGCTATACCTTGTGGGTTCTCACTTTCGCGTCTCTCAGAGTTTCAGCTAATCTCCTCGCAGCTTCTTGTCATCCTCTTACCCAACTGGACAGATGGCGCTCTGGCTGAAGTATGAAGCTGCAAATGGTGGTCACAAATGGACAGTTCCACAGATCAACACCATTCCAACGGCAGTCTCCGCAGTCTCAGTCGTGGTGACGATTCTGGCAACTTCGCTGTGCATGGTCTACCCGCTTTGGACTGTCATGACTGTCGTTCAAGGATGTACCCTTTTTTCCATCGTAGTTTTGCTCATCTGGAATGTCCCGATTGGGCTTCACTGTGAGTTGTTCAGACATAATGAAGTTCCTTAAGCTGATTTATCTAGTCTTCGCATATTTCCTCCTGGGATTTACAGCTGCCGTCACGCCTATCTTGATCCCGTGGGTCAATATCATCATGAAGGATGACGCAGAAGCACGAGCATTCACAACTGGCGCAATGGTAAAATATCCATCTACGTTTTGCTGTCGCAGTCTTACTGATTCTCAAACAGTTGACGGTTGGTTGGGGGATTTATTCGTTCTACCCCATTGCAGTATTCCCGGTCGTCGAAGGTAAGCTCTTTCGATCCAGCTCAGGTACTGTTTTGCTGATCATGATTATAGCGCCGAGATGGAAGAAAGGATATGCCGTGGAAGTTGTCTTTGTGTCAATGGTGTATATTCTGTTCATGCTTGGACAATATCTTCAGAGACGCGATGACAAGAAAGTGGCTGCTGCGGTCATGATTGTCGATGAAGAGAAGCTTGGGGACGAGTCTACGCATATCGAGAAGTCATGAGTCGGCAGCTTTTTATGTTGAGCAATCAGTGTTATCTGGATTGCATCACGTTCGGGCATGTCTGCTGCTCATTCTTTCCGTCGTCGGCGCCTGATTTTGAGGCCATCCTATATCAATTTGTATCAAAATCAAGAGATAATCCATGAAAGACTCGTTCACATATGCCCAGTCCAGTGTCATGTTATTATTGCTCCGGCGTCCAGGCGGATCATGTTGACCCGAGACTTTTCCCACTCCCCGATATCCCCGCTGTGTTTTTAGCGGGGTACCGATGGCGGGGTTGCAACGGCCCGGACAAACCATGTTGCTCGTCTCTCCTTCATGGCCAAGACGAACGGGGCTAGAAATATTCTTATCCTTTGCAATGAATTTCATGTAAATACTCAAAGCTCTCAAACAATTGTGACCTCGCCTCAGCATTATCGTTCAAATCAACAAATCAACTCACGTGTCACTATGCCTCCCCTCGCAGGTTTCTCAGACAACCATCTTGTCACACACGCCGACCTCATCACGGCAGTACATTCTCTTCTTCAACCTCTCACCAAGTATCAATCACCTAACGGCGCACGTATCCGCCTCCCCGTGAGCACAGCCACGCATTTCGACGAGACCGCCGCACAACTCGAAGGATTCGCCCGACCGCTCTGGGCCATCGGCGCACTGCTCGCTTCTCAGTCACCTGATGAGAAGATAGATTCGCGTTTAGAAGGATGGATAAAAGGATTTGCTGTAGGATGTGATCCTTCGGAAGGAAATGAGGAGTATTGGGGCGATGTCCAGGATATAGACCAGCGGATGGTGGAGGTTGAGATCCTCGCTTACGCATTACTCGCTGCTCCGACTGCATTTCTCGGACCAGAAGGCTCGAAAGATGAATATGATATTAAGCGTCGTTCAGATATAACGCGGTATCTGCAATCTGTCAATGGAAAGGCTTTTCCGCAGAATAATTGGCTGTGGTTTCGGGTGATGGCGAACTTGGCGTTGGTGAAGAGTTGTGGAGTTCCGTATGATGAGTTGAAGGAGAGTATGGATACTGACTTGAAAGTGCTGGATGGGTTTTACGCTGGAGAGGGCTGGGCGAGTGATGGCAAGTGGGCGGCTGAGGGGCAGGAAGGGGGACGGCAGATGGATTATTATAGTGGGAGTTTCGCGATACAATTCAGTCAATTGTGTTATGTGAAATATGCGAGAGACTTGGATCCTGAGAGGGTGGCCGTATTTGAGGAGAGGGCGAGGAAGTTTGCACTTGACTTCTGGAGGTATTTCGATGCCGAAGGTGAGTACTACTTTGTTTTGATTGGCTTTTTCAATTTTCCTCTGATCAAGTAGAGCTTGCTGACACTCTCACAGGAGCTTCAATACCTTTTGGTAGAAGTCTCACCTATCGCTTCGCCATGGGAGGGTTCTGGGCTGCCGTCGCCATGGCCGAAGTTTCTCTCCCAGCCCCCTTGACCCCTGGTGTTGTCAAAGGCCTTCTTCTTCGCCATCTCCGTTATTGGGCATCGAAACCCGACACATTCTACGCAGACGGAACACTCAATATTGGATTCTGCTTTCCCAACATGTACGTGAGTGAGGACTACAACTCGCCACAAAGTCCGTACTGGTGTATGAAGACATTCTGCATGATGACCTTGCCTGCTTCTCACAGCTTCTGGAAGATCGAGGAGGAGCCACTTCCTTCGACAACAGACATTCGACTGGAAGTTGCTCTCCTAAAACAGCCTCGACAGATACTTGTTAACTCGGGGAATCACCACTTCCTCCTTTCCTCTGGGCAATACTGCGCCTGGCCGCTGAAGGCAACAGAAGCAAAATACGCCAAGCTTGCATACTCATCCACTTTCGGGTTCAGCGTGCCGACAGGTCCGCTGATTCAGCAGATGGCACCAGACAGTACCCTCGCGCTGAGCGAAGACGAGGGCGAGACGTGGAAGGTGAGATGGAAGAGTGAGCAGAGTGAGATGTCGACTGTCGATTTTATGGGCGGTGGTGAGGGATTAAGCGAAATTGGGAGTGAAAAAGTCCCAACGTTGATCAGTAAATGGAAGCCAAGCAGGACTTCGAATGTACAAGTCAAGACAATATTGATACCTCCGACCAAGAGATGGCCGGACTGGCATATTCGTGTGCATGATGTTACAGCACCAGAAGGTTCTGATCTAGGATTGATGGCTGTTGAGGGAGGATTTGCGATCTATGGGCGGAAGAAGAGGGATGGACTTGCGCTTTTGCCGCTTTTGTGGAGCGATGTTGACAGTTCAGGCGAGATATCAGCAGAGGGTGTCTCTACCTCAACGTCTTCGGCTCTGGTCGTTTCCTCTGCCGGGGCAAGCGGCGTGCGAAATATCAAGTTCTCGTCGTCTGGCGGTAAAGTGGAAGTCACGGGCGATGTGCTGAAGCCAGATGCGAACACGAATTTAATGGTCTCACGGACATTGATCCCTACCATCACAGTTGCTGTGGTGCCAGAGAAAAAAGGAGGCGACTTGTCTGTCAAGCTTGTTACGGCAGTGTTCGCTGTTGGCGCAGGAAAGCTTGATGCGGGCGAGATTAGGAGGAGATGGGAGGATCTACCGATAATTCAGACGCGAGGAGAGGTAGGCGAGGCAGGAGATTGTATTGTACTTTGAGGTAGTTCATTACGCTCTGAGATTAGGGTTCCTCACTTTCGGGGGCTTTGCCCCAAGTCAACACAGACGTTATCAGCTTTTAAGTATAATGTTTTTGTAATAGCTAGCAAAGAAAATCGTATCCTAATAAATGTGAGCCGCAAATCTCCCATGCCTTGGTATAAAGCGATCTACTTAGGCTCTACTTTCTAGATCAAGAAGATTGTATAGTACCTCTGCCTGACAGCTTTGGTAAAATCTTCATAGGGTGATCAATCGAACGAGCACCCGAAAACCAATAAAAAATGGCCACCTGCTAATCAATAGTGAGTTTTAATTGAAGTCATTCTCCTCTAAACATTAGTTTCGTTATATTACTAGGGTATGCCAGCCTCCTCTGTGAAACGCTCCTGAACTCTCAAGGTTGTTCCGTGTGTCAATGATCGATTGAGATAGCAGTGCTGACCTCTAGTTCTTTGCCAGTGCTCCGCCATTCGAGCCACTGCCACCAATTCTACACGACACCAACCCACGGGATAGGGGAGCGCAAGCAGCTGGGGAGATACATCAGTTGCTGACCCCCCCCCCCCCCCCCCCCCCCCCCCCCCCTCCCCTCCCCCCCTGCAAAACAAAAAAAACAGCAGAGCTTTCGCGGTTGGGGACAATTGGGGGGGGGGGGGGGGGGGGGGGGGGGTCAGCTTTTTAAAAACCATCCCTTTCCA
>NYXK01000226.1 GCA_002685535.1 Deltaproteobacteria bacterium
GGGGGGGGGGGGGGGGGGGGGGGGGGGGGGGGGGGGGGGGGGGGGGGAGGGGGAGGCATCGGGCGATGTGAGACTCAATCGGGCGTGGAAGAAGTGAGGCGGGAGTTGGACGCCTCGCAGTCGGGCGTGCGATTGTAACACGAGCATGTGTTTTGTCAGACATAATACAGAGACCAAGTTAATCTTAGAAACAACATGTCTGGAATTTAATCAAAACTATAGCGATGTTGGCTGGAATTCCTGTAAATTCAAAGAGGCAGATAAGGGGAGGAAACATAGATGGGGCTACTTTTGTTGATATTGAATGCTAAGCGAGCTTGGGGAGCTCCACTCTATCGTCTCTTGAAAAGTTTAGTCAGAAGAGCACACATTTAAGACATAGCTCTGAACCAAACGGCAATCAAGTTTTCCTGGTATAGCTTAGAGAAGCCTATCCCACGAACTCAAACGTCGTTTGTCAGTCACCACAAGATCAAGTACTAACCCCGCCCGAGTGACATGCCTTGCAGAGAACTTGGAACCGCATCCACAATCAACTAATCTAATAGTCGCTGATTAGCTCCACAACCTTCTCAAACTCATCAGTAGCCCGCGAACTCACATTTCCACTCCACATATCGCTCGCATCCCGTATGGCCTGATGCAAGCAAAAGATCAAATTCCTCCGTCCGCGCCCCACCCCTAAGTCTCAACGGCCACTCCCCCACAATCGTATTCTTCCTTTTCATCACCACACCCGCCATCCTCGCTGCAACATCAAACCCCACTTCCTTCATATACTTCTCAAACAAATCGTCAAAATCGCAGAATATCGTACGAGCTTCAACCATCTGGATGAATGCCCCGCTAGTTTTATCTGCTGGATGCCATCGCCGGGTGCGAGGCGCGGGAGGTACTTTTGGACCTTTCTCAAGGTGGCAGTAGTGGTTGAGACTTCGTGTGAGCGGGGATTGCATCTCATGGATGGCGTTCAGGAAGAGGGTTATGAATGTAGCGTGGGGGGTTGGTGGTTTTCGGATGGAGGAGTGTACTGAGGTGGGAGAGGGTGGGGCTGAGGTTGAGGTGGCATCTGTCTGCGATGCTTGAGACCTGGAAGGAGGAAACAGGGTATATGAGTAAGTGGCTTTAAGAAAAGGAGGATTGAGGGAAAGAGGCTGAGCAACTGACCTCGATTCTGTCGAATTTCTTCTGAGTGAAGCCCGCATTTTCCAGAAGCTCTGGTAACTTGGTAGCGTTGAGTTGAAAGAGCGTGAAAGAGACTTTGAGGACTCTTAGTCGCTGACAGAATTTCGTTAGAATGTCTGTCATGCAGAGAGACATGCGCCCGTAGATGTCGTTCTTGGCAGATGGGACATGGCGTATGATATTTTTGAGTGGCCATCCTTGTAAAGGGTCCGCAGAGTCCATCATCAGCCAGAAGTCCTTGGAACGGAAGAATCTCCTGATCATTGGTCAATTCGGCACCTGGAGAAAGAGAGGAGACTCACGGATTGGGCGTATCAAAGTCATCTCTAGGAACACCGAACGGAAGCAAAATGCCATCTTTCCGAAACTTCATCATACCTACTCGCCAAGCAGGAGGGAGGTTGAATAATCCACGATCCACATAATTCTTTCTCTCCAGTGCCAACGTAGTAGCTCTCCTCACCCCCATAGATACTTGCGTTGGCCATAAAATGTCATGAGAGGAGCATTATCATCGTTTCCAATGAAGCTTGGCTTTCGCTTCTCCACTTCCTAGGCTGGTTTCCAAGTTGCCTTCATGAGGGGAGAGCGACAATCGGATTTGTGGATTGGCCAGTGAGCATGCTGACAGTCGATACTACAGTACTGTGATCAAAGCAAGTTAGGTATTTCTTGATTTCTTGCGAGATGGAAGTGGAAGTGGGGAGTGATTATCAATACTTGGACAATTCGACAGCCCGAACAGGCACTTGTAGCTGTCTTTTTGCAGGGTGATGGTTTGGTTTTGCTTCCTGTGTTGGCGCAGGGTAGCGATCGAGTAGAAAGAGGAACTGCCATGGTTGATGGAGAATCTGGTGTTGGAGCGAAGATTGGAACTGTACAACTGCTGAGAGAATTTATGATGAGAGTTTGAGCTATAAGGAGGAAACCAAACAAACGGAATGAGTCCCCTGAAAGAAACGAGAGCGTGGGATGTTGTGTTGTAGAAGCTGCTGGCAGGTGAGTTCTCGAACGAGTGCTTTGTTGATAGCTTTGTACTGAGGCGTCTATAAAATGCTAGGAATCTTTTGTAATAATTTGCACAAAGACAAAGAGTATGGTGATTGTCTCTTAGGATCTGCTGAACATTGCATGGAAATTAGGAGATCTCCGGAGACAAAAGAGACGCGAATTAGTTCGAATATGCTAGAGCTTTCCGGTATTTGCTCTGTAAACGAGTGAGCCCTCCTTTGGATTTCAAGACCATGATGCTTAGGGGTCCTGCAGCTTCCCGAACTGTCTAATTAGTGAGAACTCCCCACGGCAGGAGATATCAAAGCCATCATGAAACGGGAGTATTGGAAAGCAACAGCTTCATTTCAATTTGAGAGACCATCTGAGGATTGTACGGCCATCAATGGTCAGGGAGCTCCAAACGCCAGAATGAAGCAGGTCCCAAAACCGTCGCTCCTAGCATCCCAGGCTCCTCATCCTCATATTCAAAGACCCTGACCTTGCTTGCATGGTACAATCTATTGCTATCGTCCCAAAATGTCTTCGGTGTCGATTCGAGGTTTTGATAATGCTTTTGACCTGCGACATCAATATGGCTGTTCTCTTCTTTGCCGTTGGGCCGAGATCTTCTATCCTTTCCACGACTGACGTCGAGAGGGTGTTGCTGGGTACCAAATTTTTGTTCTAGCTGCCTTTCGTCGGTGTGCTCTCGAAATCTGCAAATCTCTCCCCAAGATGATCAGAAGCTGCCAGTTTTAAGGAATTCTCCGTTATGCTTGTAAAAGTGTGGATGGAGTATACGGCGTTTCGGCATCTCTAGCCAGGTGGAATACTTCCAATTCCGACTTCATGCGTGACACGGCATCGGGTTGAAACTGAACGTTCTCAGTGGTCGGTTAAACGCATGAAGATGTTGCCGTAGTGGTTGATTTGGCGAGGTCTCCCGATTGAATTGCGATATTTGTGGGTGATGCCATTGATGGTATTGCAACACGCCGATGACATTCCTTTCGATAGGTAGCAGAGAATAGTAGAGGAAGAGTTGCGATCAGGCATTCAAGTTTAACAATCATCATGACGTGTGTTTGCTTGGTCTGGTCAACATGTGATCAAGCATCACTGTAAGCGAACACAACTCCGAAATACAGTACTCAATCTGAGGCCATTCCGCCGTCTCTGCTCAGCTACGATTAAACATACTTGCCAGTCTTGATGCCAAATATTCGAAACAGCCTCTGTCGCAGAATAGTTGTGAGTTTCATACCATCTCAACTTTTGATGCCATAAATGCAGGACAGTCGAGCAGATTGCAACCAATGTCAAGAATCAGGCCGTATCCGTTGTTCGCTTGAAGCACTCACTTTCATACAACGAGAATTCAAGAGAGTTTTAGAAGAAAGGTATATATTTTTATCACTCTTTTTCTGGAATACTAGGTTCGTTCCACAGGCTAGCTAGCTAAGGAAGATTTCCCGAATCCGATCCCTCTCGCAATGAAAAGTCTGCAGATGATGAAAACATGCTCGTTCGTAAAGGACATATGCAACTATAGAGATTCATTAGGGGACTTATCCCAGCTACCTCATCCTATCCACTCCTCAACCCTTCCCATGCTTCAACCCTACACTTTCATCTCACCCATCTAGCAAACTTCTGATTGCGCACTGCCCTGCAATCTCATCCACCACCGTTCTAGTGAAGGGAAGTTGTGGCGAGGCGTTTAGAAGCATGAGACAGCGGCGAGCTGAAGCTGTTGAGCGAGCAACAGTTGCTGTGAATGTGTTAGCTTGGCTCATCTCAAAAGTGTATGGCATGGTAGACTCACGTTCTGGATCTGGTTCTGGTCAACAAGACCCAACTGCAACAGAAGGGTCAAGATCTCATTGGCATTCCAGTTGGCACCGAACTGGCTGTTGAACTGGTTGGCAAAGGTGTTTACGTTGAACTGGCTGAGGTCCTGGATGAAGTTCAAGTTGGAGTTGCCGAAGCTGTTGGATCCGAGCTGGACGAGGAGGAGCTGGATGGCGTTCTGGTCGAATTGAGCACCAAATTGGTTGTTGAATCCTCCGATGTCGAAACCGTTGAGGAGGTTGGCAATGTCGTTGACATTGAAGGCGTTGAGGTTGAAGCCTTGGTTGCCGACGTTCAAGAATGATGAGATATCACTATGGTAGTGTTAGATGAATTGGCTGTGACTTGAAAGCTGAAGAGACTTACACTGGAACTGGGGCGGCGATGGCAAGGGTGGCAACGTAGGCCAAGATGATGGAGGCAGTAGCGAAACGCATGTTGACTGATTTGAAGGATTGGGAGGTTTGTTGATTGTTGATGGTTGAGGTAGAGAGAGACTGGAAATATAGAATATGAATTAAAAGTATTAATTAAGAATGTAAAGCGACAGACCAGCTGAAGAAAATGATTGTAGGTGAAGATGATGCTGTAAGAGAGAGACTGTGGATGAGGAGAGAAAGGGAGGAATAGAGTGGCATCGATGAACCCTTATACTCGCTCCTCATTGGAGAAAGCTTGGCATCGGATGAATTTCGAAAGGCTCATTCGGATGAGAGCACACCCTTCCTCCATCTGATCCATCCTCTAACCTTAATTGCCCCTTGTCCCGGTCTCCTCTGTGGAGCAAAACTTCGCCCTAGCTTACCTGCAGCCAACTCTAATTTCAACCCTAACTCTATCGCTCACGCCCATACCCTTCATCCGGTGTCATCACCAACATCCAGCCTAGCCTGCCATGAGACGAACAAGATTTCGAGACATTCATCCGACCGTCTTCAAACCGCCGCCCGAGCTGCTGCCCGGCACTGACTAAGTGACAGCTGCCACCCCGTCATCAGACCATCACACCTCCATCGCCGTCCTGCCGAAACTCTCAGACACACAACATGCACAATGCCCTACCATCGTACTTCAGCCAAGACCTCGAAAAGCGTTAGCACCACAATGCGCATCAGGCATTATCACAGTTAAGCTTCGCCCAGCGGTGCCACGCCAGGGGTCAGTCAGGGGTTAAGCGAGCCCGGCAAGCCTGATCGACAGTGTCAGAGGACTTTTATCCGCACAGGGCTGCAGTTCCAAGCCTCTCATTGGCCACGACTGACAAATCTATGGATTTCTTTTATGGTTCCTTGGGTTCCAAAGCAGGAGAATTATTCGGTAAGAGGCTGGTGCAATGCTTGCCAAAGGTAGCCTTAACGCGGAGAAGCTCGCTGCCGTGCTGGGGTTTGAACCTTGAGAAAGTCTTGGCGGGGTGATTGCGCCTGTTTACTTCTCCAGCCCAGCTGATGTTTGGGTTCGCATGAGCAGAGCATGCTTCCGGATGTTGAAGCAGACGGGGCCAAGCTACCTTGGTATTGGTCACTTCCGAATAAGTGCCTTCTTGTGATTGGCTTGGACGAGGAAATCGCTGCTTCGAGCATGCTTTCACGTGGTGTTGTCCCCTGGCAACCCGTTGGGATTGTCTCACACGGTTGCATATGCATCTGCCATCTGGTTTTACTCCCCGAAGCTCTTGGACAGCCGAGCTCTAATTTTCAACGCCCAAGAGCTTGACCGAAGGAGTCAAGTTTCACAGTTCGGATGCTTCGACTGGATGACAGCCGTTGTTAGTTGCACTTGGCATCTTCCTCTGTCCCAATGCCAGCTCTCTCTGAGGTCGATCATGAACGCACATTTGCTTGATTCTGAAGGAGAAGCCTTTTTTGCATAAGTTGTATGATAAAATCAAGACTTTGTGGATGTTTTGCACTTTGATTCACGTCTGCACAATGCAGCGTGTTGATTCAAGCTTGGCAAGGATACTGAGTTACTGCATAAGTGTTTACGGTGATCATGGTGATGGTGTGGTGAGGAGCATTGCAGTGCAGTAAACACATGATTATTCTTACCATCTTGGTAAGACCTCTAGAAACCTAAGTTTATCTTGAGAATTCCTTGCGAGAAACCCTCGAGTCTTGGAAAAGTATGAATCACAATGCGCAGTCAAGTTACGGAAGCGGCGGCACTTTTGCGAAGGTAAACGGGTCCTAAGTCTTTCCAAGTCCTTGGTACGTGGAGCTCTCAAAATTTCCTGGAAGAACTTCGTGCTTGCAACCGACTGATGGCGAAGTTCAATGTCAAGTCCCATTTCAATTCATGGAATGCTGTTCAGACGGAAATTGTGAAGGACATGAGGTGCGTGGACGAAGATGCAGTCTAGACGCCGGGAAAGCTCAGATGACACGAGATCGGATGAGATGCAGGCAGCCGCTACGGATAAAGTCGATTTGAGACGGTATCGCGAGTTCTGGAATATGGAATAATCGGATGAAACTATATATCTGGCATTTTATGGTCAGGTTGAATCATTCTGCTCAAGGTGTTGTAAATGATTACAATTGTTCGAAAGACTTCTCATTGACTTCCCACATTCTGCTAGAAGAGGCTGGAGTACTGACAGGTCGAAACCTCTCTCTCCACATCTAGAACCAATCTTCATTGCGATAAGATACAGCCAATCTCACTACTTCGGTCACAATCACTTTCTCAGTTCTGCCTGGTATGGGTAGTCAATGGAATGAACCAGACGACGTAGCCTTCCAATACGCAAGCCGAACTCCATCTGCGACTTTGGACGAAAGATGTCTTCAATTTGCGAAGGGGCATTGTACTTCAACGGGAGGATATCCGAATCGAATGGAGTTATTTTCACCGGATCTAGATAGCCGAGTCGGCGGGACTTGATGTTCTTCCGAGGATCAAAAGTCATTTGGGACGGAAGACATACCAACACGCTGAAATTATCACAGGGCGACCATGCAAAACCTTCACTGCGCCTTACCGGATTTGCCGACTCTTGTGGATCAATCTACGATGCTCCTGGCCAGATGTAGAGCAACACAATCATGGGAGCATGGACTGAAGTGAAGAGCAGAGGTCAAGCCAGGAACCTAGGCAGGCTCTTTTCCCAAAGTCTATCGCCATGGCAAGTCCTCAGAATGACTGAGGAAACATACCGCCATTCGAATCCCACATGCTTTCCCACGGGATATCCCATGGCTCAATTGGGAAGACAAAGTCCAGAGGGTAAGATGCAGATCCATCCTGGAAAGATGTTGCAGGTTGCTCTGATGGTTGATCTTCTACATGTGAACGATTCTGGGTACCACTATTGGGTTCATGATTCGGGCGATCCAGCGGTACTTTCAACGCGCCGGCAATCTGCTCGATAGGTAGAGAACATCTCTCTAGACAGAAGTCTGCCAGATCCCAGCCAGATATGTCTCGAGCAGCCTGGAGACGGGTCTGGAAAGATTTCAGCTTCTGTATGCACTCTCGTTTTGTTTGAACATCCGAAGACTCGACGATACATCGTAGCAGAATTGTAGCTGCGGAGACGAGAAGATATGCGGTATCTGACAGCGTCAATAAGTGTTACAAGAGGATATTTGGGGAGCTTACGAGGCAACCAGAACTCTTGCAATTGGTTTTCGTGCAGTTCGGCGACGAATTCAACAAGTTTGGAAGCTGAGTCTCGGAGTAAAGCCAGGTTGTATTGCTTTGCCTCGGGCATGGGCGACATACTTGAGGCTGAGACCTGATACTGTTGATTAGCCACTTGGTCATTACAGTCAGGGAAGGACGTACTTTGAACATTACTCGGCAAAGCAACAGCTTTACAGATAGGAAACAGAACCACAAGTTGGCCGATCCGTTCACCCCTTCTGTGCGATCATGTGAGCCCAAGTTCAGGCTGTGCGGCAAGTCGCTTTCCCAATCATCCAGGGAGCATTGAAGCCGGCGTGTCTCCTTGGTTGCATCATTTTCGTTCACATGAAGACTGTACACAAGTGGCAGTAGACTGCCCAGTATTTGAGATAGCGAGCAAAGCTTAATGAATGTCATGGTTGTGTTAGACTGCTCTTCTGGGATGACAGATGACGACAGCAACAATGCGAGCGTTGGCAAAGGAACATCGTAGTTGGCTCTTTGGATGTTTGGAGGTGTGCCGTGGGCAAGGGAAGACCTATGAGCTTATTAAATTTTCAACTTTTCCATGACATGTGAAGAGGGAATACCAATGATCTTGTATCAAACAACCCCACCACAAATTGATGCGCACAATCTTTTCATGTTCCGTCGCTTTCCACCCCGTGGCATCTCTATGAAGTCCCAAACTATGTGCCAAAGTTATCGTTCGCCCAGCATTGACAATGTTCCCCGAAATCTGGAGGATCGGTCGACCTGCCAGGTCCAGAAGAGCCGAGTGAATTGTGGAAATACTTGGTGCCATGAAGTCATCTTGAAGAGCTTTCACGGCTTGATTCCACACAAATCCCAAATCAGGCTGAGCATGGCCTCTCAGAATTTCCGACTTTGGCCAGAAAATGAGTGCCGAGGCGTAGATGTCGCACACGAGTGTTGAAGAGATTCGTTCGGGATCTTTCTTCCAAAGCTCCAAGAATGTTTTCTTGTCGACTATGGGAAAGCAAGGATGCACATATTCGAAATAGCTAAGATGAATTCAGTCAAGCACACCTTGAAGAAGTCCAGGATCGGTCACACAGGTTAATGATCTCCGCCTGGTGGGGATGTAAGACCTGATCGATAATCTCTCTCTGAGAATTGCCGGGATCAACAGGTAATTGCAGCCCTTTTCGTCGCCGTGAATAGGTCAGGTATATAATTGGCTTCCCGGGTACATCTGATATCACGCTGTAAGGCAGACGTGCACCGCTACTAGCACCCGTCGGCTTGGCTGTTAAATATTTCTCAAGAACTTCTATATCTTCGGCCATCGTGGGATTCATCAACAAAGAGGACTCCGTAGGCGAGGTTCCTACCACTCCTGGATACTGTGAAAGGCCATTGTGGTGGCCTTCTGAATGCCTGGTCACGGATGACGGGTCGACTGTGGTCGATGTGCGCCGCCTCTTCGCACGTCGTGGGCCGGGAGCAGGAGAAGATACAGAACCGCCTGTAGATGAAACGATACAAGTCACTCCCTTCTCTCGGCAAAAGCGACAAGCCTGCCCTGCGATATCATTATGGCAGCGAATCTTCCGTGTCCGACAGAGATCGCAAGCAGGAGCTTTGTGTGAGCGATATGGCCGAGGCTCGGGATGGGGATTGCTCGCCAGCGATGAGTCCGCCATACTACACGACGGTGAAAAGGGGTCAGACTTAGATGTGTTCAATCAATCTTTGGAGCTCACATCAAAGGGTACGCCAGCTGAGACGTAGAGTGGGGTTGCTGAGGTGGCTTGCTTCGGATGACTCAGCACGGAAAAGGGCGGAAATCCCCGAAGCGAGCTTCAAATCGCTCGAAACGTCAACAATGACGGGAGTCGGATTTCTAATTGCAAGTTGGGGACCGGATTAACTTCTATTTGACAGTTCATAGCTCTAAATGGTATCTAATGACCAGATCAATCCCAGAGCTTCCTTCCCGTGCAGACCTCGGACTCCAGGCTCTTCCACCGATCAGTTATTCGATTTCGATCTGATCTTAGATTGCTCCTCCTTACACAGCGTATCAGTAGACGTATCTAAAAGCCTTGTTTTGCTTATCAGTTGCGTCTATATCGCCGTTCTCATAGACAACGTCGTTCAATTCCGACGCATTCTTCCTTCTCGAACGATTTCGTTGCCACAGAAGCACCCAGATTCCAACAATGCAGAGGACTTGAACGACAACGCAAAACAGCATCATACCAACTCCCAAAGAGTATCCGGGAGCTTGTGATGTGACGAAGAAGAATGGCCCAGCGAAGTTGCCGAGACAGTACCCCACGATCAAGGTTGCATTCGTGACGGTCCGCTTGGTTTCCTCCAGCGGTGTTCGCTACTGCGACAGACATGCTTAACGTGCAAGTCGCAGTATACGCGAAACTAATCCAGAGGCATGCGAGACGGCCGTATGCATTGCTCTCGTCGAGAAGCCAGAGACCGAGGACACCAGTCAGAAATGGAATGAGGCAGATTAACATGATTGCTAATCTGCAATTGGGGTATCTTGATGCGAAGTATCTAAGAAGGTAAACAATGCGCCTGGATTTCTACAATATTTCGTGCACTTACGTGGCACCGACGCAGACAATTGCTTGCACGCCTCCCGATGGCATTTGGATCACGACAGTCCTCAGCGTTGAGAAGCCGAGTCCCTTGATAATGAGACCTTGAAACTATCTCGGGTCAGAACTTTCGTGACAATCTTGTTTGGGATACACTGATCAACTTACAGTCGTGAGACCACCATTCGGGCAATTAGAAGTCAGAGCAAAAACGAAGAGCAGCCAGGTCTTGGCATCGAGGAGAGCTTCGTTGCACTGCCGCATAGTTAGAGAAAGCAGACCAAAAGTCCGAGACTCAACCTACCTGATCCCAGCTCCAAACCTTAGATTCAAGTCCAGTACCGTTAGTCAAGACTCGATCAATTGCTGACTGCTTTTCTTTCTCTGTGAGGAACGTGGATGTAACTGGTGATCCAGGGAGGAAGAACCAAAGGACAACACCCCAGGCAGTGGTGATAGCTCCCCAGAACTTTTCAAGTATCAGTGTCATGTCAATACGTTTTGATATTTACCAGAAAGTTGTACTTCCAAGCGTCGAGTGATCCCTTGATATGTCCGAGTCCGAAAGAGGTAATGCCAGCCAATACATAAGCAATACCCGCAGAGCCAATCCACATCCCCATTCGAAAGGGCTGCTCGTTTCGTTTGTACCACAAGCTGAATATCATCATTGTTCCGGGATTGATTGCCCATTCGAAGACGCCGAGAAGTGTTCTCACCGTTGCAAGACCGGCGAAATCTTTAGCGACGGCGTGGAAACATGAGGATGGCTCCCCAGACAATGACCTAGTCAAGCATTAGCAGGTCTTACTGTTAGATGTTCAAGTCTTTTCTTACAGTCGCTGCCATGACTTTGTTGACTGGAAGTTTCTGGAGTAAGATACAGAAAGGATACTCCATGATCAGGTACCCGAGGTAGAACAGAGATCCTAGCCATGAATATTCCGTGCCTTTCAGATTTGTATGTTCGCGGATGTTGAAAACAGCAGCGTAGCCGAGTGTGGTCTTGTCGATTGATTGAAGCATATATGTAAAACATCTGATTGATTTACGGTCAGACAGAATTTAGGCTTGAGGGGTCTATTGGAAAACTTACAGCAAAGGTAGAAGGCGACGATCGATTTTCCAGAGAAGAGCTTCGTCGTCAATGGCGTCCGACGTTGATCCCTCAGAGACATCACCTTGGCGAATAGACTCGGGATGTTTACCAACATCACCTTCTTCCATCTTCAATTCTTTCATGTTATCTGGCATTGTTGTGAGTTGACGGGGCGGATGAACTTCAGAGCAGGATGAAACTACGCAGTTCAAATTTGACTGGAGAACAGATGACTGGTCTGTACTTTATATCCTTCTTGAACATCGATCACTCCCCATAATTCTGCTATCTTACTCGGTCCAGGATGAAGAATGCAGAGAGGCACGATGCGGCCTCATTGAGCCACATCCGAGTGAGCGATAAGATACCCAACCATTTCAGTATGATCACCCCTGGTAATCTTATGATCGTTTCGATGGATCTAGTTCGAGGGTGGGATAATTTGTCGGGATACAAGGTTCTCACAAAGTTTTCCGTCGGCTTTGACGAGTCGTGGAGCAGGACTCCCCACTTTACGGCAGCATGATCCTGGAAAGTGATGAATCAATCGAGAATGGGATGTTACCAACAGACAAGTTCTCCTTACTATGTAAATGCTTATTTGAGCAATCTAAGTGCTGTTCAGACCTCATCAATTTTGTCCGTTCCTCAATATGGAAACAAATATGAATCCTGAATTTGTGCACCCCTACCAGCTCCTCGCAATCGACGACCGAGTCAAGCGAGTCCTGAAATTAACACCACTCTTCGACGGCCATAATGATCTGCCACAACAACCACGTGCGATCTTCCATGGCAAGATACACAATAACCCTAAGTTCGACCTTGAGAAAGGTTTCGAGCGTGGCATGACAGATATTCCGCGATTGCGTGAAGGTAAGCAGGGCTCAGCTTAGATCTTTTGTTCTTGTTCTAACATATAGTCTGGATAGGTGCTGTTGGCGCATAATTTTGGTCGATTTGCGTCCCATGTCTCCGCTCTGCGGAGAACTTCTCAACTGCTGAGTACTCCGATGTGGCCAGGGATGCCATCGAGCAGATTGAAATGACACTTCGTCTGGTAGAGTCATACCCCAAAGTGTTTTCCCTGACACGTGAGCCTCAAGATGTGAAGAAGATTTATGCGGAAGGGAGGATTGCTTGTTCGATAGGTATTGAAGGGTAACCATCCTTGTACTGCTAGCCTCAACCTGTCGACTGATGTCCGACAGGTTGCATATGGCTGGTAACAGCATAGGAATCATCAGAGCTTTCTACCTACTTGGTGTCAGATACGTAAGCGACTTGTCAGTCCATGTTGAGAAGGGCATCAACTGACATGGAAACCAGTGTACCTTAACTCACGTGTGCAACAATGCATTCGCAGACTCTTCGACATCCAAGATTGGACCAGTACATGGCGGTCTGTCATCTCTGGGGAAGTCAGCAGTGAAAGAGATGAATCGCATAGGTAAGTGTTGCGCCCAAGTAGCTTGAAAGCTTCTGGGGGAGTAATTGCTAACTGTACCACAGGCATGATAATCGATATCTCGCACGTATCGATGGACTGCGCCGAGCAAGTCCTATACCTGACCAAAGCACCAGTGATGTTCTCACACAGCAACGTCAAGTCAGTATTCGACTGTCCTCGAAACATAGACGACAAGATCCTAGACATGATTCCCGCTAACAACGGCATCATAATGGTGACTTTCGTCCCAGAGCACGTCACAGCACGAAGGAAAAATGCAAAAATGGAGATGGTAGTCGACCACCTGTTCTACATTGCAAACAGAATCGGATGGGATCACGTCGGGCTTGGTTCAGACTTTGACGGCATTGCGTCAGTAATTCCAGGACTGGAAGACGTCAAGTGTTATCCAGCATTGTTAAACGCTACATTGGATCGAGGCGCAACGGAAGAACAGCTGGCTAAAGTGGCGGGAGAGAATATGATCCGAGTATGGACGGACGTCGCGCGAATTAGGGACGTGATGAAGGCTGAAGGTGTTCTCCCAGTTGAAGATGTTTGGGAAGGTAGACAGTGGTGGAGATACGATGGTTATTACCAGATGCCGGATCCTGATCCAGAGGATAAGCTTGGGCTAGACTGGTACGGGGTTCCGCCTCCTAAAGATGGACTTTACCACGAGACATGCGACCAATAAAAACGCTTGGACTAAGACTTCGTTTCCATGACTTTGCCTTAAGCCAACGACGTTTGATAGAAAGTTTTACAATCATACCTTGCACAATCAGACCCTAGCCAATCCCCGAAGTAGTGATTTCTTGCCTGTTCAGGAGAGGTATTTACCCCGCAGTGCTGGTTTAAGCGAGAAAACAACAAATCCTCCTATCTTTCATCCAGTGATGTTCAACAATTCCAAGTCAGACCGAAAAAGTCCTTATCTTGCGTATCATACTTTGTCAAGAGCCGTCCGCCTCCCGACCTCATGATGATCTTCTCGCGTCCCGCTGTTATCGGGAGGGCTGCAGTGAGTGAGTCGCCCGACGGAAAACGGAAAACTAGGACCGCCCGATAAGAAGAGCACCGCTCGCAACTTTCCCGACGGGAAAGTCTGAGTGGCAAAAACGCCAACACAACTTCCGCAACGGGATTCAAGACGATGCAACCACTTGCCAGAAAACGGGACGGCCTGAGGGAACAATTGCCCAGTTATGGCGAGAGGCGGGGCGATTGGTCGAAGTGGCAGTTTCCATGACATTCAATTGGAGATGGGCTGCTGGCTGCAGCTAGTTCTGTGTGTAACAGCGCAAGATTATATATGCTGCGCAGCTTGCCTTTACTCGAGATAACATTGTGATAAACATCCCAAAAGTCAATTCAACTTAAGTGGCCATCGAACATCATCAGACGTTCCACGATGGGTTCAATATCTCCCGCCACAGACTCATTCTGGGCGAAAGCCGACAAATACGTCCTGTCCACCGGCGTCCCCTCCTCACCTGTAATCATCACTCGAGCCAAAGGCACACGTCTCTACGATGCTCACAATAATTCCATCCTAGACTTCACCTCCGGCCAAATGAGTTCACTTCTCGGCCACTCGCATCCCGAAATCGTTGCGGTAGTGCAAAAATACGTCGCAGAACTCGACCACCTCCTCAGCAACATGATCACCCACCCCGTCGTCAACCTCGCCGAGCGACTAGCCCGTCACCTACCCTCCCCACTACAGAAATCCTTCTTCCTGAATACAGGCTCAGAGAGTACGGAGGCGGCGATCAAGATGGCGAAGCTGTATACGGGGAAATTCGAGATCGTGGCCTTCTCGGCTAGTTATCATGGTCTTACGCAAGGTGCTGGCTCCGCGACGTATTCTGCTGGGAGGAAGAATGGTGGGCCGAGTGTGCCGGGTCAGCTGGCGTTTCCGGCGCCGTATGCGTATAGGAGTCCGTTTAAGAAGGCGGATGGAGAGTATGATTGGGAGACGGAGATGGATTATGCGTGGGGGATGATTGACAGGCAGAGTGTTGGGTCGTTGGCTGCATTTATCGTGGAGCCGATTCTGTCGACGGGAGGGATTTTGGAGCCGCCGGAGGGGTATCTGAAGCGTTTGAGTGAGGAGTGCAAGAGGAGGGGGATGTTGTTGCTGATGGATGAGGCGCAGACGGGAGTTGGGAGGACGGGGAAGATGTTTGCGTTTGAGCACCATGGCATTGTGCCGGATATCCTCGCGCTCTCGAAGACTCTCGGCTGTGGTTTACCACTGGCGTCTGTGAGTACTACAGTGGAGATTGAGAGAGGGTGTAAAGAGGCGGGATTTTTGTGGCTTACGACACATCTCAATGATCCGCTGACCGCTGCGGTGGGTGACAAGGTTCTCGAGATTGTGGAGCGCGACAATCTGTGCCAAGCATCTGAAGAGCGTGGTGATCAGCTGCGTAGTGGGCTTCTCAAACTCCAGAAGAAGTATTGGTGCATTGGAGATGTTCGTGGGAGGGGTTTGTTGCAGGGTATCGAGATCATTTCTGATCTCAAAACCAAGGCACCTGGGTCGGATCTTGGGCAAGCTGTGTCTGATCGAGCTATGGAATGTGGTCTTTCGTGTAATATCGTCAACTTGCCTGGTATGGGAGGTGTCTTCCGTTTGGCTCCTTCTGTTACCGTTTCGGCGGAGGAGATTGAGGAGGGGTTGCGAATATTGGATGATGCTTTTGGCTATGTACTCAAGACATACACGCCAGCGCCATGAGAGACACAAAAAGCAAATGGAGAGATTCTTCAATCTCGTTTCGATTCTCCGTTATTTGCATCGTCATGTGACTGTCACGAAGCCTGTCCAGCAGAGATTTACGTTCGCTCATGTGGTCGCTTGCCCATTTAGACGCACACATCTCCCCTCTTTGATCATACATTGACTATACGTAGCAAAGGCTGGTCGTCGTGATGACCGTCAAACTTGACTGCCCGATCTTTACTTTCTAGTAAATATCATATTTTCCCCCATCTTTCTGAGGAGACCTATAACAATACCATAAACGCACTTCCATCACTGTCGTGCAGAGCTGTCTTGGACGGCATACAAGAGCTCTGGCGGTCCAGAATAGCAGAAACAAGCATTCAAGTTCGACCGCAATAAACACGTGTATATGCAGAAAGTATACATAAACGAAGTCGAGGTACAGGCAGACAGCTGGTATTGAGAGTACCCCTTAAAGTCATGAGATCGAGACAGAAAATGCTGTGGGCACTAAGGCAATACACAGTATTGAAGGCAGTCGCGTACGTTCACATATGGTATATTGCAATGCATTGACGACCATCTCAGGACGAGCACTTACTCGCCATCTAATTGCTTCTTCAACTGTGACCACATGTCGTCTTCGTAACCTGGGTCATTCTCCACAAAGTTTCCTCCTCCCCTAGGTCCCGGATCATCATATGGCTCACCCCTCCTCACCGTGCTCCCAACCTCCAGTATCGTCCCGCCGATATTCTTCTCCCCCTCCACAAGATCTATCATCACCTGCGCGACATCCTCCGGCGTCACCCACCCTGGTTGATCCCCCACCATCTTCATCTTATCAGGATTGTCCGTCCACAGCGGTGTCAGAATCCGCGCTGGAGCTACAGCCGTGACGCGTATCTTAGGAAGCTTGCTATCGGAAGGAGGAGTTTCCAGTCTCGCGAGAGAGCGCACGAAGCCCGAGATGGCATGTTTAGTCGCTACGTAGACGGGTGTAGGGAAGAATGGCGCTTGGCCTGCTACGCTGGTGATGTGTGGTATACTGCCTGGTTTCTTCTGGGCGAGGAAGTGCGAGATGGCGAGTTGAGTGACGCGGATGGGGTGTGTGAGGTTGATGTCGAGGAGGGCGTAGCGCGAGGTGGAGGGGTCGTCTCTAGAGGGTGGGCTACCGGGAGGATGCCAGAAATTTGAGAAGGGCTGAAGATGGGAGTTAGCTATGCTGTTCTGATTGTAGAACTGGATATCGGGGAATGAATAGTAGACATACAGGCTCGTAGACTCCAGCACCAGGACACACGATGTCAGCGCCGCCAAAGTGCTCGAAGGCCACAGCGAACATTCGGTCGAGTTGTGCCCAGTCCGTCACATCTGTCTGCTGGAATACGGCCTTTGCGCCGCTAGAGGTGAGAGGGTATTTCGATACTACTGCCTCTGCTTCTGGGCGGAGAGCCAGATCTGCGAAGACGACATTGCAGCCCTTGTCCAGGAGCTTGATGGCGAAGCAGAGATTAATGCCGGAGCCTGCTCCGGTGACGATGGCCGTTTTGCCAGTGACGTTCATAGCCATTGTGAGAGCAGAGAATACGGTGAGAATGTGAAAATGCAAACAGAATGAAGTTGTGACTTGCCTGTCCTACCTGTCAAGAGGGCTCGAATCATTTACCGTGTTTGCTGCCATGGCATGTCCGTCTGCGGCGTTTCTGATGATGTGTTCACATGGGCAATACCCCTCCCCTCGCACATGCATCGTGATCGTCGCGCGCTTGTAACGGTTCGTAGATGGGGGTATTGACCTAGAAAAGACTTGGAAGGTGCTCCGTCTGCCAATTCTCAACAGGTGTAGGTCAGCGCTACTCGTGTATGCCCGTCAATCATCTTGTCGACATCGTGAAGTTCGACGTAGGTCGGTCGAATAATTGCCGAAGATGAAAGCTGCCGGCAGATCCAACGCGGACTTGTAGCTGTTGTGTCGTGATGCAGAGGCGGTCGTAGAAAGATGGGAAACAGTGCCGATGGCGAATGAGGGCGGTTGTGGAGGCATCACCGACGGGGAGCATGGAGGAAGGTTGGCCGAGAATAGCTCCCGAGCTTCAAGCCGCATCCTCGAGCTCCAGAATCGAGCCAGCTGAGCTTCTGCGTATGGCTTGGTGTACTAACCTGTTTGGAGGGAGTAACAGAGTATGCAGGAGACGACGTGGTGTTGATGATGAGGAGCTAAGCTCTCTTGGACAAAGTATCACGGCGTACGGTCCACAGGTGCCATTTACTAAGATACAACCACATCCTCAAAATTCTCACCGCTTCAGAACGATACGACAACAGCGAGAGCGTAAGCTCAACAGCATTTCATTCAGACGCACTACATCCAGCTTGACAAGTACATACTCTACAGTGTGAACATGTGTAGAACTCCCACCAACTTGACCCCGACCCAATCTCTTCTTCAAGACCGAGCATTCAGCCCAGTTCTCAATGAAAAGTCTCTTCAGAAGAGAGTGCAATCAAAAATTCCCCCGATATCGCCCCCGAAGGAGAGATAACGATTCTCAACGCCCCGATGTGCAATGGAGGTTTCGTA
>NYXK01000227.1 GCA_002685535.1 Deltaproteobacteria bacterium
GCATCGTTGTCGAGTTGGAAAAAGACGACTTTGCCGACGACGACAACGAAGAAGAAATAGATGACGCGAGCGACAATGACAACGATGACGGCGGGGGAGAGTGGGTGAGCGTGGAATGAAGGGAGAGGGGGGGGGGGGGGGGGGGGGGGGAGCCTTTGCTCGCTCTCACCAGCTGTATCACACTTTTTGACTTCGTGAATTTGTACGTTATCTGGCCCTCTTTGCACAGTTCATCTTAGGTACAGTATTGTCAGGTTTAGGGGCAAGAAAGGCTCGATAGTGCATAGGTACTGATACCGAGAACCAAATACAAGACACGGAAAGAGGAAGCGAAGGATTGAAAATGGTTCGATACAAACCCGAAAGGAAGATATTTCAGATCAGATCAGATCTTCTTCATTGGTCGTTAGGATCCTCGATGCTAGAGAATGATCTTCAACAGTGTCAGAGTTGGGGATCGAGAATTCCCGAGGATGGAGTGGCAAGTGATGATCTACAAGTGGGCTGGGCAGATGTCATGTGTACATCGCAGTTTCACACTTTTATCCTACAGAGCACATTCTGCGTAGAGATCAATCCATTGGAGAATTCTTTGTTAGTGCGGAAGCAGAAGGCAAAGTAGCCATCCACGAAAGCTACTTCCGTTCCGCTAAGTACTCTCGTGATTGTAAAAGGGGACGACTTCAAAGAACGTTGATATCACTGGTTCACAGTGGAAAAGGAAGAGGAAAAGTGTGTAGTAGCTCTGATCTTGATCCCGTAAGATACAAGGTCGAGAAACGAGTGCATTGTATTTTCTCATGCTTTATCAATGGTACAATAAACGAAAATGTGTATCTCTAAACCCAACCCCCCAACCCGAGACAAAGCAAATGTAAACAAGCTCGCTTGCAAGTCAGCAACAGCAGCACCAGCTCTCATCATGCCACTTCTAAACCACACCAGAACATCGACAGTCAGACAAGAAAAAGTTCAAGTCCAACCTATCTAGTTTCCGTAATGTGGAGCGTTGACCATCAAAGCCATCAAACAACCACCAATAAGACCCGCAATCGGAATCGTCATAACCCACGAGAAAAACAAGAGTCCAACTCTCTGCCAGTTAACAGCCTTATACGTGCCATTGCACAACCCAACACCAACAGTAGCACCAGTAATACACATACTCGTACTAACGGGCAACTTATACTGACTGAAGATCAAAATCGTAATCGCAGCACCCATCTCCATACTGGAGCCTCTGCTAGGCGAGTGGTAGGTGATCTTATTACCCATGACCTTCATGATGTTGTAGCCGTAGGTGATGAAGCCGAAACAGATGGTCAGGGCAATGACGGCGATTTGCCAGAGCGGGACGTCAGCCTTGGACGCGACGGTCTCGCCGGTCTTCCATGCGCCGTACATGCCGGCCCAGACGCCGACGGCGTTGCCGACGTCATTGGCGCCGTGGGCGAAGGACGCGGTGCAGGCGGTGATGATTTGGACGAAGGAGTAGAGATATTCGACTTCGTTGCGGTATTTGGTGGCCTGGATTAGCACTGTCAGCAGTTGTCCATAAAATAAAGCGCGATGAGGTGTGTACTTACGTGATCGTAAACCCGAGCCATTCTGCGACCCTCTGGCGTACCGAGAATACCGACTTGCGCGCGATGGATATCGTAGTAGAAACCGTAAAGAGCAGCGACGACGACGTAGGCAGGGAGACGCATCAAGAAGCTCTTCATGTTGTGCAATTCGTAGATCTCACCAGCGCCACGACGATGTGTGTACAGGGTTCGCATAGCCCATCCGAGAGGACCACGGGATTGTCTGAGCTGAGCATGATGTTTCTCCTCTGCACGGGCGAGCAAAAGGCGGTATTGCAGGTTTGGGTTGTCGCCAGCGATGGCGTTCTCGAGGCTCGTGTTGCCGTGGGAGGTGGCGATAGGTTGCTGGTATTGAGCCTTCTCGTTGTCGGAGATGCCGAGGTCCTTGTCGCTTCCAGCAGGAGACTTCTCAATCGCATCGATGTCGACGGACTTGGTTGGGAGGGTCCCTGGGGCGGCGAGCTCGCCAGTGTCCTCCTCATCATCGTGCTGGACAACATTGTAGTTTGGTACGCGGGCCTCAGCGGCGTCGGCTGGAGCTTCGCGTGTGAAGAGTGCAGGTCCTTGCCAAAGGTCGGTGATCTTCAGAGTGTAGTCCTTCTTGATGACCTTGCAGAAAACGTATGGGACGAAGAAGAGACCGGAAAGGACGAAGAGTCCGAAGCCAACACCAAGAGTGACGGCGGCGATGAACCATGCTGGCTTCTTGTCGAGACCGAGCTTAGGGGATCCCTTGTAGACGATTGAGAGCGTGCAGATGGTTCCGGCGATGAGGAAGAAGAATGGTGAAGTGAAGACAGCCCATTTGACTGGGTCTGAGCGTCTGTGGACGGTCTAAATATTTATCAGTATTTGTGTCTGGAAACATTGTGTAAAGAGACTTACGTATTTAATGAGGGAGAAAATAATGGCACCGAATGATCCAGCAATGACAGGAGCCATGCACAAACCAGCGAAAATGGCACCAAGACCAGATCCCTTGCTCCAGCCCCACTCTACATTCTTCGCTCCGACAGCGGCAACACCGACACCAGCAATGGAAGAAACCAAAGAGTATGTCGAAGAAACGTGTGCAGAGTTGCGTGTACACCACATGACCCAAATGGCGGCACCAGCGGAAGCACAAGCGAAAGCGAGAAGTTGGACATCAGCGTCGCCTTTGAATGCACTGATTGGAATACTGTTGTTGATTTTGTTAGCCGAGATCGTCTACGCTGGTATGTGCGAGAGTACTAACATTCCGTTCTTGATTGTAGAGGCTGTTCGGGCACCGACTGCCAAAGCACCGGTCATCTCAAAGACCAAACATAGGATCATGGCCTGTCGATATGTGACGGATCGGGAGGAGACTGAGGTAGCCCAAGCGTTGGCAACATCATCTGTTAAGCAGGCAGGTCAGCAATCGTTCAATCCAACTCCATTGAAAGATTCCAAGAAGATAAGATAAGAAATTAATACGTACTTGCACCATTGTTGTACGCCTCGAGCAGCGCAAACATTGTGCCAATGGCAAAGACATAGGTATAATCGGACATCACCATTTTGGCGGCTTATCGAGTATGTTCTGGCTGAATAACCTGGATGAGCTTGCCCTTGTCGGTATGGTTTTCCAGAAGACTGGTTCGAACAAAAAAGTGACAGGAGAGCGGCCATGGCTCATATATAGCTAGATAAAATACGCGCATGTTTTCCCATGCAGCGGTTCCGAGCTGCACAACACGTTTTCCTGGTATCTTTCAAAGGCGTGAAAACCAATCTTTCGACGCTTCACGGCTTGACGACACAGAGCACAGTACGCACCCACGTGGGTTCAATCCGATGAACTCTGCTGCTAAGTCCAGGCCAGACTGCGGGATGTGGCGTTGATACCAAGAGACTGGGCGCAGAGAAGAGTCCAAAAAGAAGGCTCGGCGAGGCTGGGCAAGGCTGGGCAAGGCTGGGCAAGGCTGGGCATTATACACAGTTTTGGTGAGAGGATGTGGTAGAAGAGCACATGTCCACGCTGTGAGTGGATGGGCATGTCAGTATACCCTTGTCGGAGTATCCAATTCGCCAAGGCTTGGAAGTCAGCCAGGGACGGGGCTGTTTCACCCAATAGTTACCCCTCGCTCCCTGTATCCACAGGGCAATCCACGCTAATCGACCCTATCGAACACCCGACGGAGTAAATCCATCCATCGCACACCATCGATCCACTGCCAGAACCCGCACCTGGCCCCCTCCTTCGGGGACCCCCCGCCCTAAACGTTTCTTTTCCGGCCGAGGCCTGTACGGCCTTCCCACTTGGGCATTATAGTGCGGGCAAGCGCTGAAAATGTAACTCGTAAGAGCACATGCACTGCACATACTTTGGGCATCGAGCCTGTCGAAGCTCATGGTCGGGGTCTCTGGTGTGTCAAGAAAGTCAGATCTCGCCAGCTTCGCCGCTCAGCTCGCAGAGAAAAATGCGCCCAATAGTCTGGCCATGAATGGTAGGCTCACTCCCTCGCTGCTTGGCAATTGTGAGATTCTCGTGAGACCGAACCCACGTGTATGATGGTAACGCCGTAACTTGCTGCAGTGCCAGACTTCTGGGATTTGAGTTCTGAGATTGAAGGCTTCTAGAAGGTATGATTTCCTTCCTTTTGGGCGGATTGTGCGCATGATGGAGGAATGGAGAATGCCTGCCGCACTGCATTGCATTGCCTATCAATGTGATGGTGTTGGGACCAAGAGGTCTTGTCTGTATGCCAACATCCATCCAAGGCTACACGAGATCTCTCCAAGACGTCTTCTTCGAGCGCTAACTCTCTACCAAGATTGATCTTCCATCCACACCATTTTTTTCATCGAGCCAATCGTCGTTGCCGCGCCGCCAAATACCCAGATCATGCTGAGGGACTTCCCGTGGTGGCTGCAAATAGTGCCCAGATCAAATATCTGATGAGCGTGAGAAACCAGTACACCAGAATTATCCGCCGCATCCCTTCCAAATCATCTGTTGATCAAGAACAAAGTCTTAATGGAATTGCCAAATTTCTAAGTCGAATTGCTGGTGATGACCGTACTAATCCGGCTCTGTTCGTTTGAAGCTGCCAGCGCAACCAACACCACCAAACAATACTTCCCTCAGACGTCTATCCCATCAAAGCCATCGCCCCGACCACAGCCGCACCACCAAACACCCGTCCCTTATTCCCGGTGAGAGCAGGTACACCAGCTGTACTCGTACTCGTCGCAGTCCCTACACTCAAAGCTCCCGTACTCGTCCCCGTCTGCTTAACACTCCCCGAACTTCCTTCTCCCGACGAAGTCTGCGTCTGCGAACTCGATCCAGCACTCGACGTAGTAGAAGCAGCAGTACTACCCGTCCCAACAGCCGCACCAGCCGTGATGAACACTGGCATGTATTGGAAGTCGGTGCCGGTGTAGGTTTCTGTTGATTCGCCGGGGAAATTGGCTTCGCTGCCGCCGAAGGATTCGACGCAGACGGCGGAGATGGTGGAGTCGAGGGAGCAGTCTATGCGGCCGGTGCTGTGGTCGGTGCGTTAGCTTTGGACGTGTAGAGTGCGATTGAGGGGGATTAGGGGGTGAGGAGGGGAGGAGAGGGAGAACACGTACAAGGCAAGTACACCATCCTCGCCGTTCTCTGCTGGCATGGTATATTTCGCCGTCGCTGCATTCTCTGTAATTGTGAACTGGCCGCGGAATCCGCATTCTTCACCTGGGGTGAGGCATTGTAGGGCGTATGTTGTGATGGAGGAGGCCTGGATATGATTGTAAGAGATTGGAAGGAGCTTGGATTGGTACGTTAAGCACATACGGTACCAACGACCTCGCCGATCAAAGATTGCGTATCTGCGCCTGGGATGTAGAGATTGACAGTGCTAGTTTGTGCGAGGGAGATGCTGGCAAGGGCGAGAGTCGCGATGGTTGTGCTGGTGGAGAAGAACATCGTGATAGCGTAAAGATTGAGTTCTGCGTGCAAGTGCGAGTGATAGATTGGAAGTCAAAGAGACAGACGA
>NYXK01000228.1 GCA_002685535.1 Deltaproteobacteria bacterium
AGAAGAAGAGTTCTCAGATATCAAGGAAATTACAATAGTGATGAAGAGGTGGGTGGAAAAGTAAAAAAGCGAACAGTGAAGCACTATGGAACAAATGGAAGCCTTCAATCTTCTATCATAGCCACTCTTCTATCCGTGATCGTCTATAGCCACCTTATTTAGGATGATACTTTATATCCTCGATATTCAACCTTTGAACTTGCGCCACTTCGGCTTCTTTCTATCCTCTTTTGCTTTTCTAGCTGCGCTCATGCAGGGAAAGAGGGCAGAGGGCTACTTACATTTTAACCGTTTGATGCAGACAATCGTCTTGTGGCTCCTGTCGCTGTATTGGACTTCTTAGCCGGCCTTGTCACAGAGGTTCCTCGACATATAGGAGATGGAGACGATGATCACCACGCTAGGAAGAACACAGACGTGATTGAAATAAGGCTTGCGCACTTCTCAATCAAGGAATATCTAATGTCTCCCCGAATGTCGTCAAACATCTCTGCGACATTTGGCATCAAGGAAACAGACGCAAACATACGCATCGCCGAGTCATGCCTAGCTTGCCACCTGCACTGGAGCAAGAGTGTACTTGCGACACCATACCTGTTACGGGAACATCATCTTTGGGAATATGTTGTTGCATACTGGCCAAAACATCTTGACCTAATTCCTTCTGACAAATGCACCCTCTCTGTCACAAAAGGAGTTCTACAGGTCTTCACCCGGGGATCTCAGAGTCTTCTGAACATGGCGCGAATCCGAGATCCAGATCGTTGGGGATGTGACTCAGCTTGGCACAAAACAGCAGACGAACTCGTTCTGCCACTCTACTATGCTTGCTCAATCGATGCGCTGAAGCTCGCT
Organism: Deltaproteobacteria bacterium; assembly: GCA_002685535.1. Lineage (GTDB taxonomy): Bacteria > SAR324 > SAR324 > SAR324 > NAC60-12 > Arctic96AD-7. The sequence continues at coordinate 856 of NYXK01000228.1, forward strand.
GGAATCATTATCGAAGCAGACGGCATTTCCGCCATCGGCGAAGTATCAGGCAATAGTAGTTTTGGAAATGCACTTCAAGCAGCTGTCTGGCATTCATAACCAGGATTGAAGTGGGCGAGTACTTGTCAACACCGCTCTCAAACCATGCTCCGAAAATGAAGGGTGAAAAGCCAATTAACTACCTATAGAGGACAAAAGTCAAGTGAATACGTGCAATTATAAGTGAAAGTCAAGTAGATTCACCAGAACTTCTAATTGGGCATATAATTTCATGAGTATATTAAAGTAATACGCACATCATGAATGGCCTGGCTGCCGTCAGTATCCAGCCTTGGCAGATACTATTACAGCGCACATTCCTCCTAATGAAAAGCAGCAATGCGAGCCGTGCCTCAAACCGTTCCAAACTCCCATTATGCTGTCCAATTCAATGCTCAGCCACTTCATATGCGAACAGTAAAAGTTACCTCTCTCCTTCCGTGATTCACCAAAATCAATAGATGGTTTTCCAGCGCTTCGAAAGACCGTCGACAACAGACGTGCGCGCTCTTAGAGCCCAATAGTATCGTGGGTTGGGGTGCTGGCAGGAAAATGAATGATCAGTTGCCATGGACAGAGTACGTAGAGCATCTGTATACCTGAAAGAGTGTGCTGAAGAACACGATCATGGCAATGAGCTACGGCCTAACTTGTCCACCAAGTTCGATGTCTGTACTGGTGTTAGCAATCGCTAGGTGTATAGAGATTCAGCTACAGGTAGGCAACCTTTATCCTTCGTAACTGTAGACCTCCCGATAATACATCGATATGTGAGGAAGATAGTAGGAGGTAGGCCTAGCACTACACCTACCAGGGTGATGATAGCCTCTGAAGATAGCCACATTTTACCTGATCGTGAAGAAAGGGCCAAGGAGTTCAAATCTGTGATCGAATGTGAATCCAAGTTCCAGTTATGCGTGGGGATGTCTCGATCTCACATCCTCTGTGAGGCTATTTTATAGGAAAGCTTCGTTCTACAAGATATCTCTGAGCAGCTGACATCGAATTCTGGGATCCTCCGATAGCCTCGTAGCAGGAGGACTGGACCGGCCCTGAATTTTTCTGTGGCTGAATCCCTGTACTGTTGAAGTTGATAGACGAGGATAAACATTCTGGAACTGACCAGTAAGTCGTGAGAAGCATTTCGCTGTGTTCTGATGAACTACGGCTAGAACATGATTGGAGCAACCCAGAATATGGTGGGCTAGGCCAGGAAAGAATGAATCAGGTACTCCGGAAGTGTCCAATATTTTTGATTATTTTGTTTTTGGTGTTTTCAGTCTCTTTGAATAGTACGGCTCTATCGAATGCAAGCTTCAGCAGAACTTCTGGATCTGTCCAATTAGCGAGGACACCGCTGCAAGTTCCGGGAACCTTGCATGGAACAAAGCGCATGAAGCCTTGGCGAGCCTCGTGGAAGTTTCTGGCATGCACGAATAGAAGAGCAGCCTGTGACCCACCTCTGTACATCCAGACCTAGTGACATAGAGATTGCTGTATCTCCTGTCGTCAATCTCCCCTAGAAGTGCGTTAGCGCTACAGCAGTTCACGCTTTACTAACCGAGCTTGAATTCTGGCATGGACCAATGAAGGCAGGTCATGGTACTCGACCCACAAATTGTCTGCGCCGTAACTCCAGGCAGACGTAAGGTTGACTCTGTGGCGCACTACATCCACCAGATTTCTGGCCTGGCCCAATCAAATCCTTCCTTGGCTGCAGCGCGAACCGCGATCGTGGACGCCTTCCTGGAGGTGGCTTGAGTTTACATATAGCTGTGACTGCCAAATAATTCTACATTCCATGCTGAACCTTCAAGCTCCAAACGATCATCTCTGAGTCCTGTCTCAAGCCTAGCAATTCGACCTCCTACCATTTTCTCCCTCCACGGCCGAGCACAATGGAGTTTCAGCTACAAGATCACCAGGACTTATTGAGAACCATGTATATTACACAGAACCAAACTCTGGTGGCTGTGATGGATTATATGAATAAGCACCACCAAATCATTCCAGAGTTTGTTCCGACCTCAGAATCAACAACATTGCTGACCAATGTGAAGGTGGTCCGTCTACTTGCGATTGTTCAGAAAATGGAACATGCGGAAAAATAAAAGATCTGTGGATTGGGAATATGTCGATCGCTGTACCAAGAAACGAAAGGAGGAAGGGAAGGAGAGTCACGTTTTCCATAACGGGAAATTGCTTCCAAAGAGCAAAGTTCGAAAAGAAATCGGCCGTTATGTTAGTACCTTGCAACAAGTAACCTACAAATATAGTAAGCCTTCTAACATTGCCCATGCTCCGTACTGACTGGTCATCACTAGGAGATATTCCCAGATCTCCTGATGGATTTCAGATCGTAACGCCTTGTCATCAGCCATCAATCATGCCGAGTTTGGCCGTCCTCCCTATTCTACAATTTCAAGAGCATGTGCAGAACATACAAAGTGAGCCTTCCTTTGGATAATCTAAATGCTCACTAACATCCGTCAAGAAAAAGCATCAGGCAATGTCTCAAGTGTGGAGTTAAATACAGTCACCCAACTTACTGGTCACGGAAATCGGAAGCACTTCATCTCCTTCATCAATGCGATTTTCCCAACCAAGGCATTCATGGAAGAAGTCACGGCCGTGGATCTTGTGATAACACAAAAGGATCGACTTAGTTTCACCAACCTTTTAAACCTGTCAACATTCTTGATCTCAAACAATCTCGTTGATGGGCCTAGTGGCGGTAATCTATATGAATGGATCAAACAGCACGGTTGTACAGCATTTCTCGATTACTTCATATCCATATCCATGGAGAATCTGTCGAGCAAAGCGCTTATCGAAAATTTGTTTCGTCTGGCAGTCGAGGCGGGAGATACACAAACAATCGATTATTTGCTATGGAAGAATGTTCGCGCTCAAGGTCACAAATGCCAACATAATGACATCCCGGATTACCTGAGTCCACTACAATATGCGTGCATCTCCGGGAATATCAAGATGGCTCGAATCTTGATCGACCACGACGTGCAAATCGAAGAGCCCAAGACAGGGTGGAAACGAAGTCTGTTAGTCATCGCTATCATCGGATACTTTCGAGCCAATAAAGAGAGAAATTCTGGTAACATGATGCACAATAATGGTGGCAAATCTACCCGCGGGGAACCACTTCAATCTCCAATCATTGAATTGGACGATTTGGTAAATCTATTGATCGGAAAGGGGGCGCGGGTTGATATTGAGGCTGTTCATGAACCGGAGACTGATATATCAGCCGCCGAGGTGGAGTGGCGCGATATAGAGGAGGAAATAGAAGATCTCCCAGTTGCATTCCTGGAAGGACATTCACCACTCACCGCGGCTTCGAAATATCATTGTCAGTATTTGGTGGATCTGTTTATAGACGGCAAGGCCGATGTAAACTATGTGACCAATCGACGGACTTCGGCACTCCAAGAATGTCTCTACAGCTGGGAAGAGATGTGGTCTGAATTTAATGGTGGACCTAATCCCTTGAGTCGCGCCATTTCTCGACAATCAACTGCAATTGTCCAACGTCTGCTAGACAATAAGGCCGACGTCAACTGCTGCGCGTTCTATGTATTTCCGTCTGCATTCGGTGACGACCCAGAGTATTATGGTCTGTTTTCAGCACTCGATCTCGCTATAACTTCTGGCGCTCTCCAACATGTTCAATTGCTCCTCGATGGAGGGGCAAAATTGACAGACAGTTCCTGGCACAATGCGATGCAATACGAAAGCTTCGAAATGTTTGAATTCCTACTCCTCAACACAAAGTCACCAATTGCGCCTCGGGTAGTTTCAATGGCGGCTGAGCTAGACACACAAGAGAAAGAATGGGCCGAAGAGATACTGTTTGACGAGGACATGTTAGAAGCCAGAGATATCCAATGCTCTTCCAATCGCTGGATGAACATATTACTTGAACATCGTCCGGACTATCACACGAAGAAAGCCTGTATCCTTGAAGCCACTGCCCTATTCGCGGAAATGCCAATATGGGCGGAAGTAATTGATTCGGGAAGTCTAGATTCTGAGGAGCTGAGAGAAGTGATCCGCAATTGCTGTAAGGGTGGTTTAACCAAGCCCCTCGTACAAATACTCAATAGTAACATCAAACCGGCGAGATGCACTTTACACGATACACTTTACTGGACTATCCAGGGCAGTTTCGATGAAGAGATTGAACTGGTCGACCTCTTGCTCCACAGGGGCGCAGATGCTTGGCCAGTGAATGGCCACTATTCACCACTACTTGCTGCGATAAAGAGACGACAAAAAACAGTATCAAAGAGGATTATCGCAACATTGTCAACTTCAGCCAGATTCTCTCGATGCTGTCAGCATATGTATTGCCCTTCTGATGAGGGCGGATGGGCATCTACCTGGATCGCAGCCTTCGAATGGGGAGAAAAAGAGGTACTCGATTTGCTTGCTAATTATTACTTTGCCAATCCGCACATCCTACCTTTGCAATTGGTGGTCAGTAGGGAATTAGCTGTTCGTGAAGTGGAGCATAACAGGCAGGGACTTTACGACGCAATCAAGCATGTACAACCGGAATTAGTCTGGGACATCCTTGTGAAAGGCTTGGTGGATATTCACTCGACATACATGAGCACAAGCTTCCTGTTCTGGGCTTTGCAGCATGACTCTGGGCCTGATTTCCCTATCACGACAATGCTTGTGCATTTCGGAGCAGATCCAGATGGAATCGGAACCAACCCATGGAACGGGACGACCGAATCAGTCTTGACTGCTACAGTGAGGCTATTTAGTTTATCCAAGATCGAATTTCTTTTAAGAAAAACCAAGGTCGGCCCGAACAAATGCTCTTTGCCCGATATAACTCTTTCGGCTTTGCAGATCGCTGTTTGTGGGACAGATACCGACATAGTGAAGATGCTATTGGAGCACGGTGCCAATCCTGACATTTTTTCACCACATGGCAACGCCGGTACGCCACTTCAGCTCGCTCTTAACTGTGATAATCTGCAGTTCGTCGAGATACTTCTGGAGCATGATGCGGATCCCAATACGATTTCAAGCAGCATAGAACATACTCCTCTTCAAATAGCAGCGAGTAAAGGGCATCGAGAAATTGTCGAAACACTCATCTCAAAGGGTGCTCACGTAAATGCACCACCCGGGACGAATTCTGGGGCAACTGCACTTCAATTTGCGGCTATTGGTGGTTTTCTAGGACTTGCAATTCTTCTTTTGGAGAAAGGTGCACAGGTCGATGCTCCACCGGCGAATGTGAATGGGAGGACTGCATTGGAAGGAGCAGCTGAGCATGGTAGAATTGATATGGTCAAGCTATTGCTCAGTGTATCCGAAACAGGGTCAGCGAGCAGGATTCTCAGGAGGGCCATGGATCTTGCGTTACAGAATGGGCATTATGCGACGCTAGAATTGATCGAGTTGTATGTAACTTGAAGGCAGGAGAATGACAATACAATTCTGGGGTACTTGTATCAATGTCTTCTCTTGACCTCTGCATGTGGCTTGCTTGCTCGGGAATCACCGGCGAGTGATTGAACTGGTCGATGGTGGCGCGGATGTATGGGCTTCTGACGCTGATGAAAAGACACCAATTGGACACGTAGATCTCAAAGCTATCAATCCAAAGACCTTGGAGGATGATCCTCTGTCTGTGAAATTTCTTGCGAACATACACAAGATTCACGAATACCTCCAGGTTAAGATGGTAGAAGCTGCAGCCAGGGCTACACATGTAGAAGGAACAGAATATGGGGATATCGAACCTGACGGGAACCACATACAAGAGGATTCTCCTGAAAAGCTTGTCGCCAGACACACCAAATATCTCGAGAGATACAAAAGTGATTTAGGAGAGACCAACCCACGAACTCTCCGCCAGATGTCTGATCTTGCGGATGCCTACCAGCTGACAGAAGACGGCTATGAACATGCCGAATCACTTGAGCTAGAGCTCCGCGAAAAGTGAAAAGTAGTCTTGAAAGATTTTCTGCTTAGTTCTTGTTCTTTTCACAAGACTAGATTTTTGGCCAGGATATATACCCATCCGGCAAGCATGATGAAGACGCCGTTTCTATGCTCGAAAGATTGGTTTGTTCTGTCCGACTCGCCCAGCCAATCTGCAAAAGGCACCAGGGGGGAGAATTCGCATTTCATGGGACGACTCCTTGAGAGAATTGGGTTCCATCGCTGTTCTTTCCCAGTCCTTGTGGCCAACGGACAAGTGCCAGGACTGCTCCGCCGCCATGTAGGTTCCCCTTGGAGAAACGACACTCCCTTCAGATCATCTGGCAGTGCCGGAAATCGATCTAGTCGGTCTGAAAGTGTCAAGCTCTCCTGAGGTATAGATTTTAGAGATTTGGCCATTTGGTGAAGGCCTTGCCAGATATGTCTGCTTCTCGCAAGAACATGCTCAATTTGCTTAGTTGCGGGAAGGATAGGATTGAAGTCGTCGCTCACGTTCGAGAGTATCGATGCATTACTACTATTGCTAGAATACATTGCTTCTATCCGACACTGTTAGCAACGATTTGAGGCTGTGGGAGGTATAGTGAGGTCGAATTTACGTACAGGCATTGGCTGATCAGGTCTAGCACCGTATAGACTGGGGACTGGGGAGTGACGACTCATAAATTTCATGAATATTGAGACATATTTCAAAGCTGTCAGTTGGCGGATTCGAGCAATTGATTGGAAGTATTCGGTCGTTGCCAGGTCCTGTGAGTGACTTATTTTGGAGCCTCATCTTGTAAATCTATGCCTCAGGCTGCAACTATCCGAGTGCGCCAGCCTCAACCCGACATGAACTCTATATCAACTCGGAGCCTCATTTACAGAGAAACCTTCATCTTGCGATCTTCGAAGCTAGTCGAACAACGTGTCTGCTACAGGTGCGACAACAATGGCGACACCGGCCTACTCCAGTTTGTTGAGAATAATATATCGAAGTATGCCAAACTTTTGTATAGTTTCACCGGATTCTGCGGCGCGATGGGACATGCTTGGAAGAGATCAGGAGACAAATCGAGGGTATCAGCCGCCACGGAGACTCACCTGCGGAGTATGCTGCATGGATAGTTAATGGAGGGCGCGCTCGAATATTCCTGAAGGAGGATGACCCAGATGGAGGCACAAGAGTTGTTCACCTGCGCGAACCCGTTGCGCAGTTCTGGCACCGACATGCCGAATATCCGGCCTTTGTTCTCGAAGTATCCTATTCACAAGATGGGAAAGATCCAAAAGGACTTGCGTGGGATTATATTCAGTACTCAATGGGGATATCAAAGTGGTCATTGGTATTCAGATGCGGCAGAAGCGGTACTAGCAGTGGTAACCGCTTTGGTGGCAGCTACCGTGTGTGGACGTTTGCGACGGCCATGTCTGCTGGTTACCAGAAGCTGATTTCTTGTCGGAAGTAGCTAGTAAGATTCGTCCTCTTGCAGAGTAGAAGTCGTCTCCATCAACGAGGACATCGACACCCTCGCTCTCCGACTCGGCAGTACCGATATCGTCGAAATCACCGTAACTCGTACTTCCTTGTATGAGGTTGGCATCCGCCTGTATTATACTGGCTTGATGTATTACGCGCCCAGAGCTGCGCGAGGCTGGTGTTGGACAATGTTGATTGGATTTTGAGGATACCCGTTTGAGTTGGTCATGTTGACCACATCGCTTGATTATCTAAGACTAGTGATCATACTCTACATCAAGCATGGTTGCGTCGGGTCTGCCATAAAAATACCACAGACGGGGAGCTTCTGTTCAGGCCTGCCAGCAATGATCCATGGATGGGTGGTGATGGTAGCGGCGTTCGTTTGGAACGGGTGAGAAGAACCGAGGGCTGTGAAGGTTGGAGGCTGTACGCTTGAAAAACCGTCTTCATTGACGAGAGGGAGGATGATGGTCTAGAAGCTGCTCAAGAGGTACTCCTACAGGCAACACTTCTATCCCATGCTCACCATAGGCACATTGTGAAAGTCGTCGAGGCATACCTCCTGACAATGAGCAAGATACTCGGGTGGTTTCAGTTGTCATGGAGCACGCAGAGGTCTGTCTTGACGCATGCCTAAAGGGCAGAACCAGCCGCACAAGATTGCTCAAGAATCTCCCTCGATAGTTTGAGTGCTTGATAGGTGTCACTGCCTACATTCATGGACTCGGCTTGCAGCACGGATGCATCAAACCTTCAAATATACTACTCGAGGACAACCAGGTCGTCTTGGCGACTTTGGCATATCGAAATTATGCCTCGAGAAAAACTTACCAACGGCAGTATCTTCGCTTGGCCACAAAGGTTATCGCGCCCTTGAAGTGGAAGAAGGCAGCATTCCTGGTCAACCAGCTGATATCTTCTCCCTGGGAGCTGTGTTTCTCGAAATGCTCATAGCGTATACCTTTCCTAAACGGCGTCGTTAGCTAGAGGACATTTCATATTTCCACGGACTCGTTCTTATGCCAGATCTCTCACTCGGATACTCCAGTTTATAGACGAGCTAGAGCCCAGCCTGTAAGCGAATGAGTGCCACGACCTCTTCCTCTTGGGCAGAAAAGAAAAAGAGATGACAGACTCAGGGTTAGTGAACTCAAGAGATTCAAATCACACGGTAGCCATACCAACACGACAAATGTACATATCAGAGAAGGCGAGCAAGACACAGTCGGCGTCCATAGCATCCAAGAGGCCGAGACCGACAAGTTGGCAGCCTGCCGGATTGAGTGGCAGCGGAATCATGTCGATAGTGTTCAAGAAGCCGGAGCCGACAGTTTGACAGGCTGCGAAAGATGTACGGCAACCGAGTGCACTACTGCTTGGTAACTTCACCAATTGGACGACCTCTCTCTTCCGGGAACCAAATCACTTCGCGTCATTCATGTGTGAACCCAGTCTTGCGTAGATCATCTAGTCCAGTTCGAAGCTCGTCGTATCCCTGTGACGTGGCCATTGCTGGCTCAGCCACAGCACTTTAACTGATTTCGCGACACTCTCGCAATCCATTCTCCTTACTTCCTCTCAGCCTTCTGCAATCACTTTCGCTTTCCTTTGCGAGGATCTGCTTATTGATATTACTGAAAAAGTCTATCGAGGACACCTTCGACCGAACAAGCACACTCGATCCGAGCGAAATAGCCTTCCTATCCGCTTGACCTTTTACCAAACTTTCTGGCGAGCATGTCGAACCCAAACGACCAGCCCTAGAACCCGATAACTGTTGATTTGTTACGACCATCTGAAGAAAAACCTAGTACGAGATTGTTGCGAGATTATAGAGTACTGCTAATATACCGACAGCAACAAAGTACACAAGTGCATCCCTTGACTTCATAACGAATCTGCCTGGTCTTTGAAGGACGGCGATCGAGCACAGCCAACAGTGGAGTTCTGAAAGAAATCAAGGAACGGATACAACAGGGTTCTCACCAGTCCATCCTTAGAGGACAACAGACAAGATGTGAGCTGCGAAAATATTGCGGAGAATTACAAAGGACAAGAGGAGATGGGTACAGGGCTGGGAAGTAGCATTTTCAACACCTATTGCAGATGTAAAGCATGATCCGCTGCTAGAGTCAAGCTCAATGTTTCGAGGCAGATACTCAGAATCACCATCGCCGGAGCTCCCGCGACTGGCTTCCACTCCCTACAGTATCCTTTGCTCACGTCATGTGCATTTCATCTTTACACCTGCGACCAGCTGAGCATTTCGAACTTATTCCGACGTGTTTCCCATTCACGACTCCTTTTTTGTCTTAGGGAGTAACTGGCTTATTGACGCGTTAAAATCCTTTGCCTTAATATAAGCTGCACAAGAACACAAGGTTTGGAGAAGGAATCGGCAGATTGTGGAGTATGGTTAACAGTAAATGGCTCTGAATGCCGCGCTAGTCTCACCTACGACGGATTACGGAACTTCTTGCAGAGGGGAGCTAATTCGTTAAAGATATTTTTCAGCTTGTAATACAGAAAATTTAACATTAATGGCTCAATAAGTATCCTATATCTCAAGACCTTCCTCACCTTCCAAATTGATGGCCTCAGGATTCGATATGTCTACCTTTTAGTTCTGGGAAGAATCACGACATGCCGACATGCCATTACGAGGAAGCGGGCCCGCCTGCCCAATTTCGGCCCACGAATCTACATCTGCACTACTCACGATGTGCGCTCCCCACTGACAGAAAGCATCACCAAACACAGGTGAAGAAAGAAACGAAAAGAGAACCGGGCATATTTGAAATCTGGCCGACTCAGTTCAATAGCAGACTTACTGTAACGATAAGGTTGATGGAGCGATATTCTAAGTTGTAGCCACCAGAGCTAAGCTTCGTCGCACCATCTTTCTCGAACGAGGTGCGAGGTGAGTTTTATCAAAGGTGGGGCTAGCGGGTCTCAGGTGGAGACAGCCGGGGCGAACCGCGGCGGCCACCTTACCCCGCCAGATTGGTCCATAGCGTCGCTGTGAAGAAACTTGAGCTCCATTCACTAGTAAGCTTTAATGAACGATAAGATAAATCTCTAGTGGCAAGACGATGTAGACCTTTGCTATACCAACTTGTGTCAGGGATTTTTGATCCAGAAGATGAGGCGCCGACGTAGTTCCTCCCTGGTGACTGCAATGGTTTGCCGAATTTTCCGGCGCAAATCTGCCTCGCCGCAGCCTCTCATCTGTCCATCACGCATCGCCACTGTCAGCGTGTCGCAAGAATCTGGCACCTCATATCCACTTCCTTTTCCCAGTATCATAGCTTTTCCCAAACAACCATAAATATTGAATTTCTAAAGCAAGAACATACTTTTCTGCATAATACGGTCGAATCAAGCTCTTCACAACCTCGTATGGAAACAGAGACCTATTTTTACTGCAGTTTTTGAACGTTGAACTCAAACGGCCCTGCATTCGATATTGTATGAAATGGCCGACCCTTTTGGCACAGGAGCTGGGATCATCGGAGTTCTCAGTCTCGCTCTGCAAATCACAAAGGTAGTGGTCCAATTAGGGCTGGATTGGAAAGACGCACCAGAAGCAGTCAAGGCTTTCATAGCTGAACTTCGAACCCTGAGAACTGTATTGTCCGAATTGCATACCAATATCCTTCTCAATCCAGATTTCGCGGAAGCGTTTCAACTCCGACCCTCAGTACTCCTCTCGCAGCTTGGCCCCGATGCTTCCTCTACCAGTGACACGAAAAACATGCTCGAAATATGTCACAAGGAGCTAGAGTCCTTGCTCATGGAGCTAAGTCAGAGAAGTCAAGGACACCGGCTAAGCTGGGAGAGACTGAAAGGGGCTTTCCTAGCTAACCATACACGAGAATCAATCCAGATCCTCTCTCGGCAATGCAAGTCGCTCGACAGCATACTCTGGATTGACGTGGCCGCCTTAGGAGCAACTATCCATAAAGAGGTCAGAGAAGGAAGAAGAGAACAGCAGGAGTGGCATCAAGCTGACAACAAAATTACATTGGCTATCCGAGACAGCCTAGATCGTGGTAATGAACAACAAGAGCATCGAGAGCGAGAGCAGAATCGGCAGGCTATCCTGGACTGGATTACCCCGATCACCTATTCATCAGACCAAAGTGACTTCCTTAGCTATCGACAGGAAGGAACTGGCCAATGGCTTTTGGGTTGTGTCGAGTTCCAACAGTGGTTGCACACTGATCGATCAACACTGTTTTGTCCAGGCATTCCTGGAGTGGGCAAAACAATCATGACCGCCGTTGTGATCAACGATTTAGCTACTCGATTTACCGAAAACTCAACTATTGGTATGGCGTACATCTTCTGTAATTTTCGACGGCAAGGCGAACAGAGGCCCAAGGATCTCCTCGAAAGTCTGCTTAGACAGCTTGCTGAAAGTCAGGCTTGCCTGCCGGAAAGTCTGTTCTCTCTTTACAAAAAGCACAAGGCAAGGCGTACGCGCCCATTACTTGACGAGATCTTCACAACTTTGCGATCGGTGGTTGCTGCGTTTTCGAAGACTTTCATCATAATCGATGCAATGGATGAGTGCCAAGTATCGAATGGACATCGATCAAGGTTCCTATCACAAATCTTTGGTCTTCAAAGCGTGACTGGGGCAAAGCTCTTCGCAACCTTTCGGAAGGATGTGGGCATCGAAGAAGACTTCAAGGGACATCTCTGCTGCGAAATTCGCGCCAGTGATGGAGACGTACTGAAATACCTAAATGGCCAATTGCCACTGCTCCCCAAATGTGTTTCGAGCAGACCTGAACTAAAGGAGGAAATCAAGGGTGTCATTACAATGGCTGCTGGGGGAATGTGTGTACCCTACCCTGTCCGATGATCAAAAGCAAGGTTTCCGTGCTCACATGTGTTTAGTTTTCTCTTGGCAGAGCTTTATCTCCGTGAACTTGAGCAGTTGAGGGTTCCGAAGGCTATTAGGACGGCTTTATCTCAATTCAAAATCGAAGCTCAGGATTCCAGCGAAAATAAGAAGTTCAAGGTTTTGTTGAAAGTATACGATAGAGCCATGGATAGGATTATCAAACAAGGAAACGATTCGGGAGTGCTTGCCAAGAAGGTTCTGTCATGGATCACTCACGCGACAAGACCACTGACGGTTTTGGAGCTCCGGTATGCAATAGCCGCAGAATACGGTGAGCTTGAGCTAGATGAGGACAATCTCCCAGCAATTGAAGACATTGTTTCTGTGTGTGCCGGATTGGTCACAGTGGATAAAGAGAGTAATATCGTCCGTTTAGTCCACTACACAGCACAGGAATACTTCGACCGCACTCAAAGGCGCTGGTTTCCCACTGCAGACTCGGATATTGCAATGATCTGCATCTCGTACCTCTCAATTAGTGCCTTCGAAGGCGAGATCTGTCCAAAGGCTGACGATTTTGAGAAGTCATTGCAGTCAAATCAGTTTTTTGAGTACGTCGCCCAAAGCTGGGGCCATCATGCTCGAAAGGGGGGTTCAAATCCTGAATTGGACACCTCGGTGCTGCAGTTCCTCGAGAGCACAGTCAAGGTTGCGGCCGCCGGTGAAGCTATGCTCACACATGGAAATCACCCTGGCCATCGTCGAAAGGCTCCCAGGGGAATCCAAGGATTGCATCTTACAGCGTACTTTGGCTTGCGAAATGTAGCATTTGAGCTGCTAAAGAAGGGCTATGATCAAGGAGTCAAAGATGCTGATGGCTGTACACCATTGATGTGGGCCGTAGACTACGGGCAAGAGGAATTGGTAGGAATGTTGCTAGCAAAGGGCTCAGGTACTGGTACTTGTGACACGTTGAGACGAACAGCACTGCACCATGCTGCATCAATTGGCCAGATCACGTCCATACACCACCTCATTCAACACCAGGCAGACGTGGAGGCGCGAGATTTGCAAGGACAGACACCTTTACTTGTTGCAATCAGTAAGGGCCAGAAGGCGGCGGTTGAGCTTTTGCTACGTGCTGGTGCCGAGGTGACCGCCTTCGATGGAGAGAGAAAAGGTGCCTTGCATTTGTCGATCGAGAGCGAATTCTTCGGCATTGAAATGGTGGAATTACTATTAGCGCATGGCGCACCTTTTGATATAACCGATGTCAACAACATGACACCACTACATTGTACTATACAGTTCAATCGCAGAGACATCGCGAGCGTACTACTTAACGATGGAGTGGCCGTTGATTTAAGAGTGCAGAGGAGGAGCTGGATTCCAAGGCTTATACGTGGATCTACTGTCTACGAACCCAACATTGCAGACACAGCTCAAAGGGTTGTCACTGACGATCTAAGAGGGTTGACTCCACTCCATTTCGCGGCATTAGTCGGCGACACAGGGATGACGGAATTCTTTCTCGGTCACGGTGCCGATCCTAATGCACTCTCCCATTATGGAGAGACACCACTACATCTAGCGCTCTCCAGGAGTATCCAGGGCTCTAAATATAGAGATTCATGGAATGAGTCTCGTTGGAGACTGGAATCTTTGTGGGATGTTGTGGAATTCCATGACGAGGACGTACATGATGAAGTGGCCACTCAAATCACTACCACACGAAGAGATTTAGTTGAGATTCTTCTCAGAGATGATAGGACCAACGTCACGTTTCAGGACGCTCAAGGTTTATCGGTGTTACACACAGTAAACTATACAGAGCTGGACTCGCCACATATCATTCGAAGCTTAATTCAGAAAGGGGCTAGAGTCGCTGCCTGTAACTTGAAGAGACAGACGGCATTACACCTGGCGAGCTTAGCAGGGCATCTTGATACAGTAAAAGTCCTCCTCTCCCATGGCTCTGTCATAGAAATGGCGGACAATGAGGGCAGAACTGCACTCCACTATGCTGCCAAAAGTCGCAGCCCACAGACCGTCATATCTATCATTGAAGCGTATCAAGGAGAGATTCCTGATTTCTTGAACATCCGAGACAATTTCGGGAGAAATGCCTTACACCACTCGGTCGGAGACTCCTGCTCTGTTCAATTTGATATGGTGCGGACGCTATTGAATCTAGGAGCCAATGCCAACAACACAGATGACGATGGAAATTCGCCATTGGCGCACTATCTAAGCCCATTCCGCTTTTTCATCGACCTGACAATCTGCCAGCTACTACTTAGTCATGGAACTCGTGCAAAATCTGTCAATAAAGCGGGGAAGACTCTGGCCGAATCATATGCAATGTTTGGGGAAGTGGATGTTGAAGTCCTAGAGCTCTTAAAAGACTACGACGTGGATATAGACAAGGTGGACTCCAAGGGGATGAATCTGCTTCACACAATTGCGCTTGGAGGGTCGCTTACGGAAGAGGCTCTTATATATCTCCTCAGGATTTCTCACATTCGTCAGGAAACAACGGATTACTTTGGCAAGACAGCTTTACAGTACGCAACAGAAGAAACAGACCGAGAGCGGCATCCATTCCTGTTTGACTCTAAGCGTTGGTCGAGGACGGCAGATATATTACGGATGCATGCTACTTAGTATATGCTTTGACCTAGAGTGGGATTGACGCGCTCCTACTTCAGTTTTCTTACATGCTTCGCACACTTGCAATTCATGCTATCTCTTGCACAATTTTGCAAGCAATCATTCCGAGGGCACACTGGAAGATGACTGTGTCGACAGGATGTTGACACAGTACAGGGGGTTATGGAAGCCGAGAGATGCGAACGGACGTGTTGAGGGTGTCATGTCATATGCAGTTCGCACGTGGCCCCAGTAAGGAATGGGCCACCGTATTAGTACTGAATATCCATACACCAGCCAATGTGTCAGTCAATGCATCCGGTCCTCGAATCTATCATAATGACTTGCTTACATGGGATTATCCACAATACGCGTCTGTCTGTTTCTTGAAGATAAATTAGCGCACCTCGTACCCTTGTAAATTTTTGGTCAGCTGCTAATCCATAGCCTCGTTTTCCGCTGGCACCAAAGCATCATATTCTTAAACGGGCATTTCAGGACGCCGGAAGTCTAGTTTCATCAACCGAGGGTTTCGCCTTGAGATTCCTCTCAAGTCTCACCTTCCATTCTACACGAAGGAAGTCCGAGAGCGAACTCGGCGGCTTCGTTGACCGACTGAGCTTTGGAAATCGTCTCTTGCCTGTGTATGTTGATGGTCAAGATGACCACCTCGCTTAAAATATCCACATGATAACCACCCCAAACCGGCTGGTAAATAATTCGTCATTACGTGATCAACTAACCATCAAATAGTCATCGATCCGTATTCGCCAAATAAACAAATTTTATCTGACCATATCCTTGTGGTTCCCTCTCAATGAGTTCCATTTCCCAATGCCCTCCCTCTGACATGCGTTCCTTTTTCGCCGTCAATATAGGCCTCTTCACCACCCTGCCAATCATTATCTTCATATTGGCAGCTATCGCCGAACTTACTCTGTGCGTTTCTGCTTTACAAGCAGAGACATACAAACTTACAGGTGTGATGGTGATTGTTGTATGTTACCACATGTGTTATCCTACTTCGCGCACTAACTTTGACAGTTCCAGAGTACTTTGACAGTTGCCTGCCCAGCCGGGCATACCAACTACTATACAATGCATATTGCCGACATGGATAAGGTTGTTGATTTCTGGAACCTCATAGCCTGGGATTATGCCGGTCCATAGAGCACTCTAGCTTGCCATCAAGACAACCTCTTCAGGTCATTCGTACCTCCCGTGATTTGCTTCAAGTCCCGCGACCGGATACGGTGGTTAGCTGGCGACCTCGACGAGAAGTCCCCGTGTGCTACCCTAAGTAATCAAGACTCGTATATTCCCACTAGATACATCATCGCATATCTCTGAATTTCCATTACACAATGATAACTCCTTCATAAACTGATCAATTTTCCGAACTTTCTGCCTCTCTTCTTCTTTGAGCGACGGTACCCCAGATCTCAGCCGAGGCATCTCATATGGAACGTTGCCATCCAGTTCGACCACTTCCGAATAGCTGCAATCGCCTCCTCAGGAGAAATCTCAAACCACTCAATGTGCTGCTTAAAACAACCTTTGGAATAGATTCTGATCCTGCGATGGTCCAGCTCCGCGTGGCATAAAGCCTCAAGGTGCTTGGCATTTCGTACCGGTATAGCAGAGCTGGAAGGAATTGGGTATAGGGTTCTAGCGACCCTGTTGCAGTCGAAGGTCCAGTCTTGATGGCGCACCTTGACGGGACCACGGGTGTATCCAAGTTTCACGAAGCCACTGTTTCCTTTGACCTCATATAGATAGACATATCCCTCATGCTGGTCAATCTCATCCAAAGGCCTCTTGAGTTGGCTTTGAATCAGATGATATGACGATGTGTAGTCAGCAGGTCTGTTGCTCCTCGAAAGAATGTCGAAAGGGGTCCTGTCATCAGTCTTCGGCCAGAATGCGGCTGGATCCTGAGCCAGATCTAGAGCTAATGGTCGCGAGCTTCTCGGAGCTGGCAGTCCTCGATTTTGCGAGACGAGGCTAGAGTTGTTCTTGGTAGAATACCTTCTAGTATCTCGAGCATCAGGAGTACGTGTTTGACTTCTGAATTCGCCTGGCGCATTACTGTCAATGGTCGGCATCATCTTTAAACCTGCCTTTTCCCGGATCTCAAGAATGCTCAACTTCCACCGTGCCACATATTTGAAAGGGCGACGATTGATATGGTGACGACAGTACATATTCGCTTCAAGGATTGGAGGAAGTCGTCAAGGCAGGCATCGTCTAAGTACACTTTTTGCTTGATGATCTCATTAATCGTTTCCGAACAATTCTGAACCCTTGGCCCCCCTATTCCCAACTCACAGCGCTCGTCGGACGTCGTTATCCCAATACACTGAGTAGAGACTTGGTCAAGAGCTCTTCTGATTTGCTTCTCAACCGACGGGTCAGTATTGCCGTCTTCAGCGGGAAAGACCGTGGTCCAAGTTTCGATCCGAGGTTCTTTGTAAGGAGGGGATTTATGATAAGTGCAATGTACAATCATGACTAGTTTTTCTAGCTCGAATTCGAATTCTGGAGATGATCGTGTAAGAGATATCATCGACTCGAGCTGAGAATTGATCTGGACATCCGTATCTTTTGATCTTCGTTTTTGACAAGGAGCCCCGTCCTTCTTAATACAGCAGCATCGCCAATCATCAAGACTCAGGTTGGTCTTCAAGCTTGAGACTTTGATGTAATTTCTGTTCCCTGCTAGCCTCTCCTTGAGCGTCAAAGCCGGCTCGTTCGGAAAAGGACCTGTTGGAGGAGTACGGAGCTCAGAAGGAGATATCCCTGCTAAACGGAATCCATGTTCGAGCCCTCTTCGGGATGGTGAAATGTGTACATCTAGTTGGCGTGAACTATTTGGAGG
Source organism: Deltaproteobacteria bacterium (assembly GCA_002685535.1). Classification (GTDB taxonomy): domain Bacteria; phylum SAR324; class SAR324; order SAR324; family NAC60-12; genus Arctic96AD-7. The sequence continues at coordinate 18,721 of NYXK01000228.1, forward strand.
ACTTGTTGGAGGAGTAAATGGCGAGACAGAAGCTATACTCGACGAGAGGACTTCGTCAACGTTTGCCCTCTGGCTTCTGGGATAATCTGTTTAAGGTGACCACTTTGGAGGACTCGTAGGAGGAGTATGTGGTGCAGATGGAGCTATTCCGGATGATCGGACATCATTTTCGGAGTCAGTAGAACGTGCCACAACGATCCATGCAGCGGAAGTCCTTCGATATCCCTTCCTGGTTTCTTGAGAGCTCTGCGTATTCCCTCTTGAGCTCGTCTGCACGCGCTTGGAGCTTTGCAACCTCAGTATCTAATCCTTTGCTGCAATCATGGCTACTACTGAGCTCCCTCTTGTCCTCAACCACGACAGGTTCACCTTCATCATTCTCGTCGTCAACGTCCTGAACGCTATCTCTGTCTTCGTCATCATCATCATCATCATCATCACCACCCTCGTCATAATCATCTTCGTCATCCCTAAGCAAGACCGTGATGCTTTTCAGGCCTCCTAGACGCGAAAGGTACTTCGACATGTACCGTGCAGGCGTGAACTCCTCCCACTCTGCTTCTCGGACAAGCACACTCTCGATATAATTGAGTTGCTTCCCATAACAACGCAGCAGATCTCGGAGGTAGTCGAGTTCGTCGGTAAAGTCGAAGCTGAACCAAAGAACATCGTGACGAGGATTGAAGTACAGTAGTGTACTTGTGCAGTTGATGCTGCATGAGCATACGAAGATATGATGTGAGTTTTCGATCACTCTGAATGGAGTTGTCAGCGTGATGTCGTGTGAGTTACGCGTTCACAGGCAACCATTAATCAGCTGGGGTTTCGGCCATCCTTGATAAATGGACTTGGTGCCATTGAATCCTTGATCAACTCCCTGATCAGCTTTCTCTTCGTTTCAAACGCAGGAAGATAGCTCCTCTGAACGGAATCAAGGTCAAGAGAGATCGATCGAGTTGGTTGATACAACTTATATAAGCAGCCGTATTGACTACGTTCGTCTCATGTCTAAATTGACCGCTGTCCCCAGACCACTGCTTCGCCCGTCGATCTCTGGCCCTAGCCAAGGATATTATGCCGTAATGCTTCAGTGCCCACCAGTCACATGATAGCGCTCACTGGCGATAAAGGTTACCGTAGAGACTGCACGTATCCGACAATCTGACGGCTTCCCGCATCAACAATGCATCACAAACAGCGAAACTCAACACCAGCCAAGCAATGAGTGACGAGAGGTTCTCGAGTTCGACGCCTACTGTCCTTGATTCTGCGGATGGTACACCGCCGGAAAGGCAGACTAGGTTACCTTTGACACCTCCAGCAACTGATGAATCGCCGTCAACACTCAATCCAAAATCCCCAGTCTCCATGGTGCTGCACTTGATCAGACAACGCCAGCATTATATTTCGGCGGATCAGTCGCGACAGGTGAAGGTGAAGCCTTCAGAATACAAGAGTCTGTTGGCGAGGCTACAGCAGCTTCCTGAATTGCAAAGTTTTGTGAACGACAAACTTAGGTATGCCACCACAATCACTGCCCTCATTTTAGAGCAGTCGAGCTGACCAAGACAGATTAGAATACAATCCCTTGGAGGAGGTCCTCTACATAAGACGTATGCCGACAACAATTCACGAAAGCTTCTCGGAACGAGTGTCAGAAGAAACCAAAGCTCAACTGCAACACATCAAAGACGGAAATGACGAAGCTGCCAGATTCGCAGAACGAATATCTAGCGTGAGGTCCGGCAGCATACAGCTGCGAGAGATCGATTCCGACGATGACATCGGCATTGACCGGCCCTATATCCAACGACAGCCGGATGACCAGTTTCAACATGACGAAGCGGAGTATCCTGGAGTGGTATATGAGGTAGCATGCTCACAGAATACCAGAGACTTACGCAGGGCGGCATGGACTTATATCCAATACTCAAACGCGAATATCAAGGCAGTTGTGGGGTTTGAA
>NYXK01000229.1 GCA_002685535.1 Deltaproteobacteria bacterium
CCGCACCGTTCTGAAGGTTTCCCTTTATTTGTTTTTGCGGCCCGCGCTTTACGTTCTCTTGTTCCGGAGAATCCTCTTCCTGTTATAAGAACCCGTGGTACTACAAGACTTTTGCATCAGCATTGGCTGAATCGAAAAATGCACTCTGACTGGACGGACTTTCATATTTCTGCGGGAAAAATAGTTTCGGAACGCATACTGAGTAGTGTCAATATTTTTGCGGAAAAGTTGAAAACAATTTATTATCCGGTCAACTGTCCGCAATTGCCCCTGGGGTCGCAAAAAGATTATCGGACTGAATTTCAGATTTCCGCAAATGCCAAAGTGCTCGCTGTTGTGGGGCGTATCCGGCAAGTAAAGGGACAGCGGATTTTGCTTCAGAGTTTGAGCAAATTGTTGCAGGAATTTCCTGATTTGGTGCTTCTCATGCCGTATCGTGATACATCCGAAAATGAACCCGAAATGCAAGCCTTGCATGCTGATATAAGCCAGTTTGAACTTGAAGCGCATGTACGTCTTATTCCCGAACGGGAAGATATCCTGTCTTTGATGGAATTTGCGGATGCAGGCGTAGTAAGTTCAGTGGAATCAGAAGTAATCTGCAGAGTCGCGGTTGAATTTTTCTCAGTTGGAACTCCGGTGGTGGCATTTCCTACCGGATGCCTCCCGGAAATTATCAGGCACGCTGAAAATGGATTGCTGGCCGAAGATCAGACGCCACAGGCTCTTACGGAGGAATTACGGAAAATACTTGCAGATACTGAACTTTGTAAATATCTTGGTCTAGGCGCCCGACATGACGCGGAACGACGTTTTAATCCTCAAAAAATGCTCGCCGAAACTCTGGAAATTTTTGAGCGTTTCCTCAATAACAAATAACTCATTGGATTTAGAATTCATGCTTGAGTAAAACATGCAAATATCGGATAATGTTTTGCTACGGAGGGATGGGTGAGTGGTTGAAACCGACGGACTTGAAATCCGTTAAGGCGGCAACGTCTTCGGGGGTTCGAATCCCTCTCCCTCCGCCATAAGATCTTCTTTTACAACGATATTCATTGAATTAAAATTTCTCAAAAAACCTTACTCTCCATTCAAGAATGAATTCCGCGAAAAATCCCCTGCAATTATTATTGCTGTTTGTATTGATGTTTTTTTTATTTACAGGTTGTGAAAAAACCAGTTCTGGTTCAGCAGAATCAAATAAAAACGGGTCTAGAGATCAAACAAAAAGTTTTCAGAAAAAAGAAGCAATTAAAGGTAAGACAGCAGCACTTAGAAAGCCAGGTAAAAAACGTGATAACAAAAAGAGAACCAATGTACGTGTTCAGGAGGTTAACCTCGAATCACTGAGCATCAAGTCCACTTACGTAGGAAATTTACTTCCCAATCAACGTGTTATTATGAGGTCAGAGATCGATGGTGTCATTGAGAACATATATTTCGATGAAGGTGATGAGATTGTTAATAATAAAAAATTGATTGATATTTCTACTAAAGAACTAAGTTTAAAACTTAAAATTGCATTCGCGGACTCAAAACTTGCTGAGACTAATCTTAAAAGGGATGAAAAGTTAGCCAAAGACAACCTTATACCAAATGCACAACTTGATCAGACAAGGACTTTTGCCGAAAGAGCTTTGCTTAACAGGGAGCTTGCAAAAATAAGTTTAAATAAATCTATAATCAACTCTCCTCTGAGTGGAACGGTGAAAACCCGATTTGTAAAGGTAGGAGAATTTGTACGTAAGGGTGATCGATTGGTAGAAATTCTGAATGTAGACCGAATATTAGTTAAAGTCAACATACCAGAACAGGAAATTCTTCAATTTAATATTGGCCAAAAAGTTGATATAGAGTTATACATCCTGGAGAAAAAATTATTTGAAGGCAAAGTCAAGAAAATAGGACTTGAAGCAGATGCCAGCAACAGGACATTTCCTGTTGAAATAGAAGTTAATAACCGTGAAAGAGAACTTCGCCCTGGTATGCTGGCTAGGGTCACATTTACCAAAAGAGTTGATCAAGATCAGGTTGTTATACCAAGGCACACAATTTTGGAACGGGATAGTGGGCGTATTGTATATGTTGTTGATAAAGGTAAGGCATTTCAGCGTGAAGTATCTACCGGAATTAGTCAGAGAGAGAAGGTCCAGATCCTTGTGGGGCTCGGTAGAGGAGAACAACTTGTTGTTGAAGGACATACAAAACTAACAGATGGTGAAGAAATAAATATAGTTCAATAAAATATATATCCTATTAATTGTTTAGTAGTTATGCATCCAAGTCACATAGCAATTCGGAACCCAGTATTTGTTTTCATAATGGTACTTGTCATAAGTATTGCTGGGTTTCAAGCATACAAGTCCATCCCCAGGGAGGCGGCTCCAGATATTCAGATTCCATTGCTGATTGTCAGCATTCCATTCCCTGGTTCATCTCCAGAGGATGTTGAGTCACTAATTAGTAATAAAGTTGAACAGGAACTAAAGACTATAAAAAACCTGAAGGAAATTAGTTCAACATCCTCTGAAGGGGTTTCGGTGCTAACCCTTGAATTCACTTCTGATTTTGACATAAGTGAAGCAAGAACCAAGGTTCGTGAGAAAATGGACCAGATCAAACCTGATTTGCCTGCAGATGCTGAAGATTATCAGGTTACAGAAATCAATCTTTCCGAACAACCTTTAATGATTCTCAACCTTGCAGGCGATATGGGGCTTTTGGGTCTCACGGAACTTGCCGATGATGTAAAGGAAGAAATTGAAGGTATACCTGGGATTCTGGAAGTAAGACGTGCAGGTGGCCTTGAAAAAGAGATCCGGGTCTATGTAAATCCGGATAAGATGAATTATTACAAATTAGCACTCAACCAGGTAAGCAGTTCCATAAGTAATGAAAACACTAATTTACCTGGTGGCACCATAACCATGGGACCTACCAAATATATGATTAGGGTACCAGGAGAATTCATCAACCCTGAGGGCATTAACGAAGCCCTCATCTCAGCGCCAAATCAGGTTCCTGTTCGTGTGAGAGATATAGCCCAGGTTGTTTTTGGTTACAAGGAAGTCACCAGCAAATCAAGGCTTGATGGGCTTGAATCTGTATCTCTCAGTATTGTAAAGCGCAGCGGGGAAAATCTTCTGGCTATAAGAAATGAGGTCAAGTCCATCATTCAACGTCTTGAAAAGGATTATAAGGAAGATGTTAAATTCAGCATACTCTCTGACCAAGGTGAACATGTTCAACAAATAGTCAAAGACCTAGAAAACAATATCCTTACAGGGTTCGTCCTTGTTTTTCTGGTTCTTCTTTTGGTAATGGGTATCAGTAACGCTCTTCTAGTCGCAGTAGCAATTCCTCTTTCATTTTTGGTTAGCATGATTATCCTCAATGTAATGGGATTCACCCTTAACATTGTTGTACTCTTTAGCCTAATTCTCTCATTGGGTCTGCTGGTTGATAATGCCATAGTAATTGTGGAAAACATTTACAGACACAGACAGGCTGGGAAAAGCCGAATCGAAGCTGCCAAGTTAGGGACTAAGGAAATAGCAATACCAGTTACAACATCAACAATCACTACTGTTGCCGCTTTTTTCCCTTTGATTTTTATGCCTGGTATTGCAGGTGAATTTATTAGTTTTCTACCTAAGACTTTAATTGTTACCCTTTCTTCCTCCCTTTTTGTAGCACTCATCATTAATGCCGTCTTCTGTTCCACGATGATGAGGGTTAAGGTCAACAAGGAAGTTACGTCCGATTTTGATGAGCTGAAACTGGTAGACCACTCTAAAATACTTCGAATTTACCAGATGATCCTTCGAAGTGTTTTACGATTCAGATTTGTCACTGTTATAGTCTTCATTTTTTTATTTATAGGTACGTTTTATTGGTATGGTACAAATACTTTCCCACGCAAAAGAATAGAATTTTTTCCTAAAACTGAGCCAAGTGAAGCGGTTGTAAACATTACAGCCCCAATGGGTACTACCCTTGAGATTTCTGATGGTTACGTTACTTCAGTAGAGGGATATATTGAAAACGATATGGATAAACTCGATGCTGTTGTCGCCAATGTTGGTCAGCGGAGGGGTTCGGGAGCCTCATCTTCCGGGAGCACGACAACCTACCTGAGCCATGTTGTCCTTGATTTTCCCAGTTGGCAGAACTGGGTTGAAAAACCTTCTGAAATTATCAAGAATCTGAGGCAGAAATTAGTAAAAATGGTTGGAGTACAAGTTAAGCTAGCTGAAGCCCAAAGCGGTCCTCCGACTGGAAAGGCCTTTAATCTTGAAGTCCAGGGAAAGGATTTTAGTAAAATGATTGATTCAGTTGAAAAAATTAAAAAAAGAATCAAAGATATTCCTGGCCTCGTAGATCTCACAGATGACTTTGACCGCAGCCGGCCAGAATTAAAGGTAATCATTGATCGGGACAAAGCTTCCAGGCTTGGTTTTCGGGCACGTGATATTGCATCCACTGTTCGTACAGCATTTAACGGGAAAAAGGTATCTGTGTTTCGTGATGGAACGGAAGAATATGATATCTGGGTACAACTGGACCAGAGTTTTAGAAAAAATCAATCAGACCTGGCTTCTCTTTTCATTTTTACTCCCACTGGGGAACCGGTAAGACTTAGTGAAATAGCAAAAGTAGATACAGGTCCATCCTATGGTTCAATCAGGCATGTAGATACCGAGCGTACAATAACCATCAGTGGAGATGCATTCAGGGTTCCTGGTCCGGTTCTAGTTATGAAAGCACAGCGGGTACTAAAAGATTTAGAATTACCAGATGGAGTCCGATATAAATTTACTGGAGAAAACAAAGGTCGGCAGGAAACCCAGGTATTTATTGGACAGGCCTTAATCATTGCGATTTGCCTTATTCTTGTCGTGATGATTGCTCAATTTAACTCAATTGCGCTGCCCTTCATCGTGATCACTTCGGTCTTCATGTCTGTCATGGGGGTATTGTTGGGACTAATTGTTCATGATCGTCCATTCGGTATTATCATGACAGGGGTCGGTACCGTTGCTCTAGCAGGTATTGTAGTCAACAATGTCATTGTGATGCTGGATTTTGTTGTAAAATTACGTAAACGGGGATTTGCAAGGAATGAAGCCATGGTTCTTGCTTCTGCGGTACGTTTTCGGCCTGTCTTACTTACTGCAGTCACAACAGTAATTGGCCTTGCTCCCATGGCAATGGGGATGGATATTGATTTTAGCCGAGACTCTCCAATTGTTTTTGGATCTGAAAGTGGCAGTTTTTGGAAATCAATGGCGCTTGCGATCATGTATGGCCTGGGCGTTGCGACTTTTTTGACTCTTATCATGGTTCCCACGCTTTACTCGCTCATTGAGGATGGACGAGAACGCATAATAAAGCTATTGAGTAAATATTTTTCATTTAATAATCTAAATGAAACTAAAACAGTATCGTAGGTAAATTAAAAAATTGAATAGCTAAAATAAAGACAATAGAAAAGAAAACATATTCTAAAAAGGGGGGCAAAACTCGCTACGCTATTTAGGGAGATGCAAAATCTTTTTAAAAAGAGAAAATCAACTTTTTTCATCTATAGTCCTCCAGATATAATCATCATTTTATTCAGGTGTTAGATACACGTGAAAATTTTTGACCCC
>NYXK01000230.1 GCA_002685535.1 Deltaproteobacteria bacterium
CCTTTTGGCTAAGATCAAGTGTAGTATCTGTTCTTATCAGCTTAATCTCTGGTACGTGACGCACGGCGTCACAAGAGTTTAAGTGGATTGTTTAAGCCGTGGCTGAGGGCCTGGTACGCTTGCGTGCCTCCTCGGCCTAACGTGGCCCCGGTATTGCAGTACCTCCGGGCGCTGCGGGTGACCTTCGGGTCACATCATTAAGTTAAAAAAAAAAAAAAAAAAAAAAAAAAATTTTTTTGTGATGAAACCCAAAATTGTTGAAGACATTCGAGCCAGAAGTCCAGTCGCTATTGGGCTATTCAGTCAGTCATCCGAATTGTGGACATGTAGATGGGAAAGACCCAATCATAATTCTGGGAGGCAAGGAGGATCCTTTCGGATATGGCAGTATCCAAGGCGAGGAAGTCTCCAGACCGCTTGTCGCGACGGCGTAAATAGATTGATGTTCGAAGTTATCCAATATATGTTGTTTCCGCTCAGACCAAAGGCCACGTGCAATAAATAAACCGTGAAGCTTTAACAAGCACCCCTAAATCAGCTTTGGTATCTTGGCTCATTTTGGTGTGGACTTACACTGAGGTCGATTTGACGGAGGCTATTTGATCCCTCGGAACGACTCTGCTGACCTAAGTAAGGCTATTGCCATGAGAAGATGCCTGGCGTGCCGTAACACCCACTCTATCATGGAGACACTTTGTCGACGAAGTTTAGAAATGTAGATTCTTCAACCAACACTCCCTGTTTCGGTTCTTGTAATACCATCAAACTCGTTCTTGTCGATCACAAAAGAATATTCAATTCCATCCCCATTTCCTTGATAACATCTCTCCATCTAGTTTGACCATCCAAATCATTGTCTAACCGCTCCCATATATTTTTCAGGACCAAAACAACCGAAAGTGGTGTCTGAAATGCCAAAGATGTGTGCATATGCATTAACCCATGTTCAAAGCATTCCCGAGCCTGGCCTGTTCGAGCGTGCACTGCAACCATGAACAAGGGGAAAAGGCAAGCTTGAAGCCATGATAGCTGTCGAAATGGCTCAAGCGTCGCCTCGACACAAGTTTGGATGAGCTCGTGGCTAGAGTCCAGAGAGTATATATCATGGTAGACGAAGCAGAGAATTCCTTTTCTCCATATGGAGTTGAAGTGCTCAACAGAGTCGACGTACTCTGGCTCAACCGCAGAGATATCTGGTCGCCAATCTTGAATCTTGTTGATAAGAGTAGAGACACGCGGCATCAGCTGGAGCAAGGACTCAACTTTCTCCGGCGTTGACTTGAGCTGGTCGACTTCGAGGCAGAGATCAGTTGCATCCTGCAAGAGCATGTGCATGCGATAGTCGGGCAGGTTATTCCACCAATGAGACTGGTGAGCAGCCATTTCTCTGTCTTCAGGCTGAGGCCCAAAAGCTGATGGTTCTTCAAGCAATGTCGGTCAGTACAAACACAATGCAAAAACAAATGATCACTCACCTATGGTAATGCGCTTCATCTCATCAAGGAAGGCAGGCGACTGTGAGCCTCTCAAAATAACCCGACCCATAATGGCCGCCCAGTTGTATTGCAGCATTACGCATCTCATTGCTGGACTCGGTTTCCCCTTCGATTTGGAAAGACCCTGCTCCAGTAGCCGCCGACAACCGACGATCTTAGAGCTCCAGATATCAAGACCAGTGCCGATTACCTGTCTATATCAGCTCGATGTGAAAAGGTAATTCTAAAGTGCGAACCAACATCAAACGCGACCGATAAGAGGACAGTGGCGCCAAGTCCCCACGCCTCATCTTCTGTCTGTAGAGCATCCCTAAAGGAGTCTCTCATTGCCACTCGATAGGGCTTGACGGCGAAGCTAGGTAGCTGGCCTAACTTTGACAAATGTAGAGCAGAAGCAAACAATATGACATTCAGTAGGGGCTTGGATTCTGTTGCAAGAGAGCCGTAGACCATTCGATAAGGATTTTGATCTGGTTTGACCGGGTAAAGGCGAAGGGAGAGTGTGTTGATATCTGTTAAAAGGAAGTCAGCCTATCTGCGGTCACTAATGTTAGTTAAATGAAGATAGGAATAGAATCTCACAATGACTGAACAAATATTGGTCAAAAGGGTCGCTAGGAGGAGGTCGAAGCACAGGATCTTTGAGGAAAAAGCGCATCTTCTGGTCAACGACAAGACTCTCCTCCTCTGGGCACGTCTCACTGGCGCTACCAGAGCGGAAATATGCAGCTGTTTCAGTCGACGATATAACGGTAGGCTCATCCATCGGAACTAGGCCAAGACCTCCGGAGGTGAAGAATGCCTCAACATTGGACCACAGAGAAGCGTCAATTGACTGCGAGGACGAGCTCAGATCTTGGATTCCCGTTATGAAACTATTCTCCGGGCTACATGGAACTTCCATCCAGTCTTCCTGGTCCCGTGAGTTATCTGGATTCCAGTCGAAGTTGGGATCGAACATAGCTCCAGGGACGAGAAGCTCGTGTTCCCCGCCACTGGAAGTATGAGATCTTTGTGGATCGCAGACACTCATCTCATTTGGTCCCTGCACGACATCGAAGTTGACTTTGTTGTGTACTTGTGAGCCCGGCAGGAGGCTATCTCCATTGGAGAAATGGTAGCCTGGGGCTACACTGCTGCAAGCATTGGTCCGTTGTGAAAGGGATAACTCGACTGCATCAAAATCATTGCGAGCTTCATGATGATGTGTAGCTGTTATTGTTGCAGGGGATCTGGGACGGTGACCTCTCCGAGCCCTTCCACGCGTGGAGCTATGCGAGCTGGATGTGCCTCTCCTCGCTTTCGACACCATTTGGCCATTGGGAGTGCTTTGAGAAACAAAGTCTGTGAGCTTGATACCGTATCCGCCACACTGAACTCCGCGCATCCGACAATTGAAGCACGTCGGTTTGCCCTCATCACACTTCTGGTGCCTTTGGCGGCAGGTAGCGCATCCTAGGAGATTGTGAGATGACTCGGTAATGGGCCAAGGAATCTGCACGCAAGAAGAGGAGGCTGACCAGTTCGTGATCTCGTTGCTTTCATGATTCTTCTGCGATACGTAGCTCAATCGGTATACGATATCCTCGGATCAAGCGATTTCTGCATCTTGCAGTTGACAAAGAAGATAAAGTCGGGACACGGAAATGGGGGTCTGTTCCTATGGTCATTGGTTCCATTACGTTGGCGTCAAGGTCCACTGGTGGCTCCTGCCCTGCCCTGCCGTGCCCTGCCCTGCTCATGTTTCCTTATCTACACGTCTCGCTCTCGCCTATCTGTTGCTATCCATGACCCTGCTTATATAAGCAAAGAGGTAGTAGGGGGGGCGGGGGGGGAGGAGGGGCAGGAGCACTGGTTGAGCAGACGTTTTGCAATGCGGCAAATTGGAGTGAACCTTGAACATTGATAAAGCTACCTACCTTAATCATCCGAAAAAGTGTGGAAGCTGGGGCAGATACCGGCCATGCCATACCAGGCACAATCCTTTCGGACACCTTCGATAACATCGCCTCCTTTTTCTGGTTGCGGCTAGCTGTCATTTGCAGCTCCTCTTATCTGGTGGGCGGGAGTCGCGGGATTACCTTGACGTTCTCAAGATGATAGCGATTTGTCTTTGAGATGTAGTTGTGTATCAATGCTTGTGTGATACAATCATGGTGCTCTTCTGGCGAAGATCCTTGATATAAGTAAGATCACAATCCGTCTAAACAACTGTTCTTAAAACCACAAGTCTCTTGAGGCCACTTCAAATCTCAAAAGATCACAAGCACCCTTTCAGAAGCTGTTCTTGGAAAGCTGTTGTATGATACGTTCTGTACTTTCAATCACAAATGCAACATCAATCATAGTATGGCTCCTACTCTTGAGCTTCAAGGAGAACATATTCCTCACACCTTCGGACTTTGGGGTGCTGTCAGTCTAGGATGGCTCACGATCAATGTTTTCGGAGGAATGTCCTTTATCATTTTTTTCGGACTTAGTGCTGGAGGAATTCCTGTTGTTCTTTACGGCTTGTGAGTACACTGTTCGAACTATGATGCTTGTTCATCTCTGCTGACAGTTTCTATCCAGTATTGGCTCCAGCATCGCGGTGGTCTGTATCATTCTGACCTTCGCTCAGTGCGCCTCTCGATTCTCTACAGCAGGTAAGAACTGTAACTAGTAGCTGGGTATCAGTTGAACTTGTGCTGACATAGTGCAGGTGGTGCTTACCATTACGCTTGTTTTTTAACACCCGAAAAATACCGACGACAAGTTGCTTATCCGCTCGGTTGGTTCAACTATCTCGGCTGGATCTTCACCCATGCTGGCTGCTGTGCTATCGTGGCGACATGCACATTGGGACTGGTCAATCTGTGCAGGCCAGGTTTTGATGTCAGCGAAAGATGGCAGCTCTTCCTTGTCTACTTGGCAGTTGACGCCATATGCTGGCTTGTCAATCTTTGGGGACTCAAGGGCATTCCTACTCTGGAGCTCATTGGATGTTAGTTTGGTCTCAAACCCTTGCTTATTGTTTGGTAATACTTACTTGTCATGCAGGCTATGCAACGGTGTTTGGATTCATTTCATACACTATCGCACTCCTTGTTAAAGCTCCCAAAGCGGACGCACAATTTGTTTTTGTTGAGACAAACAATCAAACAGGGTAAGTTCTCACACTGATCTTCCAGATACATGATTAGATGTACTAATACCGCCGACAGATACAGTTCCATGGCTATGGCTGTTGTCCTTGGTCTTTTCAGTAGTTTCGCAACACTGATGGGATTGGATGGACCAACTCATCTTGCCGAAGAAATAGATCGGCCAAAGAAGGCTTTACCCCGAATCCTATTGATTGTAATTCTCAGCCAATTTTGCATAGGGGTAGTCTGGATTATTGTTGTTGGCTTCTCGATCACTGATCTGGAGAGCATCATGTCCACTTCAACAGGGTCAGTACACCTTTCTCCAACCCCCTAGAGATTTGGGGCGAGTCTGTACCGCGAATCTATGCGATACTGACGACTTAAGCAGAGTACCTATGCTTGAGCTTATCCGCCGAGGGACTGGAAGCGATGCGGCCGCCATTGTCTTCTGTCTCATTTTGCTTGTCAACAACGGTACCTCGGCCCTTGGTAGTGCAGTAACGATGAGTAGACAAGGTTACGCTTTTGCGCGTGATGGTGGCCTCTTCTGGAATTCTAAGTAGGCATCAAGCAGAAACACTTCTCTCTCGTGCATATTATTGACAGCTTCTAGGTTAGTAGAGCTTACACCCAAGTCTCATCTGCCGCTTTGGTCCATCAATCTACCGTCAATCCTGGTTGGACTCGTTGGACTGATGTGAGTATCTGGATCTGCTTCCTGTGAAAGTTTTTAACAGATGTGTGGTCGTAGCTACCTCTTCTCCAACGCTGCCTTCAACGCCATTGTAGGATCTCAGGCAGTCTGTATGATCATTAGTTTTGGTAAGTAGGAGTTCCTATATATAGAGCAGCTGATCTTCATGACACGGCTGACATATGGACAAACAGGATTTCCTGCCTTGATATTGCTGGTCACAAGTGGCAAGACACTTCCCGAGAGCGACAGATGGAATTTTGGTGTTTGGGGTACACCAATCTATTCCGTCTCGGTCTTTTATTCGGTATTGGTGGTCATCGTTGCTTTCGTAAGGAAAATCCCATTCTGCCTCAGATGTAGTCCATGCTAACACACATATTCCTACTAGATGCCGCAGGCACATCCAATTACCAGCCTCAACATGAATTACACAGTTTTGGTTGTTGGAGCTTTTTCCATCGCCATGGCTCTAGCCTGGACCTTCGAAGGTCACAAGCAGTTCCAGCCGCCTGTCAACGATGGAAATATCGTCATCGCAGCCGGTGTCATCGAAGGTATCGTTACCGATGACAAGATCTTGATGGCTGAGCAAGCTGTGGATGATAAGGGACGGACTTTTGTCGAGTCAAAGAGTGCATCGATCTTGGAGTCATAATGAGTCCGTGCCAGATAACAAGGCCATTCGATCAAGATGCGATGAACCAAGATGGCTTAAATACGCGGAGTCGATTGTTTGACATTCGCGAGGGGAAATTGTATCGCAAGGACTAGCGTAGAATGTAGAAAATGGGTAGTGGAAAAAGCAAACAATGTGGACATATTTTACCACGTTTTTCTCGTCTCTTTAAAAGCAGGTTCTTGTATGGTCTGTCATATTTCGAGCTTGCAGTTTCTTGAATGCTTGATCTTTCCATTTACATATCACCGGGCTGCAGCAGCTTTTCCGATAAATTCGCCCAAGAACTCGAGAAAGTTATTGTGCATCGCTTCATGTAGATCGAAAGACAACTGAGCACGGTGACTTGTGGGGGACCTTGTTTCTGTCGCGATCTCAGGGTTCCGCAAGCTCTTCACAAGACTATACTGCAAAAGGAGAGCACTACGAACGAAATTCATGCGGTAGCCAAAATGTAAGACAAGCTGTAATCTCCATCAAACAATGTCTTCAGTACTTCGCTACTTAACATTTTTCTAATCTGTTCCAATCTTTGATCTGCAGAACTACTAGGAGTTCATCTTGCATGTACACCACTTGGAAGATCTCTCCTTCTTTCTCACGTTTTGGATGTACCCTGAACGCTGCTTTCCACCATATCTTGCCCTGCTCGCAGCTCAAAAACATTTTCTTCCGACTCCTCTGTCCACCCTTCACGATCATCCTTCGGCATCCTTAGCCATACCAAGTCAAGAATCAAGGCAATCACTGAAAGCGCAGCTCCAAACCATAGAGCAGAGCGGTAACTCGTTACTTGACTACCCGTTCGCTTCACGATCTGAGCCTCGATCGTACCAGCAAAACCCAGTCCGAGACTGTTTCCATAGAGATTCAGAGTACCAATAAGACTGCTTGCTACACCTTGCTCGCGTTTGCCGACACTGTTGCTGGCAATGACTTGGGCCGCAACATAGACGAAGTCAGGACATAGACTGCCGAGAACTGTCGCGGGGAAGACTTGAGCCCAGTAGGTTTGCTGCGCTGGCATGGTGGCCAACAAAATGGTAGCTCCAATGGACGTCACACATCCAAGCGCAAGGATATATTGTGCATCGAGGAGAGGAATGAGCCATGCCGCGACGAGAACGGCAAAGGAAGCTCCCACACCATATGGTATCCAGCCAATTGCAATGTGCAGCACTGACCAATGACGGATGAATTGTTGCCAGGCGACCATCTCCCAGAGAGTTATACCTACAGACATATAGATGAAGAGGACGACGACGATCAGCGCTCGAAAGCTGGGGGTGTTGAATATCGAGAGTGGCATGATAGGCTCTTTGGCGAATTTGCTCTCCCAGACAAAGAACATTGCGATCAGCAATACGGATACAACAAGGATAGCGATCACATATGGAGTTTGCCAACCATGTGCAGGTGCTTGACTACGATGTCGAATCAGTAAATCGTAGCAAGTAATACATGGAGATATATCTTACTTCCATGCAACGTTGAAGAGGATAAGGCCTCCCACACCCAACAGTATACCAACAAGATCAATTCCTCCTTCTTGATCGGCGCGTTCTTCTGATGGCAAAACTAACATCAATCCACCAGCTGCGACAGCTTGTAGACATGCACTTTGCGAAAGCATTAGTTCTTGGTTTCCCCCCCCCCCCC
>NYXK01000231.1 GCA_002685535.1 Deltaproteobacteria bacterium
CGGCGCTGAAAGATTGGACCGTCACCTCCATCCAGCACATGCTGCGCAACGATTCGCCAGCGCTTGCGGCTCATCCGGATGCCAGCATCTCCAAGGGCGGGCAGTCCTGTTTTGCCGCAAGTTTCAAAGAGCAATGTCCATAAGACTTTTGGCTTGTCGACTGTGTCAGCGGGCGCAGCTGCACACACGACGCGGCCACTTGCATGGCAAGTGGTGCATCCTCCCACTCCCCCGCCACCCGCAGGTGTCCACCCGACTGCAAGCACTGTACGCGGCTGTGTGCAGTGCGACGAAGGAGGACAACATTGCCGCCGCCAGTGACGACTTCCGTGCTCCCGACTTACGCACCGTGTGCATTGTACAATAACGATATAGTACACAGGAAGAAGTCAGACTCACATTTCGTTGCAGCATGCGTGAAGAAGGCGGCTGCGAGCGCCGACGCTTGACTGAAGGCGGCGGTCCAAGCAAGACCGCCCGTGTGCGGGTTCATTGATGAAGGCAGCCGGTTTCGTGGCCCAAGAGAGTGGGCTCGACAGGCACGCTCATGTGCCTGCGTGCGTTGCGCCACTATGCAAGCGCTCGCCTGAAACTTACGGACAAACTGCGCGCATTGGGGAGAGACCCGAAGAGACAGCACGCCTTGCGCGTCCCTCGCGCACGCAGAGTGCACGCACGCAGAGGGCACAAGTCGAGTTGTGGGTGACATGTGGTGACACGGAGTGGTCGGCACCGAGCGAGGCGTGCTTTTTTGTGGGCGTTCGACTGGAGTGCTCTCATCCTTCCCACACACCCTCCCCTACACACTGCGGTTGCAGCAGAGAGCCGGGTTACTGTGTGTAGTTGGACACTGGCTGCGCTAATACTACCGTGACGCATATCGAATTGTGTTGTGCAACCACTCATTGCCTCATGAACAGCGAAATCTCGTGCCACTCGATACATGCGTGAGGTAGCCTTTTGAACGTGTGCAGCTTTGGTGTGGGCGAAATGGCACGGCGAGGAAAGCACAGGTGGCTCCTTCAGCACACCCATTGCCGAGCAGCGGAATGCTCGGCGTCCATGGATCGCACGCGTCTAGGGCAATGGCTGATTCATTGCAAGCGCCGCTTGAAGCAGGAGGAGCTGAGCCGCTTCCGTCGCGTTGGAGAGATGAGTCGGTTGGGGAGGGTGCGCACCTGACCTCGACGCAAGGGAGCGGAGCGCTGGAGAGCTCCACTTTGGGGGTGACATGCGTCACTGGTTCTCGTCACCATTGTGGGTGCGGGCCACGGCACCATTTCGTGCCACTCGCCAGATGAGGGTCCAGCGCGTGCCGAGGCGCTTTGATCCGAGCGACGGGCTGGACGACCCATTGATTCTTCGCGGCCTCCTCCAGCTTGTGGTCCTCACTACGTTCTTTGTCAGCAGGTATTTCTTTGACGTGCTGCTATCACCACGAGTCTTTGATGCTGCGGCATGGCGTACGATTGGGTGGTTAGGACGCGTCGTATGTGCATCGTTGCCACTCCTCAAATTGTGCTACGCGCCGCTTGTGCCCTTCTTTATACTTCACATCTGGAATGTGTGCAGCGCCAAGATGATTCAGCGAGTTCTCCTGCTCGTGTTCTCTTGCCGGTTGACGATGCACATCATTCTGAGCAACGCCATTGTCATGGGTCGCTTGACAAAAGGCGATGTCTGGCGTCCACTGGTAAAGCTCGTTCGGTTTGTCCGGATTTCCAGCGGCAGATCATCCAGCCCACCACCACGCTGGAAGGAAGGCTACCGCTATCTGCTTTGCATCATAGTGCCATGGATGATTCGGCTCGCCGTGCTGGCGGTGATATACGAGAACACGGTAGGGTCGCTCATGACATCGCACCGCCTCCTTTCCCGGTGGCGACAGGGCGGAGCAGGTGAATTTCCTTCAAGGCTGTACCCGGAGCGTGGGGATCACTCGGCTTTGGAGTGGTGTACATCATACATCGGCCAACCACTGCCATGCAGCGAGCTACACCTCGCCAGAGAATTCAACAGCAAGGTAATGCCTTCTTTGCAAGGTGCGTTCTACCGAGAAATCCGCCGTGCAATGACCAATTATGGGCTCCACGGCAGCACCTGGCATGTTGGTCACGCGTGTCCCGACCCTAGTAAGGTCACCACCACTCGCGAGGACCAGGGCTGGAACCTCTTCGCTCAGCATGCTGCAGACAATGTTCGCCTTGGTCACTGTCTTGTGAACTGCGCCGAGGCGGAGCATGTGGCCGCGTTCCATGTGGCGTGCTCGAGATCACACGAGTGTCTGACCAAGTGTGATGACCACACCGACGGTTAGAACACACCCACACACCCTCCGCATCCCGGGCAAACCCAACATTGAAACATTGGTGTTGCAGCCGCCCGTGATCTCGTATTAGCAGTCGTGTGTTCGGAACACGAAAGGGCCATGCGGCAACAGGGCAACAGCACCGATTTGTAACCGATTTGAGAATATTTAGATTTAGGGGGTAGATGCACAAGTACCGTCTGCATGTTCGGATAGAAGATGAAGATCTTCAGCAGTTCGCAAAGCGGCGCGGCGCGCACTCAAGCTGCACTCATGACACAGACGGTATTTAGACGGTATTTAGACGTCAGTCTCGCCTCGTCCCGGTATTTAGACGGTATTTAGACGTCAGTCTCGCCTCGCTACCTCGCCTCGCATGCATAGCGCGATCAGAGTGGTAGGTGATGATTATCAGCCGTAAGGCGAATCACGTGGGTCTGCTGGCTAGCCAGAGTACACAATTGTACACCGGGCGGTGTGCGAGAGCGAGCACAGTTTCAGGACCTCCGCGCGGTCCAAGCGCCCGCCAAGCCCCTCAGTCACCCTTGGAGCACCCTGCGGTGGCAGCGAAGATCGGGGGGGCAGACCAACTGGGTCCGGCCACGAGCAAATAAAATTGCGTCGCCCAGCCCGCCTGCCTCAGGCCGAAGCAACTCGCTGAAGCAACTACGAGGTTTGTTCGTTTGCGCTCCCCACAAACTCCCACAACGGGGCTACGAGCTATGTCGCGACTGTGGACGACCGAGCCACACGGCGCCCCGATCTACAGCCTGGCATTTAATCAGACGCACGCCTCCCACCTGTCGCTCTTCGCAACAGTCGGGGCAAACCGCATCAATATATACCGCCTCGAGGAGAACGATGGACAACCGCCAGCTACCCACACTGTCCCTGTTGCTTCCTCATCATCAATCCGTCTCGAAGCGCTGCAGGCGTATGTGGACGAAGATCCTGCTGAACTGTTTTACTGTTGCATTTGGGGCGTGCACGAACGGACCGCGCACGCCCTCCTCGCAGTTGCAGGTAAGATGGGAACCATCCGAGTGCTGGACTGCCACCGTGGGCATGTGCACACAGTGTTGCAAGGACACGGCGGGGCGGTGCATGAACTCTGCTTCCATCCATGCCAGCACGCGCTACTGTTCTCAGCTTCGGCAGATGGTTCCGTTCGACTTTGGCACATTCTCGCGCGCGATTGCGTCGCGGTCTTTGCTGGTCACGAGGTTAAAATAACGCCCCATTCTGAGAGGTAGGCAAGAAGCCCACCACCTTCCCCGGTCGTGCAGGGACATCGCGATGCTGTACTCTCCATCGATGTGCGGCGCGACGGAATGGCTCTCGCCTCGAGCGGCGCGGATTGCTGCGTGAAGCTGTGGAACCTTGATCGTCAAGCGTTGAAGTCTCGTGTTGCCTCGGCGACCGCAGAGAAGGAGGAGTCGCACTGCTCCCAACCATCCCCACCACTCCACGCACCACTACCTGTCATCGAGCACTTTCCTGGAGCAACTGTCCACACTATCCACTGCAGTGACGACCGGCACGATTGGATCGACTGCGTGCGATGGGTTGGAGAGTTCCTTCTCTCGCGTGATGTGACCGGGTGTGCGAAGCTTTGGCAGCCGCCGAGCCTGAAGGCAGACGATTCAGGTGAGGAGCATGGCCGGGAAGAGGTGCTGAACACCTTCAACACGCGTGACGCCGACTATTGGTATCTCCGGTTTCAAATGGACGCAAGTTGCAGGTGGCTCGCTACAGGCAATGCACGCGGCGAGATCAGCCTGTGGGACGTTGATCATTGTCCCGCACGGCGGCGTTGCACGCTTAACTTGCCACACAAACGGAGAACCATGGTACGCATGACTGCATTTAACCACAACGCGCGCTTCTTGGCCTGCTGCTGTGACGATTCTACCGTCTGTGTATGGAAATTGGACGACATCTCGCAGGCCAGCAATACAGCGTGTCAGCATGGCGGCAGTAAATTGAAACGGCCTGCACGGAAATTTGACCGCAGTGTGGAGTCACTAATTGGTGTGCACGCTCACCATACACGTAATATGTCCTCGGCGGACGTAATCTTGCAGCCAACAGCGACTTTGCCAACGCCTTTGACTCGAGCTGACCTTAATCTTCTCCGGTACGCTTGATCCGGGGAGTGGAATGTGTTTGTTTGCCCACACATGTGCGCCCGGTGCTCGTGGCGCCAACGGTCTGTGTGGCATTCGGAAAATTTGCTTTGCGTTTGCCCCTCTGTGTTCCTTTTGAGACCTGTTTGCTTGCCACCTCCAGGAGCGGTGGACGACTAAGCGCACCCCTCGTCGACTTCTACATGGAGCAACTTCCACATGTGCTCGCACCTCACTGCAAACGGCTGCGGTGCATTTTCTTGCAGTCGTCTTGGTATACCCAGGCTGCCGCCGAGACAGTCGCAGGTGGCAGGAAGACATTGCTGCATTCCCGAGATATGCGAGCACTGCTTGTCGCGAATTGTTCGTATGTCCCCATCTTTCAGAACAGATCGTGGTCAGGCGCCGTCATCTGCCGTGCGAGTGCTGGGCCGTTTTCACTGCTCCACTTCACATCGAGGGATGCGGCTCGCAAAGCGCAGTCGGTACAGGGCGTGATGCAAGCTGCTTTGAGAAACGCGTGGGAATACCATCACCGCGGTGAATACCCCGGATTCGAATTGCGTGTTGTGCATGGGCCACCTTGGCGCAGTGAGTTGGATGACGCTCTGCACATGCTGCAATTCTTCAAGGCGCATTGCAAGGCACCCACAGCTTGGACTGCAAGCTTGCACTCGGCGAACGCACTATGCGAGCTTGCGCGCACCGAGCTGCGCCACAACATTGAAGTAGCGGCGCGAGCACAGGGCAGGTAAGGCCCGTATATTGTGGCTGCGCCAGGGACCAGTTTGGGTGTCTGAGAGAGAACTGAACTACATGCACGGAAGTGAGCGTGAATTCGTTGCTCATTCGTTAAAATCTGAGAAGGAAACGGAGGCCTGTATTTTAACAAACATGTTAAACAAGATGTCTCTTCCGAGAAATTTTCAAGGTAAAACCAAACATGCAGTCAATCATGTGAAATTCCGAGAAAATATTCGGCTAGACTGTACACACATTGATTTTGGGTATTCTCTGTTGCAGCCGAACCACATCGCCGTCTTATGGAGGAACGAAAATGTTGAGTGATATTTTTTTTACCCCCCTGGAATTCTGAGGGCATTTTGAGGA
>NYXK01000232.1 GCA_002685535.1 Deltaproteobacteria bacterium
AAAATTTTTCCCCCGCCTTCAAGATTCTCTTCACTTCATAAGGATCACTCAATGAACAAAAACACCCACGCCCACCAACCCAAGCACAACACAAAGACCCCATCTCCGCCACCTTAGTCCCTCACCAGTGTTACTCAGCACAAACGTCTGATTCCCCCTTGAATATGAACTCCCATTCACAACAACCGCAACAGAAGCAGAAGCATACTGCGGCGCCACACCAGTCACAGTCTGCACCCTAGCGTTCGTTATCACGGAAACAGATTTCGGGTGTTCGATGAGCGCAGCTGGTGAGATCGTTGCTACAGCGGCTATAGAGATCTTCTGAATCGTGGTGATGAAAACTTGCACGTCGTTTTGGGTTGGGATGACTTTGAGTGCTGGAGCGGCGGAGGAGGTGGGTGTTGGTGTGGATGTGGATGAGGCGCAAGGTACGGTGACGATCACGGTCCCGTCCATACCGCAGTCTGCGCAGATGCGCGTCATTGTCGTCATTGGGATCTCGTGAGCGGTTTTCAGGAGTGCGGGTGCGGTGCTGGTTTTGCAGCCGCAGTCGGTGTAGATTAGGGTGCTGGTTGTGGTGTAGACTTGGAGGGTCGAGGCGGCGCAGGAGCAGAGATCGGTGTAAGTTGCTTTTTGGGGGTCAGCTGGTGCTTCTGCTTGCTTGTACACGGTACCACATCGGGAACGGAACGCTGAGGGGTGAGAGAAATGAAGGGGGGAGTAACTTACTTGTCAATACGACTGTGATCGTAGTCTCCTGTGCCTGTGGGTCATCAGCACCTATTCCAATAGCTATCAGCGACCCAAGAGAACTCACTCTACTCCCGCTGGTTCCGAGTGCAGTACTTGTGCCTACGGGCGCGAACTGCACACGTCCTAGATTTGATGTCGACGTTCCGCTGTCAGTCTCACCGCCACCCATAGGCACACCAATGAGCGTGCTGACTGGGGTCAGGGAGATGCTAGGTGTTGGAATTCCGCCTGTCGAAGGAGAGAAGTGGACTTCTGAGGGATCAGCTGTTGGTGAAGATGAAGATACTGGAGAATCAGGAAGCAATAGAACGTTCTGATACACTGTCAGGAAGAATCCGGTACTTTGACGCTTCTCAAGCCCTGCTGGTTGATCGAGGTGCCTGTCCTGGTGTTGGAGGCCGCTTCTTCTGCTGATGCCAAGGTTGAATTGAAGACCGCCGCAAGCTTCTGATGGGCTACCTGGACAGGAGACTGAGCATGAAGAGTTCGATAGAGTGGTGGTACCGGTGATGTCACTGCCGCAGTAACAGGACGTTCCGAATGTTCCAAGGTAAGCAGAGGTGCTGCATGTTGATGCGCAGAGTGTGACTGTCATGTTCTCGTTCGTGGCGGAGAGAACGAATGTTGGGATATTGAGAGCGGATGATGAGAGACAGCCGATGTATGTCCACCCTTGTATGAGAGGTGTCCGGAGAAGCGTGGCGTTCTGTGAACTGATGGGGAAAGGTGGAAAGGTAGCTGTTGGGGATAATGAGCCAGCGGTTATGGAATTTAGGGCTGTGTTTAGTGAGGAGATACTGCTAATGAGATGGGTGGAGGATTCAGACAGTAAAGTCGCGGGGGATGGGATGTCTGTGATAATGCTATTGGAGGAGAGCTCACCCGATGATACGGAGCTAGGAAGAGTTGTTGGACTAGAACCTGGACCCAATGTGATGGCTGTCGATATTGATATCGTGGTAGCGATCGAGGTTCCGAGTATTGGTCTTGAAGTGGAGCTTGAAGCAGCCAGTGTTGACGTCGCTGTAGGTTCTTCGGCAAGTGTAAACACCTTCACATAGTTGATATCCCAGTACCTAGATTTCGTCAGCTAAACGCTGCTTCCATACTGAAGCAACTGGTTCGTATCTCAGTGTCCTGACATAGAAGGATATACTTACGCATCCGCAAAAGCTGATGGATTGCCGGCTACATAGTCCACACAGGTGCTCGCTTTCAGGCTGCATACTGGATCACTACTCCAGACGCTTCCCGCCCACTAGAATATCGATAGTCAGTATGAGGCACCGATTCAGGAGCCCACGAGGTTAAGCCCTTAAAGAGCCGACGGGCCCGAATTTGACAGAAAGGTTGACTTACATCTCCACAAAACGTCGTATCAAAAACAATTTGATGATTCGCGAAATTCTCATCGATATCACAACTTCCCTGAAAATTTCCGTCCGGCAAACCCCAATTGGCCGGATCGGGCTGTCCGCTTGTTATGTCAGCTGGGATCGAAGAGCGAGGGAAATACCAGATGCGGATGTAGTCTGAGGTCCATTGTGTGGCGTAGACGCCGCCATTGACGGAGTTGAAGGCGTCGCCGTAAGAAGTGGAGGAGCCAGATGATATACTGCAGCCATAGCCGTTGTTTTGGTTGCAGTCGTTTGTTTGGAGGGTTCCGAGGGATTGCGTGCCGGCGATGGTGCAAGTGTCGCCGCTGCGAGGAGAAAGTCAGTGTCGGTGATATGGCGTGTAATGTGTGGAGGGATCGGGTCATCGGTTACACTTACGTGTGGAGAGTCATTACGTTCGTTGCTTGAAGGCTGACTCCTGTGGCAAGTTAGTATTTTGAAGTGAGCGAGTGCGTGTGGGGTAGGGCTGCTGGTTCGAAGCACGAGGATTCTGTTGCATAGCAGAGTAGGCCATTAACCAGATTGCGGAAAGACTTGCCTTCGATTATATCAATTTCGCCGCTATTTGGCCAGTTGGGGCCAAACATCCAGACTGCGTATCAAGGAATTGTCAGCTCCGTCCCATCATCCTATATTGAAGTAAACTCAAAGCTACGTCTACTTACAAGCCGGCCACTAGATCATCACACCACAGTCAGCTTATGTTTCCCTAAATCAAACCACTCCAGCTCAACTCAATCCTTGAAGAGTGAAGAGTCCTCAAACACTTCCAAACACAGTCTGTACCTCTAAAACAATCAAAAAGGATAAGTCAAAGGAAGTACTCACAACACCACACTCATTCCCAGGCATATGTTGCACGTCCGCTATAAATAACCCATGCGTAAACGTCTTCTTACTACTAATTCGCACACTCTCCCTCCCTCCAGCAAGCCCATCACTGCTCAGCACAGTGGTAGAATCGACACTCATGCGCGCTACATTGTTGTCTGTTGAGATGAGAGATTTGGAGAGGGAGGAGGATTGTGATTGGTAGGATACGAAGCCGTGCGTAGGGTCGGCGTCCTGCGTTGTGTTAGTGAGAGAGGAAAGGGGGATGATGAAGCACGGGAGGTGTGAAGAGAAGGGTAGGGCGGAGGTTTGGGGGAAGGGATAGAGATGAGGAAGACAATACCGTCCAGAACTCAAAACCATCGAAGAAAGTTGTGCCTGAGTATTCGATGTCAAGCGCGTATGTGCTGCTCACTATCGCGTATACACTGGACGCGAACAGCACTGAAAAGAAGGCGAAAGCAAAGATCGCGGAAGTTAGAAGAGCCATGTTCAAATCGTTTCTTCGTGAAAGTTTGTAAAGGTGAAATGTGTAAAGGGATGAGGATGGTAGGGAGAAGGGCAGAAGAGAGGAAGAGAGGAGTGGAATTGAGGAAAGAAAGGATATTTGCAGACACATGTTAATGAAGCCGGAGAGGGTCACGGCAGGAATGCGTTGTAACAGCTTTTCGATAGTGGTCTAAAGTTTCATTCCTGTTCGGGGGTGATCACGGGAATTCGTGGTTTTGAGACAATTGTTGACTCAGTCGGTAGTTTTCGCGAGAGGCTCGCTTGTGAAGTCAGGGGCTTCGGCTGGACAACCTGACATTCCAATGCGTATCAATTTTCCGAAGCGTCGTAATCGTAAGGACGCGGGCGAGCGGTGACTGTCACTCCAACCTCATGATTACGCTCTTCGAAGTCCACTCCAGCCTTCCCATCCATTGCTGCCCCTCCAACCCCAAGCAACAGCATAATGCCTAGCTAACATTTGCCATTCTTCAACTTCGTCCAGTCCTTCCAACCTATCCACTCTCTCCTTTTCTGTACTCGGGACCCAGTTTTGCCAGATATTTTCGACAGTCTCGGCTTCCTGCCCTCCCGCTTTGCCATCTCCTTGGAATCCAAGATCCAGTAACCGAGCCTTCTGATCGGCGAGTGTTTTGTACTGTTCTAATGTTGGCATGGCGATACCTCTGGAAGCTAGATTGGAGACCATAACTTGTCCGAACGCATCATCGACACCGATGGGTTCGTATAAAACTATGCCAACCGAAGTTATCCTGTCTGTGAACCATCTTACCACATCCCGAGCAGTATCTAGGTCCAAGTAACACAGGCAACATTCCGATATTATCAGTGTCGGTACATCCGTTTGTAGGCCTTGTATATCCTTTGCATCTTTCAAGTGAGGCACCTGTCGTAGATCTATAGGATGACAGCAATATGTAACTTCTGGTTTTCCATCCCTCGATGAACTGATCCCCCAGTCTGTGTCTTGCTGTGGCATTCCAAATTCGGGGCTCTTAAATTCTGTGATGAGGACTTCGCTTTCGTTGTTCGATAACAGTCTATTGTTTAACACTGTCTTCGACTTTGTCGTCGTGACTGAAGGGAAGTCAAATTCGTGGTAAATGAGATTGTGGTGTTTGTTTTTCGATCGCAGGCGGAAGTATCGTGTGTCGGTTCCTGCACCTAATGATATTATTTGTTTCTTCTGTGGTGGAGCTGCGGATTCTGGCTCTGAGAGGAAAGCATTAATGAGGATGTCGAGAGCTGTCGTGCGGGTATAGGTTCCTGCAACGCATCTCAGTCATGGCCTGTTTAGCATTTCAAGATGGAATTTTTACCTCGATTTATGATTGGCATACGGCGTGTGCCTTGTCCGGCGACAAAAAGAGACGCAAATGGGTCTTCAAGATATCCAAGGGAGACTGCGCTGAGCCTAGAGACTGCTGCATCTGTATCTGTAGACTGGATGGCTAGATCTTTGCGTTGGGCGCCAGGCCCGCTGGCTTCTCCTCTTCCTCCGAATCGAGCAGAACCCCTTCCACGGCCGCCTCGAGAACGAGGTCCTCCTCGCGAGGTCAAAAGATTTGGAATCTGTGGCGCAGACATGTTGTAAGTAGACATTTAGCTCGATGTGTGAATTTCACGGAATGGCACGGCTGAGGTTGGAGAAGCTCAAGGCTGCGGCTGCCAAGCTTTGAGAATGGAAGGCTGAACAACTCAGTTGCGGAATCACGCGTCGCGTCTTCTGTGGGGCTCGCATATGTCGAGTACCTAGGTAACAACAACATGGTTCTTCTAGACTGCTTGGACTTCATCTTCAATCATATACACATACAGTTATACACTCAGACTCTAGAAACGCTCCTATGAGGCTGTGCACAACTGTTTTAGCTTTCTGCACAATCCTTATCTTTATCACGTTAGTCACAACAACATTCCTGAATACGCGTACCAAGTATTAGTTGCCATTTTAAGCATAAACATATTGTGCAAAGATCTGCAAGCCACATACCGTCAGTGACGAGTTGATAAGGTTCTCAGAGTGATAAGATTCTCAGAGTGATAAGGTTCTCAGGGTGATAAGGTTCTCAAAGTCAGACAACCCTTCCATTGTGGCTGACATCATTCCTGTCGCTTGATGATATTCAACAATTTTCATATGAGTTATGTCATGTATTTGTGCAGCACAAGAGCAGTACTTACCGCTCTGTGAATCATTCACGTTGCAGCAATGACATCTCCGCTTCATTTCGGTTGTTCTTTCTCCAAATTTCCCCTGTCTCTTTTCAGCGACGATGGGGTCTGGAAAGGAGAACATTTCCGCGTGGAAGACAGGGCCTTCTGTCGCTTCCTTCTTGCCCCAGGCCAGACGCGGGTCGAAGCGTCCGATCGAGATTCGAGATTCGAGACCCCAGATTTGGTTTGATGAAGTAATCTCTTATCAATCGCCGTTTCTTCCTATGGGATCGAGGGCCGATAGATTGTTGCGACATCCATGGCCAGCTGTTTTATTATCAGAGCTGGAGTATTGGGAGGAGGAACGAAGTAATGAAGTGGAATGGAATGCAGCAGCCGGCTCGATATTGTCAACAATCACTGAACACGAGAACAATTGTTGATGAAGTGATCTGGATAATCGGGTGGAAGCACGCCAGGATCTCTGTAATCAACGAATCTACTTCTATTACGGAATGGAACGATGTCAATGGCCTTCAGCTGTCAGAAGTCTTGGCTGCGATGAAGAGATGCTTTTCACCAACGTTCACTCTCCATAAGGTAGGGACTTGCAAAGCCCTACGACGAATCCTACAAAGAACAAAGAAGCCCGACAACCATTCATATCACCTCGATGTCGCCCTCGCCGTTGTTCCTGCAGCTCCTCACACCTCCTGTCACACTGGTCACAGTCCGTCACATGAGGAGGCGACGAGCCTAGCGAGTAAGTTGAGTCGGCTAAGCCCAGGGCCCATGGAAAAATGACAGGGGGCCTCGATCAAGTTTAATTCCTCTGATCGCAATCTGAAGTTGTGATTCGCCCTCTTCCCCAACGCGGACAATTAAACAATTTCGATTATGCCCCTTTATGCATAGTGTCAGGTACGCGAGAGTGCTTTGGCGCTGCCGCAACTTCGGCAGAACATTGAGCGAAGCTGATTGGATGGCTTCCAACGCCCAGCCGTCAATCCCTGACCCGTCTAGAACTCATCCCAGTGGATCGACAAGGTCCTGAGATTGCTGGCAATCTCCCCCTTCTCTCCCGTTGCTGGCGACGACGAGCTCCGTGCGTGTGGTTGGCTGTGCAATTTGGGACAGTCGACGTCAATCTGGTTAGAACACGCCGGACGACATGCAGAGATGGGAAACATGGGGCCGGGCCCGCATGCGTGTCTGGCTGTGCTTTGCTGTGTCGTCTCGTCTCGTCTGGTCTGGTCTGGGAGGCGAGGAAAAGGCCCTGCGCTGCCTGAGCAGAGAGACGAGGGACGAGCTTGAAGCTTCTTCACTTGCCCGCTAACCCAGCCTCAGCCATCCTTCTTCGCTCGACCACATCCCTCCTCTTCCTCTTGCTTGCGTGCTGCATCTTCTTGTTTTCCACCACACTCCTTTGGTTGAGTCTTCGCTGCTGTCACTCCCTTCCTGCATTGCACTCTTACCACAAGTCGCTCATTCTGCACCCAGGATATGTTTGGATGTAGCGCTGGCCCCGTTCAATAACACTCGTTTCGAAACCACGCGCGAAAACATCGACGACTGAGAGATCGGTTTGGATAGGCCTCGCGACTCGAATACATTACCACGGCATAATCTGGCCCCTAACAGATTCATTAAAGACATACACGATGAAGTTCTTGGATATTCAGGCCGCAGTTGGCACCGCGATACTGTTGTTGTCATTGCCATGCGACGCAAAACCCGGTCATCGCTTGTCGCATTTGGATGTTTTGGAGAAGAGACATAGTCACAAGAGGTTACATGCGTCGCCACGGGCCGAGGGGAATGAGAGCGCTTTGCAGAAGCGCGCAACATGCGCCTTCCCAACTAACGCTGGTTTGGTCGCGGTCACACCAGGCTCGTCCAACGGAGGATGGGCAATGAGTCCGGATCAATCTTGCACAGCGGGCAGTTATTGCCCGTACGCGTGCCCACCAGGAGAAGTAATGGCGCAATGGAACCCAAAGGCGACTTCATATACGTACCCATTGTCGATGGTAGGTCAAGGAATCGAATAATGGAGATGTGATACTGACGGCGATAGGATGGCGGTCTGTATTGCGACTCAAACGGCAAAGTCAGCAAACCGTTCCCTAGCAAGCCGTATTGCGTATCTGGAGCCGGCTCCGTCGGTGTTCAGAACAATGCTGGGAAGGTTGTTTCATTTTGCCAGACTGTCTTGCCTGGTGGTGAGTCGATGCTTATTCCAACCAAGGTCGATAGCTGGGCAGGTATCGCAGTTCCGGATCCAAGTTACTGGTGCAGCACCGCAGCTCAGTATGTACCTCAGCAATTTAGTTTGAGGCTTCGCTAATCTGAACAGTTACTACGTAAATGCTCCCGGTATCGATACTGACGATGCTTGCATTTGGGGTGATGGATCTAAGCCACTTGGAAACTGGTCTCCATATGTCGCAGGTGCCAACCAGGACTCGTCTGGAAACACCTTCCTCAAACTCGGATGGAACCCCAAATTCACTGATTCTGACGCTACCTTCACTCAATCTAAGCCAACTTTCGGTATCAAGGTCGTGTGTTCTGGTTCTGGTTGCAACGGCACCCCTTGCTCCATCGACCCTTCGAAGAACGGCATCGGCGGCGTCACGAGCGCTGATCAAGCTTCAGGAGCAGGAGGAGCCAACTTCTGCCTTGTGACCATTCCCAAAGGAGAGACTGCCAACATTGTTGTTTTCAATACTGGTTCTAGCAGTTCTGGTGCATCTGACCTTCTCGGAGATTCTGCTGCAAAGGCTTCCTCCTCAAGCGAGACTCCTGAGCCTACGCCCACCCCAACACCCACGCCAACTCCGACTCCAACTCCGACTCCGACTCCAAAGCCAACGACCACTTCGACCACTTCTACAAGCTCAACCACATCTAGCTCGGAGTCTTCAACGTCTTCTTCATTAACCAGTTCCAGCTCGTTCAGCGAGACTTCCACCTCGTCTTCGTCATCCGTCAACAAGACCTCATCCGCTTATCCCACAGCTGATAATTCACCTCACGTGCTCTTCGAGGAGAAGAACACAACGACAACATCCGGCGGCTCCTCTTCCACTGGAACCGGTAGTGGCTCCGGAACTGCGCTATCAGGAACCACAGCCGTCGAAAGTCCAATCGCAAGCGCAACCAAGAAGTCAGGCGCACCAGAAACGATCGTCACCTCAAGCAGCATGTTCAGCCTGGTAATCATGTTCGCCGTCGCCGGCTACATGCTCTAGAAGCTCGCTCCATCTGCAACTCGGGTTCCGGTCCCGCAGCAGGAGCGCGCTCAAATGTTACCTACATTCTACCCTGTTCAAATCTCACGCGGTCGAACACCGCCGAAAATCCCCAGTTTTGACATCACAACTGGCTCGCCTTCTTCGACATGCCATCGTACTTTATTAAATGGCCTTTGCTTTTACATATATTTTCTAATGCGTCTGGATATACGTAATACGCCTTGCTCGCTCGCTTGCCTCGTTTGCCATCGTACATACGCTCTACTCTTTACATTCGACGCATTTAACGTTATATACACCATCTAGTCCACCGTCATCAATTTCCGCATCCAGATCCAGGTCCATATCCAGTCCAAATTGCATCGAACAGTCTGCGCCAACCATCGTTTTGCCATATATTCTTCATCTTGCACATATCGTTTTCTGCACCACATAACGTCTCACTATCCCATTATCCTCTCGCTGCGAGGTCTTCAGCAAAGAGCAGGCAGGACTAGGGTGTATATCATGTCTTTTCACTACATTCTTGATTAGTTGAATATGACCATGAACGATCTTGTTGCGATGTCTTTTGGTTGTTGTTGTTGTTTTATACCCCTTTCTGCAGTTTTGTGTATTTGGTGCTTTGTCGGCTGAGTAATGCCTCGGGGCATTTGGATGGGTTGTTGCTTTATACTTTTTGGTGGATACCCCTTCCCCTATCTTTTTGTTATATAGGTGGATATCTTCTTGTTGATGGGTTGGTTGGCTCTGACTGTTGTGTAATTTGGGACTTGGATTTGGATTTGGACTTTGGACTATCCTTAGGACTGGATGGAGGACGTGTGTGATTGGAAGCGATGGTTTGACGCGTTTGGAAAAAAAACCGAGGCAGCGAGCGATTGCGCAAGGCAAACAACAAAATACTGGGTTCACTTGAGCCGCTTTCTTTACGAAGTTCATGTGGGGTTGGTTGGATCCTTGGTTGGTTGACGGGTTGATGTATATTGGTCTTATGAACATATTGTTTCTTTGGACTGTCTTGTCTTGTTCTGTCTCATTTGCCTCTGTGATTTTTGGGTGCGTTGTGAATGTGTTGTGGCTTGGCAGATCAAGGACGTGGTTGGATGACAGTTGGCTGGCTACCTTGGATGGAGAAGGAGGTCGATAAGACAGGTGGATGGATGCAACGGAGTGTCGGGAGGTCTGTGGATATACATAAAAGTCAGGACAGTCGGCTGGGGAAAAATCATTACCATACATGCTTCTTTCTCTGGTTTTGAGATCATACCTTGATTGAAGAAAGGATATCCTGTAGTCTGCTAAACATCCGCTGCTGCTACGTACACTACAATTGGGAAACAATAATCACCGAAGCACATGAAAACAAACAATACCAACAACCTTGAATCTCTATTCCTGCACCCCACATCTCCAACCCCCACATCAACCTCGCTTCCCACTTATGCACGTAATCACGTGTAAAGCTCGAGCCACCCCCCGCCCTTGCGCAAAAAGGCACCTCGAACGCGTCCACCACAGTCCAACCTCACATCACGGTACACCTCCAAACACAACTCCCCCAAACCACCTCCAGACGTCTGTTTGGTCGTGTAATGCCACCAACATGGCTCAATCCTCGTCCGGCTCTGGCGCTAAATCTGGATCTCCTCCAGCAGGTGATCTCAATGTTGGCCCCTTAAACGCAACCTCACATCCCGAGATCACCACACCTACGCCCTCATCCACCTCCTCAGTATCACGTTCTCTCCACCCATCCTCTCTTCCCCCTCCCACCCAACCAGCCATCCGCTCCCTCTCCAGCAACACGCACACGCGGTCCATCACCGTCAGCACGGCCCTCGGCCCAACCTCCACCTGCACAGAATACGAACGACTCGTCGGCAAGATCATGCGCGACAATTTCTGGGATCTGGACCCTTTTACGGTGGGACTGAATCCTGGCTTGTTGAATTTCGACAAGCCATTTATTAGGAGTAAGGCGCCGCATATTAGGGGGAAGATGAGGTTGCTGGAGAGGATTCTGGGGAGGATGGTTGAGGTGAGATTTGCGCTTACTTAGTTTACTTACTATCTTTCTTTTGACTCAGACTTTGAATGGTGTTTTATGAGGTGTAAAGAAAATTGAGGTTTGGACTACAACTGATGCTTGGATGCTAGGACGAACATCTACTTCTGGTTTGCACGGAACCGAATATGTATAGGCCGCACCCGAATCGTTCGACTATTGATTACCTGGTTATTGGTGATGATCCGCCTTGGATCCCGCATTTCTTTAATGGCTCTTTGGCGTTTCCGCATGTTGAGGAAGCTATGAGGAGTATTGAGCGGTTTCTGGATAGTGAAAGTGGATCGCAACGTAAGCAAGCCTTGTTTCTCTTCCTTGCGCTTTCCTCTTTGGATGCAACTCAGCATTATGCCTGGAAGCTTTGTTTTGCTCAATGGATGTCGGGAATAAAGCTGATGGTTTACAGCTCCGTCTCGAGTTCCTACAGTTGGTGTTTCGCGTGCCTCTTCCTCTGCTATCAACAGATTCAAGACCGAGGAATTGCCTTCTTGCGAGGAGTACATCGACTTCGTCCATGCAGTAGTCCAGTCCATCAGTAGCCCCGAATCAACAGGCACGATTCGTGAAGATCACTTCTTCCCAAGTATGGCTGTGACGCCTGTTGCGGAAGTGAGAAAAAGAGCCAATCTAGTAATGCGATTGATGGCACGGATGGTTGAGGTGATTCACTCCGTCATTGACTGGGACCCATTACTAACGATTGTAGGACGACGTTCTGACCAGAGTCTCGGCGGAAGAAGGCACTTACGTCTTGCATCCTGATTGCCGTCCTGCTGATTATACGGCTGATCGAGGCTTGACTGATATCTCCCATTGGGTTTGGACTTTCAAGACTTGGGCAGTACTTGATCAGGTTGCGGAGAAGGCGGTGACGAATTTGGAGAAGTTCTTGAAGGATCTCAGTCCTGCCGAGCGATCAAGAGTCAAAGTAGAGGTAAGATGACAAGATTTAATTTTCAGGCATTCACTAACATCTTCCAGCGCAAAGATACTCCTCCTCCTTCGAAGGTTGAATCTAAGTTCGAAGATGATGATGTCGTTATTGTCAAGGTATGAAAGCGCACACAGGATGTTTACAGGGATAGCTAACGGGCGACCAAGCAAGAAAAAGCAGCTTCGTCGTCTATCAAAGCCCGGGCACCGAAGCTACAATCGAAGCCACAAGCAAAGCCCAGGCGGCAGAAACATAAACGAACTGACCCCACCCGAGAAGTAAGTTCCAGTTCTAGCGGATCAGATCAGTCCGAGATAATTCCTATTCTCACATTTCCGAAAAGTCCGCCTCCACATGAAATGTCTGCCCCACCACAAATCGTGCCAGCGGATACTTTGATGCCATCCATCGAAACGCCTGACGAGAATTCAATATTTTTGATCCAACGCCGTGAGAGTAAGGTATGATACACTCGAGAAAAGAAATGTCTTGCGTAGCTAACAGACATAGACCCTTGCGGATTACTTTCGAACTACTCTACCTCTAATCCAGCACTTTGCGCCATCCGACGCTCTCGAATTTGATGAACTCCACATGAGTTATCCAAATGATGCATTTGAAGTCATCATTGAGGAGACAGTTTCGGGCCACATCTTCCAGGTTATTTGTCATGATTGTGATGGGCGGAGGGTTGCTACGAAATTCCAGGGCTCTATCGCAAAACTCCAGATTCACTTGAATGCAGAATCGCATGTTTCTAACGTCATGTCAAAGCTAGATCGGATGGGAGAGTTGCCAAGGGAGACTACAGAGACCAAGAGGAGAATGGGGGTTCTCAAAAGAATTGCAAGCCAAAGAGGCCATGATCAAAATCAATATGCACATCGCCAAAACCCTGCCGTATCCGTGGGAAAGGACTCGTCTTCGCATAGCACTCCTAGACGCTCAACGTCCCCTGGGTCGATGGAACTCCTACAGTCCATGTACGGACTTCCTACAAAAGCTTTCAAATACAAGCCGCCCCGTCCTAGGACCAGAGATGCTCTCGCAGATCGGAATAGCCTCTCTGTCCATGATCCAGCTCCGCCTATCCAAAACGGCCTTTCTCATCCCACCCCACCTTCTACAAACTCCCTACAAGCCCCTGATGACTTGTTCCGGACAGAGGTGTCCAAGAGATTCGAGGTTCTGGAAGAAAGCAATAGGAAAAAGAAGACGAAACTTGAGCATTATGGTACACTGCTTGGACAAACAAATAATAAGTATGTGAAGATCGAACAGGAAATCGCCAGCCTCAGATCCCGTGAAGCCCAGCATGCCGCCCACGTACAGTCTATGCGCGACGCCGTGATATCTGGCATGGACAATCTTGTCCAAATGTTCGCACGCTCACAGGCTATTCCTAGTGAAGTTAGCGATCAGCTAGAAGCCCTTCTGGGTAGAGATGAACAACACGAATCTCGTTGGGTGGAAGTGGAAAATTTCCGCACCGATCTTTCAAGGCTTCTGCAGACTCTGGGTCAGAAACAAGACGGGTTGGAAGATAAGCTCGATGATCTTCTGAATCGTGAATATCCTACGGAGGCCAGCGGAGGTATCGCCGGCATCCATGAGAGGATTCAGGAGTTGGAATCGTCCAAGATTCAATTGCTTGAATCTCAGAACGAGTTGGAACGGGGGAATACTATCATCAATGCTAGATTCGCACTCCTAGAGCGACATGACCATTCCTTGGAGGAAGCAACACAACTTATCACAAGTAATTCAGACCGCATCAAGACTTTGGAGACTACTCGCGGCCATATTTTAGAAGCCAACGAGAGCTTTGCAAACTCCCTGAAGAAGCTCATCGCTCGGATTGAGGTCGTCGAAGAGGGTAACCAGAGCACGACGAATCTGGTAGAGTCAGTGCGCAACTCCGTCGGTCCACTTAATGAATCTATCGACCTCCTCACCGAACGCTTTTCTGCACAAGACAAGCATATCGAGAGCCTCACGAAGAAGGTCAAAAAGTTCGATGAGTGGGTCAAATACTTTTCAGACGTTGTTGAGATCCAGAAGACCTGTATCGAGGATTTGCAGAACAAGCAGGTCAGCGAGATGAAGTCGAGGAAATCTTTTGAGCAGCGCATGGAGGAGATGATGAAGGTCAGCGCGGAGAGGGAGGAGAAGATGGCGGAGCGTATTAAGAGCTTGGAGAAGAAAGAGGAGAGATCTGCTGCGCAAATTGCGCTGCTCAAGACATACTCAACACCAAGGAGTGTGGCTGGAAGCGACCATGAACGTGGATCGAGCACACCAAAGAGCTCTTCCCAAATGGCTGCTACCAATACAGCTTCAAGGGTTTCGCAACTCGCAACCGGTAGTGGTAGTGGTCCTTCAACACCAATCAGACCACCTTTACGAACCAGCTTAGCTGGAAGTATAAGCAGACCTCCTTTTACGTCGACCTCGTCACCTGCCGCTGTTAGACCACCTGCTTCAAACAGCAATGCTTCGACTCCAATTCGGCCTCCCCCCTCTTCATTGACAGGTACAAGTGGCTCAAATAATCAAAGTGCTTCGAAGAATGCTCAGCCGGCAGCAGCTCCACCTAGAAACTCACAGCTGCCAAGTAGCTCTCAGCCTCCGAAGAGCTCGCAGCCTCCTAAGAGCTCACAACCGCTTATTCCAAACAGGAAGCCACGGAAGTTCTGAAGCTGGATTGACGGCTGGATGATAAACTCTCGCACACAATTTGGAAGCAGGGGAGTGCATAACAGATGATGGTGATTGTCCTTGGTCAGAGCATGACATGGGATGGCGTACGGGCTCAACACATTTTTGCAGCGAAATTAATACACTTGGTGGGAAGGCGTTTTCGAGCTTTTGAGCGTTTCATTGCATTGCATGGCATGGTATGGTATGCATGGTATAGCAGGCGAAATGGTGTTGACCTGAATTGGTCTGGTTCGAAGTCTTTGTAGAATACATCGAGGCGCGAGAATGGACAACTCATTGATGCCACTAAGGACATGATAGAGGATCGTAAAGTAATTCGCCGGAAGGCATAACCAACAGCTACTCCACAGACGCGGCAGGCAAACCTGACTCCAAAACAAATGGAACTTTCAACCGAAAAGGAGATTTCTACTGAGAAGCCAATGATTTGAAGTGCCATCTCTTCAACTGGACAGGAGCAGTCAGCAAGATTCAATTGAGCGCGCAGACGAGATCCGTATGCCATCCTTTTCCCCCAAAGGCATCACACCAGCTAAGCTAACCAATTCCTCCAGGTCGGCATACTGACGCATACAAGGCCATGACAGCCAATGCCGTCCCTCTCATCCCTCCTCCGTCCGAACAACCCTTCATGCAGACCCCGTCGCGAAAGAGAACTCGCCCTTTCGACAGAGCAGCTAGCGATGATAGCAGCAGTTTCGACCGTATCAGTCCTCATCGCTATGCAAACTCTACACCGAGACGCAGCGCGAAGAGAATACGATCTGGCACACCATTGAGCGGATCTCGAAGGACAAGTGCACATGGGAGACTATTTGCTTCACCTAGAAAAGCTGGGAGTTTGTCTGGTTTCGAGAACTTGAACTTGAGCCAGGGTAATGATGAATGCTCTGGGACATTTGGACTTGAGGATATTCGATTCAAGGAGGAAAAGAGGAGAGATACTCCGGACGCGGGTGTCTATGAAATTGTCCGAGATCTCTGCGATAAATACCCAGACAGCAGCTTCGAAACAGACAATGGGAACATTAAATGTCTCGACTGCGACAAGTCACCGAAGGCCAACTTTCATGGACTTGTTACCCACGAGAGGAGCAAAGCACATCAGAATGATATCAAGGAGAAGCTCGCCAATCCTGTTTCTAAGCAGGCCGCTTTCAAAGATACAATGATGTTCCCTCCTCCAAAGGTCATGGATTTGGGGATCGATTTTAACATTTCGCAGCAGCCGCTGGCAGTGTATGCACAGAGAGCGACTCAGAATCTGGCGTCTACGAGAGAACAGTATTTAAAAGCTCTGGAAAATGAAAATCATATTGGCTCGATACGGATGCCGTTTTTGGAGTCACGGCAGGAGAAGGCTGAGAAGCTGAATACCGCGAAAATGGAGAAGCTGAAGGAGGATCTTGATGAAGTGGGAGAGAAATGCAAGAATTTATCGCACGAATTGACGGAGAAGCTGGACTGGTCGGAAGAGAAGACGAGGATACAGCTGCGGGAGGTCAAGGAGCGTCTTGATGTAAGCGAGGGGAAGAACAAATAGCAGTTGAAGAGCATGGGGTCTCGTATCAAAGAGACTTCTGAGGACTGCGATGTCAAGCTCGATAAGATGTTGACCTCTCTGGCTAAATTCGACCACCGTAATATGGACCGTATCGATGATCTGAAAACAGACCTGCGGAAGTTGGATGAGGGAATGGAAGAGCAATTATCTGCTCTGAAGTCCAAGATCATGGAACTAGAGGACTTGAACACCGAAACCCAGCGCGGAGACCTCGAAGCCAGCATCAGAGAACTCGAGTCTTCCGAGCTGGAGTCCCGTACCCTCCGCGCAAAAATGGAATCTCGACTCACCTCCATCGAAAACAGCATTAGGGAATCAGACAAACACAGGTTCTCTCTCGTAGCATAAATCCTCGACTTACAAACCTCACAGGAAGAATCGAAAGCCGCTACTTCAGGGTTGAAATCTCGTCTTGAGGAACTAGAAAAGGCGAATTCGCTGAAGGAAGAGGAGCTGCATGATCTGGAAGCTAATTTGCAGATGTTGAGTGAAGATCTGCAGAGGCAGAGGGATTGGAATTTGCAGTATCAGATGACGGTTAAGGATCAAATCGAAGCGCTTTTTCAATTTACGGAGAAGAATGCAAGGAATGCGGAGAACGCGACGGCTAAGCGCGAAGAGGAAGCGAGAGAGAGGGAACGAGCACTTGAGGAGAGGTTGACGGGGAGGAGGATGGAGCGAGTCGAGAAGGAGATTAGAGAAGAGAGGGAGTTGGATAGGAGGAAGATGGTGAGGTTGAAGGAGAAGAATAGGGAGTTGCAGGATGAGTTGGATGATCTTAAGGGTGATTTGCTGCCGTTGATTATGGCTGATTTGGAAGGAGGGCTGGAAAGTGTTGTGGGGTTGAAAGAAAAGGTTGAGGTGCTGGAGGGGTTGGCGGTGCAGATGAGTGTGCCTCTAGATTCGAGGACAAGAGCCGTCAGTGAGAGGAGGGAGATTTCTGTTTGATAATTCTGTTCCGGGTCCGTGGACTTTTTTGTTTCCAGTGTTGTTGTTTGGATACCCTGTTTGGAAAGTAGTTTCGGGAGCTAGGCATGGCGTTGTTGGCAAAGTGAGCAGTATTGGATACTCTCCTGCATATCTCGTATCTTCAGCTTACAGAATAGACTGGGGGACGAACCCTGTTCGTTCATTGATTTCTGGCTCCCAGCTTACGAGCTCGATGGATGACATCTGTCCGAGAAATCGCCAGAGAATTCAAACTGATCATCAACAAAATGGCTTTCGTCTCTTTCGTCTCACCGCTTTTCCAAACCTCACCGTCCATCTCTCTATTCTCAGGACCCGAACCCGACATCTCGTCCTCGTCCTCGCCGGCTGCGCCTCTCGCTTCACCAATCCCCAATAATCCTGAATTGAGCAAGCTTGTTTCTCTGCAGCCCCAAACTCCACAGTATCCACATCACGTCAGCACTATCTCGTACACACTCCCTTATCGGAAAATGTTTATGAATGGTTGCTACGTTACTGGCTACAATTTCTCACGCCGGCGCGATGTTCGTCAGAGAATTGCAACAAGGTAGGGATTACTGAGTCGTGCAGTCGTGATAGACGCGATCGTAAGGACAGAGGAAGTGAAATCAGAGAGACTTATTACCGTGCAAAAATGGAGATGATTTTGGTGAGTACGAGTCCGTCTTATCGGTTGGCTGGCGAACTGCTATGCATGCGAGAGCTGGGGGACAGAGATGTGTGCGAGAGACTTGCAGTAGGTGTTCAGCTCGGTTCTCGGAACGTTGGGATAAAGTTCTTGGTCTTGCATTGGCATCGAATTGTCATCTTTCTTAAAGGAGGGTCGGACGCCACTTGTAAGTGGAAAATTGCTAGCATTTTGTGATCTACGATCAGCGTGGCTCTCTGTCTGGTTTCTTCATTGCTACAACTGGAGCTCAGCAAGATCAATTGGACTTCGATTTTGGACTCGATTGTCACTTATATGTCCAAAGGGTCCAACGAATTTAGTGCGCGGTGCATTTTGATTGCAAGTTGATACTTGCTACTAGGATACTCAGAGTTCAATTCTGGTCTACTTAGGAAGACAACTTATCGGCAATCCTCAGACGGGAAATCATTCATCATGTCGAACAAGCCATGGGTCGACGGCCCAATCCCATTGATATCGCCGCCCGAACAAACGCCCGAGGTAAGTCGCAACAATCACTTGGTTTAATATGTAAATTTGAGTGAGGATTCCTGGATTCCTCTGAACATCAGAGAGCATCGAGCTGAACTATATATTCCAGTACGCCCCCGAGACCATCAACGTCGCCACAGAAATGACTCTGGCACACAACGTTCTCATCCGCAGCCTCAACGCCATGTACCTCCAATGCGCATACATTAGCGCACCCACTGACATCGCCGACTTTCTGACCTTCTGCAAAGCCTTCTACCTGGCACTACATCACCACCACTGGGGCGAAGAGCAATTCTTCTTCCCTGCTGTAGAAGCTTACACTAAAGTACCCGGCATCATGGAAGCGAACGTCAACGACCACCAAGCATTCGATGCTGGGTTGGAGAAATTTCATGACTATGTCACGACCGTAAAAGCAGAGGAGTATGATGCTGTTAAGTTCAAGGCGTTACTGGATGGATTTTCGGTGGTGCTGGAAAGGCATTTGAGGGCGGAGATTGGGACGTTGTTGGCGTTGGACAAATATGGTGGAAAAGAATTGAAGAACGCGTGGGGTGTCTTGGAAGAGGCTGTGATGAAAAACATGAAGGATCAGGTGAGATTCAGAATTCCAATTTCCCTTGTGTAGGTCCATTGCATCTTGCGGCTTTTGCATGTGCTCAGGACACACCGTGTCATAAAAGAGGTTATTCTCAGTCCGTTGTTCTGACTACACAACAGGATTTGGTTCTGCCTATCAGTCTAGGAGCAAACGACACAAAATTTGAGGGAGGCGTTCATGCTTGGTGGCCTCCGTTCCCATTCTTTGTACCTTACTTGGTGAAGTACTGGTATATGCGTAAGTATAGGGGTGCGTGGAGGTTTTGTCCTTGTGATGTCTTTGGGAACCCGAGGGATTTGGAATTCTTGGATGGCTAGTAGATCAGCGCATGTTTTCAAGTAAATGTTAGAGGAGCTCGGCTGGACATTGGTGTTATTGCCGCTGTTCTCACTTGATCGCCTGCAAACAAGTTGATCAATGCGCTGCAATCAGCACAGCATCTGATATGCCATGGAAGCAAGAGAAATCAGGGGAGGTTTGTTTTCTGGTGTTAGTGCTTCTGTGATATGATTGCGATATTGCAAAAGATTAAGATAATTTTTTTTCCAAGTGTGGACCGCTGTATGGAACATCAGTCTATTGGACTCAGCGGACCACATCCCGTGTCGATTGGACTTTGATAGTAGGAGCACTTGCAGAGGTCTAGTAACTCCTATTACTGTTCTTCCTTCGAACAGTACTAAAGCTCATCTGTGCTTCCGTCTTTTCACACGCCGTTGTTGTACTGGATGCCATAAATTATCTGAAATTCTGACACTCCTAATTTTACGTGTTTACGACCGGCTTAACTTTGTTGTTGGCTAAGGGGCAGTGTAAACAGTGTACGAAATAGGCTGAGCTTCAATGCTGCTACTATCACAATCAATTTGAAGGTATCCGTCAGATCAGCTTGTGTATTTTCTCACATATATGTAGTGAAGTTCTGTGGAAGCCTTATTGCCTGAATACTTTTCGAACAACATTCGGACAGCGAAACTCTGACATTCCTGAATCCTGACCAGATGATTCGTCAACATGACGAGAAGGATCTGACTTTGCAACAACTCAGCAAGATCGTGAGAACAGAGATGGTCTCAGGAGACAG
Organism: Deltaproteobacteria bacterium; assembly: GCA_002685535.1. Classification (GTDB taxonomy): domain Bacteria; phylum SAR324; class SAR324; order SAR324; family NAC60-12; genus Arctic96AD-7. The sequence continues at coordinate 20,018 of NYXK01000232.1, forward strand.
GTTCCAAGTTCCCAGATATAAGCTCACCAATCTCCGCTGAAAGTCAGTTCAAACCAAACCAAATTTACAGGAGAAATCCGCAAACCGACAATCAGTAGCCAACCAGCTACCAATCTCGGCTACTTCGAGCCTCTGCCATTTGACTTCATCGACCTGGCAACTATCAACCTCAGCTTCTTCGAAGCTCTGCCATTCTACCAGACACTCGATTCTTTCGAGCTGTTCCCAAAGCTCCCCGGAGAGCTACAAGTCATGATTGGCAGGCAGCTGCTGCAGACCTCCCAGTCCGCACTTGCTCGATCCGGCAATCGCCTGGTCAGGCTCGACCCAACATTGCCAATCCCAAGTACTTGATCGGCTTCCAAGAGCGTTGGACCACTAGATTCAGCCCGAATCGTTAGACACCCGTTCTTCTTAGCATCTGTTAGGACTCACGGAAATTTTGCAAGGAGCGTTACAAGCTATTCTTCGGCGGCATTGATGACCGTCCCGTTTGGTTCGACTTCAAAAAAGACGTCCTGGACGTCCAGTGGAAGTTCTCATCGAGCTCAAGGGCGGCTCATCAACCTTCAATCACGTCATTACCGACGAGAAATCGCTTCGAGCAGATTGTGCTCAAGTGGAATGGCTTGATGAATACCTCCTTGCTCTCCGATACCGCGAGTGTCCTTCCTCAGCTTGTCGCTTCAGACCTTTCCGAAGCCTCGAGAAGATCACAGAGATCTCCTTGAAGGAATACCATAACAATGCGTACTCGCACAAGCGTGCCCGCTATTTGGAGATCCACCTCTTGACTTGGAAGGATCTGATGAATGAGTGACATAATACGCATGATGAGAGTAAGAAGAACTACCGATCGTGCCCACTCCTAGCCTTTGAAGAGTCAAACGAGAGAGACGACTTTGATCGCAAGAGGGCGGGCTTGAGCTGTCCTTGGACGGAAAAGTCGGCCTCTCATCTTCCAGCCATCTTTGATCTGAGTGTTCCATCCCAACCGTAGAGTTTCTAGCATTGCATTATGCTCATTTCACCAGGATCTACACCATGTAGTGCGATGCCCGTTTATGATTTTTCCAGGCGGCGACAAAAGAGAAGGGGAAAGAAAGATCATGAAGCAAAGATCAATACCGTCCGCAGGAGAGTAGAATCCATTCATAGTAGTACATTTTTTTGGCCGTCGGCCGTCGAGGCTGTAGTATCGAAACACAAAAATAAATTAATTACATATACAAATCAGTCCCAGGAGATCTGGCCACTATCCAGAGTGTGAACTGCCTAACACATATCGAAGATTCAAAGTATCGCTACAACTTATGACATCCTGTAATAATCGCACGTCCATGTATCTTTAACAGCCAACTATTAGATTCTTGATATCCCGTTGGCTTCCATTTTGTTTAAGATGAATAACGTATACAAGCCGAACCGACTTGCACAATGACCTCGAAGCAATTCTAGCCGACTGACATGATTTGGATGGTTGGCTGAACAATGAATATCCAACGTCATCCTCTTCAGATATCTTACTAGTAGCTTGTTCTATGTTCTGACTAAACAGAGATTGAAAAAAGGAACCAGGTATGCACTTGCAGTACAGCACGAGTGTTCCATTCAACGAGCAAAAGAACGGCAAAGTGATAATAGAGGACCCAAAAGACAAAAATATTCATGTGTGTGATTTCATTGAGGCGTGCGAGGTAGTGAGCAGCATCAACTCCTTGCTGGATGTGGACGCTCGACACATCGATGTAGTAAACACTGAGTCCGAAAGCAAGCAGGAACGACTGGAGAGAGGCCATCATGCTCCCGCGAGGCTTATTTGCCCATAACTATATTATGCCCTTTCCCCCCGTTTTGAGCCTTTCGACGTTTTCCTTTTCTTCACGTGTTCTAGCTGGCCTTCATGGGGCAAAGCTATTCCTGAAATCACGTGTGATTATATAAGTTCGCGGTCTCTGGGCGAGTCTGTCCAGCTTCAAGATATATTACCTATATAGGTTACACAATACACCCTCTCAAATTCGTAGCTGTCTTACTTTGCGGTTCCTGCTGGCGCAGCGTAAGCACGCAGATTGTAGGTAGGTAGCTGTTTGTACTCCTCTCCATCACGTGCAGCTCCCCGCTTTCCCTTTACATTCCATTGGTAGTGTTCATTTAGGTTTCCCCTTGTATTGAGATTCTACAGTAGTCGCCTTTTAACTTTCTAAACAAAAGGTAATGCCGCCGCTTCTTCCGGTGTTGCGGGGTGTCCAGAGATAAAGGGGGCAGCTACGCTACCTATATAGGGGGCGCGAGCTTTCGTCTCCACGGAGCTGGTGATTATGCGTGTGAATGAGAGAGAGCATGTGAGTGAGTGAGTGAAAGAGCCCTTTTCTCCCTCCAATCCCTTATCATTGTCCTTGTCCTACTCTTTTTCCTGCACCGCGTCCGCAACAACTACATAGCTTCATCCCCTACACCCTGTGCCCTGGCTGCTAGCTGCATTCATATAATTGCTCTAAGGAGCGGCTCTGCTATGCTCTACTTTACTCTGCACTACTCTGCTCCGCCCTGTCAACCATATTAGCCTCACTTTCTCCGGGCCGTTAGCAGTGTCTTGCCTCTCTCCAGGCCTGACTTGATCTTAGGTACGATTCGAGATGTCCGAAATACCCGCCGCCAGGTCAGCCCGAGCGTGCCAGGAGTGCAATCGCAAGAAGTCCAGATGTGACAAGCAGCGTCCAGTTTGTGGACTCTGCCAACGGACCGGCGCAGTCTGCGATTTCCCCAGCAAACGCAGGATCCCATTGTTTCGCAAGGCCGCCCCAGAGAGAACTAAGTCGCAAAAGATCAATGATAATCTGGGCAGGCTGTTAAACCTGCTTGACAGTATTTCCGAACCCGCCGAAAACCTGGTGATACCACGGGGAACAAGTTCAGTCATCGAAGCTCCTGAGTCAACGGACCAGATTGGACAACAGGATCGCCAGCTTCTTCGTGAGGATACCACAGTAGAATCAGAGCGCGACCCGGTGGATATGCCCCTGGAAACTTCGCCCGCTCCGCCAAGCAACAATCCTAGCCTGGTGATGCAGAAATCAATATACCCCACAGAGCGCCGGGATGCAGCCAAGGATGCACTGCAGTTCGATGAAATATCAGGAGAACTCGCGCTACATCTCATTGATCTTTATTTTGTTCATGTCCAACCTTGGTTACCACTCCTTCATAAACCTTCCTTTCTCTCCCATTACACGACGCAGCAAAGAGACGGACGATATGCACTGGACAATCTCTTGATTGAAGAACGACTCATTCTCTTGTGCGTGTTTGCTCTTGCAGCTCGGTACTCCAACTCCACAGCTCTGGTCAATATTGAACCTCTTTCTCGAGGGGAACGCTTCGGGAAAATGGCTAAGGCGATGTACGACCAAGCAAGAAATCTTGAGTCTCCATCTCTACCGTATTTGCAAGGATGCATCCTGCTTTCGGTCTACTGCTACACGTCAGGCCTATCCACACAGGGCTGGATAGCTGTTGGCGTTTGTGTGCGTCTTGCCTATGAATTGGAACTTTCTGAGATGGACTACGATGACGAAGATGGCGGGTCGGAACACATCGACTGCCAGAATGGCTATCTTTCTGCGTCGTGGAAAAAGGAGGAAAAGCGCAGGGCCTGGTGGCTCGTCTGGGAGCTGGATACCTTTGGGTCCATCCTGAGCAGAAGACCTTTTGCTATTGATCGACGCCGCATGAAGGTGATGCTCCCCATCTCGGACGATGACTGGGTTTCGGGAAGGAATACCCCATCTTCAATATTGAAGTCTAATGTTGGCGAGGCTTGGAAGTCTATTGATGGAACCGTCAACCAAGATGCTCGCGCATGGTTTCTCGTTGCAAACCATATGGTCGGGTGCATTCACGAGCTCATTCAACGTCGAGAGGGAATCTCTGAGACAGATATGCTGCTCTTGAATAACGATTTGAGCTGCTTCAAATTATCGTTACCGTCCAGTTTGGATTTGAACTCAGTCCAGCCTGTACTGGGAGCAGAACCGTCGGCTCGAGATAACTGGGTTTTGGGAATGCATTTAATGCTGTCCACTGCCTTTTTCATGCTTTCAAATGCTGTTGTTAAAAAGGAGCATTCCCAAAGCCCAGTCAGCACGAGGCTACACACTAGTGACGCATCCGACACACGTATTCGGGATATCTCATCCATTGCATCTCGGTGGTCTGCGAGTCAGATCCAGATTGCACACCCGTTTCTTGTATGCATGTTACTGCCCGTATATTTCAGGAGCAGTTGCACTGCAAGCCCCGCCGTCTTGTCCTCACATCATGATCTGATAGGTCTCGTATTACGTACCTTTGCACAATATTGGGGACTAGGTTGTTCCATGTTGAGTAAGGCTACTGTATTCAAAGTTTTGGATAGTAAATACTGACGATCCTACAGAGCTTGCCGAAATAATCGAATCGAGGAAATCCTTGGGGGAGAAGGACGTCGACCTAGCAGCTCGATATGCGACATTCTTCCCGCCATCAATCAAGGTCGCCACATCGTCGCCCAGAGAGGCCGAAATAAGAGCAAGCTCCACCACAAGTATCAATCTACCCCCTCAACAACACCGTGAAGATCCTTCCGACGCAAACATAGCGACAAATCGAACTTACTCCTCAGCTCATGGAGACCTCCCCGGAATATCCCTCAGCACAATGGGTATCGACTACGCTGACATTGGCTTTATGGGTTTCGAGGACACTGCAGGTCATGGTAGCGAGAGCCTCGAATTTTCGGATCTACATGATTCGAACTATTACTTCTCAAACATTGATCTGGGACAAAGGGGAGAATGAATTTAGTTTCTAGGCATTTGAATGTGTCTCGCTCCTCACAGCTTCCCCAGTAGGTTTTGGCCGGTGTTGCGTGCGCCAGCGCACTGATCTAGACATTCAGGATTCGCCGCAGCGCCTCCAACCGTCACCGCCTTACCATTGACCAGGTATCGTACAAGAATATCCATCTTCTTGCCATTCACCATGTAGGGAGTGTCATCGACCTGCAGCATATGTGTCGGCACATGCCATGCACTCAATCCTTCTCGTATCGCAGCAGCAAGCCTACTGCGAAGCCTTGTGTCTAGTGAGCCAGTACGCAACTTCAAGGAAAGCAGCACCTATTCATCGATGCTTCCATCTTGAAGGCGTAATTTTTGAGCAACCGCAATGCAGTCCTCAATCTCGGTAAAGCGGTCGAAAATGTCGTAGAGCTCTGCTGTACCAAATCGAACACCTGCACCGTTTGATGAGCCTCTTAAATATTGAGTACTGGAACGAGGCAATTTACATCCAGGGTTCAGCACTCCGTCGCTTCGACCCAGGACCTCATAGCCGCCTGTGGCCGGCGATCTCTTGATGAAGTCACCGCGGCACCAGATTCCAGGATATCTTTTGAAATTCGCCTTTCGATACATTTCTTCGTCGCCCTTACTCCAGAACATCATCGGCATGCTGAAGAAAGGACTGACTAGCACGAGGTCGCCTGGCTCGCCAAGTTCCTCGATATTGCTACCCTTCTCGTCCCAAATCTGAACGTTCATCCCAAGAGAGGGGACAGAAATCTCGCACGGGTAGACGTCGACCATCGGAGATCCCACCGCAAATAGTAAGACGTTTCCATAAGCTAGCACCGTCACGATATCGCCCGAAGGATTACTACATACTGCCCTCCATGAGATCTGTTCCGCCAGAGCCACTGAATAGCCCAACGCGACTTGGGAAACTCTGGTAAACCCAACGGTTTAGCTCCGCTGTGAGAGGCGAGCCAGCCGAGTTCATCGACTGCAGACTCTGGAATGGCAGCTTTGTACTCGATAGACCTGTCGCAGTGATCCAAGGAACTTTGGGCTTGTCCCTCAATGTGTGATTCTTCAAGGGAAATCCTTTGTCAGAACGTGTTCTAACCTTCGGCTTTATATTCAAGGGGCAGCCTTACTTCTGTTGGCTGAGAAGCGCAAGCTGCAAGGTTGTATGGGGATACAGAGGGCTCCCGTCATAGAGAACGATACGGGAGCCGTAGGCTCCCACCAAAAAGTTTCACATCATTCAGCCAGTCTAGAAGATGATGAGCTGGGTTGGCAGGGATGACTTGTGATGGTAATCATCTTGACGTACAGTCGTGAATTGATAGTAGACAGACTTGAATCCAAGATCACAGCTGAAAATCAGCTTCTTGTACTGTAAGAGAGCACCCTTTGCGGAATGGCATATGCCTCGAACGTAAAAGATCATCTGTTACAGCATTGTTTTGGAGTATTCATCATATATTTCGGCGGTCCTGTTGTTTTGGAGCTACCGCACTGTCAATTTCAAGAAGTAGTGAAAGGCGGGAGTAATCTTACGAGTACAAGATATAGGTTGGATGATCAAAGGGGAGCTATTCATAGACAGGCTCCGCCGTCGTCCCGTGCAGATCTTCGGATCGAGTCTTGCTATTCTGCGATTCAGCAGATGACCTCAGTCGCACACGCCTCTTTGCCGATGATCAGATGGGATGCTCACATAATGTGACCCTCAAAGAGCGGTCCGTCGACAATTATTGTGCAAATAAAGCCCGAAACCTCGCGCGAGAGTCGTTGGCGCACGATCTCCCTGACGGACCAACTCATAGCGTCCGTACAAGAGCGTTGCTTCTCAGCTCCATTCACGAGGGTGACATACCATCTCAATCTCAAAGCTTAGTAATGGTCATTCACGCTCAGGTTGCTCGTGGACGTCGCGGCCACGGCCCACGATGAGTGCCGTGTTTCGGTAACGCCGCCCCCGCTGATCACCGATGATTCTGTATTCACAACACCGTTCGCGTTGAGTTTCGCCAAGCCTGCTGGGACGGGCTTTGACTCCAATCAGATATATGTCGCTGTTCTTTTCCACTCTCCATCGGGTGTATCCAAAAGCAAGCATTTTTCTCAATCACCTGGTTCTTTCCTTCAATTCTACCTAGTATTTCTCGACGTCTTCCCATGTCTCAGTCAAGAGTTTGCGTCACGAGGCTGTCACATGTGCATTATCAGTATCCGAATCTTGAGAAGTCCTTGAGCTTTTTAAGTGATTTCGGCTTGGAGAGCAAGAGGAATGACGTCAGCCGGGTGTATTTGGGCGGCTACGGTCAGGACCCCTTTCTTGTGATAGCCGAGCAGTCGCCAGATTCCAAGCGGCACTTCATAGGGGGATTCTGGGTCGTTGACAGCTTTGAGGAATTGGAGAAGACGTCACAACTTCCATCAGCAACACCAATCGAGAATCTGGATGCTCCAGGAGGTGGCAAAGTTGTCAGAGTCACAGACCCGAATGGCTTCATTGTAGGCTTTGTTCACGGGCAGGTTCTGAAGAAGGAAGTTCAGGACGTGAGTTTGGAGGTACACGGAGAAAGCATGAACACTGCGACTGTCAAGACACGCCGAGGACAGACCCGCCGATTCATGCCAGGACCGAGTCCAGTTCATAAATTGGGCCACTACGGATACACGGTACCGAAAAGCAAATTCGAAAGTACTCTCGATTGGTACAAGACCACTTTGAATCTCAGCCCCACGGATTCGGTCTTTGATCCGGCGACAGGGAAAGACGAGACCACATTTTGTCATATTGACCTAGGTTCAGAGTATACGGACCACCATGTAAGATACTTAGTGTTTGGCCCTGTACCACTCCAACGGCTCTAACATTCACGGTAGTCATTTTTCATTAATAGTGGGCCAGAGTACGTCCCACCACACATACATCACTCCAGCTACGAGGTCAGTGACTTCGACACACAGTCCCTAGGACACGACTTTTTGGCCGAGAAGGGATGGGTCAACTGCTGGGGGATAGGCCGCCACGTACTTGGCAGTCAAATCTTTGATTACTGGTATGTTAAGGCACCGCTTTGGAGCATCCACGTGAGTTGACGCTCAGCACACAGGTTCGATGAAGCTGGGAATGTTGTGGAGCATTATTCTGATGGCGACCTTGTAAATAACTTGTCACCATATACGCGGGAGGCTGCAGCACCAAGCTCTCTGTATATTTGGGGTCCGAATATACCCCTTGCGTTTCTTACTGGTAATGTGGAAGATGCTGGCAAGGAGCCACCACTGCCACCAAACATAGTTGAGGGGAAGCCGGCGCAGCTTTCTCTAGGCTGATGACTGTCTTGGTATTATAGCTTTGCTTTTTGACGTCACACCTAGTAGAGAATTATTAGATGTACGGGGATCTTGTTGGTTTGACTTAAAAGCTATCTGCTCTTTGTCTTTCAACCCATATAGTGAGCAGGGAGCAGGACCGGCCACTTTCATAGATATATATATGGCTCTTACCTATCAAATTCCTGAATCGACTTTTGGTATGTGATTTCCGACCTATCCAGTCACTCTTTTCTCTTTTGACGTGATTTTGAAGGGTTGCGCTCTGATCTCTGCAGGCATTAGAGAACCTGTCGGCGCCTGGGGAATGTCAGTGTAACTTCCGTCGAACTCTAAAGGAGGTCTGCCTGGCGTGCAATTGGTGAACAGCTGCCGGTATTGTAAGGCGGCCACCGGCATCTGCTACAACCAGGGCTTCAATACCGGGACAAGTTCCCGCAGGACCTGATTTATACGTAGCTTTCAGTCATTGCTCCTCAGACCACTTCCATAAAAACACGACTTACAGCCTGCTGAAAACAACGTATTGGTTGTCCCTAATTCCGTGAGATCGCTGAAACTCTTCATCATCATGACCTTCGAGACCGGGAAACTGGATGTTATCATTGTTGGGGCAGGACTTGGAGGTCTTGCTTGCGCGGTTGCATGTGGTCAGCAAGGTCTCAAGACTATCATTCTTGAGAAGGCCGAGACAATCAGTGCGGTGGGTCTCCAATCTCTTCGACAGATTCGATGGCAAATTTGAGCTGCGTCTGGAAATGTGCTCACACATTGAGCAGGTTGGGGCAGGTATTCAGGTCCCCCCAAATGCAACGCGAGTAATGGACAGCTTTGGGCTGTTGGAAAATATGGCATTCAAGGCAACCACATTGGAACAGCTAGATGTGAGACGGTATGCGGACGGAGCATTGCTAGCCTCCAAGCCGTTAGGAGAGCATTGTCTTCGAAGCCTTGGCTATCCATGGATGTAAGGGTTCACACTTGATTCCCGAATAAGCTCTCTAATCAGTGTCTAGGGTGATACACCGAGAAGACTATCATGCGATCCTCCTCGAAGCGGCGCTGGCACATGGCGCTGACCTGAGGCTTGGCCAGCAGGTTTCCAAGGTTGACGTGGAGCTGAACCAGATTTACTTGAGTGATGGAACGATCTTCACTGGAAACGTGATAGTTGGCGCTGATGGTTCGTCTCCCAACATGATAATCGCAAGAAACAGGCTTTGATGTGATACCTCTAGGACTCTGGTCATATGTGCGTCAAAGCATCTACGGACGGGCTATGGATCCGCAGGAGACGGGCGACCTGGCCTATAGAGGCACATTCTCGAAAGAAAAACTACTCGGGCTGCACAATCCGCGAGTTGCCGATTTATGCTCCAGGAAATCTGTGACTGTGTGGCTAGGTCCAGACAAGCACGCTGTTTTCTATCCTGTCCGATCAGGACAGGAATTCAATATGGTTCTGGTGCGCCCTGATAACCTTTCGAAAAACGAGAGAACTTCTCCTGGAGACATCGGGGAGATGCGGGAGTCATTTAAGGGATGGGACACCATGTAGGTCTCGGCCCACTCACGTCAGGAATCGTCTCCGCAACGTGAACTCCGTAATCCTAGCTAAAGATAATGACAGCTTGACAAAGATAATTTCCTGTATCCCGTCGGTCCTGAAGTGGAAGTTGTGTCATTTCAAGGAGCTGGAGACTTGGACAAGAGTAAGAAATCTTTGCCACAGACGCTCCGAAGTGACAGATTCATCGTCTAATTTCAATCATGTTTAGGGATATACTGTGCTTCTCGGCGACGCGTGCCATCCTACCCTCCCATACCAGGCTCAAGGAGCAGCTTTGGCTGTTGAAGATGGCGCTGTGCTTGGCTGGCTACTAGGAGAAACAAGCAAGAGACTTACTCAAGAAGCCGAACTGAACGCCTCTGATCGCATTCAAGGCGTCCTCAAGCTATATGAAAGCCTACGGAAAGTCCGCACCACGACCAATGTTCAGGGAGCTATTGCGAACAGAATGATGTATCATCTTCCTGATGGTCCTGATCAGGTGAAGCGAGACAAGGAACTACTGGACTTTGACTACGACCATGGCCGTAGCGATATCAAATGGGCGGATACGGAGTACCAGAAGGATATGCTGGGTTTCGATGCCATAGGAGACGCGAAGCAGGCTTTTGGGAAATGGTGGAATTCAAGAGAGGCTTAGTATATTGGGCCTTTTTATTTATTTTGATTGCAGATTCAACGCCTTTTCTCTGCTACTCTACAAACAGTTTGCTAGGGAGGACGTACGTAGTACTGTTTCATCGCCTTTCAATGAGCACTATTCATTTCTTAAATTTGCGCTGCTTGAATTTTGTGTAATGCAATTTCCAATGTTCCCGTGACCAGAGCTCTCTACGTTGTCCTGAATTGTCCTACATTATCCTACGTTATCTTAAGTTGTCTTATGTAGTCGTGTCTACCAGTTCGAGGAGTAGAAGCACGCAAGCACGGTGGGGACGGTGAGGCGTACTGGCGAGCACGGTATCCAGGCCTTCTCCCAAACCCCGCCCCCACAACTCCGCACCGTGCCCGCCCGGGATCCGTCACAGCTTTCACGGGTCCCGGGCGGCCTAGCATCCATTCCGGATATACCAAGTTTATTCCAGCTCAAACTAGTTGAAGAAAGGCTGTGCATCGCTTTCGATTGTCAGACATGGCTGCCGCATAATGGTCTTGTCTAATTGTGCATCTTGTTGTTATTGAAGGATTCTCGATCTTCCTTCCAAACAGCGGCCTCTTTTGTAGCAATCCAACCACCTCCGATACCAGTACCCAAATAGTGGATGACATTCTATATTTAGTAAAGGGAAGGGATCCCATTATGGCTGTGAGGTTTCCTCACTATATCAAGGCGCATCATTGACAGCTTTCTCTTAGCAGAATCGTCACATCACTCCCGTTGTCGTTGTTGGAGCGGGGCCAGCAGGCCTTATCGCCGCACTACAACTTGCAAAGAATGGCGTTTCCTGCATTCTGGCCGAGCGTAACTTAGACACAACAAAATGGCCAAAGATGGATATAACCAATTGTCGTAGCATGGAACTTCTGCGAAGACTCGGTATCGATAAAGGCCTTCGCGACGTTGGTAAGTGGAATATTGATCGTTGACACGCACGGACGTGCCATCCCTCGAATTCTGGCTAATTTCTTGAATTTACATTCTAGGTGTGCCTGGAGAGTATTCTTTTGATGTGCTTTTCAGTACTGGCTTGGGCGACAAGAGCAAAATGGTCGCGAAATGGGTGAGACACCTTATTTCGTAGATGATGGACCCAGGCTCCAGGACCTAATATTAGCCACAGTCTCTCGCTTCGCCGGACGAGTGGCGCGCGCGGATCAGACAGCAGAACGACGGTTCAATGCCTCGCGAGCCGTATCAGCGATGCTCGCAGTCCATTTTTGAAGCTTGGCTCAAGCCTCACATTCAGAAGGAACCACTTATCTCCTCCAAGTTTGGGTGGAAATTCGTGGGCTTGACTGAAAGGGAACACAACGTCGAGTGCAAGTTTGTGGACCAAGATGGAGATGAGCACGTAGTGGCCACTCAATACGTGATCGGTGGTGATGGAGCTGGAAGTCGCGTTCGTAAGAATATTGACATTGATTTGACCGGTGGGCCTGTGTAGGTCGCTTCTTTCACGAATATCTCATCTTTGCCTTTTCACTGATTCTGTCGGAAAGTCCAGCAGCACTATACCTTGTGCACTTCAAGTCACGGGATCTTTCGAAACTCCATCGCCACGGTCAATTCTGGCATATATTCTTCACGCAGGGAGGAGCATTAATATCACAGGACGAGAAGGACACTTGGACTGTCCACGTTCCAATCCCTCTGGATCTAGACTGTTCGACACTTGACCCAAAAGAAGCCGTCTGCAAGACGCTTGGCGGCCCTGAAGGCCCTGTTCACATCGACATTGATGAGGTCTTAGTCACAAGCAGCTGGCGACCGAATATCTGCTTGGCGGACGAGTACATATCGAAGGGTGGGCGGGTGTTTCTGTCGGGTGACTCTGCCCATCAGAACATCCCTACCGGTGGCTACGGGATGAACACTGCCGTTGGAGACAGCTTCGACATTGCTTGGAAGATTGCAGCGGTCGTGGCAGGGTATGGCGGCGATGCGCTCCTTCGCTCATACGAAGAGGAGCGACAACCTGTCGCCGCTCGTAATATCGACCAGTCTGGGGCGCACTGGTCTGTGCATGCCAAAGTCTGGGGCTTGAGCGCCGACGGTGATGCGCAGGCCGACGATTCGGCAGGCCAGGCGTTGCGAGCCCGGATTACGGAGACTGTACTTGAGAACGATGCGGAGAACAAAGCCCATGGCATGGAGTTGGGCTATCGCTATTATAAGTCCTCGGTCATCAATCGCGACTCTGAGGGCGGGCTGGAACCCGAGTGGAAGCTGTTCGACTACGTCCCGTCGACGTGGCCCGGTGTCCGCGCGCCACACGTCTTTCTGAAGGACGGCAAGACGAGCATCTTCGATTGTTTTGGTAGCGGTTCGCAGTACACACTGGTGGACTTTTCTGCTGATGGTCAGTACGCGAGCGTCTTTGATGAAGTGGCCAGCCGCCTAGCGATGCCACTGAAGATTGTCCTGCTCCCTGAGGAGAAACATGCACGGCAGATCTGGGAAAGGGAGGCTGTCCTGATTAGGCCGGATGACCATGTGTGCTGGCGAAGCCCGTTACAAGGTGGTTTGGGCAACGTCGACGTGGAAAATGTGCTCCTCGTTTCGATAGGGCAACGGGTGGCTCAAGGACAAGCGCAGTCGCCTTACGGCGATGCTCTGCCGGGAGACGGAAAGCACAGAAGTTTCACAGCAACTATTGGAAATGTGAATCAGACCAAGGTGGAAAAGCTAGCTAGTTTCCAGCAATGAGAATGGCTATGCGCGTTAAATTGTTCCATAGTGGGGTGATGGTCTGTCTGTATACCGCAGTCAATCCATAAAAACCGAAATGTTTGTGGTTGGATAAGAAACAGCCCGCTAGAATTATCAACTATCATCCGACAATAGTTGCTGGTGGAAACTTAACGTGTTGAAGCTATAGCAACAGCTGAATTTCTAACAATATTTCCAAACATGCAGGAGGTCTGATGACGATTGTCTTCCCGAGGAGCAATTTCTGCTATGCGGTCAAATCGATACTATCATATGATCGAGTCCCTTATTGCCGCTGTCAATATTTTGGTCGAGCACCTCTTATAGGCACTTCTGTAAGATCAGATAGAGCAGGCTGGCGAAACAGACAATATGACATTTTCCGGAACACTTTCAAAAATATAACTTATATTGTAAAGTTTTTCTAGAAGAGCACAAGATCAACCGTAAGGGTGCTGACTCGCACATCACGGATGACAAACTACTCTGCATCAAGAAAAGACTTGAGAATCCTTAAATCGAATTAAAAAGCGTTTCCTAGTCTGCTTCCCAATACCTTTATTCAGAAGACATCCAAAAGCGAACTCTTTGTGTACATGTCTCAGATCTGTTGGCAAGACAATGTTTCCATAGCGGACTACTGCACAGAGCATTCAGGAATCACTTGGATCTGAGCTAGGAGAGTGAGAAGTTTCACTATGCCCTAGTCATTGTGATCGGACGGATGTGCTACGCCCACTCGGCGAAGAACATAAAATGGTACACGGAAAACATCACTCTTTTGAGAATCGAAAATCATAACAGACAGTACCTGAAAAGTAAACATAGTCGCTTCACAAATATCAGAATGGCAACAACATGAATCGCAGTCAATATTTCCCCTTCTTCTTCCAAATTGTCCACAGAAACTCCGCCTCTCAGTCAGTCAGTCAGTCTTCACTCATGCGCTCGGGACCGTTCCACCTCGTAGTCTCCTCATAGTCATCACATAAGTTCAGGTTCTAGGTAACCTCGGCCTCCTTGCCAGATTTCAATTCAAAACCCTCACTCGCCGAGCCGGTCTCAGATTCTCGGATTCTCAGATTCTCATTTCATCTACACAGCCGGAACAGGACAGCGCAGTACTGACTGCTCGCCCAGGAAAGTCTGAGCACTTCTTCACAAACAGAAAAGCGCAAATCTCGGCCCTGGAGCGGTATGCCTTACTCGAACTTTATTGTATCGAGGGTGCAGGCGAGCGTTTTGATTTTGAGAAGGACACGCTAGTCTTGAAATGCCATCCAGCGTGGGGGAGCTCTTCTTCCAACTTCAACCCTCCTTGTCAGCAATGATAACCAAGAGAATCCCTTCGCGTATGTGTAGAGTCTCACAATTCTACTTTTCAGGCACAGGAATTATGCCTTCTCAATGTTGTTGCTGACTCCTTTCTCGAGTTTGCAGAAGTTGATCTTGGTGAGGAGGTCTGGGAGGGGGATCGAGAGGGTGGCGAGGAAGGCTGTTAAGGCGTTATAGAGGCAGAGGATTGATCCGTCGCAGACAGAGGCAGGGATGCATGCCACTGACCCGCCTGATACGACTTTGCGAGTTTGGACGAGGTATCGGCGATTGAAGAGAGATGCGGAGGGGTTAGATGGTTGCCTTAAGGTGTATCCAGAGCTTATAAGCTATCCCAAAAGGCGATATTGTATCCCAAACCTTACCGGAGTCCACCAGGTCCCTTAACGTACGGTCGATCGATAGACTATGTTCGATTTGGTAACTCCTGACGCCATCGCTAATATCAAATTCTCCATTTCCCGATCTTCACTTCTTCGAAGTCCCGAACCCAGTGATTCCCATACTAGCCATCATATCATCCTCATCATGCTCACCCTCCACCCTAACATCCTCCCCATACTCCCTTTTCACCTTAACACCCTCCTCCCTCTCCGCCTTCTGCCTCTCCACCATTTCCCTTCTCTTTTCCCTCCTCTCCTCCCTCCTCTTCTCCTCCTCCTCCTTCCTGACCTCCAACCTCTCCCCAAGCGTCTTAACATCCCCCCTCTTCTCCTCCACCATCCTCTCCCAGATCGCCGCAATCCTCTCATGCACCTCCTCAACCGTCGCGCGCTTCACCTCCCCCGTCTGCCCAATCGCCCTCAGATGCTGCATACTATTCTCATGCTCCACCCACTGCAAATTATCCTTAAACGTCAAATCACAATCCTTGCAGTAAAACCCCGCGCCACGACCTCTCTTGCCTGTCGCCGCCCCCGCGGGCATCAGAGTGACTTTGCCTACATTGGCGGAGACGTCGAGACGCGAGGCGCGGGCTTGAGTAAGAGTTTCTTCGCCCGTGAGGGGAGCGTAGTATTTCTTGCCGGCGACCTTGGCTTCGTAGCGGGCTTTGGATTCTTCTTTTTCTTTGGCTTCGCGATCGGCGGCTTTTTGCGCGTATTCGGCGCGGTCGTATTTCTTGCGGAAGTCGGTATCTTTGGCGGCGGTGTCGTAGGCGCCTTTCTTTGGGGCGGACATGGTTGCGATTATATTCGATGGGCGTATGATTGATAGGTAATTCCTTCGTGAAGCGGGGTGTATGTACGGGTAATCGAGCTCGTGGGTGGTGATTGCGAAGCTTGGGATGTTCGTGATGGTTAGAACTTGGTGTTGATGTCTGGGAACTTTTTAGACCCACATTCAAAGCAAACTGAGCAAACACGCGGGGTCAAAATTTAAATTTCACCCCTCCATCAACAACAATCACCCTTTCATTCACGAAGCCCCGACTCCAAAATGCTCTACCTAATCGGCCTCGGTCTTTCCGACGAAACGGATATAACGGTCAAAGGACTCGAAACCGTCAAGAAATGCTCGCGCGTCTACCTCGAAGCCTACACCAGC
Organism: Deltaproteobacteria bacterium; assembly: GCA_002685535.1. GTDB lineage: Bacteria > SAR324 > SAR324 > SAR324 > NAC60-12 > Arctic96AD-7. The sequence continues at coordinate 36,009 of NYXK01000232.1, forward strand.
ATTCTGCTTGTTGACAAGCCTGTTCTCGTGAGTCTGGCACCGCGGGGACGGCTAGGATGTAGCTGACGCTGATGGGTAGTAGGAGAAGTACTATGGCCGGGAAGTTATAATTGCGGATCGAGAGATGGTAGAGAGTGCTAGCGATGAGATCTTGAGGGATGCGCAGAATGTGGATGTAGCGTTCTTGGTTGTTGGAGATCCCTTTGGGTATATTCCCCTCTTCCCTTCACTTATGCAAATCCTCAAATATATCGCAATTTCTAACGTACGTGTACAGGGCAACAACACACACCGACCTCGTCCTCCGCGCCCGCGAACTCTCCATCCCTATCTCCAGCATTCCTAATGCCTCAATCATGTCCGCCATTGGTGCTACCGGGTTACAACTGTACAATTTTGGGCAGACTGTATCCATGGTCTTCTTCACGGACTCCTGGAAACCAGCTTCGTTTTACGACCGTATCCGCGAGAACCGCTCCATCGGTTTGCATACGCTGGTGCTACTGGATATCAAGGTTAAGGAGCAGAGTCTGGAGAATATGGCGCGGGGAAGGAAAATCTATGAGCCACCGAGGTATATGACTGTGGGGCAGTGCGCGGGACAGATGTTGGAGATTGAGGGGTTGAAGAAGGAGGTTGGTGAGGGAGGGGTGTATAATGAGGAGTCTCTTGCAGTAGGAGCTGCGAGGGTGGGTGGGAAGAGTGAGAGGTTTGTTAGTGGGACACTGAAACAGCTTTGCGAGGCGGATGAGGTCCTTGGTGGACCATTACATAGTATGGTTCTGCTGGGACGGAGGACGCATGAATTGGAGAGTGATTATGTGAGGGAGTTTGCGGTGGACAAGGAGCTTTGGGATAGGATTTGGAAGAGGGATTATGAGGGGAAGCAATAAGCAGAAATTGAAATAGAAAGATAGGTGACTTCGTGACATTATTTACATTAATTCGGGTATTCCTACTTTTGACACTCACAGGCAGACGCAGACCAAAACACCACGCTAATCAACATTACATTACTCCTGCTGCACGCTCTTCTTCTTCCCAAAGAATCCCCTGATCAAACCTGCACTCCTAGGCGGCTTCTCTACCTCCTCGCTCCCAGTACTCTCCCCCTCTTCTGTAATAGTCACACTCGGCGCCCTCCTCTCCTCATCCCCACAAACAACCACAAACCACCCGATATCCTCACCCTTCTGCAGCCCATCCCTCAATTTCTCAAACCAACCCAGTCGTCGACTCCTCCTCCTGATCTCCCTCGCACTCAGCGGAGGCGTGCTCAACCCTCCACTGCCTTTCTCATTCCCCGTAGCTGTGCCTGCATTTGCATTTGTACCGTCAACAGGCGTCCCCGGCGTACTAGGCACACTCAACTGCGCCTCCTCCTCCTGCTTCTTCGCTTCATACTTAGCTATTTCCTCCGTAATGGAAACACCCAACGGGACTTCAATCATATAATCTGCGACGTAGGCGTATGGTTGGCTGACGGAGCCTAGGTCGTCGGGGTCGTGTTGCTCGACTAGTTTTACGGCGCTCCAGTCGTTGAAGCTGGGTTTCTTGCCCGATTTGCCATTCGGCTTTGTGGCTGTTCCTCTGGATATACTGGAGGTTGTGGAGATAGGTGTAGGTTTGTGGTTTTCTTTTCCTGGCTCGTTATTCGCGTCTTTGTATTTCCCTCCACCCATGGGTCGTCGCACTAATTCTCGCAAAGACCCAATACTCCCCTTCTTCGCATCCTTCAGCGTCCTAGTCCCACTGTCTGCGCCATCGTCTACTACCACTCTATCAGCCGCAGATGCGAGTGGGTATGATGCTGGCGGCGGGTTTGAAGGAGGCAGGAAGTCGAAGAGCGTGTAGAAGGAATTGAGGAGTGTGACGGAGGTTGCGGGCGCGACTATCCATTCTGGCGCCGCGTCTTCGAGGTTGTGGACTACGATGTGCACGCGAATGCTTACGCGATCCCAGCGAAAGCCGTGGAGGAGGTAGGTTGGCATTTTGCGTGCTGATTGTTGAGCGACTATCAATTGTTCGAGGCAATTGAGGTGCGAATGATCGGGGATTGAAAGTGTGGTGCCGAGGAGCTGAGCTGCAGGACTGGTGTATGAGGCTGCTATGCGATGGTACGAGGTGAGGCTTCAGCCTTCTTGGAATCGAACGTCGGTTGTTTTGCAGCAAGTGCAGGGAAGGGGGGCAACGGTCGAGTTACCTGCAAGTGTTGTGCTACTGTACCTTCTCTCCGATCTTATACCACGCGAGCGTGCCTGTCCCTGTCAAATCTGCATGTCAGGATGGAAACGATCCCAAAAGATCGTCATCTGAGGGATGCGAGGGATTTATGTTTCGTCTCGTGTTGTTTCTGCTAGTGTGGTGGGTGTCACTTGTGCGTGTGGTGTCGATTGGATTGTTGACGCTGTCGATCAATCTGATAATTCAAATGAAATGGCGGGGGGTTCGTGCTCAACGGCTCCACCACTGAGCCAGACCTCGCAAGAACGGACGTCATGCTGGATGCGGAATGGTTGCCGCTGTCAATGCAAGGGGAACTTTATTCGAAGGGACAAACCGGGTAAGGTGATGTTTCTTTTTTTTTTTTTTCATGTAGCTACTCTTAAACAAAGAGCAGATGAGGAAACTCGTTGCTGTCTGTTTTCCTACCCAGACTATCACTCGTTGAGAATTTCAACTACTGTCAAATTTTCAGGCTGAGAATGTCGAGAAGATGCATTTCTCCGTGGTCATTCAATCGCTTTGTTTTGTTTAAATGTTCTTGTTCTCGTTGTTCTCGTTTCCCGCAAGAAGAGTTCAAAGCGTCGAGACAATCAAATCAATGCTTTCGGCTCTCAGACCTCGATGCTGGGGAAACGGCACGCAGCCGCTATCACCATCATCTCAATCAAGACCCTGCACGCATCGACCGATGCGAGGTCTGAGTTTTCCCTCCATTGAGGGGGAAAATTTAGTAAGTGATGGCAAGGGATGATCAGAATCTGTATCGTTATGTTTTCTTGTGTCTCGCATGCAGTAGTTTCGCCAAAATGTTTCACGTGTCTGAATTATAGCAGGTTTTCGCGAGGTTTAATACTGTCATTTATTATAGATCGAACCTACCCGACGGTTGTCAATTTTTCCCTCCCTGCTGGAAGACTCAGTGAGAGCGAGTGATAATCAGAATCTGTACCGCTATGCTCCAGTCGCCTCGCCCGCAACTTATTCGTCGCCCACAAATGTTTCACAGAATTACTGTTCCAATGTCTGCAACCATTGATTAGATTTTGCATCACACTCAGTGTATCGCGAATCGCAAATGGTTACAGTAGTACTACATTTGGAGATGTGATTTTTTGATGGATAGCTCTACTACGCAGCTTGATGTTGACCTTGTATAAAGAGACCCGGCAGAATGTTATCCCGACAGTTACCTGCCTCGATAATGCATGTGGTCACCAATAGTGACTCCCCCTTCTTCCATAATCCATCTCATCCTTTCACCAATGTCGCCTCATGTTATCCGCACATCTGAAATCAACTTAACTACATGGCAAGACCTCCGCCTCACAAAATTCATACATCCAATTCCTGTCCAAAAGCAACAAGCATGAACCTCATCATCCGCCCAGCCGCCCTCCCAGACGCAGCAGCCATAGCCAGCGTCCACATCACCGCACGACAAGAAACCTACCGCGGCATCCTCCCCGACTCCCGCCTCGACGCCGAGCTCGATATCAGCGCACGTGAAGCATCATGGACATCAATCCTTACAGCTCCCAACTCTCTCGTATTCGTAGCTCTCCTAGATGGCGAAATCTGTGGATTCGTTAGTGGGGGGATGACAAGCGACAGTGACCTTGATAATTTCCCTAAATCTGAGAGCGAAAGTAAAAATGCTAAAGGGGAGATCTTTGCTATTTATCTCTTGAGACGCGTGCAAGGGAAGGGGATTGGGAAGGAGTTGGTAAGGGTTATGGCGGAGAGGCTTGGTAAGGAGGGATGTGAGAGTGTGGTTGTTTGGGGGTTGGAGAGGAATGAGGGGGCAAGGGGTTTTTATGAGAGCTTGGGAGGTAGGGAGGTGGGGAGGAAGATGATGGTTATAGCTGATGTTTCTTTTGAGGAGGTAGCGTATGGGTGGGAGGATATAAGGACTTTGGTTAAGTAGGGATCATAGGGTGAACTAGAGCTAGAACTAGCTACGTACTACCTAGATTATGAGCGAAATGATAGAACATCTTATACAATATTCAGTCTTAATTGAGCAGACGCCGGGGCTGCGACCTTAGCGAAAGAGGATCGCAGAGCCGGTCTTGGTAGGTTGCAGGGTAAATCATTCTTTCTTGGTTGTCACAGATCATTTCACTACACAAGGGAAAGCATTTCTGGCGCAATGCAAGATGGGTAAGACATTTCTATTTCTGGTGTTTATTTACTGTTCGCCGTGGGGATGGGTGCGAGTTGCTGCAAAGTCAACGCAAGATTAATGTTCTCGTCCATTGAAAGAGACAATTGTGGTGTACCTACGGAAGGACACCTGAGAGCATGTGCGATAGGGTGCTGATGAGTGCAGGAGAAGAAAGACAGGGGATAGTTGTCGCTAAATCAATTCCACTGTCTCATCAAGTACAAGACAGCCATGAGATTCTTTCTCAGATAGAACTACTTGCTCACAGGTCAGAGTCTTACGAAAGGAAGAGACGAGAGAGGGCAAGCCCTACTTGAGCCAAAGGAGAGGACGGTTGCCCTTTTTCTCACCCAGTCTCTCGAGCTTCAAGAAGATCTTGTATCGACGATCTTGTCTATTCTGGAGCATACGGTGATATCCGGCATGCTCAGAGTACTCGACCACTTGCTCAACATGCGCAAAGTCCCGCATCAAGGAGTTTTGATTGAAGAGCTTGATTTCAAGAGGGTTTCTGAAGTTTGGCAGTTCGATATCGAAGAGCAGATCGCGAGGAGCCGCCAAGATGTCGGTCTGGAAGTTGAACCAGATGGGCTTGTTATCGACACCTGCGAAGGCCAGCTTGAAGTACTTCAAAGCGATGCTGCGTGAGTTCTTGCAGACGCTCAGCATGCCTGGTGCACGTGTTCCTCTTGAATTGTGTTCGGTCGACCATCTTGCGTTCCAGGGCTTGTGCTCGTTATGTTTGTCCAAGATGGAACGAATCTTGACTGTGAGAGGCTCATAGTTCTTGATAGCAGCTTCCCAGATGAGATCTTGAAGCTCGTTGGTTGCCATTATGGATTTTGTCTTGTGTAGAAACAGTAGAATTGTGGTAGATTCTTGGGGAAGAGGGAATGTTGAACTCACAAGTGGAGCTTGGGCTTATATAAGTATCAGGGAAAAAGTATTCTTGGGGGTGTTATCAACGTGGAATGACTTGTTTCCCTAGCCATCCATCGCTGGCTGATTTTTTAGTGACTGTCCGCGCCTGCTCGCATGTCTGAAATCCGAATGAACACCTTGCTTTCGGTCGCTCGAGACTGGTCGCGATGATAGCCGCAGGCTATTTTTTTCGTACATGCTGAATCAAACACTGTGACGTAAGCTGTAGAGTTGAGAATAAAACCTGGAGGTGGGTAGGGCCATCAGAGCAAACAGCGCTGTTGACTGTTCAGTGTCATGGCGGCCATAATTAAGCGAGCCACATCAAAACAAAAAGCTCCAAGGCACGAAACACATGACTAATTCGGGAGGATTGGTAGGAAATTGCAGGTGGTAGAATGATATTACCTGTGCAGCTTCAATGTTCTATTATGACCTTTAAACACGATTATGGCAGGGCGAGCCCTAAACCGGATGCCCGCCTCTTTGTTGCGCCGTGCTTTCTCAATCTCAAACATCAATCGTAGCCTCTCGTCCCGCACTTTAATTTTGGCAAATCTCAATTACTCAACCATTGCAAACTATGGCCACGGGCATCACAGTCAGTGAAAATGCCACCACGTCAGATATCACCGATGCCAAAGCCCGGGAGATTGGCAACCACTTTTGTGATCCGAAATTTCGCTCCATACCACATGGAGAGCATACTAAAACAATTCTTGCTTAGAGTTTCTGCACAGTCTATGCCTATCTGACTCGAAACCTGGCTACGGCCCGATTCCGTAAGACCTAGTTGCATGCCCCTTTGCAGGTAATTGGTTTGATTTTTCCCCGTCGAATTCCGAGACTTAATACTACATGGATATTATCACGATCACACTTTTCGGAAAGTGAAATACCAACCTTGGCCGAACTCTCGGGATGAACCTCTCATAAGTTCAATGAATTTATTACCAATCGACGTTGTTTAGATGAGGCCTTCACTCCGTAAATGTGAGTGGTCCTGGATTTATTGAACTGGGTTACTGAATCGCTTATCGAACTCATTTGAGGCTAGTGGCATGCGAGCTTGTTTACAATCGGAACAGGCCCACTGATCGTCAGAACAGTTCCTCCTCAGACTAAGTGAAGCGAAAACCCGATTTTCTCGGATGATCCCGTACCTACCGCTAATCGAGTTGGACGGCGATGCTCACGCGGACCACTGGTTGTTTTGATTGACATCTGTTGGTATTGGCTGCGGGATCAGAACGAGATGGAGTCGTTGGCTCTGCAATCCTTCACAAACGTACGCTGCTGCCCTGAATGACCATGTATCGACAGATCATAAAATGCCATTGATTCCATATGCTAGTGCCGTTGAAGCCCCCAGTTCCCGAAAAACGCTGAGCACAATTCAGTATTTCTGCTCATTGAGGATAGAACTTATAAGATCTCCTCTTCAGTATCAGTATCATCATCAGCAGCAAACGCGGTAGAGCCATGACCAATGCTTCCCTGATTTGAGCCAGCAACGACTTCAGCAAAGCCGCCACGAGGAGCGCTCGAGCTATCTCTAGCAGCCAGTCCACCACGATCTCTGCTAGCCTCCTGGGAGGATTTCGAGACATAGTAAGCAGTACCTCCACCAGTATTGCCCATAGCCTTTGGCGTATACCGAGGTGTAGGGATGAGTCCAGCGACAGGTCCCCTATTATCACCATTCGACGAACCCCCAGCACTACCGCTACGACCGTGATTGCCCAGACGAATGACTCCAAAGCTTCCTCCTGTGCCACTTGCATATGGTGGTCCGTATGGCGAGACATATCGAATAGGATCAGGCCCATCAAGGTTATAGGTACCAGAGACAACAGAGGCGACAGAAGCATATGGAGAAATGTATGGCGCTGGAGGTTGGGAAAAGCCTCTCTGGTTATTTCCAACGGGGCCAGATTCGGTGAAGGGAGAATTTCTGCAAATATTGTTTCCGCCGGCATTTCCCGCGAAAGCATTGCTTTGCATTGTCCGTGGAGCTATGCGACGAGAGGCTCCTCCACCAAGATGTTCTGTAGGTGGAGGAGCAATGTTTTGGGTCGTAGCTGAAGACTTGTATGGAGATATGTATTGGCTTGGGTTGATAGCATTGGTGATGATGGCGTTGACTGCAGTCTTTACTTCGGCAGGTGCGAGATGGCCGACAGGAAGATAGTCGCCATCAGAGCCTTGGAGAGGACCAACGGGAGAAGTAGCATTGTTCGAAGCTTCCGGAACACGGGTTACGCATGTACAGCAGAGGGAGCTGCTGGCAGCCTCCCGAAGGCGTCGGACTGCGAGAGGGTTGTTTAGTTCGGCGGCGGCTCGTGCGGCGGCAGAGCGCGGAGAAAGAGGGGGAGCAGGTACTTCGAATGAAAACGGAGGTCGGGGACCATAGTCGTTCGGAATTTGGTTGCTGTAGACACCTGTACCCCAGATATCGTCGGCTCTACGCTTCGCCATATTCCACTTCCACTATGAAAAGTGCAATCAGTATTTGATCAGTAGCTCAGATGCAAGATAGACAATGACTTGGACCGAATAGAAAGCGTTGAAAAGGAAACTTACGAATTTCTTGGCCTTGTTGACTCGCTTTGGCCACTGCGAAGGCATAATGGCAATTTCCAAAACATCCTCGGCTTTCTGCCAGACAACCACAAAAGGTCCATGATTAACAGCCCCTTCCACCTCGTTCGCAAGAGCGTCTGTCAATTCAGCGGCAGAAAGCTCTTTACGATGAGACTTGACGTCTCCCTTCTCCTTCACTGGTACAGCAAGGGCATGATCGCTGGCAGTGCCGGCGTCGCCAATGCTTGAGGCTGCGAAAGTGTTATTATTATCGCTATCAAGATGGATGGTAGAATTAGCGCTGAGAATGGACTCGCCGGCTGATTTTCCAGTATCTGAAAGAATGGTGTTATTGATTGGTCTCTTGATCTTGGAGCAAGTATACATGAATGTACGGAAGTCGATGACCAATTCAGTGGTCGCTTGCTCGTTAACTACCTTGGCAGGCTGGACGTGAACAGCATCCGCAAATGATATATCGACCATGGCCTCGTCAATCAAAGTGTCGACATCCATGGATATATCAGCGATAGCCTGGTCGATCAACGTTTCAACTTCTGGCAGCTCTACTATGCTGTCGTCTGGAGCTGCAGCTTCAACAGTACTCTTTTCAGAGAGAGTAGCACTGTTGACCGAGTCGGCCTTTGGTACTTCGTCGACCAGCGAGCTTCCATTGATGTCCTCAACTGTCAAACTAGACCGTGTCGAGGCGGTGGCTTGAGCCTGTTGTGTTGAGATCTGGGTAGCCAGCTGACTGGCAGCAAATTTAAACTTGTCGTAGAACTTGTCCTTGGCAGCAGTATCGATATGGTCGTGTGGCTTCTCGATCAAAAGAGTCTTCAAGCTGGTGAAGTGGCAAATACGAGCATACTGATCTCCATCAGTCATAAGACCTGCGCCGTGAATGCCAAGCTTCTGAATCTTAGCCAAGTCGTCCTTGATGAAGGGCATCCTCTCAATGAAATCAGGATCGACGCCCCAGAGGTGCAACGCATCGAGGCTGAAGTTGAAATACTTTGGCTTGCCATCAACAGCACCGAAAGCCAGCTTGTAGAATCTCTTCGCGACTTCACGGGCCTCATGATTGACGCGCAAGAGAACAGGTCTCTTCCCTCCAAATCCTTGAGTGGTATAGATATCCGATCCGGCACACTTAACGTAGGCTCCACTGTGCTGATAGATGGCCACGACACGGGACTCTTGTGGTAGAGCGTACTCCCAGATCTTTTCTCGGATATTGTCTGGAAGCTCGAGGAAGTCTTCAAACAGCATCGGGCAGGAGGCTTCCTTCTTGATAACGAAGGGTATGGCGTATGGGCAAGGGTTGATCTTCTTTCTGAGCCGCTCTGGAGCCATATCTCTGTTCAGAGCATGGAAAGCCTTGAAGTTATTGGCCATCCTCGATCCGTCGAGATCGTTCCAGAGGAACCATGGGTCGAAAGCTAGGGAGACGCGTTAGATCTGATCAATGATGGATCGGAATGTATATACCGTTCCATCCTTCTGAATCCTCCGACTCGTAATCTTCGTCATCATACTCGTCCTTGTACTCTTCATCGTAGTCCTCATAGTCGTCGTATCCGTCCCAGTCTTCTTCATACCCCTCGTCGCCCTCATATCCCTCCTCATCTTCGTCATAGTCATACCCTTCGTCATCCCCTTCGTCATCCCCATCCTCGCCCTCATCATCTTCGTACTGACCTTCACCTTCGTATTCAACATAGTCAGAGATGGTCACTCTCTTGCTCATCCTGCCCATCTTGTCATCTGGGGAGGAATCAGGGGTTCCTGATGATCCTCCTTGTGGAGCAGCCATTGCAGACTTCAACGTGGCAGCTTTCATTGATTCACCCTCTGTAGGATCAGTCAGATGGTCTGAGGATGCAAGATCGTAGATCTTTGTCGTTGTCAAAGCTGATCTCCTGGTTGTTCCAGGTGGCGATTTCATTGAAGGCTTCGATCCAGGGTTCGTCTCTGACACAGTGGCCGAAACCTCTTTTCTCGAAGCTGTGATCATCATCTGACGTGATTGTTGTAGTTGTAATCTCCAGGTGATGAAGGACTTGAGGTTTCGTTTACGCCACGAAAAGACCCTACTTGAAGCTACGGTGGTGGTCTCGCTTGTTTCGATCTCGTTTCCATTGTTGATGCCTAGCGAGATTTTGCGCACCCAGGGGCGCTAGTAAATTCAAGCTAGATCTCAACGCTCACACTCACGAATAGAACAAGCCAAATTAAGGTTGCAAAGAGTACCCATCATTTGGGTAGTCATTACTATGACTTCCTCGCTCAGCCAAGCTCGACAGTCTAGCAGGAAACGTTTGGCCACTGAGGTGTCACCATTGTACAGACATTGTATTATACATCATCTAACCTCGTTGGGTTGCTTCAATACTACATTGAGACAAGGTTCATGAGGTGGATCGATACAGAGAGAAGCCAGATTTTGGTATTATCTTATCAGTCAACCATGACCTTGCAGCTGCAAGTGAAGGAGATGCATAATGGTAAAGAATCTCATTCAAACCTGTAGATCAGCAGCCGCAGAAAGTGCAGCATCATATGCCGCATTCAACTCTGCAGCTTTGTCCTCCGCATCCTTGGTTCTGGCATCTCTCCAACGTCTGCGACACTCCCCCACGCTGAAATCGGCCAGATCCTTCTCTGGGAGACGACACTTGAACGCTGGACTGTAGATACCTTGTCCGTTCATAACTTTCAACCTAATACCTGTCCTTGAGTTCCTCCAGATACCCTTCATGTTATCTCCGAACAAGGTATTCGCTCTATCATTATCCTCGAACTCGTACTTGAAAGGTATGTGGTAGTCGGATAACATGACCAAAGCCTGAAGGTTGAGAAAATGCTTGAACCAGGCGTCATTCTCTCGTTCGCTGGTGTAGGTTTTCAGCCAAGGTTCTACAAGAGCTGGAAAATTGCAAACCTCGACGGGGCCAAAGTTTGCTCTTTAGATGCCGCATATGTAAAGAGATAGAATTTTCGATCGGTCAAACTTTCTTGATTCTAGTGATTACGTGTGCGACAATTCGAGGTCGCGATTCCCACCTGCGGTGTCGTCTGATCTAAGTCACTGTCATTATCCTGATCCAGCTCCGCGTCTTTAGCATGCTGGTCTAGATAAGCCAGCAGCGTAACTCAGCAGCACGGCAGATAGTTCAGCTTTGCGAAATTGAAGCTAATCCTTACAAAACTCCAGTGAAGGGTTTTCTTCGGTGTGAGACGAGATGCAAGAACAATGTGCTAGATTTTATGTGAATCACCTTCGACACCTTCACAAATCTGCCAGAACAGAGAGACTTTCCAAATACACAAACATTACTCAAATCCGATTGAGATCAAGCAAAGACGGCCTGATTGAAAGTACATATTCACACCAGCCCGGTCTTTGCAAAGCATGGCCTGAGGCTAGCGCTAAAATGTCTTGAGCTGAGCCAAACAAATACGGGGCATCTTGATTTACCCCACCTTAAACCTTTCTTCTATTTTTTAATCAATTTCAGAGATTCAAGACTAGGTTCTGTTAATCATAGTGCCTTCTGCGTGCAGTGAATCTCGCAAACTCGTACCGACTTTCGCTTACTGCCTGCTGCGCAAGCGACTTTTGCAAGCTTGCAAAATTGTAAGCCTCTTATTGAAGTTCATCCGCACAAGGCAACACCGCCCACGGCCAGTTTATAAGATATTCAAATCTCCCTTCGTAGCTAAAAATTCTTGGAAACCTCCAAAATTATCAATCGTTCGGGTACTTCGCGTCGATATCCATCATGTCTACGATAGCTCAAGCCGGCTCCGATGGCTGCTGTTTCGGTCAAGAGATCCGCAAACTCGCATACGACGGAGCTGTTCAGTCGAATCTCTACGGTTGCGATCCCCGCTCTGAGTTCTTCAACCTCGGGTACCGTCTCTTTCGTGATCGGGATACTCTGAAGAGTACGTTCATCGAAGCTGATATTTTCGACTCTGAGTCTGCGTTGTTTGAATTGGCTGGGAAGGTGGATGTTATTTGGAGGGCTTCGTTTTTGCATTTATTTGGGTCTGAGATGCAGGTTGAGGTTTGTAAGAGGTTGGTGGGGTTGTTGAGTGAGAGGGGAGGAAGTTTGGTATTGGGGAGACAGGTTGGGAATGTGGTTGCGGGGGAATATGTTCAGGTGGTTAATGAGGGAGGTATGGCGTATAGACATAATGCGGAGAGCTTTGGGAAGATGTGGGATAGGGTTGGGAAGGAGACGGGGATGAGGTGGAGGGTTGAGTGAATTAGGGGGCTTTGAGTGGTTGAGTGAGGAGGAGAGGGAAAAGAGGGAGAGGGGTTTAAGAATGTTGAGATTCTCTGTACTGAGAGAATGAACAGTCATTTGATGCGTTCAATTCTTTTAGACGACTGAGGTATGATAGATCGTTTTCATTGCTAGACACACGCACAAACACCACACCTTCCCAGCCCCCGAAAGCGCGTTTTCAACTACAAAGAACATGCGTACCACTCCACCGATTTCGGAGTAATACCTCCTCAAAATCCATCCCCTCGATACCCGGATCCAAGGAGGTAACCAAATCCGTATTCAGGTATCCGCTCCCGCGGATCCCCTGCCACAGGCACAACATTCCCACCTGTTCCTACACACCATGTGATGGGTTCTCCAGCTCCATACGGGTTCCCAAACCGGTCAGCCTGTGTTGATCCTTGCCGTGTTATACCTTGACAATCGGAGCAAGGTACATCGAGATAAATATCATCAATTTGAGGGGCTACCACGTATTGTGAAGTAGGATAGGGGCTCGAAAGGGTGGTGTAAGCGTTGGAATTGCGAGGTGGGAAGTTGGTGGAGGGCAGAGCAGGAATGCTCATGGGGTGGTCAAGAGGGTAGGCGTACGGAGGTCTTGCGTAGAGCTGAGCATTTCTCGTGACATTTGGATTCTTGGAAGAATGGCGAGTCGCTGCGTGAGCAGAGCGTCTTCTAGTTGTTGGTTCAGAGTTGTCGTACTCGGTAGAGTCCTTGCTGGAGGAATAGTGTATGCTGGAATCAGAGTCGTCATCTGAGCTCTCCGTGGTTGATGAGCGGGACCAGTTATTGTGGCGTCGACGGCGATCTTGGCGGCGCTTTTGGTGGTATTTGGAAGACTGGTTGCGAGATGGCTTGTGGGATTTAGATTCTGCGTTAGGATATTGGATGGACATGTTTCCCATGGCGATTAAAGCATCTGGAAAGTTGTCAGTACTCATTAAATCCCCAGGTGTATTGACTGGCATACCATTATATCCAAGTTGATAGGCTTGGTCTTGTTCTGACTGAAATTGCAGCGCAGAAGAATATACTGTAGATACAGATGCGTCCCTGAGAATTTGCGGTTGGTATGCAGGAAGACGGACTGTTGGTTTGAGGCAGAAGAGCAGAGCCCGGAGGCACAGCATGAGTTTTAAAGCATATTTCATATAAGGTAAAAATATCTACGAGGCTAACTAAAGTATACTAGTAATAAAAGGAGATGTTGAAATGGATGAGATATTGCCGCTTGGTTCCCCGGAATGAAGAATGCTGATGAAAAAGAGGAACACGTCTGAAAGTCATTGAGCTGTTAAATAGTCCCAACTTGGTGACGACGATGTCACGGATTTTTTGAGATTTTGAATCACTGAATGGGAGGAAAAAGAGATATCCATTCCCACTGCCAGGAAGAAGATCGTAAGTGATTCACTACGGTTAAAGCGCGAGCGTATCAAAAACCCCATCAGAACCACCAGCGAGCAGGAAAGTATCCTAATTTCTTAACGGTATGGTACATCTCTATTCAAAGATACGGCCGTATGCAGTCTCGAGTGTACTTGAGATGTGTCGACCACACAGAACCTTCGCATCAATCACCGCATGCTCCAAAGCGCCAGTCACTTGACACGGCACACCTTCAACATCGCTCGGAGAGTATCAAGGTCCATATCGTGATATTGCCAAGCAGAAAGTCCTTCAAGACTGCTGCTTTGTCAAATGGAGGGATTCAGAGGAGATGACATGATTCGTCATTCTAGCACTCCCCTCCAGATTGTCAGAAAGTGTCAGAAACTAGCGTCGGTTGTGGGAACGTGCAAGAAAGTGAACGTCAGAACTGCGTGTACAGTGATGACAAGGATGCGCATGTATGAAAGTACAATTGAACTGAGATAGAATTTTGGATCATGACCAAGCATGGGACGGAGAGACAATGTGCCCGTTCCCTGGCAGCTGGTCACTTAATAAATAGCTGCGATGCTTGCGAATCAATGTATCAAACATTCAATTCCTACCCGTCCGCTCTGAGAAGTCATAAAGGATTCGAATCTCTCCTCACAGCCATGACTTCAACCATTGTTCTGATCAGTGGTGCGAATAGAGGAATTGGAAAAGGTCTTCTTGAGCTCTACCTCGCCAAGCCCAACCACACTGTCATCGCCGCAAACCGCGACCCCGAGAATGCAGCATCAAAAGCACTTGCTAGCCTACCTACTGGCTCGGGAAGTCGTCTTATCGTCGTCAAAGTCGATGCATCAATCGATACAGACGCTCTCGCGGCCGTCAACACTCTCACATCTCAAGGCATCGACCATATCGACATCGTGATCGCCAATGCTGGTGTCTCTTACATATGGCCGAAAGTGTCGGATCTGAAGATTGAGGATTTACAGGGCCATTTTGTGCCGAACGTGTTTGGTGTTGTTTGGTTGTATCAGGCTACTTTGCCGTTGCTATTGGAAGCTGAACAGCCGAAGTTTGCGACCATTGGATCTATCGCAGGATGTCTTGAGGTGAGTTTACCCTTCCTCGGGGTTATACTAGGTGTTGTTCATGGTGACTGACTAGTGCATAGTAAGGCACAAACCTTGTTTGCGTGGTATACAGAAATGTTTGTTGACTGCTATTTGTAGGACCCAACCACCGATTCCCAACGCTGCCTACGGAACATCTAAAGCTGCAGTACATTGGCTTACCAAAAGAATGGATGCGGAAGAGGAGAAGTTGACTGCTTTCGTGATCAATCCAGGCTTCGCCAAGACTGAGCTGGGCAATGCGGGTGCTCAATTCTTTGGTATGCAAGAGGCGATTGTGGAAGTAGAAGATTCATGCCGCGGAGTGGTGGAGTTGATTGATGTTGCTACCAAAAAGTCGCACGGTGGGAAGTTGTTTGACTTCAAGGACGGACTTTTGCCTTGGTAGTCTGGTGTACCATCTGCATCTAAGAAGGAAGTGATGCATCGTAAAGTTGATAGAAGAGTTTGATTGTCTAGATGACATTCAAAAGATGGAGATGAAAGAATACAAAAAGGGTCAGATATCAAAAATGACATTGCCAAGTCTCGTGTCTGATTGGCTGAATGATGACCCTTGTCCACGTCCAATGTCCCCTCCCGTTCTCGGACTTTCAAGCTTCAAAAAGTTCCAGCCCCTCCATCGAAACAACAACATCTTGAACAATTCCTCAGCACCACCTCAAAATGCCTGGAGTAAAGTCCCCATTCAACTTGCAGACATGTGCTCGTCCAAATATCCTTGCACTGGAACCATATCGCTGCGCAAGAGAGTGAGAATCAATTTCCAATTCGTAGCATTGATTGAGCACTGACTCACCCCGCAGTGACTACAAAGACGATGGAACGAATATCCTCCTCGATGCCAACGAAAACGCCTTTGGACCAGCTATTCCGCTACCGATTAGCAAGAATAGGAAGGATACGAGCGATGCGCAAGTTGACCTTTACGGTCTGAACCGGTATCCAGATCCCCACCAGCACCCTTTGAAGCAGCTGCTATGCAACCTACGAAATACTCACGCCCACACACCCAAGACCATCACACCCGAGAACCTGTTTGTAGGAGTTGGAAGCGACGAGGCAATTGATGCGCTGCTGCGCTGTTTCTGCGTGCCTGGAAAAGATAAAATTCTGGTATGTCCGCCGACATATGGAATGTACTCTGTATCTGCGCAAGTGAACGATATTGGACTGGTCAAAGTCCCCCTCCTCCCTGCTCCAGAATTCGCGGTCGACGTACCGGCAATCACATCTACACTCTCCTCTCCTGAAGCCACGAATATCAAGATCATATATATTTGCTCGCCGGGTAACCCCACGGGGTCTTTGATCAAGAAGGAGGATTTACAGCAGGTGCTTGAGCATCCAACGTGGAATGGAGTTGTTGTTCTGGATGAGGCATATATTGACTTTGCGCCGGAAGGTTCGTCACTGGCGGAATGGGTAGCGGAATGGCCGAACCTGGTCGTGATGCAAACACTTTCTAAGGCATTCGGGCTGGCTGGTATTCGGTTGGGTGCTGCATTTACGTCGCCTCCGATTGCTTCGTTACTGAACAATTTAAAGGCGCCGTATAACATCAGCAACCCAACGAGTGAGATTGCTATGTCAGCGTTGTCGCCACAAAATCTACGGATCATGACATCCAAGAAGGAGCAGATTATCGAGCAGAGAGATAGGCTGCTGCAGGAGCTCCCAAAGATTGAGGGTATAGGGAGATTTCGTGGCGGAACAGCAAGCAATTTCTTGTTGGTCGAGATCCTGGATTCGAAAGGAAATCCTAGCAATGCAACTGCATTGAAGGTGTACGAGACGCTGGCACAGACTAGAGGTGTAGTGGTTAGATTTAGAGGGAAAGAGCACGGTTGCTTGGGCTGTGTGAGAATCACAGTTGGAACTAAAGAGGAGGTCACGAGGTTCCTAGAAGAGATAAGGGATGTTCTAAAGCACGTTCACTCACAGTCAGACATTACAAATGGGAGTCTAGAAGAAAAGAAAGAGAATGAAGCGAATGCGGTGGTTTCATAGAAAAGAGTCCGAAGATAGAGCAATATAAGAGATGATTCCCATTGTCCTTAGTTGGGAGTGTCTTCAACGACATCCAAACATAAAACATTCGAAAATGGATCAGAATTGAATATCCATCTTTCCGATTGATTCCTCCCTTGAGTTAGTTACGCCACATATGCAAGAAGCCGTGAGATGGACCCTCCAGATATGTGATGTGTGACAAGGCAGACTTCCGTTTGCTCTTCACATGGTTTCACCGTGGTCCGCAACTTTCTATGTAAGCACCTCAAAACCCACGACGACAAGCAAGATGGACCACCCCTCCCAAAATATTCGCCCGTGGGTTCGATATATCCAATTCGCCTACTTGAACATCACAACTAGACCGTCAGTCAACTCAAACAAGAAAAAGCACAACCGCCTCGCTTAGCTGCCTATCTTGGAACTCCCTCCCTCCCTCCTTCCCTCAAAAACTCCACAACAGCATTCACTCACTTGAACCTCCATCTGTATCGTCTCAAGATCGAATTTCCACCAGAACATGTCATCTTCAGGGCAACATCCCCGAAAAATGGCACCCAGTCGGGAAGATCTCATCACAGACCCAGACCATGTATCAAACAGCGCACTATTCAACCTCTCGCAGCGCGAACTCTCAAAGCGTCTCCCAGCATCCACATCAACACGTGCAATGTTCTCAATCTACTTACGCTGGCTGGAGGTTCACCGCCAGAAACCGTCGAGTAGGACGGAGCATTGGAGTAATACGGTTATGCATTGGTGCCAGAGTTTGGCTTCGAAGGGGTTTGGTGTTAGGCAGGTTGTGGAGGAGGTGAGGAGGTGGAAGAGAGATAGGGAGAGGTGGAAGACGGAGGTGGAGATGGAGAGGGAGATGAAGAGGGGGAGGTTGATGCCGTCGGAAAGTGAGGTCAGGAAGGCGTTTGAGGACGATCCGAAGGCGCTAGGGGAGAGGAAATCGTACAGAAACAGGGAGAAGGAGAGGGATAGGATTGGGGACTTGTATAGGCCTGAGTCGAGCTCGAGACGGGATGCTGATCCGAGGGAAAGACATAGGAGAGAGGACAGGGAGAGGGATTCGTGGAGCGAGATGTGGGAGGATTCGCGGCAAGAGAGTCCTAGAAGCAGGAAGTTTGACGAGCAGGCGAAGTTTGATGGTCCACCACCGCGAAACTATGTGTGTAATCGGTGTGAATTACCGAGTATGTTTTCAAGACCCCCAAGATTTGCTTCGAAATTTAATTTCAATCAAATGCCATAACTCGAAGTCACAGACTGATTTAATTTACAGGGCATTACCTCCAAGTCTGTCCAACCAATCTAGATCTAAGCTACGATAAGCCTCCAGACGAGAACTATACGTGCGAGATTTGCCGCAAGAGAGGAGATCATTTCAAGTCGCTTTGCCCTCAAAACACCGATCCTTACTCAATTATCCAAAAGCGCAAGGCAAGAGGTATCACAACACCCCCAAAAGGAGGCACTTCGCGACAAGACGAGTGGGAGAGGGAAGGCAAAGCCCAACGAGAAAGAGAGCGCGAGAGGCACGAAAGGCGAATAGAAGGCCGATCAACAGCATACTCGTCAAGTAGCTCCGCCATGAATACTCCAACCTCAACAAAGAAGAAAGAGTTGATCGATAAGGTGCAAGAACTCGAAGACGAGAAGAGAAGGCTCTTCCATGAACAGTCAGACGATATTGGCGATATGATTCGAGAGAGCACCGCGCAACGCAGCAGTGATCGCAAGAGAGGTCTTCCAAATTACGATGCTACCTCATTTGACAGCCCGACTTCGAGAACAATTCATGCACAAAAGAAGGCACGACGAGAGAGCCAGGAATCGGGTCCAGAGATTCAGAACCGGGAGAGATACGACCGCATCAGAAGTCCACACCGGCACTACACCCATAGCGACGAGGACATGGAGCAAGGCAATGAGACAGGGATGAATGGATACGCGGATCACATTTCTCACCAACCACGGAAGTCTACACCATCCATGGGCTTCGCACTTCGACCGATCGGATTATCGCCTGGGTCAATGATATCTGACAACGAAAGCATTGACGACATGGACATCGACGAACCGTTTTCCAGACCCCGCAAGGAATATTCACCTTTCGTCCAGAACCTTATGCGAAAACACCCAGAGATGAACGAGGTGGTGAATGTTATCAAGAGCCGCAAAACTGCTCAAGAGATGTGGAGAGAGGCCGATAAAGTGCGCAGACAGCAGTTTAAGACGGGGTGAGTGCGTCCCGACACCACGGGAGACTGCCTGCTCACTATTGCTAGGTCACCATCAGAACTGGAGTTTGGTCGACTTACACCAGTAGCCTACGACGAAGAAATGACGATGCAATATGATGGCGCTTGTGACTACGACCAGACCAAGACCAACGAAATGACGTCTGACGAAGAAGAAAGATTTCGCAGCCATCTCTCCAGCTTCACACGCACAAACAATCCTCTTCAAACTTCCAGCCCACTCCAGTCCCAAGGAGACGCAATGGCCTCCAATAACACAGACACAAACATGAACTCAGATTCCGAAAACACGACGCCCGCCCCTTCCACTACACGAACGGTCCACTTCAATTCACGGCAAGAAACCGATCGCAGAGATGTAGCCAGCGCTTTCCAAGGCTTCGCCGCCCAGCAGCGACGCAATGCCGAATCAGTCCGAATGAGCAGAGCACGAGGAGAGCGCGACCCTGCGGAAGTCCAAGCTTTGAAGAGCTTCTCGACGAATTTCAAGCTTTCTACGCCTGTTCCTCAAGATCTTGTTAAGATTCTTGCGAAGGATGCAGAGAAGCAGAAGGAGATCAAGGAGAAGTCAGAGCGCGATGTGAAGGAGCTGAGAGGAGAGAGTGACAATGCGAATGGGGGATCTGGAGATGCGGCAATAGCATAACTAGGGGATGATTCGCAGCAGGACGGTCGTAGGACAGTGTGAAGCAATGGGAATCAGAACATGCGAGCGCGGATATGACCAGCGAGGCTTCAATTCCAATCGAATAAAACGCTTCTGAATGCATGCATACGAGAGAAATGGCGGATTTACCAGGATGGAGGAGAATATGTCTGAGTCGTTTAGTGTGTGGCGCATGGAGTTCAATGGTGTTTGCTTCTGCACGTACTCCAGCGCCCAATCAGGTCGACATCGTTGCATTTTTGCCACAGCAGGAGTTCTTAGCATGGCATATCTTTGCGCCGGCGAATTCGGATCATTCGCTGCCCTTCCGTGTCTTCCGTACATACCTTTGTCGCTGACCTGCTGTGAGCTGGAAGGACGACTTGAAGCCAGTGAGTGTATGGAAGAGAAGTCCTGGGAAGTAAAGGACTTGTCATGCCCTTCGATGATTGCCTTGCTATGTCAGCATTGCTGAAATTGCTGTTACGAAGTCCTGCCTCCTGTTTCCTGCTCTGACGCCGTACTCCGTCATATGCTATGCCACGCCCGTGTAATTCTGCTCCTGATTCCTGGATAGCCGCCTAACTGCCCAGCCCTATCGTGTCTTTCCCATTCCACCTCATCTCTGCTCTTTTCTCCCATCAGCCACTTTGCCCTTCGCCCATTCAGATCTTCTCATTCGTTCCATGTAAATGCCCTTTCGCAAGTATCGCGGCTCTAGGAATAAGGCTTGGAAGCCAAGCCAATCAATCTTCCCCCAACTCTCTTCTTGTGCGTCTGTCTCTTTCCTTCCTGGTTGTCCGTGTTGAGATATTTGGTGGTATCATTCTAGTTTATCGAGGTGCTCTAATCGTGTAAGCACGACTTGTTTGCTCGTCTCTTCGATTTCGCCCGCGAGGAAGACTTCGTCGAGGATGGCGTAGACCTGTAGTTGTTGGATATGTTAGCCTGGCTGTGCCGTTCTCAACGCCCCTTTTCCCCCATAACTTCCAGTCCAGCTACTGCACTCCTTTATTCCGAGCTTTCTGCCCACCCCCAAGATCCAACTCCCACCAAAACATACTCACATACCTTGTAGAAATTAAACACCAAATCCAGCTCACACACATTCCCAAAGAAGCTATCCAGGACCTCAACGAAGAAGTGTATAGCCTCCAGATACGCCAGCTCGTTATCATTGGCGTCGACGCAGACGCAGAAGAAGAGGCCTGCGTAGCGCCGGTAGACGATCTTGTTGTTGCGGAACTCGACGAAGTTGGATTGGTATTTTTGATCGCGGGGTGCGACGAGGCGGTGGACCTGGGAGAGTGAGAGTTAGCTGTGTTGAAAGCACTTGCTGGGGGAAGGGTTAAGTACCTCGCCCTTAAGCTTGATCTTCTCTTCGTCGTTGTATGGCGCGTACCATTTTGCTAGGCGGGTTTTACCTCTGTTCAATTCTGTCAGTGATCACTTCTTGTGCTGTATCAGCAGAATTCGGAATGGTTTCAATGCTCTTCCGAAGCTGGACTTCGAAGCTGTGGCTACCCGGACAAGGGCATTTGTTTGCAATGTGATAGATATCCAGCATGCAGGCCCAAGGCAATGGGAATGGAGACACGTACTGCCGATTCTGGATCAATATGAAAGAGAGGACCATCTTGACTGGTTATGGTGCCGTAAATTGCTGTGGAGGCTGGACACTGAGGGGTTTCTAAGCCGTATCGTGAGATGTGGAATGAGCGATGTTGAATATTACGGTGGGCTGGCAAGACCTGGATAGCAGAACTTCCCCTTCGCTGCCGACAGGAAGGGGAGCTGGGGAGATGCAGGGGTCCGCTTCATCACGGGTTCTCGTGTCCTTGGTCCCACGGGTTATTTCCACGACGCGTCAACCTGGCCTTATATTCTGAAGTGCATCTCTCTCTTTGCACAAATTTCGAATCTCATCTCAAGGAAAGGTTGATTTATTTTAGAGTTTGGACGAGTTTCGAAAATGCCTTCACACTTTACGCCTGCCCAATTGGTCATTGTAGAGAGTGCATATGCTGAATATATGAGTTGGAGCTGAAATGATCCGTGCATGCCGGTGGACAAGAATCAGACAAGGAGAATTACTTTGCGGTGCTGGGATGTTGGACCGAGGCTGAGGTTTTTTTTTAACCTTTTTCATTTTCGTTTTCTGGTCGAGGACTTTTGAATCTGGATAAAAATCCGACTTTGGCTTGGGCTTGTTTGGAGCGACTTTGTGAAAATGATCTGTTTCTTGAGACAGCAGTAGGTAGGCATTGTAAATCTTAAGTTGCTGACTTGGTGACTAGTTCCATCCTACCGCTGTTGGCCAGTATGTCTATCTCAACTCCTACATATGTCATAGCCATCACCAACCTTTCATTTCGTGGGTCACTCATGTGTTCTACGCTGTTCTATCTCCCCTTGTTCAGCCTCATAAACACACAGATACTTGGCCAACCGCAACTGTTCAAGCACTTATCGCCTCCGCGCAACGCGCAAAGCGCAAATCGCCCCAGTAACTCTCTCTCCTGCGTTCCAGCTTTTCCTCAGATCCATACCCAAAACCAGGCGAAAGCATTCTGCTTGCACATGCAACAGGTCTGGAACTGAAACAGGTGAAGCAGTGGTTTGATAATGAGAGAAAGAAAGTTGCTGCAAGTAGTCAGGCCTTATATACGCGAAATGGAGATGCAGATGCAGGTGCTTCGGCGAAGCTGACGAGGCTGTATAAGACGGATCCCGAGTCTACGGTTAGGGCATGTGTGGAGGGGATAATTGACGGCGTCACAGGGAATGTGGTTCGTGTCTGCTCCGAGGGACGTATGGAGAGATCCTGGGAAGGAGGAGAAGTATGCAGCTCTCCCTTCTCAAGGTTTTCGGAACAGAGGCAATTAATATTGCTGTATTCGTAGACCCGCTTCGACAGCGACATACCACTGGATGGCCGTCAGTTGTCTGGACATTGAAATTAAGACATGGCAAGCATAACGATTTACATGCGGCATTTCCACTAGGATTTTCCTATGCCTGGCGCCTATCTTCAACCCTCCCATCTAAAGCAACGCCTCCAGAACCTTTGCAGTATCTAAAACACTCTTTTCGAAATCAATATACTTCAATCCCGTCACGCCCTCCGCCTTCCCCCCGTCAACCCTCGATTTCCCCTCCTCATATTCCAACTCCACAATCCTCCCGGTACTCTCATCGTACCCTTGATATCCCTTCCCTGGCTCTCCCACAGGGATCTTCGCTCCAATACTCGTTCCCTTATATTCCCTCCTCAGAATATCCGCCACAGCCTGCAACGGACCGAAGCCCTGACAAGCACAGAACCGCTCGCCGTCTGCTTTGGAAGCGTTCTCGTACGCCCAGATATGCAGGGTTGACACGTCACGGACGTCGACGAAACCGCCGCTGCCGATGTTGGGACCGACTTCTTTGGCGGAGCCGGAGAGGATGGAGAACAGTGGTTTGAGGGTTTCGTTTAGCTGGGTTCCGGAGCTGGGGACGTAGACCGGGGGCCCAATTACCACGGAGGGATTGATTGTTGAGATGGCGAAGGTAGGCTGGAATAAATGTGAGCTTCTTGGTCACAGAAATAGGAGACTGATGAGATTTACCTTGTGTTCGTCTCTCCATCGCCAAACCTCCTTCTCCGCCGCCGCCTTACTCGCACTATATAACACCCCGGGTGGCGTCTTCAGGCCTTCAGCCTTGTCCTTCTCCGCTCTCTCCAATGCCGAAGTCGCGAAGTCGGATTCTGTGAATACGGTTCCAACTGGCTTACTGGCGTCGAATACAGCTGCTGCTGAGGAGGTGATGACGACGGATGAGAGTTGTGGACCGGTTTTGAGAGCTGAATCTAGGATTACTTGATTACCTCGTTTGGCTGGCGTGATGAAATGTGAGTAGTCTGTTAACGAAAAGTTGATCGGTGATGCGGTATGGAATATGCCATCGACGCCTAGAGATATGAATTAGCGCGTGCTTCGATATCTGGAATTTGAGGGTATGGGTTGAGTCTGAGATATGATACCTTTCGCAGCTTCGTCGAAGGCGCCATCTATCGTCATGTCTGGCACTTCAAAGATCGTGACACGATCTGCATAAGGTGCGAATGGTCCTTGGAGGAGAGATGCAGCTGAAGCTGCTCGTCGTGATGTTCCGCGAAGGCTGTAGCCTTTTGAGAGAAGGTCCAGACCGAGGACACTCGCGATGTAGCCGTTGATTCCTGTGACCAGGATGGTCTTACCGTTACTTTCTGGAAGCGACATATTCGCGATTGATATGAAGTATGGAAGGGGATATCGTGCTGTCGAGTATTGAGACGAGACGGGAAGCAAGAGTGGGACGGAAAGCCACGAATTATTGGGAGGGCATGCACTAGAGATATGAAAGAAATTGAATCGCAAGATCACTCAAATATTGCAGCGCAATCACTCTTTATATTATCTCCACCACAAGTAGTATTACGTATAAGTTCTTCCCATCGCTGTACTTCGTTTCGGAGTTTGCAGTTCGCAGAGACAACTCAAAGAAACAAATGTGGATCTGATTTCTAAGCATGAACCCTGTTCCTCACACACTTAGCAGGAACATAGAAATCTCTCCTGGATCAGTAAACACCTTTTACCAGACCAGGTAGTTCTGTACGATATCCATGCCATGTCTGAATGCCGCTAGGACCCAAGGACTTGTGTGGTTGAGTGTGCTGATTTGTGTGGTGGTGATGTGGCTCGGTAACAACACAGACTTGGCCGTTTCGGGTTACCGTTCCGAGGTTGTCGGTAGTCGCGATGCTCCAGGTGGCTGTTTACTCATCAGTAGAAACCCATTCTCCCCAAGAACTCCGATGGGATTGAAACTTTGAAATCGAACGTGGCGGTTTTAACAACTTACGAGATTCTAGGGGACGTCTTTTCAGTTGACTCTGGTCACATGCACTTCACGTGAACATCTGCAAAACGGAAGATCCCCAATTGAGCGAAGTCATCTCTGATATGTTTGATTTGGGCGGAGGAATAGAGTCTGAGGTAGATTGAGGTGCGAATAATGTGCCCGTGCTTCTAAACGTCGAGCCTCGCATGATAAGCATGCTACATGCCCCGGTACGATATCAGTCTACGGTTTGGGGAGGCTCTGTTAATACTTGCTTTTGCCTCGAGACAGAACCTCTGATACATTAAAATGTCTTCCTTACTCCTCTTCTAGCAACCTTCTCGTTGTGAAGGATCATCTGGGAAGAGAGCATTTCTTGGGCCTATGTTGTCTTCTTGGCAATTAAGCGAGATTCATTGTTTTGGTATGCTCAATCCAGCGTCTCCACACAAGACAGGTCTCCTTCCCCAAAATGGTACCCAAACAGTCAGATCGAGAAGATCGTGTCTTTAGGCCTGTCAAATAGAATATTTAAAGACTCTTTGGCGGTGCACAAGGCCGGATCACGGCATGATAGAACTAGTAGCTCGCTGGTCTTGGAACATTCCTTCTAAAAAGATCAGGGTGAAGTTCAATGGCACTATAAATCAATTTCCCAAAGAGCATTATAGCATCAAGTCATGTACCACGGCACTCATATCTTACAATCCAACCATGATTTCTCCTTCCTACCG
Source organism: Deltaproteobacteria bacterium (assembly GCA_002685535.1). GTDB lineage: Bacteria > SAR324 > SAR324 > SAR324 > NAC60-12 > Arctic96AD-7. The sequence goes on from NYXK01000232.1 coordinate 61,249, forward strand.
AAGTGTTCTGCTTCGCCAAGTGGAAGGACCCAACGACCGTGAACGCCCATGTGGCAAGGCATTACATCAACACTGGACCGGCCACAGCACTGACCAGTCGTTGGTACTCGTACTCTGCTTCAGAGAAATTCACTACAGGCAAACTCAGGCTCGGCCTTCCCAAGCTCAGAAGCCAGAATCTGCCAGATATATCCACGTGATGAAGAGAAAGTTCTAGATTGGGGAGTATCAGCCCTAGCAAGCATCTATAGACGATGAAGAGGATGAGTTGGAGTAGATTAGTCATACTCAAATTTTTCTCTCCTTCAAGCTCTTTGTTTCACCCCTGTCTGGTGGAAAGAATATCGCGGCAGGGGTGGTCATGACGAGCTTCTCACACTCAGCCTTGTCACTCCAGCCAAACAGAAAGCAGCAATCAAGCGAGAAAAGTCTTTCCAAAAGATAAGATCAGATAAGCCACACTAGCGCGGTGATCGCGATTCTCAGAGCTCCTTCGCAGGGAGATAAATTGTGAGCTTCTTTTCCACCAGACCTCCTCCTCCCCGCAACTCCAACTTCCTCCATCACCACCCCAACCTCGCATCACAAGTATACCGTGGGTCTCTTGAAGCATTACATGTTGAGGTATGTAAAGTATCAATTGAACTTTCTTCTGTCTTCCCTGCACGCATTACATCCCTTGGAGGCCAGTATCAACGCGTCAATCGCGTCTGGTTTGAAGCGGTGGTCGCGTCTGTTGGCTCCCCTTCCACCTCCTCCACAGCATCACCTTCAATTTAGCATGGTCCCACCAAACTACAAGCCATAATTGGTTCTCCCATCTGTCCGTATTGCTTTCCACTACCTTCTTTTCAACTGTATACCATCTTGATCTTCAACTTCAACTTTCATCCATACTAACGATGATTGTTCTCTTAGTCTACTGTCACGAACAACCTTCCCTCCATGTACTCAGACGTATAACCAACACACGAGCAACTGCGATTACTAGCCTGACCTCTGTAAGCGTGAATATGACCACCAGGCGGAATTTGCAGAGCGTTGTCCACTTCAAAGACCATGGGAGCTTTCCTGCTCTGTTGCTCTCCAGCTTCGTGCGAGCAACGTGCTTCCTGCTCGTTCGTGTTCCATACTGCACTTCTATAATTCTGCAGCGCATCACTGGGACATCTTGAAGTGTCTTCATCTTCGTGCTTGGGAGGTTGAGACTTCATGTTCTGCTTTCATCATAGCTGTCATGTGATTTGATGTCATGTAGGTCTTGCTCTTCCACCTTGATGTTGTGCTCATGGCCTAACTTAAATATAGATCAAGGTCCATCCTTCAAGAGATGGACCAACATCTCTCCATCCATGACCAAGCTTACACAAGTGATGAGTGCTGGATGAGTTCATGATGTGTAAAGCTCACCTGTTCTTTCATCCCTTGAACTTGGCCTGACCCTGTACCAGATCAACGCGTCCCACCATTATGCTCTCCAGCTTCTATCCAAGCTTCACCATCAAGCTTCAACCTCAAGCTCGTATGAGTCATAAATTGAAGATGACTTCATGTCATGTAAGTCCTTCCTCTTCCTCTTACCTTGGGCTGTGTCTAACACTCTCAAAGTCCACCACGTCTCTCTCAACAAGTGCTCCGTATCTAAACTCCGAGTCTCAGAAGCAATGCTTTTCTGGTAAGTTGTGAGCATGCCTCTACCTTGATAGCTCTGTTCATTCACTGGCAACATCTAAGGACAGAGTGCCTTCACCGGAGGCATCCCTTCTGTCACCTGACCAGTGCTCGTTCGTCTCAAGTTCAGATGAAACATCCACTCACAACGCCATAGCCACTTTGCAACAATCATCCTCTACGACATCAAGTTGGCAATGGTCTTCGAATCAGGATTGAATGGTCAATGTACCCACCCACAACTATTCCCTTCCCACATCATTACACTAACTTCTCGCAGTCTCTTCTTGCCTCATGCCAGCCATGCACATCCACCCACCTCGCTTAGCTCATCCTCAAAGTCAATATCCGACTCCGAGTTTTCTGTCAGCACCCACACCATCACACTCTGGAATTTTTGACATCTTTCAAGCCTTGGTCATGATCAAATGAGGGGCTGGCCACCCCTTGTCCAATTGTGACTGAGGCGAGAATGATGGATAGAAGGAAGGAGCCGGGATCAAGAGAATCACAGGTGCTTGAATTAGCCATCTTCGCACTTCGTCATCTTCTCTCAGCATGCTTCTCAGTCAAAGAGAGTACGCATCGCTTCTACATCATTCTCCACGGCACGCATTGACTGCCCACTGTCACTGAGCCCAGAAGTCAGACTGCCCTTCATCACATGTGGAACTTGACATTCAGAGTGCCGATGCCTGCCATCACAACATGTAGTCCGCGCCAACATACAAACAAACATTCATCTATGCACCACATCGAACAATTTGGGATGTGGTCATGGATTGAGCGCTGCACAACTGCATCACACAGCAGGTGCCGCAACTTCCATGTAGGCGATACCCCCAAGCCAGGACTTACTCAGGCGGCGCTCTCTGGCAACTTCGTGGGAAGTCGTGCTTCAAGGCTGTGCCTCTAGATGTGCACTCACTTCCCTGTTCGATCTTTCTCTTGTTGTTTGTTTGGTAAGTTCCCGGCTCCACCATCCCCTCCCAACATTTCATTTGCCCAAGTACTTGCTGACCCCGCATCCAGATACAAGGTCGTACTTCCATGCTTTGAGACAGGGATTTGGTGTTTTTGGCGCGTCTTCGGGCGCTTCAGGCGGACGTGTGCGTGTGGTTGGGGGTGCTGGCACCAGGTGAGTGAGGTCGGAACTTCAACCATTTGCTGACGGACGAGGTTTTCTCTCCAAGAGTTAGGGAGTCATCTGAAGCCTAGCTTTGATCGAAGATGAGGGGCAAGAAGGTCTGTTAGAGTCCCTAGTTGCGATCCGGGGTCCCGCGAGCAGGTCTGGGCAACTCTACGGAAAGCACTTGTAGGACCCTACTTGTTGTGGAACGTATCGGGGTTCGCGAAGCACAGGTACTATTCAAGGTCCTTGGGAAATACAAATTTGCGATCAGGATTGAAAGGGTAAGTCTTCTCGCCCAAAATCTTACTGGAGAAGAATAGAGCTAATTGGAAAAGATCTTAAGGGTTTACGCCCGGAGCGCAGTGTAATGGCCCGTGCGTAGCTTGTGTAACCCCCTGTATAAATAGCCTTATTCAGGGGAAAGAAGAACCCTTCTCTCCTCAGCAATTAGCTTCTGTATC
>NYXK01000233.1 GCA_002685535.1 Deltaproteobacteria bacterium
AACTGAACTGATTATAAGCAATAATATTTTAGCTAATTTATGACAGTGATTCCCAAAATCTCAAACCCCTTTTCAAAATGGAGTGAATTGTTGCGTTCGCGTACACTCTTTGTCTGGCTGCTAATTACTCCTGCGGCACTTTACATGTTTCTCATTGTAGGCTGGCCACTACTGGAAACTATTCGGCTCTCATTTACAAATGCAGGCTTGGGTGGTGAACAATACATTGGCTGGGAGAATTATGAAAAACTTCTGAATAGCCGAAAATATCCAAGCATTGTAGGTAGGACTTTCTACTGGATGTTTTTATCAGTCCTGTTAAAAATGGTGATAGGAACTGTTGGAGCATTATTATTGAACGCAAAAATTCGAGGAAGAGCAGCATTTAGAGTTATGGTAATGCCGCCTTGGATTGTTCCAATGGCCATCGGATGTATTGGTTGGCTCTGGTTATACAATGGTCATTTTGGCATTCTTGCTGGAGTTTTGATGCGTCTAGGGATTATAGATGGACCTTTTGAGTTTTTGGCGTATAAATCAAGTGCGTTTTATTCGGCAGTAGTTACCGATGTCTGGATTGGAACTCCATTGATCGCCATTTTCATCCTTGCAGCCATGCAGAGTGTTTCGGAAGACCTTTATGAGGCCGCATACGTCGATGGTGCATCACGCTGGTATCGGTTTCGCCGCATTACTATTCCACAAATTATGCCTGTTATCGTTACCACGTCTTTGATTTCTGCGATTTGGACTTTCAATTCATTTGAAATAATTTGGATCCTGACTGAGGGCGGACCTCGAGGAGCCACCACCACCATGATAATTGACACTTACAAAATGGCGATTGCGAACTACAAGTTCGGTTACGGAGCAACACGTGCTTTGATGGTGGTTTTGTCGCTAGCTGCATTCTCATTACTTTACCTCATTCTGCTGAATAAGATAAACGAACGCTATAAGACAAAATAAATATGGGTAAATATACACTACTCCAAAAAATAGGTCTCTATCTGGCGGTGACAGTCTTTATGACTTTTATCCTACTTCCCTTTTTAGAAATGTTTATGGCGTCTTTAAGACCTTTGGAACACCTTTTCCGATCACCGTATCAGTTCTGGTCAAATGACATGTCTTTTCAGGCTTATATGGATATTTGGGAAACAGTGCCACTATTGGGAAGGTACATCTTCAATAGTGTTTTTTTAGCATCAGTAACGACATTGCTGTGTTTGACCTTTGTCATTCCTGCAGCTTATGCATACGCGCGTTTTCACTTCAAAGGCAAGTCAGTTAGTCTGGGCTTATTTCTTGGAGTCAATATGTTTGCGGGAGCGGTATTGTTGATACCTCTTTACAAATTACTGCGTTCAATGGGATTACTTAACACATATGCCGCCATGTTTGTTCCCGGTGCGGCATTTTTGGTGCCGACTGGAATCTGGCTGCTGAAGTCATACCTTGAAAAAATACCGATCGAACTTGAAGAATCAGCTTGGATTGACGGTGCGTCCCGCATATATATTCTGCGGAAAGTAGTGATACCACTTGCTGTTCCCGGCTTGATTGTGGTTGGAGTTGCCACATTCATTGGAGCTTATGCACAGCAATTTCTTTTTGCAATTACATTCAATCAAAAAAGAGAATACATGCCTCTTCCTGCGGGGATATTTGAATTTGTCGGCTATCAGAGTGTAATCTGGAATCAGTTGATGGCCGCAAGTATTGTGGGGATTATACCGGTGTTATTGATTTTTCTGTTCCTGCAACGCTATCTCGTTGAAGGCTTAACCAAAGGTGCAATAAAGGGGTGAAGTACGCCTGTTTTGCAAATATGGGTCAAACAATATGTTTCAAACTAAATAAAAGAGGAGGTGCTGTGACAATTGATAATTGATAATAGTGTCATCTACTAACAAAGGTGAATACAAACTTAACTCGCGTTTTGATTTGTTTTTATAATTGATATTCTGAAAAGGTAAAAAACGTGAACTAATCACGGTCTCAGGACCATTATTTCTAACAACAAAGGTGAATATGAAGATGTTGAAAAAAATACAGCGAATTTCGCTGATTGGTGCAAGTCTGTTTCTGTTAATGGGTTTATTTCAAATCCAGGCTCAGGAGCTAAGATTTATCATGTGCGGAGGTGAAGTACGTGCGGCAGATCAAAAAGTGATCGATGCCTTTCAGGCCAGTCATTCTGGCGTAAAAGTAAATATGGAAGCAGTTCCGTGGGGAACTTGTCAGGACAAGTCAATGACACTTGCGGCAGCAGGTGACCCCGTGAGTCTCTCATACATGGGTTCCAGAACATTGAAGCAATTGGCTAAAAATAATCTGATTGTCTCAGTAACTATTCCGGAAGCAGATCAGGCAAATTATCAACCGGGTATCTTGAATACAGTCAGCTACGAGGGTAAGTTCTGGGGTTTTCCTCATGCGTTCTCAACGAAAGCACTGTTTATCAACTGCGGTCTGATAGAAAAAGCAGGAATGCAGTGTGTGCAACCCCATACCTGGGAAGGTATGTATCAAATGGCAAAGACTGTCAAAGATAAACTCGGTATTGCCGGAGTCGGTCTTGCAGCCAAGGATTTTGATAATACCATGCACCAGTTCCTGAACTACCTTTACAGCAACGGTGGACAGGTAATTGATTCAAAAACAAACAAAATCACGTTGAACAGTCCTGAAGCAGTAGAAACACTTGAATTTTATGGTAAGTTAGTAAGTGTTGCCCAGGAAGGTCCAACTGCATTTGAGAGATCACAACTTAAAGACCTCTTTAATGACGAAAAAGTGGCCATGTACATCGATGGACCATGGGGCGGAGGACAGCACAAAAAGACGCTGAAAACCATTGCCGTTCCAATTCCTTCCGGTCCAAGCGGGACAAATGGAACTCTGTTGATTACGGATTCACTTGCGGTCTTCAAAGGTACCGGTCATGAAGATGTAGCAATGGAACTCGCACGAGCACTTTCTTCAGGGGATGCACAGTACGACCTTGATTCAAGTTGGGGTTTGACTCCGATCATGAAGTATGAAGGAATGGTCGCTAATCCGTACTACGTTAATTCTTCGTATTGGAGCGTTTTTGTTGAGCCGATTGGATCAGGTGGTCCAGAACCACTGTTTGTCGAATACAAATCTCTGCAGACAGTGATGAACAGTATGATTCAGGGAATTGTACTCGGTGAAGGTTCTGCCAAGAATTTGGTTGCAACTGCAGCTCAAGAGCTTGAGGAATTTAAGTAGAAACAACTAAAGGCGGGCCGTAAGACCGCTCGCCTTTTTAATATCTTTTCATGACCAGCAAGGTTTAACAGGAATATTAGATGGCGACAGTATCTCTAAAATCAATCATAAAGAAGTTCGACGAGACTCAAGTTTTATATGATATCAATCTCGATATTGTAGACAAGGAATTCATAGTCTTTGTTGGCCCGTCAGGATGCGGTAAGACGACTTTGTTGAGAATTATTGCCGGACTCGAGGAAGCGACAAACGGCGAAATCGAAATTGACGGTGTCAATGTTTCTTCTGCTCATCCAATTGAGCGTGGAATTTCAATGGTTTTTCAATCATATGCACTTTATCCTCATTTGAATGTTTTTGAAAACATCGCTTTTCCGCTTCGTGTTGCCAAACTGCCAAAATTGGAAATTGAAAAGCTGGTGATGCGTGCCGCTGAAACTCTGCAATTGACTGATAGGCTAAAGTTCAAACCAGGGCAACTGTCCGGAGGCCAGCGACAGCGTGTAGCCATTGGTCGCTCAATTGTGCGTAATCCGAAAGTCTTTCTTTTTGATGAACCGCTTTCCAATCTGGATGCAGCTTTACGTGGTGAAATGCGTGTTGAACTGGCAAAACTTCGCAAGAGTCTTGATGCGACTATGATTTATGTGACTCATGACCAGGTTGAAGCAATGACTATGGCAGACAGGATTGTTGTCCTCTCGGAGGGAAAAGTAGAACAGTTCGGAACACCGATGGAACTATATCATCGGCCAAAAACAAAGTTTGTGGCTGGTTTCATTGGACACCCCAAAATGAATTTTTTAAAAGTACCTTCCTTATCTGCAAATTCAAAAGGAATTTCCGTACAATTACCTGAAATCGGTGAGCAATTACTGCCTGTCGAAACTTCTGCCAAGGAAATCAGCGGAGACTTAGAAATTGGTATCAGGCCTGAAGATTTGAAACTATCCAAAACAGCAAAAGGTCTGCCGATGAAAGTTGAAGTTATGGAGCGTCTTGGCAGCAGTACTCTGGTTTATGGAAGTGTCAGTCTTAATCATAAATTTTGTGCTTTACTCCAGGGTGATGCTCTGGTGGGTGAAGGAGAAACTATCAAGTTGGTTACTAGTCCTTCCAGTTTCCATGTTTTTGATTCAAATGGAGACGCTATGAGACGGCGGGAAGTTCCTGAGGTGATAACCTAGCTTACTTAATAAAGCTTGATGTAGTCGCGAAAAGTCCTTAAATGTTTAATTTCGAGAGTGTGACGAGAGATCGTGAAAAAGAGAGCAGATTGATTTTTTCAGGGATTTCGCTACTTGCTAAATTACAAATCATAGATTTAAGATAATTTGCTCAACAGTCATCAATTATTATTGATAAACAGGTTTAGTAAATCTTTACGAAATAAAATATTCCAATGAATTCTAAACCTGATATTGATGCAGCAAATCCTCCTCAACAAGCCCCTCTGGATATTGCTAGTGCTATCCCTGTAACTGTTGTAAATCCGAATGTAGCGATACCACTCTATCAGCAAATCAAAGACCACTGTCAAAGCGGAATAAAGTCCGGAGGCTATCCTGTAGACTCACGTTTGCCTTCCGAACGGCAACTTGCTGAAAAATTTATGGTCAGCAGGATGACTGTAACTAAAGCGTTCAAAGAGTTGGAGCGTGAGGGTTGGGTTTACGCACGCTCCGGTAAAGGTACCTTTGTTGCGCCACAAACAATAATCGATCAAACTCTGGAAAAGCTGACTTCTTTTACCGAAGATATGGCTGCACAGAATCTTAAAGTAACCAGCCGAATTCTGTCGATAAGTATTGAGAATGCAGACGAATCAATAGCTAAAAAACTCTGGATTGGTCCCGGGACCTTGATTTTTGTGCTTGAACGTTTCAGACTGGCGGACGAAGAATTGATTTCCCTCGAACGTACCCACATTCCCTACACTCTATGTCCTGATATTGAAAAGCATTACGATTTTTCAAAGGAGTCACTGTACAAAGTTTTGCGTGAGCAATACTCTTTTAAGCTGGTTGTTGCACAACAAACTGTGGAGGCACGTCTGCCCACTGAAGACGAAATGAAAAAGTTGGGTATTGAAAAATCTAAACCAGTTTTGAGTTTTGAACGTTCAACACTCAATGAAAATTCGCATCCTGTTGAGTTTGTAAATTCAGTTTATCTTGGTGATCGTTACAAGCTCAAAATTATGCTTAAACCTACCTCTTCAATAGTAAAGGGAGAAGGACAAAATTAATTGTTAAATTTCGCATTTGGATAATGAAAATCAGTGCAAGTTATTGGATATTTGAAGGTGGCCTGGAAGGGAAATTGCCTATACATGAAGCTATGGAACAAGCCAGTCAACTTGGATTCGACGCCATTGAACTTGGAATTGCAAGTCAAGGTGTATTGACCCATCGTACAACTCAGGCCGAGTGTGAAACTATCTGTACAATGGCGAAAAAGAATGGATTGGAAATTTCCGGAGTAGCAAGTGGAGAAAGTTGGGGCAGTTCACCAACATCGAGTGAAGTAAAGGTTCGCGAAACGATC
>NYXK01000234.1 GCA_002685535.1 Deltaproteobacteria bacterium
ACCAAGGTTCTGCATGGCGATGATGTAGGGTGATGCTGCACCAGTGGTAGTGCCCTGAGTGTCAAGGACATTGAGCAGAGTCTCGTCATTGTATGGGACCAAGATACCAACACAGAGAGCACCGAGGATGAAGAAGAAACCAAATCGCCAGTAACTGCATATTGTTAGCAGAGATTGGAGACCCGTTAGGTCAGACCTACACAGTCTTGAAAGCCTGTTTGATGGTGACACGAGGGTACACGGCCTCGGCAGAGATCATGGCGATGTATTCTGGACCGCAGATAGTCCACGCAGCAACCCACAACGAGCCCAAAAACCCTTGGAACTTGCCCAGAGATCCTGTCGTTACCGACTCCGCAAAGGCCCCCGGTGTTTTCCAGTACCTGAAACCGTAGGCATCATGTTGAGGATTACCACCGACCATTGTAATGAACGTGAATGAGAAAAGGATCAAGATCAAGATGACTTTGCCAGAGCTCAGCCAGAACTCAGCCTCGCCGTACCAGCCGACAGCGAAAGCGTTGATGAGGCCATAGAGGATAATGCAGCCAAGGCAGACCGCCCAAACAGGTATATCGTCTCTCCAGAATTGTAGTACGAGACAGAGTGCTGAAATCTCGAAAGGAATGAGGATTGCTTCGTATAGGAAGAAGTTCCAACCGGCCATAAAGCCAAAGGCTTCGTCGACCCAGACACCAGCATATCGGAGGAAGGAACCAGAGACGGGCATGAACACGGTCATCTCTGCAATGCCACTGTTGATGGAACCAATGACGCAACTGTAGAAGACGAATGCGATGAAGAGGGAGCCGGGACCACCAGCTGTCAATCCCCATGCGATACTGACGAAGAGGGCGGTTCCAATTGAACCGCCGATAGCAATCCACTGTTTGTTGTCAGTACTGTTTTGGTACCGAAAGTCTGGAAAACTTGACAGGAAATTCAGAATTGTCGAAAGACAGCTCTGCAGTACATGAAGATGGACTTACTTGGACCTGTCGATTGTTGAGTGATCGATGAAGATTACCGACAGTTTCGACGTCTCCCTCGCTAGAGGAAGGTCGTTGATATGAAGGGTCTTCCCCCTTGTAGTCCGAAACGACAGGTTCTCTCTTATTGAACTCCATGATTGTTTCCGGGTAACAGAACCAGTAAACACGCAGGAACAATTCCGGCTTCCTGGATGGGGAGCTCCCCCAACTTATACCTTCATGGCGTATCCGCCAAGATCTACCTCGTTCCTTCAGTATGCAGCACTTGGCGCATCCACCCCGGACCAGGGTTCATTGGTCGGATGAGCAGCGTGCCCAATCAGCAAATCCTGAATGTAACATACGGTACTTTTTAACCTAATTGAGTGCTGACCCAGACCCAAATTTCCACGGGAAGGCCGATGATATCTTATCTTATCGAGGCTAGGACGGGACAATGCTTGGATAGGATGGTGAGATAGCGTGGAGGTTTAAGGATGGCGTGCGTAGAGACATGCAGGAAAACAAGAACAAGTGGAAGAGCTTACCCGGCGGCACGCGATCGAATTGATCCAGCCCCTCACTAACGGGCGAGGCGTGTTAATTGATCAATGAGCTGGTAGAGGAGCTGGTAGAGTTGGTGAAACGCTAGAAAGGACTGGTTCAGACATCTCGAGAGCTTCTCCATGGTGCAATAACATAGATCGAACTTTCGCATGCAATTAGATGGGTTTGATGGACATCTGATCAAGTGCCAAGGCCAGCATGGGCTTCGAGACCATGCAAGGGCACGCCACGCGATGTGGACTGGCCAGTGTTATGAATGCCTTCACTTTGAGACAAAGCTAACATTGATATAGCTTCAGGGCTACAAAATGAGCTGAACGACCGTTGCACCAGTAGCGGAAATATTATCCCTCTAGAATTCATCGAGGGGTTCTGGGCGCCGCTGAGCTTGGTTAGCGTACCAAGGCTCTGGGCACTACCACATCGCACATTGCTGTCAGCCCCCACGCAGCAGTGGATTTTTCTGGGAAGGACTTCGCGATCACGAAATGTTACTCGAGTTAGGTGACAGGCGATCGTCTCAATCCTTGTGGCCTCTTACCCTGGCAGCACTCGACAGTAAGCAACCATTTAAGAATTGTTAGAACATGATGGACTTATCCTTCGCGAGATATCCCCGAAGACGTACCCAAAAGAGGCTGCCCAGCAATCTCAAACTGTAAAATAGACGCAGCAAAAGTCAGTAAAATGGCTATCAGCCAAAAGAAGACAACTTTTCCATGGCCCTTGATCCTTATCATGATCACGCCAAGCGCCCATGATAACGCTTATGATAATGCCCTATTGTGTTGTGGAGATATTTCTCGCAGTAATGGACCAGGCTCAACATGCAACCACGAGAGAAGATATTCCACTATTTGAAACTGGGGAAATTTCGATTCCAATTGCAACATCTTGGAGCTCCTTACCTGTTGTCGCGGTGCCGAGAGAAATGTGGTGGCCGCGGCCCGCTTCATCAAGAGCTCATCGTCGTATGCCATCTGCCTGACCATTCGACTTGGTTGTATCCGTACTTTTGTAGAACCTCGTGGTAGAATTGAGTCGAATACAGGGTCGGAGGGAGTGGAGGATATCGAGTTTCGAGAGGGGCGTCTATTGCTCGAAAGTGCCATAAATTTTGACTTCCATACCGATTTAGGCACTTTTTGGAGAATCGAGAAAGGGTGCGAGTATTTAGGAGGTCCTTCGATCTATGATGTCTCATGACTGCCGCAGAATCTGTGAATGGCATGCCATGCCGTCAGATGCCCACGTTTGGAGTTCTTTGCTCCCGTTTATGATCCTGTCGTCTGTGACTCCAGCATCCACCTCTCAATTGTCTCCGATAATCTGCCAACTATTTTCTGCGACGCATCTCTCCGCAGATTTCTTTCACTGGCAGGTGATTTTCCCAAGGTGTGCTCAAGTAGTGGCTAGTCTGCAGATTTGCAACTGAGGGTTCGGTGCGATATACAGAGCCTCTTCCTTGATTTTCCCACACGTTCAATCGGCGCTGATCGGCGCACCCAAAGCCTGCGCGTAGCGAGAGATGGTCATCGGACGGCAGTCGGGCTCGAGTGTACTTCGCAGACTGGAAGAAAGACGTGGTTCGTGGTTGTGGTTGTGGTTGTAGTTGTGTTTGGGAGGATGCTGGCTGGACTGGAGAACGAGTGCCCAGGAATTTCGAGTTATCAGTTCACGTGACCAGACTCCTACTTCAATCTGCTGCCTCTTGCCAGCTTCCCTCAGCACACAAGGTTGTGAATGTGGCAATCTTCAGGCATTCCACACTCGAGTCCTCAGGTTCGACCTAGGTCATCTACGTTTGAAAGGATAGGTACCTAATAGGATTGGTGAGTCAAAATATGTTCTTTTGACTCTCAAGTTTCCTTCATCGGCTCCACAAGGCCAAGTTCCCAGGCACTTCATTTGGTCCCCAAGTCCCAGCACTGAGAAAGAGTGACAATTTGCACCATTGAAACCTGTATTCATACTTTCGATGCAAGCTTGCGAGTGCCTACGGATCCCTCCAAAGTTTAGAACTCAGGTTTCCCAAGCCAGTACTGGACGGTTTCCTGACTTGAAAGCAAATGCGCCGAACCCTCTCCTGGGAAGTAGTATCTATACACAAGCTCAACCTGGGAGTGATCATTGTTCTCACCCGATTTTTCCAGCCCCAAATCAACCCATTCAAGCTTTTCGCCAGGCTTTCACCAAGGATATACCTCCCCACCCTTTTCGTCATGCAAGAACTGTCCGTTTTCCTCATCCCTCTTCCCCTGTACAATAGCCAATAGCCCTCTTGCACTACCCTCTGGACTCTTTGCAAATCCTGCCCTCTCCTTCGCTTCTCTCTGCCCTGCCAGATCCGTGATCACGTATCCGGGGCAAAATGCGAAAACCTTCGCTTTCTCCCGATACTCCCATGCATCACACGCCACGACCATGTTCAAGGCAGCTTTGCTGATGCGATACGCCTTGTACGCTTCATTGTACGCCATGTTTTTGAGATCTCCACGATGACTGATGGATCCTAGAACGGAAGATACGTAGATGATGCGAGGACTGCTCGACTTCAACAGAAGCGGGGCGAAAGCTTCTGTCACCACCGAGGGCGAGATGGCATTGGTTTCCAGAGCATCCCGCAAAATAGATCGAGAGAAATCCATAGGACAGATTCCAGCGTTGTTGATCAGCACATCCAAGTGACCATGTTTGGATTTGACTCCCTCCACAGCTGCGGTGATGGAAGAGTCGGAGGTGATATCCAATTGAACCAGAGAGATGGATCCAGCTGGATTTGAAGACTGGATAGATGCAAGTGATTTCTGTCCCTTTTCAAGAGAACGACTTGCCATAATGGTGTGGTATTCTGGCTGCGCAGCGAAAAGCTGACAAGCAGCTAAGCCGATGCCATTGTTGCCGCCAGTGACGAGGACCGTGATTTTAGAGCTAGACATCTGATCGGCTTAAATGAACTCAAGGGGAAGCTGGACTAGTTAGAAAAGAAGCTCGTGGTCATCTACTTTCTTCTGTTGTCATTCCAATGGGTATCTTATAGGTATTCGCACTCGTTCTGACACACAATCCTGACGTCAATATGTGAGGACGCTCTCTCACGGAGGGGTATTAAGTCCGGCTAACTCCGCCCCGTTTCCAGGAGCCGAAAGTAAACATTCGCTTCAATAAAACGCATTTGTCGAAAGCTCTGAAGTGTTATAGATCTTGTGGCAACGAGTAGAAATTCGGAATTGCTTGTGTTGTTATTTTTCAGTTGTTATGGGCGGCTGCAGGTTAGGGTTAAGCGATCAGCTATTTGGGTGGTGTCCTGGCATCTTTATGATCCAAGAATAAATCTTGGCATAGTTCAGTAATCAAGGGGCGGACCTTGACAGTTTGGAGTTGTGGTTAAGCCGCTGCATAGGTTGGACTAGACACTTCGCATCTGCATTTTGTTTTGCTCAAAGGGTTAAGATTCGATTTTAAGATCATCAAATTGAAGCGTTGTACCCTCTTTTGAAAACTGAAGGTGGTGGAATTGATGCGCGATATTTAAGGTGTTAACTTTGGCGGCACATCCATTGGACTTTTAGCGACCAGAGCCTGGAACTGCCACCTTCAAATTCTTGCCTTGAGGGGACAACTACACTGGATGGCTAACATCAAGAGAAATCATATCACACTTATTCTTTAAGTCTCAATTTTGATGTAAGCTTCACTTGTAGAACTTTGGAGTACTGCAGCTTGTTTGCAGGCACTGCATCAGCTGGTAGCTTTGTGCTGGCAACTTCAGAGTTGGTGATGCTTCCCGCATCAACTACCGCTGCAACACTATTGAAGCAACGATTCTTTACGGAATCTGTTGTAGACTTGGTATATCGAAGTACTGAAGGACTCTAAAACATTACTTTAACTAAAAGGAATTTTACGGACACAAACTGTCCTTATTTGCTGCTCGAGGCCCAAATCTTTGTCCTGGCTACTATTAATTCGTTTGCTTTTCAGAGCAACGGTCCCACGCACCCACAAGAGGCCTGGTATAACCTCAACACAGAGCATCGTCGCCGTTGGCCCATCAACAATCTCGCCAAAAATACATATCATATCGCTCACCATTAAGAGCCCTTAACAGCAGACCGAATTCTTCAACTCAAGCACCCCGACTCCCAATAATCCTCCACCAATCTCTCCCAGCTCTTACCACTCCTCCAGGAGGTAGTCGCACCTGCTTTGATGAGGATGCAACGTCATTGTCGAAGCCACGCCAAGTCTGGAGGTGGCTGTTGTGCATTAGCCTCATGCACCTCCTGTGGCGTCGGTATTATTAAGCCGACGGCATCTTCGGAGCTATACCAATGACTACCTCCGTGATTAAATGAAGTTGAGCGCACAACGTTGTGCGAAGAAGCCGTTTGCTGATATGCCTTCGCGGAAGCGAGATCCAGAGATCCCCTTTTCATGTGAAATTGGGACATCAAATGCGCTCAAGATAATACTTGGTGATGAAAAGTATGGAGACATCGACCCTAGAAAGAAGAGTCATGATATAATGGACCGAAATTCGTGCGCTCTGAAAGAGTTGAGCGCAAATGTGTTCCGAAGCAAATTTCCAGAGCGCACACCTCCAACACCACTTGGTCAAGATTGCGAAAGTGAGCACTATTTCTCGCATACAAGCTACACCCAAATACTGTGCATAAGTAGGCTGAGCGCATTACGAGCGCAGAAAAAACCGAATCGGCCAAACTTCTACATCCAGCTCTGCGCTTTACCTTCTTCATTTTAAGCCCTTGCGAGATTCTGGACGTTTAGAGAACTAGCATCCTCTAGGGTAGGCCATTATGCCCGGAACCGGATTAACTCTCGGCGATAGCTGGGACCCCGGCCCCGCGATAACCCTCCCGGCGCTAGCTTATCGGTGCCGCGATCAGCTCAGGGACCTCGAAATATCTTCATGGAGTTTGGAAATTAATAACCCAGGACCCTCGAGATTCTGACCATTTACTGTCACATCAAAAGTGCTCAGTAAGATCTAAAACTGTTATTCCCGCGATCCGATTTCAGATCAAAGGTGTTGACTTTCCTGCGGATTTTGGTGTGCTGTCTCGGACCAGGTCGCCAAGACTCGGCAACCAGCAATCGTAACACAGCTGTGCTATGTAAATACATTGGTCCTATATCAATTGTTAAGGACCTGGCGAGATATGGTGGTGTCAAATACGTCCTCTCGAGACCCATCTGGAAGCATTCGATGGTCTTTGTGTTACGTGGGGGTATTGCATACATGGCGCTGATTTTGATCGTACCGGACGGAGATATTGACCAACTGGACGTAATCGCCGAAGAGACACTTTGTTCACTACAACTAACCGTGGTTGTCATTGTTTAAAGCTGATACTTAGATTCCGGTATCGTTATTATTTAAGGATAGCGCAGTAGCACTGAACAGGTTGTTCGATTTTTAATACTGATTGTATTGTATGCCGGGACGTGAGCACGCTATGGTGTTGAGGGAGGTCAGGTGGGAACTTCCTTGACCGTATTCTGTTAGTGGATGAAAACTTCTCCACATCATCAAAACTAGTTAGTAACATGATGCGACCGAACGAAAAGTGATGAGGTATCCATATGGCGAATTTTTTGGCTTTCCATTTGGGCGCAGCGCTTTGAAGTGGTGCTGCCTTGTATCCCTTTCGGCAGCTGGTGGAAATTGCAGCAGGCCACGACAATGTACCTCTTTTCGACTTCTAAAACAAGTCCTCATAAGAGCTTAAGGTTTCCTACAGGAAACAAGATTAAAAGCAAAAGACCGATGACATAAACGTGCATTGAGCAGAAGTACCTCACGATCCCGGAGGGCCTGGAGGGGGAGGTTCGAGACATGTTGTTGACCTGACATGAGGGGAGATTAGAACCTCTTCTTTGACCTCACGCATGATCCAAGAGCTTGTACCTGAGATTAATGCCAGTTAGGAACTTCTTCCATCGCAAACAAAGTGATTCAAGCCATCTTGCCCAGTGGTCAAATTTCGGTTGGAGCGGGTCCGGACTTCATGCAGCGGTCAAGGCAATGTTGAAGAAAAAGACAAGTTCGGTCCCAACGTCTGTACAAGGCGTATTGCAATCAGGAAACGGAGCATGTGAGGACTTTTGGTAATTGAAGCTCTTAATAGCCGTGGAAAGCGGCTGATCGACCGTGCTGATGGATTTGGGTGGCGGAATGCTTCAAGTGGCTGTATTGGGAAAAGACGCGCAACTTGTACATGAGAACCCTTCAGAATTGAAGTAGTAGCAGAACTTGAGAACGACCAAATAATGACTTAAAAGATCGCCATGAACTCAGAGAGTGTTGAGTGTGCTCTACTTGTGCTCTGGGTTATTTGACTCCAGGGCAGTGAGTTGGAAATGACACAAGGCTAGACTGGCAGCTTCAAGCCTCAGTACGCAAATGGACGAAGTAGTGCGAGACTAAAAGGCGCATTGGAGACGCCCCAACTTTTCTTTACTCGCAGATCCTTGTTTTAATCGAAGGGTCCGTCGCAAAGACGATGGTGAGGGTGGCTGGATCTAAAAAGAGTGCTCTTCATCGGACGTGGGAGACTTATGTAAAAACAGTCATGTTTACTTCGCCCTTAACTTTGGAGATCTCGAGACTTGCAAATCAGATGCCAGCGAAAGCTTTCTTGTATCGAGATCATTATGCGCTATACAAGACGTGTCGATAAAGTTAAAGACATAGGCGGAAATGCCCGTATAAAGAAGGTCACTGTGTTGAGACTGAAAATCCAGACTCGTCCAGGGGACATTGTCCATGTCTGGCAATGCCTGCATGAGGACACAGGCAGGAGTGAGATACCTTGTGCGTCTAGGATTTGCGGTCCCAGTCTTCTCACCAATGAAATATGCGGCGAACATTGGAGCTGGGGCTTTGGGTGACTCTGGGACTGCGTCGAAGACTTGAAGTTGATCACCTCAAGTTGGGAAATCTTCCAGAGCTCAAGGGGATCGGATAATGTATCTTGGCACGTCTCGGCTTTGCGGTTTGAGGCGATGAGAACGCCTGCACTAGCAACAATGCACGTGAATAGGGTCCGATGCACGGCATGCAGAAAGCTGTGAGACGAACAACTTGCTGGCCAGAGTATAAAAGACCGACATGCTGACTTCCAAAGCCAGGTCCAAGGCCTGTCAGATTATTGGCGAACATGCTGGCTTCTACCAAAGCAAGGTTGGAGGCGAGATTGAAGCGCATCCAAAGTATGAAGGAAGGATGTGAGTACCTGAGCTTCCGAACAGCAATTTGATAAAATGCTGGTTTTGTGACTTGCAGGATAGCAATTGCCTGCCACATGGAAAGAGTCTGGCCGTGAAGATCCGCTGAATTAAAGGTTATGAGACTCGTAGAGATCAGGGAGAAGATGCCTGATAAGCATCCGAACCATGGCGCAGGGTTCGAACCTCACGGCATCCATGCAAGCTGAAATGGAAACATTGTTAAGTAAAGGTCTCACAAAGAACATTTAATCTCAAGATTAAGGCCATCTCTAAGCCGGAATCTGATTCAACAAAGCTACTCTGCCATGGACACATCTTCGTCCTCGTCTGCATCCGTCGTCGATTCAGCAGTGGTAGCCCTCTCCCCTGCCCTCATCCGCGAGATAAACCGGTCCACTTTGAAGTTGGAGATGTGGTTGGGAGAGTCCACTCTCTGTCGCTCCATGAGCCCCTTGGCTGCTTCCATCATCCCATCCCACTTCGGCTGCGATGCCCTCAATCTCTTCTCCAGACCAGCCTCCCTCCTATACTTCTCCTTGTCTTCTCTGCTCATCTTTCCAGAGAGCGCAATTCTTTCCATCTTTCTCTCCAGCGTATCATACGCCTTGATCTTCGCCTCCATCTCCTCGAGCTTCTTCTTCAGTCCCTCATTCTCGCCTTCGGCAAAAGCTGAGGGTTTGATTGTTGGAGGAGGAGGAGGGTTTGGAATCGTAAAAAGGGACTGAACTTGACTCTCTAGATCCTTGATATCTTGATCTAAGGCCTCGTACTTTGCTGAATCTGCTGACATTGGGAGTTTTCCGACCATACGGTCTACAATGTCTGCGTCCAATCTCTTGTCCACCCGGATCGAAGCCAGATCGTCCTCATGCCCAAACAATTCTTCTTGCTACCAGAGTATTAGTATTAAAATGGCTTCATAAGTACACCAGCTAGGGAAAACTACCATCTCCGTGATCTTGCGCCACTGCTCTTCACAACGGTCATGCGTTGCGTCGTCGATTCCCTGCACGGTAACATGCTCTACCATTTCCTTGCACTCGGCGCGGAGCTTTTGTAATTCGGCATCTCGGATCTTGAACTTCTCAAGATTAATAAGAGTAAGTGCGTGTGGTCCAACAGTAGCCATCTCGATGAGATTTGAGTTGATGTAACGAACTAGAACCGTGTTATGATAAGATGTTCAGATATCTTATTATCGCCTCGCTTAGACTCGCTTGTTGATGTTGACCGCTGTTATTGTTTTTCCGGTGATAGTAGCGTTCTCACGTAGATACGCGTCTGACAACCTTTTTTGTATCAAGTAACGCGTAAAATACATCCAACCTCTATTCAAGCACACCTATTTTCTCATAATGGACCCAAATCAGGATCTGAACCAGTCTTTTGACGCGATGACCATCGTATGTTCACTATGAAGCTGAGTATTATACTATACTGATAACATATAGGCAATGAAGATCACCAAGCTAGAGGAGTCGGAGAGTGAGCTTCTCGGGCTCTTAGATGTTTTTAAGGACAAGATCAAGGCAGTTATCGCCTCTGATAATTTAGATCCTTCATTGGATGAACGTGTAAGTCTCTGTTTTCTGAACAAGATGTCATGGCTAATTATTAGCAGGTGGAGGAGATGCTGTCGGTCGTACCGACAGTAGTACGAATCGCCGACGAGGCCGAGAGTCGATATCGAGATGCAGAGCAGAGTAGCCGACAAGTCACAGCAGCATACGATGCTGTTTTACCTGCCTTTGAGAAACCCGCTGGTCGTTCCCGTCTCCCCGTCCCCACTATCCGCACCTCCAACACCCCTGCCCCGTCCTCCTCTTCTTCTGCCCCGGCTGGTCGTCCGATCAGGACTACCGCTCGAAAAGTGCGTGCTCCTGGATCGCCGGAGCTCGCCACTCCAACACCAAAGGCCTCCCGCCTCAATCGTCAAACCAGGTCTCCTGGGCCTAGCAGAATTTCGGTCCCCCCTAGCCCTGTTACGATAGCCGAGCTTCCCAGCTCCGTCTCCCTCCCTTCCGTGTTCGAGCTCGCCATCAATGATGGCAAAGCCTTTGTTGTATTTGCGCCGGAGAACTCTCAACAAATCAGGGGCAACGATTTCCTCGCATCGATCGTGGGATATGACAAGAAGACAGAGGGAAGAAGTACGTGGAGGAAAGAGAACTGCTGTGCCGAGTGTCCCACTTCGAGAAAGAAGCCGTTAGAACCTCAAGCTCCATATGAAGTGGCGTACTGACATGTATACAGCTACATGGAGAATTGCGAGAAGCAGAGGACGGAGCACGATATCCCTTGCTCTCGCTGTGTTGACTTGGACCGTAAACCTTGGTGTGTCATCCCTCTTGACCGCGAATACCTCCTTGCTTTCGGAAAGCCTTCTGGCCTTTCATCCAACTCTTAGGAGGTTGCAGAACCTTGTGGTCACTCCACCTCCCTTGGTCGTCCCTTGGGTGCTTCCTTGTGAGTCGTCCTCACAGGGTTGATACCCTGTCCATTTGAGTCGACCTTGACGTGGTGATGGGGCTTAAGTACCTCTGAAGAGGGAAAACATGCTGGACTCATACTGGCTTGGCTTTTGAATTCACACAAGGAAAGTAAATACTCGTTGCTTCTATGTCAGACACTAATCTTCTTTACAACGGTATCATTAGGAGCTTCCTCGATTGGGGACTGGCCTTGTTTCTATCAGCGCCGAGAACATCTCCGAAGCTTCAGCGTTTGTTGACAAAAGGCGGGGCAATTACCCCTGAGTTTAGCTAGATCTGGGTGTGCAAGGGGGCCACCATCCACATACAGCTAATGAATACTAGATCTGTACTCAGATAGCTTGAAGAGGTGTAATTGAAGTTTATAAGCTGCTGTACATATTACTTGACTATGGCAGGTTGCTCGCTCTTGTTATCCACAGCTCACAGTCGATACGTTTCCTATCACGTTCATCGTTATCGAGCGTCCTCAGTTACATCTTTCGTAGTGTCATCTTCCTTGAATCTCCCATCCTCGCATCATCCCACAGCATTCCCAGAACTCTACATTCCAGGCTTCCACATACTGAACTCTTAGCTGTACTCAATTTATTGGCGTTCGATTCTCCGGTAGCATATAAGGATTCGGTGTTCGCCAATTTCTTTTCCTGTCTCTATCGGATGTTGAATTACCCCACCATCGAATACCGATATCATTGCCGACGGACAAAAGGCTAACCCAGTACCTGTTCACAGCGTACTTCTGCGATCTACAAAGCTTAACAGGACATTCTGCTTCCGAGAAGAAGCAAGATTCTACAACGCCGCACCGGATAAGTCTGCCAGCCTTTCCGCTGTCTCACCTCCCTCGCGATCTGAATTCCAAGTCTTAGACAAAAACCAGCAGGGCTTTGGCAAATCCAGTCAAATATTACCGCTGAGCCTGCTCTGAGTACTTTGCTTTTACCTTCCATCTTTTTTGAGGGGGTTGATGGTGCTTCGAAGATCCGAGATCTTGGAATCTTAGAATTCTGAGAGCAAATTGTGCTACCAAAGGCCCCAGTCGACCTGCCACGTTTAATTGCAGCCTCTTCAGCTCATCCTTCATGGGTTTCCAATCGATCATGGCTCTTCTCTACTTCTCCATATTATTCAATTTTTGGCTAGCATGATGCTCGTTCACAATGTCAGATTCTCTGGACTCCGCGTTAGCTCTCGCAACACGTCCTCATCGCCAGCTTCAATCTCCTGCAACTACGCTCAACTATGTAATGTAAGCAGCAACTGACTTGGAATAGATAGGATACTCAAACAAAAATGTCGGGGTGTGGTCAGAAAGAGGAAAAGCGCCCGGTTAGAAGAAATGCGAATCGTTTTCGAGTTGACCTGCCTTTACCTCTTTGCCGTCATCAAAACAGCGAAATCTGCTGCATGCAGTCCGATGGCCCACCAATACAAGAATATTGGATCTGGAACTCTTAATCGAATCTATAAATGTGAAGATGCAAGTGAAATTTCGATAGTGGAACATAGTCTTCGCACGCGTTCATTCAACCACCGACGAAACACTCCGGGACAAACTTCGCTGCGCTTTACAATAAGCCATGATCTCTAAGATTCATCTTAAAATTTATTCAAACGTGCCACCTTCCCGATTCCAACGCAAGATCTCGGAAACCTGCTGTTCGATCCGCATTCGATGTCCTTCCTTCACCGACCCGAACGTCCTCAGCTAATACCATAATCGCTTTGGATGCATTCGTTTGCGTCATTCTATAATTTCGGTAGCATATCGGTTGTGCAATACATTGCTCATGCTGTGAGCTTCTTCCCGCCGGTTGGCCAAATCTTCTACTGAGCCTCCAGAAACGCCCGCAGCAAGCCCAGAACCACCCTTCTTTCACTGCTTCTGCTTTCAACTGTCCCTCTGCAATTCAATCACAATGTGGCATTTCATCTGAGAACGGAATCATCAGCTCTATCTTACTTTAGTCCTAAATGTCTCGTACTGCTCGATTGGCATCTTCGTTCGCATTGGTGCCGATCTCCAAACCATTAGCCATCACTACATCTAGGCCGGCTCTGCGATTGATCGAAACTTTCTAGTTCATTTGGGATCGAAATTCATCGGTTGTATACATTACTGCCCAGACTGTGAAGCTCTCTCGCCATTGCTGCAGTCCTTGACGACTGAGTGGCCCCCACCTCAACTCTATTGCTTTCCATACCTTTCTGTTATCTATCGACACTCACACGACCCACCTGGCTTATCACGGCATCATCAACCCACTCTGAATGCTGTAAGCGGCCAGGACAGTGTGTAGACAGTCTGATCAGCATCCTTGTTTTGTTGACACCGCTGATTAGCGAACCCATCTCAACCATCACCAAAACTACTCCAAACAGTATATGTACACTGTTGCAGCCTCTTTTCATCATCCCTGATCCCCCTAATCTACCTTTCATTCTCTCCCATCTGTATTCGGATTTCCCCTGTTACTTCCCAACATCTTCCAGCCCCTTTAATTACCAAAGCAGTCCCATCAATATTCAAGCTTCCACCTATACATGAGTTCCCTCATCCCTAGCATCGCAGCACCTGAAGTGAACGAAGAAGTCCCTTGCCGTAAAGCAGAAAGGCTTATGACGCGTCCTTCCAGAGACAAGCACCCACCCAAACTCTTTTTCCGCCAAACTCCCTGCAGCCGCCCGCGTTCTTCCAAAATTTCACATCGATTCCTGTATTTGGAACTATCCTGAGTTTTCCGGTAGCATCCAGGAGTTCTAGCATGCGCAAATACTCCGGTGTCTTTTTCAGACGCTGGTTACAGCATGATTCGTATGGCATCGACAGCCACCTTGCCTAATGCCCATTCGCACGATTTGTAGCCTTATTCGGAGATCTTTCTGAGGAGGAATGCCACTAGTCATTCCGTAAATCATCAATGTCTCGCTACATTCCTTGTTTTCGAAAATCGTAACTGTCCTTCGTCTTTAAAGACCAGCAAGCCGGCTAGCACGGTCATTACCTACGATGCATTCTGATATTCTGCGCTGTCTCGCGTGATGTTTCGATCTTGAGAAAAGGCCAGATTCGATAATTCTGAGTACTTCTGCTAGAGGATACTGAAAAGCCTCGACTCTTTCACTAGACGAAGACGAATCTCTATTAGTCAGATGCCCAGTCTAAGACAGAACTGCAGGCACAGTTTCTTGCGGCCTCGCTCAAGCACCAACAGCTAAAAAAACGTAATACTCGTACTATTTGCGCTGTCTAGAAGCTTGGTTT
Organism: Deltaproteobacteria bacterium; assembly: GCA_002685535.1. Taxonomy (GTDB): domain Bacteria; phylum SAR324; class SAR324; order SAR324; family NAC60-12; genus Arctic96AD-7. Next base: position 14,553 of record NYXK01000234.1, read on the forward strand.
TAGGAAGATTCTCGAACTTTATTCCCTAAACTACAATCAAGCAGCTCTCAAATGGTTCAGTTCAGTGCAAAGAGAAAGGGGATGTTGAATCCACCAAAAAGCGGGCGCGCCTCAAGAAGAAGGGTCATTTGGGTGAGATGGGAATCCGAACCCATATAAAACAAATCACTTCTTGTTGACCAACTCCTCCATTTGCGTCCTCTTCTCCAAGATCTGCTTGGTGAGATTGGCAACCTTCGCCAAACGGTGTTGACGGTCGTTCATCTCAATCAATTGGTCAATCTTGGCTTCCAGAGCACTGGCAGATGCCAGAAACTCTTCCTTCTCCTGTCTCTCCAACTCCCGAACTCGCTTCCGAAGAGCCTCTGCTTCTTGGCGATTGGCTTGACGAGAGGGCTCTCCAAGCACGAACTTGTAGGTTTCGAGTCTGGATTTGGCAATACTGATGTTGCGGTCCAGCTCAGCAAAGTTAATTGTGCCATGGCCAGCGATTCTCTGTTCCTGGGTCATGTTGTCGGCATCCTTGGTAGAGACACCAGCTGCTTTTGAGTTGACCCCGCCAGTCCAGGTGTAGGACTGACCGAGGCGGTGGAAGAAACTCTCAACAACCGGGCCGTCGGCTCTATCTCTATAAGTAGAGACAGGGAGGAAACACCAACGATATCTGGCATTGTAAACAGCGAACGAGATGCACTCAAATAGTGCCAGAGCAGCAGTTGTTCCGGTATGAGTAGCATGGGACTTCTCACGAGTTGCCAAACAATCAGTGATGCCAAATTCGGAGAGGGGGAAGGGAACGGGAAGATCCAAGTCAGAAGCCGGAATGGTAGCTAACTGACTTTCCATCGTGGGAATCATCTCGTTTCTCCATTTGTCTTGTCGGTCTCGGCTAATAACCGTTGGACTGGCGGTGGAACGAAGATGCTTTCTGTGGCCGGCAACAGTCAATGCTCTGGTCCAGCCTTTGGCTGCAATGTTCCATTGCGGGTCAGGATTATCAACGTCAATGATGAGCTGCTTCTGCTCGAGATGATCGGGATGGGCTACGAAAATTAGCTTTGACCCTGGCGATATATTGAAGAACTTACAAGGAGGGAGGAGATCTTCGCAGTAGAGTTTGGCGAGACGAACAAAGTCCATAATCACCCGGGCCGTCGGATTTTCAAATTGGTGTAATGGACTGGTGTCCAAGAACCATTGCCCATACATTGCTGGGACTTTGGTGGTGATCTTCGGAAGTCCATAATAGTCCTTCCATCCATGACGATCCTGACTGGGATTGTCGGCAAGGAATCTAATAGCCATATTCATGGCATTTGGATCGTTCTCATCATGAAAATGGTCGTAAGTTCGCCATTCGTTAGAACTCTCAGTCCATCCCTTCCACTTCACTAAGAACTCAACCATGCCTGTATCTGGATCGACACGTGACTCCAGGATCTTCTCCATCTCGTACTCATCGTTGGTATCCCAGTTTTGGCCGCTAGGGCTGTTGATACTAAGTTCTGAAATTGATGTGGCAGCACTGTCCTGGGAGGAATTTTGAGAAGAGACGGCATACTGCTCTATGAGCTTCGGAGAGGGGAGGAGGTGATCACGAAAGATAGATCCGGAGATCATACCTTTGAATTGCTCGATGGGAATATCCATCACGCACCGGTCAAGAGATTCGAGTGCCAAATTTGGATTGGCTGCCATGGTGGATGTTGAAGTGACCTTGGGATCGGCTCTTTCTTCCTTGACGATCTGGGCGATAACCAGAGGGATGCCCCCGGCTACGAGGAGGTTGAGGTATCTTCTGCTGTTGTCGTACATTTTTGCGGTCGATCTTGATGTTGATGCTGAAGAATGGAAATTTTGGATGAGAAGTTCTCTGATATAGGATCTCTGAGAAGGTTGTGCCTGATCTTGGAATGTTGTGTTGGGGTTGTTATTGTTGATGGAACAATAGGAGATGCTAAGCGAGGGGAAAGTAACGCGTCTTGATGCTTGTTAGAAAAGAGACCAGAATTCAGGAAAATTGTCGTTCAAACTCAGCAAGTCATCTGTAGGGAATGTTTGTTGACGAGGAATTATTGTTGTGGGCGAGAAGAGGAAGAACGGAGTTGGGAAAAGACAATGACCTCAAGGGAGGTAAGGAGGTGTACCTCTAGGAAGATCTGTGATCAGTTCAGTCTTGGGAGGTCAGAAACCCTCGTGAAGTACCTCATTGAAAATGCTGCGCTCATGTGCATTTGGCCTTAGTCTACCTCAGCCTTTTGCAATCCGAATAGCAAGATATCGTATCTGCGGCGTAGAAATGGTGTACTGCAGAAGCAAATCACTCGAAGACTAGTTGGCGAGCCTATTAAGTGCACAAGCCAAGATGGGAGTCAAGAAATGGCATGGAGGTGCGTGGAGCCGAAAATGTGAAGGAAGTTCGCAGACTTCCGAGCGGTCGACCATGTGCAATATGAGAAGAACACATACGCTTCGGTCGGAGTGCTACAAAAACAGCCAACCAGGACATATTCCCTCCTCCAACCTGCATGAGCCTTTGGGGCTCGAGTCGGGTGTTGGGAGTTGTGATTTTGGTTGGCAGTAGATTGTGCGGAGAATTAGTAGGCGGGCGGAAGATGTCCTGCCAATGGTAGAGTAGATTCTATTTAGACGAAGAAGTACCATCATAAAGCAGAGCCTTTTCTGGGGTACAATTAAAGGAAGATGGATGAGATCATCGGATTGCTTGGGTTTGCAAGGGCTGCATGCTGTTGGAACCAATTGAGAACCCAAGGACAGATGGAGAGTTTAACCATCAGAGCTCAAGAACCCAATTGGCATTTGGTTCCGTTTTGGCTTTAAACTGGTCACGGGGACTGACCAGGTGCGAGGTTGAACACGAGGTCGAAGAATAGTGAGCCTGGTACTTTGCCCAAACCTTGTTATATGATGTTGGACTAGGGAAAAGTCCGTAACCTTTGCTCGAGTGGATGGACGCTCGCTGTAATTCGGAAGGAATCTGGTGGTAGCTAAATCTGCAATCCAAGCGTAGCTTTGCGGTCATAAGGAAAGAGCTTGATGGTCTCAGTAGAGGTCACGATTAGATACGACATAGGGTTTCAGATCTGACAGGAGCTCTTTGCTCAAACCGCTGCGAGTCGCACGAGTGGGTTGAAGGATAGTCGACAATCAATGCTACACGGTCATGCTCGAACTAAAAGGAAACAACGCAGCACACACCAATGTCACCAGCGAGCGCAGTAGCTGTGAGGCTGTTGGCGGACCGCATGCTGGTATTGAGGGAGATAGAAAACCCGAGGACAGATGGAAGTTTGAGTATCGATGGGACTTTTTGGTTTGCTAGGGCTGCATGATAGAAGCAATCGGAGAACCCAAGAACATATGGAGGTGAACATCAATTTGAAGAGGGATGTTGAAATACCGTGAACGATCGCAAAACCTGCTGCAAGTAGTTCTGGTGGTTGTTGGGGGAGGTTCGCCTAGCCGTTAACAAAACAGGGATGACGAGTGGGCTGGCTGTTTACAGAATGCAGGGTGAAGAGATTTGCTAGGATTTATTCAGATGTTGCGAAAGGGTGTATATTTCGATGTGTTGAAAGTATTGATAGGAAGCAGTGGAGACAAGTGGTCGCAGCTGGGTTCAGCGAGGATTTGAGGTTACAGTGGGAGAAGTTTGCCACTTTGGCAGTAATCGAAGCTTCAAGAAGCATGCGACCGAGGAATTTTGACTTTAGATGGACCTGAAAGGCGAAGTTTGATCGTACATTGTGGTGATGGCGGAGGTTTTGTCAGTACCAATGTGGTCAGCGCAGGAATACAGATCTTTGCAACGCATCGTAGATGATGCGGCTAAGAAGTCGTCTGACACCATTCAGGATGGATTACAAGGACATATGCGAAAGCAGAGATAATCGATGGACGGGCTGGTAAAGGTGCTGGTAAAGATGGTGAGGACTGGCATCAGGAAAGAAGTTCACAGTGTATTCTTCAAGGAATAGGTCAGGAAAGCTACTTTTGGAAGATCTGCGTCGGGATGAACACATTGATGGTGTTAAGTTAACTCCGGTGGCTAATGCAGGTAACAGCCCTAGTGCAAGTTGGTACTGGCGCATAGCTCAAAGGACAGACGAGGGAGAATGTAACTATGGAGCTGGGAAGCTAGGATTCATCGTATCGATGCGCCAAGAGTGGATGAGACCGTGGAATCGGTACAGCATTGATATCAAGTGTACAACGCAGGCGCGCCAACCGAGGTGCGGATGTATTATGAGATTGGAGCATGGTGCGGTCAAGTTGACGATTCGAGATGTAACTTCAGAATCAAAATCTGAGATCGAGGCAAATGCACAGAAGTGGTGGATGAGAAGGCGGAGGTCTTACGGGGTCCAGCTGGTTTGCGTTGATAGAAGCACTTCATAACATGCGCTATAATCATGGCGCAAAAAGTTGTACGTATGACTAAGGAATGCGGATGAGGGAGAAGCGATCGGGTAGCTCTAGGAAGATTGTAAGGAACTGAGGAGTTTGGGGGCGCGAGGGCATAGGTATCAACGACGAAAGATCGCGACCGAACCCCATGATCACGAAACGCAAGATGAAAGTGCAAGATGACAGGAAAACAAGAACGACTGATGAGCGTGTATTATGTAGTGATTGTTGCGAACAGACACACAACGGCAAATGCAAAAGCTGATGTATTGGAGAGAAGAAAAGTGTCGGGATTGGTGGTGGGTTCAGTAGCTGATGAGGATGACAGTGAGAGAACTCCACAGCATGGGGAACAAACCATCGATTAAAGGTTGCGCGACCGAGTATCTTGGGCTGATGATCATATCCACGACGTGCATCGAGTCGCGGGACTAATTCTGTGGTTGTGGTGCCGGTCGCTTCATTGGTTTTGATGTCACTAGCAGAGATTAGGGTTAGGGTCCGGGAACGTGTTCGGGAGTCGTCGAGGTTGCGTTCAGGGGGTTAAGGGTTAGGGTTAGGGTTAGGCTTAGGGTTAGGGTTAGGGTTAGGGTTAGGGTTAGGGTTAGGGTTAGGGTTAGGGTTAG
>NYXK01000235.1 GCA_002685535.1 Deltaproteobacteria bacterium
GGGACGGGGGGGGGAATGGGGATTGCTGGGGCGCCCTGGCTGGGCTGGGATATGGGACGAGACCATGACGGATATTTGCGGATGGATTTTGCTTGGCTAGGCAATTGGGAAGGATTGTGTTGACTGTACGATATGTATGTAGTATTGCGGGTTCGATTTGGGGGCAATAAAGCTTGATTGGTGGGACATGAAATCTTTCTTTGCGTCCCAGCACGCGAATCAAGACACTGAAAAACTGATCCTCGACGGTATACGCATTTAAACGCTCTGTTTGCTGTCACTCTTCACCTCCATCATCGTTCTTGAGCTTCATCCCTGTCCTTTCTTCAGCGAACGAGGAAGGTTAATGTGTCGTGTCCCGTGGTGTGCCCAACACTCTTTGACTTACCGCTTAGGCCTTTGAGGCGCTGCGGCGGTAGTGAGACTGTTGCGGTCTAGCGCAGCAAGCTTTTAGGTCAAGAAGATCCAATTGTGTACACCAAACCCGATAGATTTAGAGAGCAATATCATTTCGTCTCATTGACCGCACAAGCCTCATTCTACATATTTGGCGGATCCAGTTTCGAGTTTCGCTCTGACTATTTGTTAATTGTGATGTGCAAGAAGTATATCAAATACCCTTCTGTAACGATCATGATGAAAGCAATGAAGATGATGCTTCCTGCCGATCGACTTTTGATTTTCCATCAATGCAAGATCCAGCTTCTCAGTGCTCAGACGGAATTAGTAGATCCAGCTCTACCAGTACCAAATGTTCCCCGTGGCCAGAAAGCGAGCTACACAAATCATATGGTACTTCAACATAGAGTTGAAGTTATACATGACGGTGGTCTTCTTTTGGAGAAAACCAAGTCTCGCAAGAGGAAAAGAAGGAGCAGAAGAGGGAATCTGGAGGGTAATTGGGGAACATGTTCGAAAGAAGACCAAGCAGCTCATTACTATGAGTCTTTGCGTTGGGCTATCGATAATCATCTCTGAAGATCAGCCGGAACGAGAAAGGAGCCATCAAATTCTGGACTGTTCGTTATAAATTTTGTTGCGATTCCATCGATCCTCATGTCAGCAGTGAATCAGTGATCGTTAGGCTTTACGATACTTGGTGGACCACTATCATTCGCAGACCAGACCTTTTGAGACCTTTCAAAGTTGAGATATGGTCAGAGCATGCGATGAAAAGGGGAGGCGGAGCAAGACCCACATCCCACATCCGTCCCTTTCTTGGCACTCGCTTCGAAGTAAAACAACAGACAGTCGTAACAGGTTTAGTGTACGGTCGGATCCGCTTACCTTATTTCTCCCCACTATTCGAGGGTTCAGACGCGTCAAGATACTTGGCTTCCATTTGTTGATAATTATGAGCTCGCAGAATTGCGACGGCTGGTAGGGCTGTGCTCCGTATACCGGTTTGATGGGAATACGGATGCGAGATGACATCTCTTAGTCTGAGTTTAGGTTCGTCTTGTGCTTATAAGTCCTGTCAAGTCCACGATTTCGTTAATACAACCAAAGCATTTCATCCAAATCAAACTTTAAAGACCTGTACACTCTTCTTTTGCCATCAACATCTTCTTCTTAATATACACTTTCCGGGACCCTCTCTGCTTACCTCCTCGTACAACACCCAATGGCTCCTTTGATCAGCAACGCAGTGCAACATCTCATCACCCGAGCAGACGAAGAAAGTAACTTCAAGTATGAGCCAAACAAGAACGCTGCTCTGGCTGCCGCAGCACTCTTCGGTATCAGCTCAGTCTGGCATTTTTGGGTGATGTTCAAGAACAAGACCTGGGTTTACACTGCTTTGGTAGTCGGTGCATTCAGTAAGACTTCCTCTCTCCATATCACAGTCCATTCATCGCTTGTCATACGTTGTTCCATTCCACTCAAAATTTACCAGCAGCCGACTGACACAGCCAAACACAGTGATGACCATCGGTTACGTCGCACGCTACCTCGCCGCCAAGAGCCCCTACAGCAACGGTCCTTACATCCTCCAGTCTCTCTTTCTAATCCTCCCACCCTCTCTCTACGCAGCAACAATTTATATGCTCTACGGTCGAATCGTCCTCTTGGTCAACGCTCCGCAAGCAAGTCTCATTCGTCCCACCTGGGTGACGAAGATTTTCGTGACAGGAGATGTGATCTCCTTCTTGATGCAAGCAGGAGGCGGCGGGTTGACTGCGAGTTCGAAGCCGGACACGGCGAAGTTAGGGCAGAATATCTTGGTAGGTAATCCTTCGTCACGTCTTCCTGATTCAGAGAAGATCTACAAGTGTTCGTACTGACAGCAGATCAGATGGTCGGTCTCGTGCTACAACTCATCTTCTTCGGAATCTTCCTCACCATCTCCCTCATCTTCTTCCGACGCGTACGATCCAACCCCTCTTACCTCGTCAGCTCAACCCCCGTTAAACACAACAAACGCTCGTGGCAAACCCTCCTCAAATTCTTGTTCCTGTCTGCAGCTCTTATCATATTCAGATGCGTGTTCCGTATCATCGAGTTTGCGCAGGGTGATGATGGATATCTGATGAAGAAGGAGGTTTTCATTTATATCTTTGATGCGGCGCCAATGTTGATTGTGCAGGTGGTGATGAGTGTTGTCCATGGGAAGGATGTCTTTCCGAAGAAGGGAGATACAGGGTCTGCAAATGGGGTTGAGACGGAGTCGGAAACTGTGACTGGGAAGATAAGCTCGAGGAGAAGTGGAAGGTCGAGGAAGCATGGCCAGGGGAGTGAGGGGCCGGAGTTCATGGAGTTGAGGGGCAGGGAGTCGGTTTGATCTTTCCCAGCGAATGGAGAGAGGAGGACATGAGGATATGTCTCGGAACTTGAGGGGCAAGAGGTTGTGAACTATTCCTGCAAGCTGTTGGATGGTTGATGGATTTAATTTGGAACAGATTGTGCTGTGTGAAGGGGTTGTAACGGAGTTGGCACGAAATTTCTTTTGTTTATGCTAGAACTTTTTTCTATGGCTGTTAGAGGATATTTGGCATCAATACAGAGGTGGAACCTGGGAGCGAGAGAATGTGTTGCTATTGCTTAGATTTAGATTGGTCATTGGAGTGCATTTAGTTATCACAAACAAAATAAAAGTGTATTTTGGTATGTACCAAGGATAAAAAGTATTGTCAGGAAGCTGCAGGTGTTTTGTCTATAACGTACACGGCTTTTAAGCACATGGCTCATCTCTACTGAAGACACCAGAGGACTGCAAGGCTTTAAGCTGCGCATTCCCTTCTTCCACTGCCTCCATGCCAGAACCATATCCTGATACATGCCCTTTTTTCCAGCCTGCCTTGTATCCCATATCCGTTCCTTGCTTGAACCCGTCGCTGAAGCCCGCTTGATAACCTTCTTGATACCTGAGATCTGACCCGTAGTCTATGGGTACACCGACGTCGACACCCTTGCCCTTTCCCTGACAGCTATCTCTCACGACTCCAGCTGCCATAATTTCGCCTCCAGGAGCGAATTGGTTGTTGCGAATACATTGCGCATGGATATCGAGTTGAGTGACTTCCACAAATCCGTTTGCTTGGTCATTGTTGAGGTTCGCCTCGAAGCCTCGATTCTGATCAGCGACGCCGAATTTTTGATCGAACAAATCAAAATCGAAGTATTCCCGGCCCATCAGAGGGTCTGAAACGACGTTAAGGTCGTCAAGATCATCGCTGGCTAGTACAGGTAGCGAAGCCTCCCACTGGCTCACAGAAGGCCCGTCTCCAGGGTCGAAGTCCGCCATTGCAGCTTCATCTCCTACTAGTGGCAGTGGAGAGATAGAATCTCGTTCAGGAATAACTTCAAGAAGACTGTAAATAATCTCATCTTGGCTCGCAATGATTTTGTCATAGACACATTGAAATTGAGCCTCGAGGTATGCAACAATCCTCCGCAGCTCCTCCTGATCTGACTCTTGGTATGATCTATCATAAGGCGGGACCCACCCTGGATGTATGAGTAAAACTCTGGCAAAACGGAAAAAGGGCGCCTACAGGGGGTTGGAATGGGCAAAGAAGTTGGGAACAAGGTCTTGTAAACCTCTTCCCAGCTTCTCTTGAGACCGAGACCCTTGACCTTCAACTTCCTCAGGTTCTCGATTTCGTTCTCGAAAAGACCTTCGTAGCTCGTACATTTCGAATTGGACAGGGCGAGGATTTTTCCATTACGATGTATCTGAAATTCTTCTTGACTCTTCATCGGCTTCTTGCATCCACAACATTGTGCTGTGTGGACCCGGTAGATGTGCGAATCCCTATCGCCACTTAGAAAGAGCACTCGAAGATATCGCAAAGCCACTCACTTTAGCTTCCCTACGTTTTCCCAAGATCCTGTCGCACACGTCTTGTATTTAGGGTTCCCCAACCCGAACTTGGAAGGGTTGTTCTTTCGAAAAGGACATGCTAACTTTCGGGTACAAATTACAGCGTTCGCATGTTTCCTTTCCTTTCGTTTCTTCTTATTGGAACAGGATTTGCGATCGTCATCACTGTCAGATCCGTCGTTGGCTCTCTTTTGCGGAGCTGGGCGCCGTGGACGTTCACCCGGCGAGGCCGACTGCACATTTGGCTTGTCGCTTGGTTCAGTCGACTCCGCGTTGTTTTCAATTACTTCGGCCACGTTACTAGCAGATCTTCCTGAAAGTGTCAATTCCTGGATGGATTTCGTGACGAATGATTCCTTCAAGGTATCCATGTTCTGTGTGAAGAATTTATTAATTTCCTCATATACGGGTGGGTCTTCCGAACTTGGCTCTATCTCGTCTGTCGGTCGTACTCTTTCTTCTGTGGTATCTGGTAGGGGTGATTGAGCGACGGTCTCAGGCTCGCTGTTATCTCGAAGATTTGTCTTGGAATCAGCGGTAGGTATTTTGCCTCTGGACGCAACAGAACCTTGGACTCGAAATGGCACCTTGGACGGAGAATGTGCTTTCATATTCATGTCGGAATACTCGGTTGACAAGGCAAGCATTGGTGTATACGGGGCTGGATTTGACTCCTCTATGGCAGATGGTAGCTGTTCGAACTTGATTGCAACCCCTTCATGCCTTTGGTAGTCGTACTGCCACTGAAATCATTTTCATAAGTTAGCAACATAACAACCAGATTAGGGTCAAGAAGAAGAATGTGTCAGCTGGTGTGTTGTAAAAGGTCACCCACATGATGCAGGAGAGTTTCTTGTTGTATGCTTTGTGAAAACTCGGCTGGAATATAACCCGCATGACTTGTAAACTCGAATTCGTTAATCGCTGCGAAGATGTGTTCACAGTGATACCAGGCAGGAATAGAATCAAGTGATATGTCTTCCTCGTCTAGCTGAGGAATACCATCATGGTTCCTGCTGCCAGTGTCGTTGACAGCATCCGCTAGGAGATCGCTTGTTTGACCACAGCAAGCGTCGGCATCAGAGAAGAAGTTCGAAGCGTCTAGCGTGGGGATCTCGACGACGTTGTCGAAAAGTTGCCAGTCTTTGTCTCCTGGCTGATAAGGGGCATAGCTGTATGTCTCCTTAGACTGCTCATCCAAGAAATCGGCGATTTCTTCAATAATCGTATTGTTGATGGATAAGTCGAGATTCTGTTTGACTAATTTAAAGATGGTTTGTTCCCCGGACGAGGACAGGCTTGCCGGTGAAGCGCAGGACATGGTGGAAAGGCTGAGCAGATTCCCAGGTAAGATGACCAGGGGTATAATATATTGATTTCAATGGCAAAAATGTTCAAGAAGTCGAGACTACTGTGGTGATGGGTCCGGCTGACCAATGCAAAAGAGAGCTGAAGAACCGCAAGTATGAAATGTCCAATGTCGCTTGCTGCCCATCAAGCACCAGTGGGCAAGCGAAAGCCAACAAGAAGTATCATGTCGCCCATATCCGCCTGAGACGCTGTGCTAAGAATGAGTAGCAGTGCTTCCTTGACGGGAGTTGAAAGGAGGAAAAATCGATGGTCGTAATAAAAATAAGAATTGGCGAGCATGCACGCGTTATCAGCTGCAGCTGATATCTGCGACCCTGACTGGTCAGCCCATCTTCGCAGTTGTGAACTTCGTCACGTGCGCACCTGAATTTAGATTCCTCGCAGGCGGCAAATTCGCAGAGTAGATTTCCCTTATCCGTCAGCAAATGCTGCTGCGTCTTGAAGCATGTATTAGTTTATATCGCAGATATTAGGGGGTGAAGTCGGAATTATAAAGATTTTGATCACGGCAAACTTCTAGCTAAGTCAAGATAGCGACAACCAAGAAAGAAACAAGCAAGCAGAGAGAGGTAAGCCGAAGTAAGAACAGCAGATGCAAACCAGACTCCAAATGTATGCTGCCATACCCACCAGCTACTACTAAGGATTCCAGCGCCCAAGACCTTTTCATAATTCATTCACGCCAGTATTCCATCCGATTAAACCATATCCAAATCGAAAGCCACTTAAAACCCACCCAAGCATGCATCTTCCCATCCCTCCCATTGCATCTAGCAAGTGACCTGCACAGGAACCTCCTGGCAGCTGTCCGGTCCAGGGAATGGACTCGTGCAAAGGGTATCACACTCCACACCTGGAGCAACGAAAACGCGATACTCCTGTCCTGGGAAGGCTAATCTAAACTGTCTCGCATCCGTGGGTTCAAGTCCATTTGCACGGTAGCCTGCACGGCAGGCACAATAGTTGTTGCCAGTGGGCGTACCGATGCAGGAGGTTGTGATGGTGCATTTGTTGAGGAAGGGGTTGGGGTTGCAGGTTCCGCAGGTGGCGTCTGGGCAGGAGCCGGGGCAGGAGTGAGAGATTTGGCAGGTTGATGTGCAGGAGGACTGAGGGGTGCCTGGTTGAATGTGTTAGTTGAGATTCTGTGGTTTGGGGGAGGAGTGGATGGGAGTGGAGACCTACCATTGTCAGCACCGTCGTCACAGGTCTCACCAAGTTCGTAGTCGATGTGTCCGTCACCGCAACGAGGAGGCTCGGTGTTGCACCAGGTGCAGTCTGTTGTGCAGTTGGATTTATCGCCGCCATTCAAGTAGCCATCGTCGCAGACTTCAGGGCTATGCTAAGTCAGCTGATACATCTCATGAGGACAATCGATGGCGAAGTGAAGAACTTCATGCAGAGACGCAACACTTACTACTCAACAATGCCGTTCCCACATTTAGGAGGGTTTGGGTTTCCGCATGGTTCCTTAAGAGTACAGTTGGAATTGCAGTGAGAGTTCCAGGAGCCATTCAGCTCTCCATCATCACATTCCTCGGGACTGATAAAAAGTCAGCTTCGTCCATTCAAACACGCAAGTAGGACTTACTATTCGGTGATGCCATTGCCGCAGGAGCAGTCATTCCATTTGCATTCGTAGCTACATCTGCCAGATGGTCCGTTGTAGTCCCCATCATCGCCTGGCCTTCAAGTCAGTATCTTGAGTCTAAGTTTGTTCGAAAAGAGTCTTACATTCTTCTCCGGGCTCGATGATGCCGTTCCCGCAGTCGTATTTGCATATCTCCTTTGTGCATGTAGCCGAGCAGTTGGCTCCAGGAGTCCCATTCAGGAGGCTGATAATTGTTAGCAATGCTCAACAAGCTGCCGGGTACTGGAGGCAAGGTGGGTGACCGGCCACATGCACTGGTCATGTGAACACCCATTGACTCGAGGGTCGAGTTTCATCCGAGCACAGCAGGTTAGACACTGCAGCGGGAGACTACTTACTATCCAAGATCGCATTCTTCCCCATCTGCAGTGTCAACGATGGCATCTCCGCAGTAGCCGCACAAGTGGCATTCGGTCGAGCATCCGCTATCGTAAGCTCCGTTCCTGTTTCCTGCGTCGCATTCCTCGCCAGCTCTTCAATGAAGTCAGTGACTATTTTTAAAAGGTTATGTGGATGGGTTTGCTTACTCTGGGATGCCATTTCCGCAGATTGGAGTGATTTCACACTTATCCGAACAGCCAGAATTATATTTTCCATTGTCTGCGCCAAGATCACAGGCTTCATGGTCTTCCTTCTTGCCATTTCCGCACTGAATCCCTCACTGTTAGCGTGCATCCCAAAATAGGTAGCTTATGCATGGAAGTTATGAAAAGAAACAGTACCAGACTTCGCTCAATGGTGCGAAGAAGAGATAACTTGGAGGTAGGCGGTGCCGGACAGGGGCACTTACAACAGGAGTGTAGGTACAAGTGCTTGAACACCCAGAATTCCATTTTCCATTCTCAGATCCGAGGTCACAGCTCTCTTCTCCCTCGACTTTGCCATCGCCGCCTGAAATGCGAGTCAGAGATCAAGTCACCAAGGTCGAATGTAAGGTTAGACTTAGACTTACAGACTGGCAGACAAGTGCAGTTCGCTGAGCAGCCGGAGTTCCAAGCACCCTGTGAGGAGAGTCAGTAAATGAAAGGGGCGAGGAGGGTTATATCCATGGGACAACTTACATTAAGGGCTGGGCCGAGATCGCATTCCTCATACGGAGCCTGGACAATCTCATCACCGCAAGTTCCTCCGCAATGATCTCCACAGTCGTCATCGCAATGGTCACTGCAATCGGTATGATATGTTGGTGGAGCATAGCTTGGAGTTGGATGGTAAGTAGGTGCCTTCGTGTACGAAGCAGTCACCGTGGTATAAGTCTCGGGCGGGTAGGTTGAATATGCGTAGGACGAAGGTGGGTACGATTCTGCTGCGAGAACACATGCTGTCCCGAAGACGAGTGATGAGAGGATTGAGTACCTCATTTTAACGAAGAATAATGCAAGATAGGATGATAGAAGTAGTGATACGTATTTCTAGAAGAAGGAAAAGATGATCGTGATGAAGAAGGAAGAGAAGAAGAATAAGTAGTAATGGTGGTGGTAAGGAATAAGAGACACTTCGAAACCGGAAGGGAACTTGCAGATGTATTTCCCAAATCGAGAGCTGGGACACCTTTGATATACTTCATATCACGAGCTTCAAACAGACCAGCTCAAGGCTGTAGGAACGCCGTCAGGAATAGCTTCAATAACTTTGCTGTCACTGCCCTGCTCTCATTAGACCATACCGCCTGACCAGGGCTCATTGCTTCATCCGACGGCTGTGAAGGATGCAGTCAGGCTTGAACCTGAGCTTGAGCAGGAGCAATGCCTCTCTGCTGAGCCATCACCATTTTCAATTCAACCACCATAGAGAGCGACTGCCACTTCATAGGGCTGAATCTGACTTTCGGATGACACATTTCCCCAGGCATCTTTGCATTGGAACTTTCCCTAAAGGCCGCCAGCCCAGCGTATGGAGGAATGAGTGTGGTAGGCAATGTGAAAACAAAATACACATCATGAGGTCGTGGACACGAAGAAAGCCAAATCCCATAGCCTTGATACTGAGAAGTGATCTTGATGCTATCCAATAGCAGTTCCATCATCAACAAGACCTAAATTGGGAGACAGCCACGAGCCTGCGCCCCGCCCTTGGAAGCACGCAGCGAACGAAAGGCCAGAGAAATGGCAAGTGTCGCCAAGCCCAACATAAGTTAATCCTTCAGCCTCGCAGCCTTCCAGAGTCAAAGTGAGGGGGGAGAAATGTGTCTAGCCGACCCGGATCATCTCGGGCACCTGCTCCGAAATTGACAGCCCATGATGGGCTTACCTCATGGGCCGATGGGCTGCATGTTCGTGTCACCGCACCTTTCGGCAAGACGGTCACGCTATATCTCGTTTCGCAATATCTGATTGCACGCAGCTTTCAGCTCTGCTTGAAACATGGCGGTACTGTAGAGGGATGAGAGGCGTTGGAGATCAGAAGATGATAGGGTGGTCGCGAGGACTGCGCCACGAAGATGTTGGTGCTGTGCTGCTCCGATTGCTTTGCCCTGCGATGACCCCGCCAAAGCTTAGCATTGAGGTCAATCACCTTAATTGGCTCCCAGCTTGAGGTATGAAGGATAAATTTAGCACAAAGGAAGAACCGTCAAGACACTTGTCTCATATCTCGTCTCGTTTAGCCCATCCTATCCCTCCCCAGAGTATGAGATATTTGCAACGAGACGAAATGAGATGAAATGGAGGTTGGGAGATAAGAGAACAGAAAGGAAGCGACAGCGACAGCGAGAGATGGTATGATGACAACCCTGAAAGTCTGACCAGTCAGCATCAAACCCGCCCTCCCGATTCCACTGTAAGCGAACCTCAACCTTGGAAATTCCCAGCCCCTCCGTGCCCCTCCACCCCTCCAACCCTCCACCCTTACACCCTTACACCCTTACACCCCTTCATTCGTCCAACCTGACGCCACAGCTAAACTTTCCAGCGCAAAGTCACCAACATGTCCACTGCAGTACTCCTCGACTGTTCAAGCGCATAGCATGGCATGGCATTGCATCTGCAATGCGAGAATCGGCGAGGACAACAGGAGGTGATTTTGTGCAGTGACATTCGCTACTTATAAGAAAAACACGGGATCAGGAGATGGCATCTTCCTAGCCGGACTGCCCCAGGCATCTCCGTGAGCATGGGCCCGCCGTGAGATCTCAGTCAGGCTTGAGCTCAGCTCGCTCGTTGGCTCAGCTCTCAGCGTGATGGAGGGGCATCACGATAACCTTAAGACGCCCACCACGGTTGAGACGAAAAATTGTGGCTGCAAGTCATCCCCTTCGTACATTCTGATGCATAGCGTACCCAGTATTAGTGAGAGAGTTTCGAAAGAACGAGGAGGTAGGGTATCTAGCTAGGGATAGAGAGATGGTGTCAGCAGACAGACTGACAAGATGATTGATTGAAATATGAGGGAGGTCTGCTCTGCTTCGCTCGCTCTTGGATGGATGGATTATTCATGGAACCTTCTGAGCATCTTCTGATGCTCTCGCTACCACGATACCACGAACCACAACAAAGCCATCTTTGACACATAATTGTGTGGAGAAAAAGCTCGTGCCTACCTGCTGTCTGGTTTATGATTGAATGATAAGATCCAGACCTTCAGCAGAGTACATACCGTTTGCTGTTGTCAAGCACGATTGTCTCAAACTGACATACTTATCTACTTACTCATCAACTTGCCTCCATACAAACATTTGTCGTGCCGTGCGCAACACACGCAAACATGGCGCTTGTACAATTTGCAGCCGGGCGCCGTCCTTCAAATCCGGGCCTAACACCAACGAAAGCGACGAAAGCAAAATCAGGCCACCAAGAACATAAGAGAAGAAGACTTCAAAAAGCAACGCCTGGATGTTACTTTGATACCAGATTTTCTCCTGGGCAGAAAATAATTGGGGATTCTTCTATCATCGGCGTACAATCCTGCTTGGAGGTCAGAGCCGATGACGATGTATTGACAGGGGGTCGCAACCACCAGAACCAGGATGCGAAGCTGCAGCTGCATGAGCTCTCTCCAAGTCCCCAACCTCGTATTGGAGCTCACCCATCCCATCATTCTCAGCAAAAATCTCAAAGACATGTTCAATTCCTCCAGCCTCCTTCAAACATCTCCGACGATTCAATCAGTATCTACTCAACCCACAGCTCCACATCTCTTCCAACGGTGGTGACCAACAGCATGGACGCGGAGCCGAATGAGATGCAGATGCGGATGCAGCTGCAACAGCATCGCAGACGATCTAAGACACCCGTCTTCTTCGTCGGGCAATTGGAGCGGAAGTCCGTAGCAACAGCATGCGAACTGGACAAGGCGCAATTACTCGCATCAGAGTACCAAGCAGTGCTACCTCTCCGTCTGAAAACTTCATTCGCCAAATCCCTCTCCCAATTTTCAGAACTCGATCTCGATCACGATAATCCAAAAGCACTGAGTCACCGACCTAAAACTCCAAAACGCCTTCGGAAAATCAAATGTCAGCTTAGTTTGCGAGATTTGGTCAAGCAGCACTCGCAATGCGGACCTTCGCCTTCGACACCTGGATCGGATGCAGAGACGTTGGTCGGCTCGCCGCCGTGCTCACCACTTGATGAGGATTTCGATAAGCACTCCCATCAGCCTTTATTCAGTCCTCAAACTCAACCCCACGATATCAGCGACGAGGATGACGAACTTTCTCTTCCCACCTCACCCACCATTGACAACGACATTGGCCTGAAAATCTGCACTGAGCTCCTCACCAACGAGCTGGCGACCGCTCTCCTACGGCACCATCCAGCAGAAATGAAAGACCGAGCATCAGGCCTCCAGATTCTGCTTATGATTGAGGCGTACGAGACGGTGCAGAGCCAGGTGAGGAGGATGCTGTATGATGCGCGTGTGACGGGAAAGCAGTTCGGTCACGTGCGGGAAGCCGAGAGAATTCTGGAGCACTGGTTGAAGGCGCTGTATGCGGTGTATGATCGAGAGCAGGAGGAGGAGAATAGGATGAGTAGGCTGGATTATGCGTGGCCATTGAGAGGGTAGTGGGAGGAGTGAAGAGGACGAGAATGAGAAGACGGTGCTACGGGCGGTGGATAATGGGCGAGCATGCGGTGGCGAGGAAACGGAATGATGCTATCTTCTTGTTTGTTGTTTCCTTTGGGACTTTTGATAAGGGTCGGAGTTCTGCGTTACGGACGGGAAGGAATGGGTTGATTCAAGATGGCAATGAGTAATTTTTGGGAGGAAGATCTGGGTGCCGGCACCAGCACGGAAGATGTCCTGGTTTGGATACTGTACATCACATGACGTAATGAGCTCGAGGAGCTGCTCAAAGTAGCATCGAGCAGAGGCAGATGTTATGAAGAAAGCATGCATCAATTTTGAACCGTTGCTTTTAGATACTTTAGGTGTGAAAGAAACTGCTCGCAGTGTCCGGCGGATTTGATTCTCGCTTGCGGGTTGTCAAGACAAACCCTCCTGCGCTCCGAACTATCACAGCGCTATGTTCATCTAGCCTTGCCAGCTCCAGCTTCTGATTTCAGCCTCGGCCACCGCAGTTCGTTCATTTTGAAATGAAGCGTGGAGCTAAGAGATAGGCCAGCGGTAGGTGACCTTCCGAGACACTACTAGTCAAGCTAGGAACTAGGTTCGGTAGATCAGTCCGAGGGGTGGCTTCGCTGGTTTATATAGTGCTTGAATAGAGAGAAAGCTGCTATGTGGAAAATCTGGATCTGAAGAACTGGATCATGACTTTGGACATAGTGTGTGAAAAGCCAAGAACCTGCTGATGATGTACAGGGACTTCAAGAAATATGCCAAGAACGTGGTGAATGCGGTGAATGACGCTGTCGAGGGAACGATGTTACTCACCTCCGTACCAATACCAGTGGTGGGTATGCCGTGAAAATGATACTCGTATTGTGTGTCAGCTTCAAAAGCGATATTCTACTCGGCGAAAGTAGATTTTGCTTCTAGATCTGCCCATGAACTGTGCCCAGATCTGTTTGTTGGAGTCCATCATTCACAGGACTTCCAGGGAGGCGGTATGAAATTGGGAGTATTGATCCCTCAAAGCGATTGAGTAGTATGTACGTACACAAGGCTATTGTCCTCGTTGGCCAAGTCTGGTAAGGTGCCTGGTATCTGATCGCAGTCGTCTCCGTAACTTTAGATCGTTCTTTCTGCCTCTCGAATCGAGGATTTCATGGAAGTGGCTTTCTTGGCTTTCGGGGGGCTTAGCACACTCGCGATTGCAGCTCGAGGCTGTCAGCGCGAGCAGAGTACCTTTAGCTTTGCTTTGTTCCGGATTTCTGCTCCAGCTTGGTATCCTCGATGCCAATATAAATTGGCAGAGGTAACAGAATCCCGCCGTGGCCATGCTCGGCTGCTACGAAATTGTAATTTCGGCGTCCACGTTGTTCCTGGTTCAAAGGATCGTGATTCATGTACAGCGCTACAACTTAACTTGCTTTCCCTCTAGACGAAGGCGATGCCAAGGCCGAAATATTGAGAGCAGTCGTCGATTTTATGATCACCATAAAGGTGTCGGGTCTGGTACTCCACAATTTCGCCTGTGTTTCAAGAACGATCGTGAGTTGGCCGATGCCGTGTAGATATATCCTGATGATCCTCGATTGGCTGTTTTCACTCTCGGCCCATAAATGCCTGTCGTCCAGCATACTCTTCTTCTTATTAACCCCTTGTCCAAACATTTTCTGTACGACCTCTCGAAAATTTTATTAGGCTGGGTGGTATTCGACAGATGCTCTTCTACCTCTGGCATGTGATCGACACCCTGCGGTACCCATTTGGCCTCTCTGCGGCCACCAAATTGTGTCTTGTCGCTGTCAGCGGCCTGTTCGTCTCCCTGACTGGGGAGACTTGTTCTCATTTCGAGTGTTGCGTAGATACATCATGGCTGGTACCATGTTCTGTTTCGTCAACGAGCAAGTTCCCTTTGGAAGTGTTCCAGTATCGCAGACGTGTGGGCGCAGATATTGGTGGCTCTAATTATTGTGCCACGAGGTAGGAAAAAGAGCTTCCCAGCTGGAACAATCATCTCCCCCAATCTGGTCATCGCTGGCACATTTTTCGGCAGACGAGGGCCGGAGGGAGGACAGTCTAGGAAGCTATTGGATGCTCGCGATTGGACCACCAGGACTAGATGAGGTTGTGATGGGTGATGAGCTGTATGTCTGGCGCGTACCTGTTCGTAGAACATGGACCTCATGTTAGCAGTACCTTACGATTGAGGGGTAGGATTGAGCCATGGTAATAGCAGTTGATAAATGACTTCACAGCGGTTGTGCCCGCTTCACGATCCTGTTGGAGCGGATGTTCGGGGTTGACCCTCGGACATGATTTGAGGTTGACGTAGAGAGGATGCGCTCCAATCAGAATACTGTACAAGTTGCTTGCCGAGGCCTGTCCTTGGATGATCACTCGCTTCCCTGCCTCCCTGCTCTCCTCTACGAATTTCCCAAATAGTGCCATCAAAATCAAAACATCTCCAGCCACCAGAGAAATAGCAGGTTTGCCAGTTAGATTTTCCTGTCACTGCTTATTGTTTGACCTGTTTCGGCGCGACAGAGGATTGTGCTTCGCGATCGCACAACACGATTTAAATTTAGAAAGGGGGGGATGATTTGCTCCCCGACCTGGTGCCCACAAGCAAATAAACTTGTGCTTCGATCTCCTTACTACCTGTGAGACTAGTAGAATGAACTTGAATACGCCGATCCATGAATTTAACGATGGGATATGTATCATAAGTCATGCTGATCGCCATCTGTTGTCTATTGACATGGGGCAGGGAGATCTCCTCTTCCGAACAACGTTAGACTCGCTCTCGCTCCTTGTAAGAATCCGAAGCACGTTCAGGACAGCAGTCAAGCGTCGAGTTTATTATTTACTTAACAAATAGAGCTCACACAAACCTCTGTGAACTACTATACATGCTGCAATTGCCCCGCTGCTGACGATCCTAGCTACACTTGCATTTCGCTTAAACCCAAAGTCCCCGTTTGTACCTAGATCCTCCGGATACTACCCTGCGGCGTATCTTTGACCATTATCCGCCATTAAGAAGGCAAGTACTGCGTTTCCGTTCTGATTTCCATCTATCACCATGAAATGATCATTAGGCAGTGTGCTTCGATTTTAAAGAGTAGCATGCCACTTGCGGGGAAGTCAGTCTACCCCAGGGCGGGGTTTGTCAGGCTGGACGGTCAGGTTCCCCGATACCTCACAAGTACACAGTGCTAACGTTACAGGGTACTATTGCTTGAATCGATTGCATCCCCCATGCAGTTAGGATTCCCCTAGCTTCACGAACTTTCGTCTACTGGATGAACACGGAGCGGCAGATTAGATGAGATGAACCTACATATACCTTTCCCAGTCCCCCTCTTCTACGACTCTGTAGGCACTGCCTGGTTCTAGTTACTCTCATATCCTCGTCACTTGAGGATCACTGATCAGCTATCCACAATGTACTTCAATTTCAAAGTCCTTCTCACCAGCCTCATGGCTGGCATGCCAGCTTTCGCTGCCACATTTTCCAATCCCGTGCTCTGGGAGGATCTTGCAGATTTGGATATCTTTCGCGTGGGAGATACCTACTATTACTCGGCTTCCAACATGCACTACTCACCAGGTGCACCAATTCTGAGCTCGACAGATCTGGTGAATTGGAAGTACATCGGCCACTCAGTTCCAACACTTTCCTTTGGCTCGAAGTACGACATGTCTGGTGGAGCAACTGCCTATGTCAAGGGAATCTATGCGTCAACCATGCGGTACCGAGCCAGCAACAAGACCTGGTATTGGTATGGTTGTATCGAATATGGAGGAACATACGTTTTTACATCATCGTCTCCAACAGGGCCGTGGAAGCAAGCAGCCAAGATCAGCACTTGCTACTATGATGCGGGATTGCTCATTGATGACAACGACACAATGTACATTGCTTATGGCAATACACAACTTTCCGTTGCTCAGCTCTCGGCTGATGGACTCTCTCAAGTCAAGACTCAGGTCGTCTACAACACACCGTCAAGCATCGGCGTGCTTGAGGGCTCACGAATGTACAAGAAAGATGGCGCTTACTACATTTTCGTCACCAAACCCGCCAACGGCCAGTATGTCCTTAGATCTACAAGTGGTCCCTTTGGACCGTACACCGTTAAACAACTACTCCTGAACCTTGGAAGCCCAATTCCAAGTGGTGGCGTTCCGCATCAAGGCGGCTTGGTTCAGACAGCAGCTGGAAGCTGGTACTACATGGCATTCGTTGATAGCTATCCCGGAGGGCGCGTGCCCGTCCTCGCACCTATCAGCTGGGGTAGTGATGGCTATCCAGCCCTTCAGCTGGTGAATGGCGCCTGGGGTACTTCCTACACTGCACCTCTGACTCTGTCACCCACCTCCCACACAGGCACGGACTCTTTCTCGGGGAGTTCGCTTGGCCCAGAATGGGAATGGAATCACAACCCAGACACAAGCAAATTCTCTGTTAACAACGGCCTTACTTTGCAGACTGCAACTGTTACCAGCGACCTCTACCATGCTAGGAATACCTTAAGTCACCGGATTCTTGGTCCAACATCATCTGGAACTATTGTGCTGGACTTCGCGAGCATGGCCGATGGTGATCGTGCTGGTCTGGCCATGCTTCGCGATACTAGCGCCTGGATTGGGATTCGCAAGGACGGGTCCTCGATCAAAATTTCAATGTGGTCTGGTCTCACCATGACATCAACCTGGGCGACTGCTAGTACTGGCTCCGAAAGTGCTAGTGCGACTATTTCTAGCACTCGTGTCTGGCTACGCATATACGCAGACATTCATGTTGGGTCGGGCAAACAAGCTCAGTTCTTCTACAGTACCGATGGACAGAAATTTACCAAGATAGGGGCTCTGACGCTCAACAATGCTTGGAACTTCTTTCCTGGTTATCGATATGCGATTTTTAACTTCGCTACAAAAGCTCTTGGTGGTTCTGTCAAGATCGGCTCTTTCACGGTCGATTCGCCAGGCCGGACACTTACGTAGATTGTCTGAACGATCTGAGAACGTGCCGTGATCATCTTAAGAACAACATCGAAATGCCTTTCCAGCGGTGCCGTATGGAATGAATCGCCTGGGTGTTATTCGATGATGGTGTCGGATTTTACGTATACAGTTCGTACGTTGAGTCGTTCGGAGTTCGTCGATTTGCGTTCCTGCCCCTCTCCAGGGTTGCACTGGATAAATACATGGTACCGTGGTAACGAAGAGCGTCCCCCACTAGTAGTCTTCATGTGTTTACTAGTCAGTCTTGTCGCAATCCTCTCAAGATAAAACTTTCACAATCATGGCAAAAACGCAGTGCGGTTAGAATTGCAGGAAACTATGGGTGCAAGTTTCTATAACTTCTTTCCTCTTGACTTTTTATGAATTTTCCGCTCACTATCAAGTTCTTTGCTTCGTTCTGCCAAACGAGACTACTGCAAGACATGCCGCGAGCGGGCCGCCCCTGTATGGTCTCCATGTGCGGGGTGACCAAGCAGGCATCTCATAAGACAGCTCGCTTTCGCATTCTGCTCGTATCATAGACTCCACAATTGCATCCAACACGACATATGACTTTATTACCGTGGGTGCAGGGATAGGTGGCTTGACGGTTGCTGATCGACTCTCTGAAGATCCGAACAGTAAATCTCGATGAGCCCGAAGAAAGTCGTTACTTATGACTTAAAAGCCTCGGTCTTGGTCGTGGAATATGGTCCGTTTGACAAAGGAGAAGCTCCTGTTCTCGTACCAGGATCCTACTTCCCAGTCCCCTACTTCTGGCCGAACATCTTCAGTACTCCTCAGGTTAGTGTCGTTGGCATTTCCCAAGGACGACTTTCCTTTGCTGACTCGAAACAAGCGAGGGCTCAATAATGGCACCTATTTTGTTCCAATGGGTCGAGTTGTGGGAGGTAGATCTACAATCAATGCAATGTTCTTCCTTCGCTATCCAGCAGTGGATTATGATTCATGGGAGAAACTTGGAAATCGTGGCTGGGGATGGCAAGGCTTTCTGCCCTACTTCAAGAAGGTGCGTTGGAAGAATTTCTCAGAAACAAGACCCAATTGCTGATGGTTCTGAGAGCGAAATCTTTACTCCACCAGACGCAGAATTCGCCAAGAAGTACAACATTACTTGGGACGCTTCTGTCCATGTATTGAAAGGTCCTATTCAGGCAAATTATTCGCCTTACGACTACCGGTCAAGTGGTAATTACCAAAAACACATCTTTCCCTTGATTTCTGCTGACTCTCAGCTAAGCAAATTTCTGGTATGCTGCCTCGGATGTTGGAATAACTGCCCGTCAGGATCCTAACGCAGGTGACGCGACGGGACTTTTCCGGCTGGTTCGTGCTTTGGATCCATTGGCTAAAGTTAGGTCATATGCAAAGACCGTGCACTATGATCGGGTTGCGAAGTCTCGGCCAAATTATCATTTACTTCCAGAGCATGCTGTAAGCAAAGTCCTGTTCAAGGACAAGAGGGCTGTTGGCATTGAATACGTTTCACCTGCTACCGGAGAAGTCCAGACGGCAAAACCGACGAAGGAGATTGTCATGGCTGCTGGAGCTGTACATTCTCCGCAAATTCTTCAGCTCTCAGGTGTTGGACCAAAGGCATTACTGAAAGGTTTCGGTATCGAGGTCGTGGTAGATCTTCCGGGTGTCGGACAGAACTTTCAGGACCATCTTGATTTGAAAGTAGATTATACTTGTAAGTAGATCACCAGCAAATCATGCAGGACAAGAAGCTCAGCTGACCTGCAGTCACATCAAACATCGAGCCGAACGCTGACAGCTTAAACACCAATGCCACGTACGATGCAGGACGAAGGGCTCTTTACGATGCATCTCGTGAAGGAGCTTATACTCTCGTCCGAGGAACTGGTAACAATATCGCACTCCTGCCGCTGAAGAACGCTACCTCAGACTGGAAGTCAATAATCAACCTCGCTAAATCGCAAAACCCCGCTTCCCTCCTCCCACCGAAAACTCATCTGTCATCCGAGGCTACGCAGCTCAACGAGAAATGCTGTTCACGCACGACGCTTCTTCCAAAACAGCAGTTGGTAGCCTGAGCTGGAATACAGGATCCCAGACAACAGTTTACATGATCAAACCACTAAGTCGCGGATCCATTGCCATCAATTCAACCAGTATAGTGGACAACCCACTGATCGACTGCGGCGCTCTTACAGATCCAACAGATATCGAACTAGTACTATCTCTCTTCCTCAAAAATCGACAGATCATGGCCCAACCCTCCATGCAAGCTCTCGGTCCAACAGAGATCAGTCCAGGACTTGAAAGTCAAATTCAGAGCACTGATCAACACATCTAATGCTCACGAGTGCTGCACTCTGCCAATGATGAAGTTAGAGCTTGGTGGTGTCGTTGACGACCAGTTGAGAGACTATGGAGTGAAAGGGTTGAGCGTTGCGGATGCAAGCTTCATGCCCATCACGCCTGCAAGCGCACCATGCATGGGCTACAATTTATGCTGCTGGGGAAAAGGTGCGTTGTTTCAGAAATTGGTGATATTGAACTGACCAAATTTAGGCTGCGGATCTGATCAAGAAGCGACATGGTCTCACACCGTCTGAAAAGGCGTAGTGGGTGCTGAGTATTTGTTCCCGACTCCTATTAGCAAACATCCCTGTGCAATGGTTCCACTAAAGACGGCAACAAGAAGTATAGAGTAGAAATATTGAATTATGCGAGGTTTCGTGCCGCCCCATTCCTTGGATTTTCTTTCTCTCCACCCTCAGATATACTGCAAGGATTATAGCTTGCTTCCAAATCTGCTTCCAGACAATTGGATATCGAAAGATCCTATCGACCGTCTGTGAAACCTAGTATCGTGTATCGTATGTGGCCTCGCTTAAGGCATTCCCTTGACCCGGAGTCAGTTGTCAGCCAGTCAAAGTCAAAGTAGCCTTCCGCTCCGCCGGACAACAAAATTTTACAAAGGGCTCCTTTGCACAGAAGAGAGACGGGAACAATGCTTCTGCACCCAGTAGGTGAGTGACTTACCAAGATGTTGCCTGGATCTTGCGCACAAAACGTGCTTGAGGCTCACCGCTGCGGCTATTTCGTCATCGGATTTTGTTTTTAAACAAGACCTTGCTCTCCTACAAAGCTGGCAACGATTAGAACATATCAGTCCTTTTCATTCTCTCATTTCCAATAACAATTTGAATCTCTCAATACTAAAATTATAGCATGGAAAGGTGTTCATCAGGCAATGTTCGGCAGGAGGGTACAAGCCTGGTACCTTACTCTTTTGGTATGGTATCACTTCCGCTTGAGCCTGGAATCGAAGCAATACCTATACATATTATCGAGCATATTCGACACCTTAGTCAGTTCTCGCCGCTTGAGGTCTACCAGTGGATGAATATCTGGCGAAAGTCTCAGGGTCAGTCGCTTCTCTTGCCTTCACTCTCAAACCACAGCTGATATTTGCTAGCTCGCCTTGACGAAAATATCAACATTGGTCACAGTCACTTTCTGAGACCAATGAGTCACGCCAAGAATGAGCGAAGACTTGTGGGTCATGAATTCTACGAAAATATTAGTCTCGCCTCGGATCGGCAGGGGATGTTAAGCGTTGATGATTCACCCCAGTCTGAACAATCCAAAGTCTCTACGCCTGTCGTAACAGAGCACAAAGCGTTATCGGGCACGGTCAAATTTGCAAAATCGAGCATACCATGTTGCAAAGGTCTACCAGAGATCTACGCCTGCCTGTTCTGCCAAAAGACATTTGGCCGCAAAGGGGACTGGAAAAGGCATGAAGGTACTCTCCACGAACTTCAGAAAGAATGGCGATGCAGAGAATCAGGGTGTAACCGAAGATTCCTTGCTCGCAATAAGTTCCGGCGCCATCACGAGAGTGATCATGGATGCGACGACTGTAGGCACGATTCAGATCCAGCCATTATGACCTCGATACAGACGGCATCCGCCTGGGGCTGCGGCTTCTGCGTAACGGTGCTATTGACATGGGATGAGAGAGTCAATCATATTGGGAACCACTTCGAATCTGGAAGCAAACGACGGGAGTGGGACTTCTCGACTGTTGTTCGGAGCTTGCTGCTTCAGCCTGGTACTCGTGAAGCCTGGCAGACTCTGCTCGTGAGGAAGCATGGCCCGTTAAGTGCGAATTGGCCGCTTTTTGAATGGCGTGTCAACTCTTGTCACGAGCTTTTGAGAGCTTTAAGAGGTTTGATGCCAGTGTTAGATACGGCCAGGACTGTCCATCTAGCGTACCTACTTGGTAAGCCAACAGAGTTTCTTCTCGAGCCAGAAATGACTGCTCCTGGGCCCTTTGAGAATGAGCCCTTGGATTCGGCAATGTGTCACGATGTGCGCTCTGTGGAGGTTGCGCCATTTGATGTATTCGCCCCGAGTCCAATAAGCGAAACCTTCAAGGTGCAGACGACTCCTTCAACATGCAGTGACACGCCAGCGGATGCGTCACTACACAATCAAAGCAGTTTGGCCGAACGTGTCAATTTTGACGAGTACTTCACGGCACCGAATGATTACATGGCACCTTGTCCCGAGACATTTCAGCCAACTGCTTGGTCTATGTGGCCAGATCCTCTGGATCCATTCAAATGTCCGTAGTTTTCGAGAGCTGACTGAAGGAGGAGCAAATTCTGGCTTAGATACAGGCAAGTACGTAATAAGATCCCCGGATTCTTGAAGCAGGGTGTAATCAATCCTACCAGCCCAGGTATATGGCAGCCTGAACGCCCTGTGAGTGCGCTGGACTTTAGCGGTCATAGCCTGTAAAGTTTGTTGTTTCGGTTAAGTGCGGGGTAATGTTTACTGCATCCAACCCGCATTTTAGCGATCCGTTGGTCATCGCACTTGGATTCCAGCCTTTCAGAACATCTCAAGCAAGACCGAGAGTAGTCAATACTACGGAGCTATTCCTACGTGCTTTTTGTGTCATGATTTGAATATAGGGGCTTCAGTGAAGCTTAAAGGTGAAAATTACATTCCACATGTTTGTGCGAGATTCCTGCGCATTTGCTTCCGTCAAATCACCTGCCGACATGTCCTTCTGCGTGTGGATTTATTAGTCTAAGAGCGAGTACCCCAAGGCGCTCTTTGCACCTTCTAAAAGCGACTGATGTCCTTTGAATCCTTCAAGGGTCGACTCATCAAGTCTCGTGTCGCTTGCGTAGTCTGGAGGCGGACGACCAGCCAAGAATTCCTCCAGCTGACTCTTTACATATGCCTTGTTGGCTTTGGTAGTCGGACAAGCAGCAATGTAGACAACTGAGGCATTCTCAGCTCCATTGTGCACAGCATCGACGGCGTGGCAGGTCTAGGGACATGTCAGTATCATGAAACAGAAGTGAATAGCTCTACGTACATCGGTATGCCACCAAACTGTATCTCCGGGTTTCAAGGTAGGGATGTGGACAAGGCAGCTTTCCAGACGAAGATGAGGGTGAGAAGTTCGACTCAGCAGTTGACTTTGTGGTTTGAAAGTTCCAGGAAAGAAGGAGCTCTCAGCATCGAATGTCCATTTTGTCGCGTCCATAATATCATCCTCCGATTCTGGTGGTGCGAAGAATGGACGAAGAAGAACATATGCGATGGCCGTGGAGACATTTGGATACAGCATGATTGCACCTTCTCCAGCAGAAGCCCTCGTCAAGGCAGTCCAGCCTTGAAACGAACGGAAGACAGTCGAATGCGCGATTCCAGGGAAAAGATACTGGTCTGCGGATTGGCGAATGTACAAGTCATAAGCATCGTGCGACCGAGGATTTCCAGCGAAGATGCTTGCATATGCTTTTCGATATGTCGGATCCGCCCAGCGACACAAGCTTCCAGCATCGATGTGTGGTCCCAGACCAAGGAAAGCCTGCTTCGGAGGTCTGTCTCGGACTCCATCAGAATATAGGAGCGGTTCAGGAGAGGTCTCGCCAGATTCGTCATGCCAGAGCTCGTTCATTTTTCGTTGGAGGCGGAGGTGATTTGAGTGCGTACGAATAGCGATCTGGGTTGGAGAATTATAGAGCAGCAGCATCGATGGACTTTCTTTTGGCCAACCGTCAATTCGAGAACGGTTCTTGTCAACATACTGCCGAAGATTCTGATAATGGCTGCGAGCCTCTGATTCTGGGACAACACCTCGAACAACGAAAGACCCAACGCTCTTCAGTCTCGCCTTCTCATCTGTGGTGAAGCCGTATTTCAGGATTTTTTCGATGGCGAATTCTGGTATCATATCACTTTTCTTGCTGGATATCTCGGAAGTGATGGACTCAAGGTCTTGGCAGACCTGTATCCAACTCGCACGAAGTGCTTGCTCACCATACTCGGCGATGATAGCTTTCTTGCATTCCAGAAAATCCGGATCTCCAGACTGAGCGCCTTTTCCTTGCACAAATTCTGGCCAGGCTGGCCATGTTTGGAGCTTTCCAGGCATGTTGACTTCCCGAATGATATGATGATAAGACTTCAAGAGCAAGGAAAATGAGGAAGAAGGTGGGATGAGTGTCTCAAACCTGCTGTCAGCTTGCAGCGCTATATACGGGACGTTCAAAAGATGTACTGCCAGTTGCCAACATTTCCACGAGCCAAGAGCCAAGGCATTAGGGGAAGAGCTTCAGGTCTTGGAGCCGACGATTCATTCAGAACTCGGGCAGGCTCGCCCGAGCTCGGTTGAGGTCGGGTGAGTTCCCCGCCAAGCATCTCCCACTTTTGAAGATCTACCAATCACGCCTCTGATTATTCTTTCTCATCTTCGACAATCCGACATATCGAGGTATGTCTTGTTATCGGCACCGTACCAAGCATCCGAAATGGATTACAGATCAGGATCTAGTGAGGCATTGACCTTGAAGGCTGATAAGCCTACCCACTTTCCCCAAGTACGCCTTGACCAGAATCTTATTTGCACAGATAAACAGATGGATGCCGGCGGTCTGCTATCGAGTCAAGGAACATATAAGTCGATATCTACATCCTTTCTTTGAACACCAGACAGTCTTGTAACTCGTTACCTTTTCCAAATTTTGACCATCTGTTTCAACCATGTCCACATTCCAGAGACAATATGTCTCCAAGCTCGTTCCGAGCAACACGAAAATCCTCACAACTGTCGTCATTGCAGTCGCCGTGGTGAATTCTGCTGTAAGATCGGAATGATGTCTCCACTTCAGACGTCGATGCTGACAGGTTTTATAGACTCTAGGTTATGACTCCTCGGTTATGAACGGTCTCCAAATTCTCCCATCATACACGGAATACTTTCATCTGACTGTGGCAACCACTGGTCTCAACAATGCTGCC
Organism: Deltaproteobacteria bacterium; assembly: GCA_002685535.1. Taxonomy (GTDB): domain Bacteria; phylum SAR324; class SAR324; order SAR324; family NAC60-12; genus Arctic96AD-7. Next base: position 24,678 of record NYXK01000235.1, read on the forward strand.
TCATGGATGGGAGCTATCTTAGCTACTCCAATGTTGCAATTCTTACCAGATAAGTTCGGCCGGAAGCAAGCTATCGTAGCTTCTGCTGTCGTCTGCATCATCGGCATCATCCTCCAAGCTGCCGCACAAAATATTGCCATGTTCGTTATTGCTCGAATCATCGTTGGACTAGGAGCTACTTTCTCAAGCGGCGCTGCACCTGCCTTGATCTCGGAACTTATGCCGGCTGTCACTCGAGGACGGATTCTTGGATTCTTCTTCTCCTGCTTCTATGTTGGGAGTTTGGCTTCTGCTATCATCAACTACGGCAGTCAGAACATTCAGTCAACCTGGTCTTGGAGATTGCCATCTCTACTTCAGTTGATCCCCAGTATTATGGCACTTTGCCTCTTGCCATTCATTCCCGAGTCTCCTCGATGGTTGGTTGCGAACGGACAACCTGAGCACGCGCTGGAAGTCTTGGTCGTTACGCAGGGCAACTCGGATCCAAACTCGGAGACAGCAAATGACACATTTGCAGAGATCCAGAATGCATTGACTGCGGAGAAGGCCCTGTTCAAACAAAATCCCTGGATCGAGATTGTCTCAACAGTGCCAAATCGAAAGCGTCTTGCTATCCTGTGCACGTTTGGTGTCATGATCAATTCTTTTGGCAACTTCGTCGTCTCGTGAGTAAAGTCTTTCTTCTTGCATATATCCCTCATCAACAGCATACTGATAGCAATCCTAGATACTACTTGGGGAAGATCCTGGATCAAGCAGGTATCACCAAGACAAAGACACAAACACAAATCAACGTCATTCTGAGCTGCTGGTCATTCGCAGTTGCACTGATCGGAAGTTGGTCGCTTGACTACATTGGACGTCGTAAACAAGCCCTTATTTGTATTGCGGGTATGATCACTTGCCTTTACATCATCGGTGGGATGATCAAAGGTAACGTATCTTCCAATTCCCAATTCGATCCGCAACATGCTAATTTAATCCAGTATTCGGCACGAGCACCAACACATCCGGCATCTATGGCACAATTGCGTTTATCTTCTTCTTCCAGGGCTTCTACGCCTTTTCTATCACCCCTCTTACCAGCGTCTACCCGAGTGAAGTATCTCAGTACAAGCTTCGTATGACTGGGATTGCAATCTTCCGACTGCTTGACAGTGGTTTCGGGTAAGTCCAACACATTTTGATAACCTCAATGTGTTACTTCATACCTCTTGCAGGTCGAGACTGACCATTTGACCAGACTGTTGGCCTCTTTCGCCCTCTCCTATGCTATGGCAGACCTAGGCTGGAAGTTCTACATGATCAACGCATCCTACAATATCCTCTTCTTCGCCATTATCTACTTTCTTTGGGTCGAGACAAATGGTCTTACACTGGAGGAGATCGCTCTGAAATTTGAAGGTGAAGTTGCTCTGATGGCTGGGAGAGAAATCATCAACGCCGAGTCGGAGACCTCAGAGACTGACAGCAAGCGAGGCTCCACAGTGGGGATGGAAAGTAAGCAAGCGGCAGTGAACCTGAAGGAAGCGTAAAGAAGGTGTAAAAACGAAGCCGGATAAGTCCGAAGAGAGACTTTCAGACTTGTTAATCACTAGAATGCGCGTGAAGTAGGTTTTATCTGCTCAAGCTGTTGTTCTGGATCATGGGGTTGGAAGGTAAAACGAAGGTAATCCATAAAATTATTTCCCAACATTATGAGCACTGTTCACCTCCTAGCTGGCGTTCTTCAGTTCCTATAAGCTAACCCCTCATTCCTTCCCAAATTACCATTGATGGACCAACAACGCTCCTTCCACTTCTATGTATCCACGAGCATGTTGTATATCATGGTCGTATTAAAAGGAGCCAACTCGCAACGCTGCCCTGGCCAAGCTGTCTTGAAAGGTAGTTTTTGAGCAACGCGCTATTCTTCAACATTTTAAACTCTGCAGCTGAGTCTGACTGGTCCAATGTCTTGTAATTCCGACATAGGTTGTCTCTAGGCTTCGTGTGCTGAATAGTTGTTATGAATGTTCACGTATCGCGACAATCGTTCTGACAACTTATCGCTTCCTGAAATCTACTCCAAATTCCCCAGTAGTTCATCTGCCGCCAAACTCTTCGAAACTCCTCACCCTTACAGCGGCTATGATTCATCCACCTTTCAGACATTTCCCCCTTGCCTTCACAATCAGCTTCTAACCCCTTCCAAATTTTCCGTTCCGAGACCCAAATCTTCAGCGTCTCATCTCAATTTCCACGACGGCAGTATTTTCGCAAACCCAACAGCGCCCCTATCAACCCTTCACCGCCACCGACAGAATTGGGAGACATACGGTGCGTTTATTCAGCGCGACGTGCCGTCCTGTAAGGATTCGGAGCGTATATGCTGTGAAGCGGCGCGCCTATCAGACATGTCTCGGACTTCGCCTCTGGGGGACGGTGAAGTTCGAGATGACTGAAAATGAATGGTGCGCTGACGCGCCACCATCAATTTTAGCGGTAAAGTAAGAAGCGTGACAAACTTCATTAGGATAGTATGCGCTGAATGGGAGAACAATAACATGATTCGAGAGGCAGTGAAAAAAGTGTGTAAACATTATTCAATGTTTCCGTCTAGACAGGGACTTCGTATGCTACCGTCTCTGCTCCGCTATCGGTTGCCTCATTGCCCGTCAGGCCACTTGCATCAGACTCGTCTTCCGTATTCTCGAATCCCTCAGCTATAGCAGCAGGAACTTCAGATGAATCCACTACTTGCAATACCCTTTCACTTCCATCTTCAACGGCGGGCTCTGTCGCACTGGGCTCATCACTCTCCTCAGCGTCAGTAGGTCCGAATTCCCAGCTCTCACCCGAACGGCGCTGGACCAACTCCTCTCCATATGCTGGATCGCTGCTATGACTATGCTTTTGTCCAGAGCCAAACCCATTGATAGGTAATATCAGAATATCACTAAACAGCTTCGGCTCTTTCAGACCCTGAACCTCACTCCACTCGACTTTCCTGCCCATCGCATTATTCAGACCCTCCATCATAGCATCAGTAAATGCACCGGGCCCGGTCACCTCCAAGACCTCCTCCTCTGCGATATATAGATCCGCGAGATCAGTATCTTCAATACTCGCTAGATATTGAAAGTGGTAAACCACTCTTGCAACGATTGCCTCGAAAATGGGGTGTCGAGGCTTAGCCATCATCGTCCTCTGGGAGAATTTGACTGGACGGCCAGATGTGGACGTACTGTCATCGTACTCGATGCCAATGACCGCGTTGATAAACTGTTCGTCGAAGCTGACAGGGATCCATTCGTTGATGGGGTTGATACAGGTAGTGTCCACGTCGCTGTAGACTCCTCCCTTTGCCAGCATAGTGAGGTATCGTACAAGTTCTGTATGTAGGACCGGGACATCAAGGTCACGCCAAAATCTGAGGAGTGTTGGCTGATCTTGGAAGTTGTCTTCGACGAAGAGTGTGTTGGTATCATCTAAAGCTGTCAGTACTATGTGGGCATACATAAGTGGAATAGGGATCCATGCCCGTCAATAATTCATAATTCCACTCTTCGTTTATCGAAATCCAAGTCTCGGTCTGTTCAGCCCATTCTTCTTTCATGGGCTGACTTGCACTCTGCCAAATCTTCTTCGGAAATTCCTTCGAATGATCTGGCTCAGGAACGGCTGTTGATATCATCCCATTGTCAGGACTCGTTGAAACATCGACACCAGTGTAGGTAGGAAGTGATACAGGACTTTGAGGGATGTAGAATAGAGCAAGTAGAATAAAGGCTGGTAGAAGAAGAAAAATTGCCTTTCTACGCAGCGAATTGGCAGCGTGAATATACACCAGACCGAAAGTCGATTTTTCGCTCTCTCCTACTGTCATCTTGGCTGCTTGCTTCAAGATTGAGACTGTCGCCTGTCTAAGATCAGGAACCAGAAAGAGATTATCATTTGATAATGTATAAGAACCCACTCAACCTACATTGGCTGAAGGAAAAGGAGACATTCCCCATCCAAGAACGAAAGCAATAATGCGTACACTATTCAGCCCCCTTCCCACCTCCATATCTGCCACATACGCAGGAACCAGAAACAACTCAGCCCAGCTCAATCCAAAATGCCTCCTGAAGATAAGAAGCAAATAGCATCTGGTCGAGATTGCCTCCATACCCAGAACAAGAAGATTGGCACACGACCAGCACAGCAGCCACACGCGACTTTCTACCCAATGCAGATGCCAATCCCAACAAGCAGTCTTAAATGCAACAATCCCCTGGATTTCCGGCTGACTGCATGCATGGAATACTATTTACCATCCTATGCCGTGTGCCCACGTCTTCCCGCGTCAAAGCAAAGCAATGCAGTGCAGTGTTGCTCATCTCATGCAGGTACCGATCATCCCGCAACAATAATAAAAGTGACTTTGCACTCCTTGATCCCAGCACAATAACTAAATGTTTTGATACTATTAGTGGCGTGGGGGCGTCCCGAAAGCCTGGGATGTATTTTTGTTCCGCCAGAGGTAATCGGATGTTTTATTTTTCAGCTGGCGTTTGATGCTTGTCGCTGGCTGGTTAGCAGCAGGGCTTAGCGTCCCTCGCTCCCGTGAATATCGTAAAAGCGGCCATCCACGGGAGCGAGGTTGTTTTCCTTCAGGGGTCTTCGCTTATGGGCTTGGCGTAGGAGCTGTTCGTTTTTCTTGTGGCTTGTGTCGCGTGCCCTTTGGCTTGGTGCACATTTTTGTTTTCCCGCTTATCTTTGAATCTTGGGATTGTGAAGCATGAATTATCGAGTTCTAGATCTTAGGTGGATCTGATTATGGGTTGAATAGATGATCGGTCAAAGACCTGGATAGGGGTAAAGTCTGATAGTCTTTTGGCGAGCAGCTCCCGGAGTCGTCGAGGGCCTGTCCGTCGTGGGAGTCCTAACTTCTCAAGGACGTGAATATCGTTTTTCTTGCGATAGGTAGGTTCAACGCTCTCTTCCCCTTTGATTTTCCCTAGAGATAGGATTCCATTTCGTGATAGTAACTTTGAAAAACATCCGCAAGTGATGGCTTCTATCATCCAGCCGAGTAATGCATCTTCTGCCTCTACTTTGGCTTGTGTTCTAAACGAGCCGTTCCTTCTCATACCCCTAACTGCGCTATTGAGTGCGCCTGTATTTGGCGGCAAGCAAAGTTTAGTAGTGCAGCCTCTACAAGTTATGAAGAGATTTTGCGAGCGTAGATCGAGATGATTAAACAATGCGGCAACCAATTGGAAAGATCAACCCGCTCGAAAATCAGTGCTGCCGGTGAGGAACCGGTATACTCCTTAGCTGATCGTCCACAGTGATCCCTTCGGGTCAGAGTGCAGAAGGCGATGAGCGTCGGCCATCTTTGTGGGGGGGGGCGGGGGGGCAGGGTTGAACATGGATGAAGAGCAAAAGTGAGCGCGATGCACAATAGGGGCTTTGATTGTATGTCAATTTTCAGGGACCGCAACAGGTGAGTTGGAGTAGAATCAGAAATGCAATGCGTGCTCATGATGTAACGCTGACCTCATGTGGCAACCTGCAATCCAACAGGCATCGGTCTCCACTGGCAGAAAATGGACTTGAACATAGAAACAGGCTGATGTTTTCAATACTTCTGTCTACTATTTATTTACGTGACCCGTCTATGTACCCTTCATACGTCCAACTTCTATCATAAAGCCTCTAAATCTATACAGGGAAAGCACCACATAGATCGCAATGCAATAAATCAACCCCAAGCTATCTATGTAGGAATCTCGCCCCCCAAAAAAGAAAAGACATGAACCTCAAATCTCAAATTGACTCGCTTCCGGTAACATCTCTTCGAGAAGCCTCATCATCACCCTCCTGACATCTGCCACTGCCTGCTCCTCTTCGGTACTGACATCATCATTCAAACAGAGCTGTCCGACTGTCCCCCTCTTCTTAATCAGTCTCTTGAATAGCACATTCTCCACCTGTTCCGCATCCGTAATCATCACGAAGTACGCATCTGGTTCTACGATCACGTACTGGTATTTCCACAGCGCCTTGATGACCACCTCCCTCATGGGAGCCTGCTCCTCCTTATTCGGCAGCAGAGGTGAAAGCCCAGCTTCGACACGGTTGAGCAAGAGTTTCAAAAGGCAGTCTCCGCACTTCGGATGCTGGCGCGCAACACGGTCGAAGATCGACGCACTGCTGAAAACGTGGTTCGTGTGTTTCTCATCAGAAGACTGGGAGGAGAAGCCTGGCGCGAGGCATTCGTTAACATTAAATTCAAAACATTCGATATCCTTGATAGCAGCAGGACCATCTAGAGACGTCCACTGGACATCGATGTTGACTTTGGGAGGTTCGAGGCCAGCTTCTTCCAGTGATTCGCTCATGTGGTAGAACATGCGCTTCCGAAAACCAGGTTCCCCCTCGCGGGCCATGCCCTCTTCGAGCTCATCCATAATGGTTTGACGTTCGGTCCATCCGAGATTACCGTTATCATTGACGTCGCTGCGGAGCATGATGTAACTCCACAGCAGTGCCTCGCGCTGGCGTTCCATCGTGTAGTGGAACGTCACGTACCACGAATACAGCTGGAATCCTGTCTCGCCTCGGAATCTCTGACAGTTGCTCTGTCCAGCTGGGCGTGGGAAGGAACTGATGGCTTCGCGCGTCACAGATCTTGAGATAGAATGTCCGAAGTGGATTTGACCTTTACGTTTGCGCTCACCGAAGCGCCGATTCAGGAGCCAAGAGGTGTAGATCAAGAAGGGCTTTTCGCCGAACCGGCGTGCATCGAGGTCTGTTGGAGGGTTCATTGTATTATAGGAATTGGATTTGAAGCCCATGGTGGGTCCAAAGAGGGGAGAGTAGATGTCGGATGCTGAGTGGTGTTTGCCGAGGAGCATGTCGTCGGAGAGGGCGAAGATCTGTTGGAATGTTAGATTGTGGGAGTTAAGGGAAGGAGTAGAGTGACCTACTCTATCAGTCTCGGACTCAGTATTGTAGATCTGGTTCTCAATAGTCAGAGAATTGAAAGCAGGCAAACAGCCTTTCTCGCTTTCATCAAAGAACTCTTCTTGTGAAAGAATTTGCACAGTTCGATTGGTCACCTCATCAGTATTCAACCACAAAGGCCTTTGCTTGCCCAAAATCTCGGCGGGGTCCTCAACGGTAGCTGTCTCTGCTTCAAGGGGATTGGCGACCGAGTTGACGAGCAATTGAATCTTGTTCCGGAAGGTTGAGGCATATTTCTCGACGCTGCGGATTGAATACCGTAGCTCGTCCCAATCGCGGTACCGGTTCACCCGATGCGATTCGAGCCAGAGTCCTTCGGGATCGTTAAGCGTCGAGTTCACTTCATATGGGTAGATGGTGGCCTGAAATTCGGTATCGGAACCGTTGACCCCTATGGTTCCCGAGTCAGTTCCCATCTTGGATAAAATCCAATGTGGGATAGTCTTGAAATGGAGTCTTACATGTGTAGATGAAATCAATCTTAGTCTCGTTGAGCAGGCCGTACTTCTGAATATCCAGCTGCGCTTCAGAGAACCAAAGATCTTCCCACCCACTCAGTTTTACGTCGGCAACAGCGTCTTCGAATGGAATGTGTATTATATCCGGGAGAGCCTCTGCTCTCTCGCTCTGAGCCGCGTACTCAAAATAGGCTGGGAATCTTCTCTGTGCTCCAGAGTCTTCTGACCAAGATCGCGAGGTGTCGCTATCTATATCTGACTTTACAGCTGGCGAGCGGTGTTGATCGATGAGCTTTTGGGACGCTTCTTTGACCAGCAGCGGTGGATTGTGCGAGTCCGACCCTCCCTTGAGTGCCGGTTTGTCAGATGTTTTCTCATCGTCTGGCTGCTTGCTTGAAGCTTCATCATCAGCATTTTCGTTGGAGGCACCATTGTCCGCTGGAGTGTCCATTGGCGAGCGGTTTTCAGCATTTTCCGCATCGCTGGCTACGTTTGGTGCTAAATCGACAACATCGTACCTCTCACCTGATTCACCAGATGTTGTTTCGATCGTGTCTTCTTGATCGCTGGAGGGACTTGCGGACATTTCAATGACGTTTGGGATAGTTACTGGTTCCTCCATACGTTGCGGGATCTTCTCTTCTGGATATGTTATAGCAGCCCTCTCATCCACAACACTTTCGTCCACTTCAACAACGGCTCTCAAATACCGATGCCATACAAGGAGACATATGGCCAAAATGATCAGGACCCGGTAGCGGTTGAAAGGATTCCGCTTGAGAGTTAGATTCGAGGCTTTCCGCCATTGTGGTAATTTGGACTGCGATTTGTACATTCTGACGATAGAGACGGACAAGTCAAAACACGCAAGGCATCAAGGAAGAACAGGATAGACGGACAGAACTGAAAGATTGGAATGAGGTCCTTCAAAGAAAGATAAATATCGTGCAAAAAGAAACTACTTCAATCATCCCATGTTTTGCATTCAGGGTGAAGAATTTGGGATGAGCATGACTCGTCCACAACGCCTTGGGGGAAACAACGCCCAAATCAGGAGAACCCAGACCGAAAGATGCTTTATCAATCTAGATCTGGTGTCCGTCAATCAGAAAAGACTCAATGCAACGTCCCGCGACCAAGAAAGGAAATGTGTCGCACGACTCCTGGTACGGAGATACTTGGATAGATAGGAGAAGCAACGCCACCGCCCGAAAGATTGCATGCAAGCAAGAATGATACAGGGAAGATTGTTGGGAATGGAAAAGGAGAATCGACAGACGGGAGAAACTAGGCTTCAGCTCTGCTTGCTTCATTTCAACTTACCCGAAGATCCGGTCCTTGCTGATGCGAAACGCTTGCTTTCTATTTCAGCGCGGCTCGAGGAAAGGGATGCCGGAGCATCATGCACGAACACAAGCACGACAATGTTGTCGAAGTCATCACGGCGAAGTGCATGCAGGTCGCTGCAGATCGAGCCGCCGGGAAGGTTGCTTTCTCTCTGCCCATGTCTCCCATGTCTCAAGTCCCGAGAGGAGGCAGCGGACTTTGCAAAAGCGGCCACAACCAGGGACGGCAGAGTGCAATTAGGAGCTTGGCAAGGGCTTGACAGCCCTGCATGGCAGGGGGCCGTTGGGTCCAATGCCGCCTGTCGGGAAAGCCTGTGCGGGTCAAAGATCCGCCGATTAGTGGTCGATCTAGCGCGTCGCTTCATAACGTCCACTGACTAGACTCTGGAGTGGATAACTAAAGCAAACCTTTCTCTGACCTCACCCCAACCCTTTCTCACCACCTGCACAACACCCGTCCGGAGACTCTTTGCTGGTTTCCATCTCCCCATTGACTGACCAGGTCCCAAACCTCAGCTTTCAGTCAGCCACAATGCCTCCACAGACATGGTTCTGTGGAACATATAGAATTACCCGGCAGTCATGGCTTGTCACCGGGACCGTTCTTGCATTGATCCCACGCTTGGTTTGCTATCAAAGCTTGATCGAGCTGATAATCCAATTCAGAATGATAAGCTGAGATCCAGATATGGAAATCTGGCATGTGCTGACCATGCTACCATGAGTATGCAGGTCAAGACGCATACGGAATCCCCCGCCAGCTGGTCCTCTACGGAGTACTCGGTGAAAGGTCCCTTGCAAGCCACGTTCCTATACATGCTAAGCCCAGCTTTAGATCTGTTGCTGCATTTCTTCTGCTCTCAATGGGTAGGCCTAGATGCCATTTCAACTCAGACCTCTCTGTTCTCCCAAAACGAGCTTGCTCTTGTGTTATTTAGCGTTGATTTTAATTTGGCTTATGCGCCTTTTTCAGCCTTTTTATCAGCCTCTATCACGGACTTCTGATGAGGGCTTCAAGGCAGATACCCTCCCCCGTCGATAGCTGAGCGGCATCTCCTCACTTGAAGCATTCAATGCACTGCTACGAGTCAGTAGATCGAACTCTTTGTGCTTTTATTCTTCAGTTACAAACTCTTTAAATCCGCGACTTCCAGTTGCTTGTAAACATTCTGAGAGTCAATTATTGCTTTTCAACCCCCACGATTTCTCGCTTTGAGTGCATCTTTTGCTCCCAAATCGGGTCAAATAGCGTCAAGGATCTCATACTATCTTCGATCTGCATGCCCCTATATTATATTGCCGCCCATAAAGCACTGCCTGCATTGCTCAGGCGGGCTGGTCCAGTGACTAATTCTCCTTTCGGGACCCATCATCATTATCTAGCGATCCTTCCGATGACCTACACCTCTTTCGGTCAAAAGTGACCGGGTACAGGCAGTCGAATTTCAATGAACGATGCAGCCTCTTAGAGTCCAGCTTGTAAACGCCACAAGTTTCTTTCATTACAATGATATCTACCTCCAGATCTTGAATCATCTCCTCCTCTTCTTCTCCTCTCCATCTCAAGTTCTTGTCTTGACGTCTCACGCTCTTTTTGTCCTATAGCTTAATGCTGTCTACGTGACGCCTTACACTCTTTTTCGGTGCTTTCCAGGCTGGTTTCTATAATAATTTTCCTCTCCCCGACCTCCGCCACCACGATGAGATCCTCAAGCATCGTCAATAATGCCTTTTGGCTGGTTTCTGGAACCGCAACCTTGGCTTCAGCATACAAACCGCTGGCCACCATCTATCCGTGCCCTTCATGTCCCTCGAGTGCTGCTCCTCCAGCTATCACGGTCACGGCTCAATACCAACCAGTTTCAACCTGCGCGCCCCACACAATATCAGCGACTTCATATGGCAGTGAACTGTACAAGGTCGAGCCGTCTTGCAGCGCTGCTTACCCATGGATCTCAACTATCATTCCTTGCGCGAAAGGATCTAGTACAACCATTACCAAGGTTGATCAGACTGTCGAAGTATCATATGTCTCGACTGTTCTGACTTCAGAGATTTCGTACACAACCGCCGCACCTGCATACAACGGAACTGGATATGGGTACAGCAATGTCACCACTTACACCAGCACCAAACTGACCACCATGGTCGTCGACATCAACTGTCCGTACAACGAACTAGGTCCAATGGCTATCCCAGGATATGGAGGAAGCGGTCTCTGCACCATTTGCGCTGAGGACAAGGATGGTAGCAAATCTCAAGCCGTCACTGTCACGAAGTGCCTCGACAAGGTCTGCTCAACTTACGCGGAAACTTGGGTGTCCACGAAGCCCACGCCAACATCCGTCAGTTCCGCCGTCTACTCAACTGAGACGTACTTGCCCAGCGCTGGCGAGTACACCATCCCAGTGACCACAGTCTGCACTGGTTCCAGCCCAGAGTTCACCAAGCCAGTTACCAAGACCTTTACGATCACTACCTCAGTATCTGAGGCGCAGACTATCCATGTCACCAAGACCTTGACAATCACTTACAAGGGAAAGCCAGCTCCAACTGCTCCTTCCTCTTCGTCCAAGTTGACCCTCTCCACTTCGACTTACTGTACCAAGAATGGCGTCCAGACGATCCCAATCGTCGCAACAATCACGCCATCCAAAGCAGGATATTCAATCCCAGTCACCACCACTGTCTACTACACGACAACTGTCACCAATGCTCCTGTTCATATCGGATGTACCAAGACTGCCACTGTGACTTTCGCCGCCCAACCTTATCCTACTGGCGAAACGTGAGTGTTTTCGAACGAGTTTCCGTTACCACAAAGTGCTAACAGGAATATAGAACCAAGAGCTCTGCAGGTTACCCCACAGCACCGGTCTCCGTTTCTGCAAGCTACACCGCTGGACCAGCCACAAAGACTCCAATCCCAGTGACCAGTGCAGCAAGCTACACTCCCAAGTACCCAACTATAGCCCCATACCAGAATAGTACTATGAAAACCTCAACCTACTCTGCTACTACTACCTCAATGGCAGCCAGCTACCCAACCGGATCCTGCGAGTACTCCGGGTGCTACGGATCACCCAGTGGTTTCGCCGACTTCACCCTTGTCGAGAGCAGCGAGTACATGACCGTCGATATCTGCACAAGCGAGTGTACCGCTTCAGGCTACCCATTCTCCGGACTCTACGACACGTAAGTACCACCCTTCCCATTTCCCTCACCTGAACCTCCTACATACCTCAGACCAGCACTAACATCGGTCCAGCGAATGCTACTGCGCTTCCTCCCTGAGCAGCTGTACCGAGTCCAGCTCAGGCACATGCTCTCTTCCCTGCCCAGGCTCCGCTTCCCAGCACTGCGGCGGCAACGCCATCACCGGCGCCAAACGCCTCCAAAGCAAGCTCTTCGACATCTACGAATGTGCCGTCGCACCAAAACCGACCTCCACGACCTCAGATGCAACATCCTACACTGTCGAGCCGACCGCTGACCCATCGTCTGATCCTGAGCCAGAGGAGTACAAGCGCGATGTCCAGGCTGAGGTGGAGTCGCGTGATGCTGCACGTGATGCTAAGCTGAGACGTGGTGGTGTGTTGAGGAGTGCGGAGAGTAGCGAGTTGAAGAATGCCGCGATGGTGAAGCGTGACTTTGGTATTAAGGCGCCCTTTGGGTTGTAAGTGTGTGCGCTGAGATACATAGGAGATACCCGACATCATCTCACTCGCGCGTTGCCATCAGTCGCCATCGCGTGCGTTCGGCTGCGGATTGTACAATACCTCTGGCATTCTTTGGTCTGCTCTGCCCGAAATGTTTATGTCTTTTCTTTATATTATTTTACTTCTTTGGAGGATGATTAGATAAGGATGGTAATTGGGGAGTTCTAGATGAATGGATTTCTCAGTTGGGGTCGGGGGGAGGGAATCAAGGTGAAAAGTGGTCTTAGACGGGATTTTGTAGGATGTTTATTGTTAATGCCATGTCAATACCTACCAATATATGTCCTTTTTGCCCGTCGATTCCATGAATATACTCAGCCTGGGCTTCGAAGAGAGCAGAATCGTTAAATGCCCACCAGAAACATCATATTCATGATCTATTGTACCCATGTAAAGAACCTCCAGTACGCCGTTCCTCATGCATGAACAAGTTCCAACTCATTCGCAGTCATCCTATGCTTCTCATCTCTCACAACCTTCTCAGTCATGACTTCCTCAATTCCCGCTGCACTCTCCCTTCTCGTCGGCCACGCCCCCTTCAATCCTTCCCAACAACTCACCTCCACCCCGTTCTCAGCAAACCCCCCAAAATCCCACGACACACCCTTACTACTCTCCAAACTCGGATACACCCTCGATGTAACGGCAAATCTCTCATTCGCAAAAACCTCGATTATGGAATTATCCACCACGATTCTGACGTCGAGATCCTCACCAGATAAGAGAAAGAATTTGCCTTCATCCGGACTGCTCTCACCCAGATTCTCGAGTGATGATCGCGAACGATGGATGCTGATCCGGTGATTGGCGAGGTCGAAGACAATCTTGGTGACTTCAGCGGATGAAGGCGATTCCCTCACGTTGAAAACGAAGCGCTCTGTGCCGGAGGTGTTGCGGAACGTTGCTGAGATGTCGTAGTTAGTTGAGCGGAGAGAGCGCAGGCCTTCGAGTGAGGTGATGGGAGCTGTTTGTGACTGTCGGAGCTGGGAGACTTGGGGTGCAAGACGCATGCCGAGGGTTGTCATTGTTACAGAACTCTCGTCGATATTCCAGCGGTCCATGTCTCCCTCTACTTGAGATATTGGAACCGAGATCTCGTAGAGCTCTTTAGGATGGGTTAGGAGACCTGCCCAGCCTTGCTTTTCGACGGCTTCCCGATTAGCGGCTTCATTTGCCCAGCCTAGTTGGAGGATGCGGCCTTCGGCGTCGCGGAAGATGTGAGCTGCGTACGCGATGCCGTGGTCGAGTTGGCCGTGGCTGGTGATCTCGAACTTCGGCTTTCCGTTCTGGAGACTGAGTGTCCCGGAAAGCCAGAGCAGAGCATGCCCATCATGTCGCTTGCTGGTCTTGTCTTCTTCGATGCCAACGATGATGTAGTGTCTCTCGCCAATAGTGAAGAAACTAGCACATTCGAAATTCATGCCGAAATTCAGTTCGCTCGTAGGTGTGATTTTGGCATTTGCTTCCACATCCAGCAGGGTACAGGTGGGCTGCCAATCGAGCAAGTCATTGGACTGGTAGAGAAGAAGCTGTGGTCCACGACCTCTTTCACCGGATGCAATCATCATATAATTCATTGACGAGTCCACACCGAGTAATTTGGACATTGGTTCCCATTTCGAGACGAATGGGTCTCGCCATCCAGTCGTCCTTTCCAGCTTTGGTGGAATGGTCATCAGAGGATTGTGTTCGTACCGCTGCCACGAATTCCCATAATCCGTCGAGAAGGCCACAGATTGTGATTCACATCCATCCAGGTACGGCAACGACCAATGAATCGGCACAGCCGACACACTTGTATAAAACAGAAACAAGACTCTCCTCCCATCCACTATTCTCGATACGATAGATCCAGAGAACACACCTAGACGATCATATGTCGCTCCATTTCTCAACGCAGGTGAACAGTCTTCCCACGTGACCAAGTCCTTGCTTCTTGCCATTCCCCAGGCAGAGTTACCGCCTCGAGTGGTTCCTGGGTTCCATTGGTAGCATATTCTGTATTCTTTTGTTTCGGGAATGTAGACTGCGCCACATGGGTCGTTGGACCAAGAGTGTGGTGGAATGAAATGTGATGTTGGGCGGAAGCGGTTGAAAGCCATGATGTAGGTAGTGAGATCAGTCCACCTGGATGAAAGAGTGAGAAAGGGCCCAGAAGGAGATCGTGAAGTCCACACTGGCAGTGAGGAATTCTATATGTCGTCCTTGAGGGCGTGAGAAGACTGGCCTCAGAGAAGGGCAACCAACACTTTATCAATACAGGAAATGTTTCAAGGTATGAGATCAAAATGTCAAAAATTAACGAAGGAAAAAAGCAAAGTCGACGATGAAGACAATACTTATTCCCCCAGATACAACGTAGTAGACACACTCCCCAGGACTGGCTCAGGTCCAGAAGTCCACCTTCTCGGCTGAAATCCGACGTTTACCCAAGCCAATGATAATTGTCCCTTGGATCCATAACTCGTGCCTCCTGACTCAAAAGTCGGAAAACTCTCCTCCTATCTTACCTCTACCTTCTAACAAGGCTTGCCACGCTGGCCAGCGCGGGATTGCGGCTTTGAAGATGCAGACGAGAATTTCAGCGTGGGTGAATAACCCCACTGCACGTGGCTGATGGTTGTGTTGAAGGCCTTGAGGCTACGTGGAAAGGGGATGGTGAGAGATGATCGGGCGCCGATAATTCATCCAATTGGTTGCCTCGGCTGTTTGGCTTGGGTCCGGCTGTGTTCTAGATGTGGGGTGTGGAGGTGGGTAGATCCTTGGCCGCTAGTTTTCCGCTCATGAACAAGCGTGATGAATGCGAGCGAGATGTATCAGTGTTGATTGGCGCAATACTTAGGGAGACAGGATAAGCAGATTGCATTGCTCGACTTGGTAGCTCTTCGGGCTTCGGTGCAATAGTGTTCTGTGAGACCAAGATATAGATGGCATTAGATTCCAAACCCAAATCCAAGACTGCCTATGCAGCACACCCATTCAGAGCCTATTGTTAAGACTCCTTGCATCGCCCAAATCTCCTATATCGTATAACATGTGTCCCCAGAACCCAAAACTCCAACATCCAAGCCCATGTGTGTGATCATCCGACTCATCAATCAACATCCGGCGCACTTGGTGGCCAGAAAGCATCCCATCCAGGCGTCGGCATCGAGAATGCAAGACTTGGATCGCCCATCATCATGCTGACCGGCGGAACTTCGAAGTTCCCCGCGCCAAGCTGATCCACTGGATTAAAGTCGCCCTCGATAACCGTCTCCCCATAACCTGGATACTGCACGTTTCCTTGGTCAGGTATCGCAGTCTCTTCATCGTCAAATACCTCTTCAATGCGATCCGATGCTTCACTGTCAGATAGACTTCCACGGAGTCGTAATTGCATAAAACCATCACTTTTCAAAGTCAACATCCTCAAATACTTGTCGCCGCCTGGTGTCGTCCCAAGTAACCTGACCATCTCCAATAAATAATCTCTTGGGCCGATCTCCATCGATGAGCTGTTCACGGCATCCGGATTGAGGAGTAAGACATCGGAAAGACTGCAGCCGATATCGAAGACCTTCTCCAGCAGTCCAACGCCATTCGCCTCGAAGGCTTTGACGGGGAGTGAACGTGCAACTTGAACTACATCACGAGCGATGGAGATAGGATACTGGAACGACATGCTCTCATCTGAAGACTGGCTCGACAGAAAGCCTTTACTGACACATAGTTGCCATACCAGTGTTCTCAGCCACTGTCGACTAACGCGGAGATCAGCTTGTTGGATTTCAGTCCTATCTGATCCATCAGGAATGGCAGTCTTCAGAATCTCCTGGAGTTGGATCAATGCCTGAGGTGAAGAATCGCTGCCGGACATGTTCCACAATGTCATGAAAGACTCGTCAAAATGCTGGAAGAGAGAGACCAAGTCCAGGAATCCAGATAGAATGGTAGCTTCGGGTCCAGGGTCGACGGTCGGTAAAGCAATTGTAAGTTGTAAAGTGAGAGGCCGATGCCGCTGTAATGCGTATCCTCTCTCAGTGATGAAAAGTAGCCAGAAACTCCGTCGGCAAAACTTGGAGTACTCTGAATCCAAACCCTGATACGTGCCTTCCTCATGAAGACGTAATATTTGAAGCATAGTCATCGATTCTCGAATGTAAAACCATGCCGAATTATCCTTTCCCAAACAGAATAACGCCGCGTACAAGAAGAAAGCCGTGTGGATAGATGTGAGTGATGGTTTCTCGATGTGATCGCAGAACCCTCTCGCTCGGACCGCTTCATTGATAAGATCCTGTGAGCTTGGCCAAGGCGATCCTAATTGTGGAGCATCGATGATCTCTGGTTGAAAAACAATGAGGGCGCAAAGAGCTGCGACCATTCCATATTGTTCCGGCATCTCATTGAGATGCGGGATCATGGCATACGTTATATCCTTGTCCAAGACGGGCATGATAGGGTATTTGTGAGTGAAGAAGGCATCCAGGCAAGTTTTGACCAGATCAGCTGACAACAAAGGAGAAGCTCTGAAAGTCGACGCGTTGTCGTCCGTAGAGCTGGAGGCGACCGTCGGTCCACTCTCTGGAGATAGAACATTTGGCGTAGGATTAAGTATATTGAATAGTGAAAAGTCATTCGTCTCGGTTCCCCGACTTGCCGTATCAATCGGCTGCTGTTCTCTGGTCGTAGCAGGCGGTCCATTCGAGGCATGCTCAAAGATCCTTGGCCTCTGTATCGGAACCGGCTTCACATCTTTCGCGATTCTTCTCCCTTTAGGACCCTTCTTCTTGGGAATCGCCAGATACGTGCATTGCAGCTCTGTGATCTGGCAGTTCTTGCACGGCTTCTCTCCATCACAGCGGATCTTTCGTGCATGGCAGCAGTCACATGCTTGCCTGATCTTCTGCGCTTTCTTCGAACCAGCGATTGGCTCCGATGGCATTGCGCTCCATTTGACGATTGTTGGTAGTCTGGTTGATAGGGCTGAGAGCGTGATGGAGATGTCGTTGATGTGGAAGATCGGACGAAGTCCCGCCTTCAAGGGTTGAGCTAAGTTTTTAGTGGCGCCGAGATGGGTTTTGTCCGTGACTCGTGACAAATGGAACCCAAGTTCAGCACTTGCATGAAATTCACTAAGCGAGATGAGATATATCAAAGAAGGGATGGTAGAGTCATGTACTCTCATTTACGCCTCAAGGGGAACCAAGTTCTATGCGACAAGTGCGTCCATGAGGCTACTCGCATCCGACTGTACTTCTGCGTGTTGATCACGTGAGCTTCTTGACTCCCCCAAGCAATGTCACTACATGATCGTTCTGGAGCTTAATTCCGCGTTGTAGGGGAATGATAAAGCGGTTACAAGCCAGAAGCTGCATACAAGCTAGCAGTAAGCACATTTCTCGTTGACTCCATCATGTCTCATACAAGTGACGCTCCCCGTCACAGCCGTCACAACGGCACACCACTCTCCTCCACCCTCATCTTCGGCAACAATCCCAAGATAGTCAATTCCTGGAATGTCTTGAACACGCTCTCGCTCGTATCAACAACGCCAAACCAACCCATCTTCCTACACTTCGTCTCACTCAAACACAACCTCCCAACAGCCCAAAGCGCTGCATCCAAGAATGGGAAAATTTCGCTCGGGTCCTTGAATGGATCATGCGAGTTATCCAACTTGTGTTCTTGCACGATCTCGGACCAGGCTTTCTGTACATCAGGTTGACTGGCCCATGTCGTGATACTGAAGGAGCTGCGATAAGATGTTGGGGGACCCCACCTAAATGTATTAGGTTAGCGAGTATGCAAGCGATTGATATATAAAGAAACCTCTTGAAAGCTTCCCACTTACCCTCTTGGCGGTGGTTCATGCGGCAATGTCACAGTCTGATACTTCTCATCATCCAACTCCGGTCTCCCAGCCTCGACACCCCACCAGGTCGCCAAAAGAGGCCAGATCCTGCCCCATGAGAACGGGGTACCATCGACAGCGTTGAACGCTTGATTCTTCATCCTGTCATCCAGAACGGCGTGTTCGCTTTGA
This sequence comes from Deltaproteobacteria bacterium, assembly GCA_002685535.1. GTDB lineage: Bacteria > SAR324 > SAR324 > SAR324 > NAC60-12 > Arctic96AD-7. The sequence continues at coordinate 43,228 of NYXK01000235.1, forward strand.
TAGCCTGTCAGATAGGCTGATGAGTGCGTGTGCGCTGTTTCCCAGGCGGCGAGATCGCCTGGGAATTTAAGTGGCTGATGCAGGTGAGAGAGGATGGAGCAGTACAGGCCAAGGCCGTAGAAGACGTTCATCTGGGCGTTGTTGGTTGCGCCAATGATCCTGTTTGCGTCGCAATCAGCTCGGTCGCTCAAGTAAATTCCACCACATCACATCGGTTCACTTCGTTCTAATCCCTGTTGCTTCCTCCTTTGGCCTGGGAAGTATTGAGAACAAAAGAGACAACCGTACAACTCACCAAGCAGGTCTAATAACATTCCATCCCACGCCCTCCCTGCCACAATACTCCCAGAGCATATCCTCCTGCGGATAATAGAAGTTCGGTTCGATCTCGACCCTCGGATCACTTTCCACGGCAGGATTCAAACCCATCCCCAGATGCACGCCATAATTCTTAGCACCCGTTTGCAGTAAGAAGCGTTTAGGCTTGAGTCCTGCGAGGGGAAGAGCGCCTATGAAGTTGCGAAGCAAGGCAGAGTTGACCTCGACCAGTTTCTCGGCGTTGGACCAGGCTGCTGCACCCGGGGTTGGTGCTGAGAGGCCAGGTTAGCGATGTCTGGATTAGTCGGAGGAGAGGAGGAGGTCTCACGAGGCTGGAAGTACGAATAGAAGAACACCGCATCCACGCTTTCCACCCTCCCTTTCAAAGCCTTGGCGATCTCTTCTGGCCCAAGCAGGAAATCACATGCCACGTGCTCGACTCTTTCCTTGCCATCTCCAACCAGGTTCATCAGTCTTGGCGGCGGCGGTCGACGCGATAAAGCATAGATTTTGCTCCATCGTTCAGGAGCTGATGCTAGAACGCGGAGAGTGTGAAAGCCCGAGATACCATTTGCACCTGTGATGATAGCGACTTTAGGGGTGATGGTTGAGGGGTAGACAGGGAGGCCGTGGTAGATGGAGGTAGTGTGGAGGGTATGGGTTAGCTCTTTGGACATCTTGGAGGGAGTGGTGGGGACCAGGTGATACTAGAAAAATGAAATGGGTCAATTATTTTGGAAGGAATCCTTCTTGAAGGTTGAAGTTTGAAGTTTGAAGTTTGAGATGCAATTAATTTTTCGACGGGTTATATGAGGCAAGTGCAAGGTAATGCTATGACTAGCGGCACCTAAGAAGCTACCCCGCTTAACCCCGCACCTGTCAACATACGTACCTACTTCTCAGTGTCAATTGCAGGGGAATTTGCCGAAAGACCGAAATACTGATAATCAATGATCCTTCCAATCTGTTGAAAACGAGGAAGATCAGAAGAATGAAGAAAATCCCGAAAATGTCAAATGCTTGGCTTATCAAGTGTCTTCGAACTTTCGAGTTGCTTGATTACTTTACCCAGCATATAGAGGAACACCACAGGAAACTACAGCACATTGTATCAGAGCTTTCAGAAGTTGAAAACTATTCATATTGATTTAAATTGCATAGGAGATCTTGAACACCCAGCAGTGCTGACCTGCAGAGATAAGTGCTGTTGGGACCGTGATGGCGACACCATCTTCGGACTGCGTCCAAGCAAGGCTCGTTCCATTTCCTGCTCCGATCATCGATATGCTATCTCCCGGTAATATTGGCAGTGATGCGTTGACCACGAAGTTCTCAGTTGGCTCTGCCAAAGACAGAATGTAGAAGGCCTCTTCGGTCTGAGTGAAGCGCAGATCACCTGTTTCGGCGGTAACGAAGCTGCTTGGATTTTAGATCTGGTTCAAAAAGATTGACATAAGGACAAAGGAACTCACTAGTAAGTTGTGTTGAAAACAGCTTCAGCATTCGCCTTGATCCAGATACCAGCTTCAAGCAGGTGAGCTACCTCTGTTGCGTCGATTGTTCCATCGGCTTTAGGTCCGAAGTCAAGTAACAAGTTGCCGTTCTTGCTGACCATATCGACAAGGGAGTGAATAAGTGTCGAGGCATTCATGTAAAGAGAAGCTGGCGTGGCACGATTGTAGCCGTAACTATATGGGTCCATTCCCTGGTTGCTCTCCCATTTACGCTCCGAGACGGATGAGAATGTGGTATATTCTGGTGTGTCAAAGTCGGCTCCGGCCACAATACCACAACGATTGTTCATTGTAACTTGTCGTCCTTGGGAGTTCGCGTGATTGAACCAAGCTGCGGCGAATTCGGCGGTCCCGTTCGATGCACCGCAATCGCACCACATGATGTCGGTCTCATAGTCGTAAGCTAGGATTTCCATCTGAGGTACCATCAAATCCGCAATGAAGTCGTCCTTTGGAAGAGCTCCAGTGTAAGGCTCTTCCGCACCGGTGTACGGATTTCTTGCCAGAATACCTGGCCAAGATGTACTTGCGGGATCTGTAGTCTGCGAAAAACCGTAAGGACCGTAGAGAGGATTGAACTAATACCATTAGCTAAATTTCGTTCCCATTGACGCTGTACTGACCCATTCTGGTAGACTGAAGTATGTTCCACGCTTCAGCTGAGGTTGGTACGTCTTGGCAGCATCGAATAATTCTCCAAGAATATCACGTTTCGGCCCATAGTGAATAGAATCACGATGCGTCGTCTCCTTCGCGTCGAACATGGCGAATCCATCGTGATGCTTGGTGGTGAGAACAAAATATTGAGCTCCAGCGTCAGCGATCAGATCAACCCATGACTTGGCATCCCAGTTCTCGGCTGTGAAATTCGAAAAGAAATCATCGTAGACAACATTCGGTCCGTAAGTGTTCAGATGGTGGTTGTAGACATCGGCTTTATCAGCATTCCGATGATGTCCATACCACCAGTACCATTCAGCGTAAATCTCAACTGGTGTGGAATTGCCCCAGCCCGGGACGCAATAAGGCCCCCAGTCTACAAATTATTAGCTTATGATTGTTACTTTGATCAATGTAATACTTACGGATGAAGATACCGTACTTTGCATCGTTGAACCACTCTGGAGACTCATGCGTCGAAAGACTGGACAGCTCTGATGTGTACTCCTCCAGTCCAAACTTGACACCCTTGATCGTATAAGTCGCGTTGAGCGAGCCCGATAAATGGACAGTCGCCGTGACATTTCCACATCCGATGACACCAACATTGACTTTTTTCTGGTCTCCTGGTCTCAGTCTCTTGACATGTCCTGGATCAATGGTCTCAATCCCGGGAGCAGAAATAGCGACTTCAACTCCGGACCCCGAAATCCAATCGGGACCAGCGTTATTAACCACAACTTCCACGGTCTGCACCCTGTCCGCATCATGCTTCTGAGTTGGTCGTAGGAATTGGACTTGAATTCCAGTCTGCTGTAACAGCGACAGAGAGAAGAGATGAATTCTCGATGTGTCATTGGAAGTGTCTGGCAAAGTGATCGAGGCAAGGCTCTTGGAGGGGTCAACAGCTCCAATGTACTCGAAAATGTGTGAAGTGTTCCAATTGGTGGAGTTGGTCGTAAAGTAGTTTGGCATCACAACCTCTCCCTTAAGAATCGACAAGAATGAAGAGTATGGGTTGGTTCGGACCTCAGTGAGCACGCTTGATCCGTCGGCATATTCCAAAGTCATATTTCCGGACGCACCTGCAGACTCCGAAGCCACGAGCATGTGCAAGCTGAAGTATGAAGCGGAGGGTACTTCAATTTCTTGACCTGCCATGACCATATTGTCGCTCTGGGTTGCATTTTGATAGCCTGGAAAGGCATATGAGATATTTGTCTTGGTCGATGTGTACCCTCCTCCATCTGGCAAGTTATGAGCCGGGTAAGAGTTGTTCAATTGATCGAAGTTCGCTTCCCCAGGAACTAGACCGAAACCTTTGTTATTGAAGTAGGAGTTGAGGGGAATTTGGACTATTTGCTTTGCCGATATCAGCGCCATCTTTTAATTGGCCATTAAATAGCTTACCTCTGAAGAGGTGCCATTCTCCCAGCGACGACTTGGAGCAGCTTTCACCGCTGCAGCCAACCCGGCTATCAGAAGAAAGAGCTGCATCTTGAAGACCCTGTTCCAGTGACCTTCAAATGCGTTGGATTTCTATCGCATCATATATGGCCATTTCCAAGCTCCCCCATCTTCACATTGACCCGGTGGACCCGGGCGACGACTATCGCAGTTCATCTGATGACAGCTCCGTAGTCCCCATACTGGCTTATCTAGGTCCGCCGCGTCGCAAAGCAAAGCTTCTGCATCTCTACAGGGAGCTGTAACGTTAAATGCACGGTAGCATCCATCGGATGCCTTGCTAATGGAGTGGTTCGATGGAGGGATCAGGGGAGGGGTAGAAGACACGGGCAATCTAGGTGGGGTTGATCATTGACCAGACCAGCAAGAGCTGTTCGCTTCATTCTCCGAATACAATTTGGATCTGGTTCCGGTGAGTCGTGCTATAAATACAAGCGGGAGCTGTGGAAGCTGTCGATGTTGACATTGACTTGCAGAGATGCTTGCTGCCAAGTCCTCAATGACGCCAGCCCACTGCCGGTCCACCATCCCTGCAGCCTTCACTCCTCGGTTCCCTCGAAGCTTGTTCCTGCATCCATTAAATCCCACTCCTGGAAGACGACAACATGCGCAGATAAATTGAGTACGGAGATTACCCCTCACCTGCTCATTGTATCTCTAATTTCTTTAACTCGTTCCTCTCTACTCAATGATGGAGGTTCCATCAAGCTGGTTTTCAATTCAGCTGTATGGATGTTTCTACACTTTGAAGTTGGATAGATAGGACCATGCAGATGAAGAAGACTTTTACTCCAACGAAGTCTCTCTCAAATCCCAGAAAGTCGTTGGCATAGGTATCTAGCAGGGACGGACTGCAGATCTACCAGCCCACTTTGAGTATCTAGCAGTTTAGTCGGCAGCTTCCATGTTGATGATCTCCACACCGACACTACATTGTCCACACAGCATGCTACGTTACGATGTTCGAAAGTTAATCAACAGATCTTCTCCCTCTCCACACCACTTTTGACCATTATGCCAATCGATAACAGCTCCCATGGGCAGAATGGGGATCCATGTGCATATCACTCACGTGACACACCCATCTGAATACACTGCTATATGAGGTGCTCAATTGCCAGTGCAAGGGCCCGTCACTCGAAGCATGCCTCAAGAGATTCGCAGTTTCGTGGCAAACATGTTGAGACTATATTCCGCTATCTTTCTCCTTGTGGGATATGCTCTGGCCATCAGCCCGGAATTGGCTGCAGAATTTGGCTATCCAGCCGGAGTCGATGTTTGGTAGGTTTTGCTTCTCTTTGGGATTTAATTTGAATATTTACTGACATAGCCAGGTGTGGAAAGGCGTATAGAGCTACGTAAGTTGTCCTTCAACTGAAGCGGACCAAGCCTAATCATCCGTCACAGCAACGGATCTTTTGAACCCGGTGGATGGCTCGATAAGCCAACATTGTCCTCCACGCCCCTTCTGGATCTCTCGATACGCCCACGCCTGAATCTGTACCTTGCTAGCGAAATCTATGCATCTTTAATCGTCGATGCTCCAATTTCGTACATGCATGGAGGCGCCTATGTAAATGCTTCTTTCAACAAGCAAGATAACATCACGAGTCCTTTCACCAAGCTCTTCATTGACGTTGAAGTCGTTGAAACAGGACTCAACCTCGTTGCCGGCCGCAATATCACCGTCAACACAACCAGTAATGAGTTTGGCTTCAGTTTGTCAGAATTGACACCTCGATTCGAACCCTACCAGATCGTCATCACGGGAGCATCGGACGATGGAGCTCAGTTCTATTCTTCCACTACTGATCTTTACTATGTGCCTGAACGAACAGATGGTGGTAGCGTGGCGAAAGTAGACAGCTTATATGGTGGACTAGTTGTCCAGGATGTCTTCAGCAGCTCAACTGAGTGGGAACCATTATTTCCGTACACTTTCTACACTTCTTGGGACCAGTGGCTTGAGCTGAGTTTAGACAGTGAGTGGATCCAATGTCGACTTTACTGGCTTGAGCTGACGTGTACCCTTTAGATATCCGGGTTTTCAAGGACAGAGGTGAGCCAACTGGCACAACCGAGACGATGTCAGATGGACTAACATGATAATTAGGATACAACATCATTCACATCGTTCCAAATGCTGGACTAGACAACAAAGCGTTTGATTTCGATGAGCTTGATACCTATCTTGATGTCATGGACGAGATTGGACTTTGGCTGATGTTCGATATGAGTAAGTACCTAACCTGTTACTAACATGAAGATGGCTAACAATTCTATACAGGATGGTCGTACACCGTGAGTACAGAAAGTTCACCAAGTAAATTAATTCTAATCCAAGCAGAATCTTTCCTCAGTGGAGATGCAAGTCAATCGAGTGAAGTCCCGGAAGAGCATGCTGCTTTACTACACCGGCGACGAGCCCGATGGCCAAGTTGGTGCGCATCCCTCCTCCGCCATCTCCACAACCCCATGTTAACATAATCCTCTAGACGCCCTCAACGCCACCAAGATAACCTACGACCTCGTCAAATCTCTCGACCCCTGGCATCCCGTCTCCCTTTGTCTCAACTGCCTCAACTACTACTTCAGCGAGTACACATCCGGCACCGACATCATCATGTCAGACCCCTACCCTATCGCCGTAAATACCACTTACTCGGTTCAATACAACACAGTCTGTAACACCACATACGGCTGCTGCGGGTGCGATGACTGCGAAGGCGATTTTGACGACATCACCACCCGCTTAGGCCTGTACAAAGAATACCAAGATATCCTGAACGTCCCGCAGAAACCGCAGTGGGGAGTTCCACAGGCTTTTGGGAACGAGACTTTTTGGGCGAGATATCCGACGCCGGAGGAAGAAGTGGTGATGAATATGCTATTCATTAATCATGGTGCGAAGGGAATTGCGATGTGGTCCTATCCGACTGAACCTGGCTTGATAAACGTCACGAGTGCGTTGTCGAAGGCGCTGACGACGAGGACGGTTACGAACTTCTTGCTTGGTACGAACCCGGTCAAAATTGATGTGAAGGGCGTGGACAGAGTTGATGCGGCGGCTTGGACCGTGGGGAATAGCACACTCGTGAGTGTGGTCAATATGAACTATGTGCCAAGTTCTATGGCAAATGCTAGTCTTGCGATTGAGGGACTTGGAAGTCTGGGGGAGGTTGTTTGGGGAAGTGGCTGGGGTGTTGGAGGGGCGGGTCTGTGGAAGAATGGATTGGATGCTCTGGAGGTTGATATCTTCATTGTGTCCTGATATCATCTACGATCCACTCACTATCTCAGTAGAGATCTATTAAAGTGGTTGATTTACCACCAAGTAATTGACGTGGGTTTGATGCACATATAATAATGAAGACCGCAGCTCGCAAAACTACCTTAAATGCTGCCATAGATTCCAACTTTGACACCATTGACAAGTCCGCTGATGACCAAGATACAGCTCAAGAATTCTTCAGGAGTCATGAAGAGGCTGTAGAAGGGTCTTCCGTTGACTCCTGCCATGATGGAAGCCAAAAACAGAATTGAATTTGGTAGTGTTGTTGATAGATACCAGTCAGTAGCTGTTCAGCTTCGAGGAGATTCAATAAACACGGCAGTAAACATGGGCATGGGCGTCCTCGTTTGTTCACCGCTCAAGCCCCCTGTCAACGTGCTTGAACCAATTATAAACAAAGTAGCTCTACAGATATACGAGGCCGAAGAAACTAGACTCGAGCTAGCGAACTAGCGTATTCCTCGAGGCTGCCCACAGAATCTTCTATCAAACAGATTTCCTGAACGTGGTAAAACAACTGAGAACACCCAAACGATGACTTTTGAAGATTCTGGAGGTGTGCAAAGCCTCAATTGGCCCCTTTCAAATCACGATTTGACCAACGACGGGATCTGCCGAGCCAAACATACTCCAAAGGTATCCCTCCAACACCCCCCCGCGACCACCCAAAGGGGAAACGACAAAGCAACGATACCGAAACCGAACTCCCTCATACTAAACGAAGCCATAATCTCCCATCAATGGCAAGAAATCTTCAAGGAAGTGGAAAAAGGAAAGATGATATGCTTTCGCAAGCAACAGGCGAATGCGAGTTCCATACTATCCAACAACAGCGAGAATTTACCAGGCAGAAAGCCTTTCCAACGGCCACGAGCGACCCCACGAATTTGAGTACTCATTCCAGCGGTATCAACAACACCGAGACCGAGTTATAAACAATTACCATACACAATGGACCATTTCTCATTCGCTTTGCTGAAACGGCATTCTCTCAAGATGCAAACGAATCCTTGGCCTGAGGTAGCACGCAGCCTGCAAGGTCTTTCTTCTCCTTTTTGGATATTCGACTCCTATGGCTGCGTCGATCTCGTTGGCTGGACTGTGGTACTCCAGGCTCTGGCGTTGCAAGGCCTTCTCGGTCACATGTCTGGGTCAAATAGTCCTCATATCTGGGCGGTGGGAAATTCTTGATTGGTCCCGGCTCAGCCTCATCAAGTATAGACCTATTTTCTATGTTCGAAATCAGCAAGTGCTCGTATTTAGTCTCTTTTTTCTCAAGGTCAAGTGCTATCTTACCAGCAATACTTGTTTCCCAAGCTACAATCTCTCGATCCCAGAGCTCTTCCAATATATCCTTGGCGTCCGAGCCCAGAAGATAGGTTTCCTTTAAGACTTCAAGAGTTAGTTGACTGGCCTGTGGTTTTATCTCATACCAGCAGTACTTACGAGTCATTTCTTAGGCGTCTCTATCCCCAGAAATATCTGCTAAGAGGTGGAACTCTTGAAGACTGGATCTTGCGATCTACTCAGAGTTTGGTACGATACAGTCCAGGCGCCCATGTTCTCGTAATCCTCCGGGGTAGCAAGTCCTGAAGCCAGGTCGCTATAAAACTCAATCACATCAAGTCTGTTCAGCATTCGTCGGGCTGATTCGAAGAATTGCGTTCCATAGTTTCCCCGGTACCCTTTGGACGGCTTCTCTGCAAACTCCTCAATGGTAGACCAGATGACTTCTGGGTGGATACCTTGACGTAGAGCATCCAGTACGAAGATCTCGGATTCAAGGTAGGCGCCAAGCTTTTTGAGGTATGCTTTGTTCGTTGGGGGGTTTCGAAAGAGGTATCTGAGGTGGAGCTTCGCTGTGGATAGTCAGTACTGCACAGGCATTACAGATTGGTTTGGAAGAGGAAATTTGTATTACAGAAGACTAGCTGGGGATATGGATATCCGCCAGGTTCCATTTTGATCTTTTTCGGGGGGCTTGACCAAGTACGTTCGATACAACGCAGAAGAAACTCGGTTTCAGACGCTGTTTGTCGGGGACGAGAAGACTTTTCGTCGAGTGTGCTTCGTAAAGAAAAAAAGGTAAACAAAATAAGACAGCCAGAAGGCGCAGATACTCGGTAACCTACTGAGCTTCAATACTTGGAGTTTGTATTGAGAAGTCCTCCTTGTGTAGGGTCCTGGCTAGGTGGAATAATTCGAAAGATGTCGCTCAAAAATCAGCGGATTGTGTCCAGAATTGTCTGCAAAAATAAGTCTTTGCAAAGAGGAAAGTAAACAAAGCAAGAACTATCGCGGGAATGATTCGGGTATGCCTTGAACCCTCAGCGATAGGGAAGCAAAAGACTACGTCTGGAGTTGGGGTGGTGTTGAAGATTGGATCTGAAGCAAGAAGATGGCTCCGAGTCCATGAGACCGAGCTACCAGGATTTCGGGGCTAGGTCGATACACTTCTCTGGCGTTAGCGCCTCGCTTAGCGAGATTGAGAACATCAACAATCCACTGTGATTGTGCCAATTCTACGAGACTGCTCACAATCAGCTATACACTTGCCCGTGTAGAAATATGGGCCAGATGGGGAGCTTTCCAGTAGGGACAGCGAATTTTTCTGTTGTGTTTGAGGGGTTCGGCAGCGGAATTGCGATGCTGGCAGAATATAGAGAAGGCGGGGTTTCTGGTCTTGGCAACATTACTGGAGTGATTGAGATCTTCTTTAGCCTGCGGAAGAAAAGTGTTCCTTCATATTATGTCAAGCGCAGAGCTTGAGAAGAACTTGTGATCGAAATACGTTGAGCGGGGAAATGCCTTAGTCGTTGGCCAACCTCGACATTAGCTGCCTCGAATAATTTTCTGGAAAGCATAACAAGAGCTTGGAAGCATTATAGATGATGTTGAGCCAAGGAGTGCAGGAATCAGAGGCTGGATTCCTCAAGTAGATGTCGACAAAATGAGGTGTCACATTTTGGGCCATGCGGGGGTCTCGATTTTGAACTGGGGAGCAGAATGTAGAGATATTTTCTCTGGATATCGAGCTTACAGCTTTTAATGACAAGCGTTGGAGATGGAGACGGTAGAGGGTGATGTGATGAATCCAACGACTTATACGGCTACTTCAATGTGCTGATGTTATGCTCTCAGGCTTTCGTAGGCGTCAAAAGCTTTTCATTTTGGTGCTTGGAAAGGTACGTGCTATTTATGGCCAAAGATATGATGTTCTGGCACATTTTGTACATCTGAGTGAAATAAGAGATGTCACCAGTTTCCATTATCAAAGAAACTACATATTTCTGGGAATTCATGTCTCATTTCATCCAGGGCAGAAAGCGAATAAATTTCAAAGGACGATGCGCATTTGGGGCTCCACCACGTACCATCTACAAAAGACTTTTATGCCATCTAGGGATGCATAACTCAATGGATCCAAGGCAGGAGTCAACTTCAAGAATAAAACATTCTATATTTCTGGTGCACACCAGAGACTCATCATATAAAGACTTTTGTACCATTCAGGAGCCTGTGTTGCAAAGAAGAAGGACATCATGAAGCAGAAAAAGTGTGCATCCAGGTATCATCCAATCGCCACCCAAGTTATCCGACCCAAGCTGTGCCATTCTATTCTGGTGGAAAGAACGAGCATGCTCTTCAAGATCTTAGTTTAAAGTCCGCTTTCTGCCGCTGTCAGAACTGGGAGGACTTCTGTGGTTTCTTGATCTCTTCGCGCCCACCTGCGGAGGTGGAGATGAAGTCTTGAGTGGAGGTATAGTCTCAAGAAGAGAGCGTACAAAGGAATTGGAAGAGCGGCGAGGAGAGGAGTTTTCGAAAGGGTCGTCGAGAGTTGGAGGTGCGGGAGGAAGAGGATCGCTGAAGGAGAGGAGGTTGATGGACTGCGACGACCGTCATCGTACCTGGCGGCCCGGCGACGAAAGTGACAGAGGCTTGCAGGATGTGAGAGATGGGTTGGACACGCGCGAAAAGGCCGAGTAGTGGATCTTCAGAGTCGAAGAGGGAAGATCGAGTCCAGCCACGAAAGTCAGTTCCGGCGCTACCTTCTCGCAATGCTCGACGTAACTCGCCGGTGCCATCTGGTGTCTCGGGAGTCTGAGGGCGGTCGGGTGCTGCTACGTCTGGTACCGTGATAGCCGTGGGATTTTTTGCTGTGCCAACAGGAGAATATGTGGTGCCCATGGGAGAGGATGGTTGGCCATCGCTGTTGCGGAACACTCGAGCAGGGCGACGTGGTATAGGTCGAGTTGGGGTTGTGGCCGCTCGGTCTCTGCTTCAAGTCAATTTAGCTTGCGTCTTTCTGATGGTTGATCATAAGTAGCTATGAAGGAGTGGGGATAATACCGTGGAGTGCTGGTCTGGAGCCAGCGCCAGAGCCAGAGTCTGAAGCAGCAGCAGAAGACATTGCGGCCGGCGTCGTTATGACTTTATGGCTTTGAAGATGTATGACTCTGAAGTTACAAGTATGAGAGATCAGGGCCAAGTTGACACTTGAGAAGATGTAGAATGCGAGAAGAGTTATAGTGATTCGAGAGTAGCTGAGGATGATCTTGTCCCTGAGCTCCGAAGCCCTTTTGGGCACCATGATCACAGGAATAGACTAACGATAGTGCAAAATCCTTTCATTTGCTATTGTTATCATCACATTTTTAGAGTGAATCTCTAGTCTGGCGTTTCATTCGTGCAACTGTACGGCGCAGACGCAAAGTTTTAGAAGGAAAATGACGGGGATCAAGACTTGTTGGGCTCGATTCAGGTATCATCATAAACTTGAAGAATCATTGAAACCGCTGGCAGTAGTAAAGTTATGATTTTGGTGGCAAAGAAAGAGAGCATGATGGTCAGTCAGATAATGAAGGCTTTCCTATGGGCGATAATTGGGAGAGTTGACTAGTTCAGCGCTAAAATTGTCGCTTACCGAATGAGGAGAAATCAAAACAAAGGATGATTCTTGACGGCCGTTATTCTCACTGTGCGAATTTACGTTCAATGATAATGGGATATATATTTAGAATCTTTCACAATGTAACATATCATATTCATAGGTTGGGGGCGGTGATAGCTCTAAGGAAACTCGCTGGTTAGCACAGACTTTTCATGAACTCCCGTGGCCGAAAAAGGCTACGAGATCCCAAAAAGCAAGCACCAAATGAGGTCCAGTTTGTATTTTAGGAAATTGAATTAATGCAAAGGTAGAAACTGACAAAACCATCAAACTCCCACCAAGTCCATCTTCCCGCCATCATATGACCATCATCTACTGGTGTCCACACAACCGGCCGAAGAGCGAGGTGTTGCCATGATAGTCCTGGATATTATATTACGATCAGCAGATATCCCTAAATTTAGATGATACTGGCTAATAATGACCTGCGATGCAAATTTTCATCACGACTTGCGTCGACGCTTGGTGGCAGCTGGCTCGCCCTTGGCGGCAGAGTCCGAGTCCGCTCGTTGTCTTGGACCCAAGGATTGCGCTGTGGCAGCAGATCCTTTGTCTTGGTTGGTCGGAGGCGAAAGGGAGGTTGTGGAGGGGCTAGCAGCGGCGGTGGTCGAGCTTTGTTGGGTCGCTGTGGTGACCGGACGGGCACAGTTGGAAGGGGGTTGGCAGTGATCGGAGGAGAGTGGAGGAGAGCGAGAAAAGCGGATGGAAGAGGCGGAGGAGCGGGCTGGAGGCCAGCTGGTGGACCGTCAAAAGGATTGCCGGGGCCTGCAGCTTGCAAGTCGAACAGGAAAGGAAGGGCGATACCATATTCAGAGGCAGGGAATAGCACTCTGTTCACTGGCTTGATGCCGAGGGATGGTGGGTTGGGGTCTTGAGGGCGGACGCGACTGGGCCTGGGAGCCGTGGGTGTGTTGGGACGTCCAGCCATGAAAGAGATCCGAATTAGATACAAGTCTACTTTTGAGACGCGTAGAGAACTTACTGGTTACCTGAGCAGGTGGTGTAGTGGGTGGAGCCATGGTGGTGGATGATGTGTTCGGAATCTGGAATTTGGGGTTTTGTAATGGTCTTGGTGCTGAAAGGAATATAATGTGCGAGTCGTGGAGAGAGGAAGAGCTTGGTGGAGGGCAGGGCAGAATGCCAGAGGTAGATTTTTGTTTTGTTGAGATAGGCTAGAGCGGCAGGGGTTGGCATCACCGAGGATTGTGACTGCAGAGCTGTGTGCAATAATCCTTCTTGATAGCTTCAACTACCTATTTATGCTTCTATTGAAGGCCGATCTATCAGATATAAGTGTCGTATGCTTGGACGAGGGTACGGAATGTTATTCGCGGAATTCCTCTGCCTACTATATTTTATATTTTTACCATCTTTAGATTGTTGTCAAATAGAACTGCGTCAACAAAATGTGAGGATATCACACAAAAACCAAATCGAGCATTAATCGAATCGACTAACTGAGCAGTTCTACGGGAAATACAAATATCGAGAAGTTTAATGGGTCAGATGTATGCAATTAGAGACTGATTACCAACTGCAAGAACCAGAATCGCCTCTCAGTTGTAGCTGATGTGCAGAAATTGGAACTGGTGCAGAACAAGATCAAATATCACCAAAGCCCAAAGGTATTTCTGTCACAACCATCAGGATACGCAAATATCGACTCATTGCTGGATAGAAGATTTCCTTGTTTGTTTTGCTTCCTCCTCCCCTTCCCCAATTCTACAGCCTTTGGCTAGCCGCATCTCCTGCCGTCTTGCATACACAAAGCAAATCCGAAAAAGTTACTCCCATCAAGAGGAGCTTCCTCTTTCTTTTCATCTCTCTTAGCTGTTGACGTCTTCTCTGGATGCAACATACATCTCAAATTACGGGGATTGGCTGTGGAGGCCTGGGAGAACGCCGACTCTTGCTTGGGTCTCAAGCTCTCCTCCTCTCTCTTGCGAGCAATCCACCTAGCCTTAGCTTCCTTGCCTTCGAGGTACTTGAGATAGCCATCATGGTGACCACGAAGGTCGCTTATCTGGAGAGCTGCAAGACCAGCAGGTAGGGATGAGGTGGGAACAGCTGGGCTTTTGTTGCTGGACTTTGCCTTGGTCACCTTGCTCGAAGAGCTTCTTGGAAATCGAGAGTCGGGCTTTCTTGGAGCACCCGGACACTCTAGAGCTGGTGGAAATATGTTAGAACATCTGAATTGGAATCAAGAAGTTATGTTGTTGACGCACCATTTCGTCTGCGGTTGGCAGGAGTCGAAGGAGCATTTTCACTCGGTATCTTTGCTGTTTTGTTGAGGTATGGGTTCTGATGAAGTCAGCAAGTCTTCGTACCAAATATTCAAGGGACACCATACTGCACAAGATGTGTATAGTATTGGTATTGAGTGTCGAGTTATCTTGCTCGAGATATGGATATCGGGAATGTCGAGAAACTCAAGGTCGTCGTTGATGAAGAGGTGGATGGGGACTTCGGAAAAGAGAAAGTGCTTTTCATGTACAAAGTGGAGAGGCGAATGATGGAGACTGAAGAGCGAAGCTAAGAAGGTAGTCAGTGAATATGAAGTCGCAATCCTTTGTCAATTCAACAAAGCTAGTCAGCATGAGACAGATCACATGATCATGCCCCGACTCCGTCAATGCAATGTACATCTTTAGTTCTCGAGTATATACAGATGATGGTAAAACCTCCTGGTCTCTTGAAAAGAGTGGACAGTTTCGTTAAGCCCCAACTTGAAGCGAGTCATAACGAAGGCTTTTATACCTTCTCCCCAACAGTGATATCAGCAGACCCAGTGCTATGATATCCTTCCGTCGCGATGATCATGTAGTCATGAGCACCCAGCTTCATGCCCAACTTAGCCCAAGCATCGAAATGGTTGCCGACTGTGACGGTTCCGCCCACACGCTTGGATTGACGTACACTCCAGTACTGCTGGAATGTCGCCGTGCCCTTGATAGATGGTTGATTGGTTCGAGTTGTTTGGAGGATGTCATATGTTGAGCCATCGGAGGTAACTGAGCCCTTCTTGGATGCTGCAGAAGAAGGATTGTAGGTGCCGTATGTTTCGACGATGTACTAGTTTGAGTTAGCTTTGCTTCTTAAGACTATCGACATCTCTAAGGGATAGATCAAATACAGAAGACTCACGTATTCTACCAACGGATTGGTTGTCCAGCCATACAGAGAGAGGTAACCATTCCCAGGACATGTCCAAGTTCCGTTGTAGACAACGGTCCTGCACAAGAGGGTCAATAAAGCTTCTGGATTTTGACTTGAAGAGCATACTTTGGTCCACCGGGATTCCATCCCTTACCTACAACCAAATTTCCGGAGCCGCTGCTCCACTTTACAGAGTATCTACCACCTTCGAGGTTATTGTAGCTGAATGAGCCACCATCACTCCAGCATGAGTAGAAAAAGCCATTATTCGTGCCAGTTCCTTGAGGAGTATCACGGTGGATGAGTTCCGAGAAGTTAGGAAGGTCTTGACTCGGTGCAGCAAACACTGCGCTGATAGGAGAGACAGCAAATGTGATGGTAGACAAGAGAAGCATGATGAATCCAAGAGTCGATTAACACGGTGGATGATAGTCTTACCCCTTATACCAGAGGGGTCTCATCCTTTTATACTTTTCCAATCCATCAAAAGCGAACACTGCCCCTCAATTTTCGCTCCCGTTTGCTGATCTCGTCTGCTCATGGACCATGAGGTCGTTCGAATTGACAGAGGCTGATTCAAGCATTTAGCCTTGGCGGGGTCCAAATTGTTCGGACCAATCCATTGGAGGATCAAGAAAGGCTTGTCGTATAGAAGCAATATTGGCAAGTCCGTGGCGTCTGGGGTTAATTACCGGTACTTCAATCCGCAGCATTCAGTGGATCGACTCTGCCGATTGGGGATCCGGTTGAATGCCTGAGGAGCATCATCACCCAGAGTTTCGTCGATGGCAGGCACGGGCTTGCGAATGAAAGTATAAGTGAGCGGGTAAGTTTCAATCAAGCAAAGTGTGTATTTATCCGAAGCACTGGGAATGGAACCCCTCATATCGTACATTTTATTGACGTCGCGTGGAGAAAAGGGGTCAGCGAGCTGATCTGCGGGGCGAAGATCTGCGGACTTTGTTTGTTTCAGCCGAACATTAACAACTTCTCTTGGTTTGGCGGGCGGGAGCGAGCTAAAAATCTCGACTTAGGCTTCATTCTTCTTCAAGAAGAATCCTGTCAAAGTGGTAGGGTGTCTCGTACTAGCCCAAAGCACATGAGGGGTTTCGAGAATCAGTCCAGAATTGCTGGAACTTGTTGGCGGCGAAGGCAGAAGACAAGAGTGAGCTGGAATTCAAACAGTCCGCAGACAGGATTTAAACTAGAAATTATGTAGTACGGACTCAGATTGTCAGTTCGGTGGGATCTTAACAATCTCCTGACGATGCTTTTCGGATTTGCTTCTGTCCCATGCGACCATGCAGGCATTTCCATTGACCACCCCCACTCTTCACAAGCCATCACTTCCCAAGAAAAGCAGACTTTTCTCCCAATCCCAATTGAGGTATGTCAACTCTTGCAAGTCCCAAGATCCTCGTCAGAGAAGCCAGTTCTTCTCTTGGAGACGTAGACTTCATCGTCTCAGCCTTCGACTCAACCCTCCCCTACCTCCAATCCATCGGAAGCGGCGAACAATGGGGCGCTACACCATTTTTCGAACGAGAAGGCTTCCTTCAGGAAACATTTGAATCTGTTGCAAGGTCCGAGAAGTATGCCAAAACCAGATCTGGACAGCAAATAAGCGTCTTGATTGCGGAGGTCGAGTGTCCAGATGGGATGCCGGATGGACCACATTCGAGAGTGGATGAAGATGGTAGGAGACTAGTGGCTGTTGGGACTGCGACGGTTCGTGGGGAGTGGTTTCCGGAGTATCTGATGAAGCAAAAGAGCTTTGACCGTGTTGAGATGAGAGACTTTCTGTATATTGAAGTCATGGTTACGCACCATCGCATGGGTTTGGCGATTAAGGGAGCTGGTGCTACGTTGATGGAGAACATTCTGAAGTATGCTCGGAACGAGGGAAAGAAGGTTCTTTATGTTGATGGAGTAAGTGGCAAGTTTCCTAGTCGACAGAAGTGCTGACTTAATTCAGTGGGCCGGGAATGATCGCAAGCTAATCCAGTAATATTGGGGAAAGGTTAAAGCAAAGTCTCGTCGGAAACATGCTGAAACATATCAGCTACTACGAACGACAAGGATTTCAAGTAGTGGGAGACTTCTCCTTCCCACGTAAGAGCGGGTTGATCTGGCTAGGAACATTATTGAAAATGGACATCCGAACAGGAGCAGATTAACATTGAGTACATGGCTTACTCTCCTCGAAACAATACTTAAATGTGTCGTCAAGTTGAGATGTGCTGTCAGACACACGAAACGAGTCTATCCGTCGACGTGTTGGCCTTCTTTCTGAAAACTTACCATTTCTAATTGTGTTACTCACGTCACGCGAATCACGAAAGGTCAGAATTCTACATTGGAAAAAGCTTTACTGCTATGCTGCTGCGTACAGTCATACTGGCACGCACTCCAAGACAGAATCCAGGAGCAGAGACCTCATCCAGACAAAAATGCCCCAATAATAGCCAAGCAGATAATCTATCAATACCCGAGTCGGACCCATGCATGCAGAATAACGTCGACTCAAGGAAATAGTAATGTTACGCAGGAAAATGTCCATACCCGCTCTCAACACTCCATTCAATCTCTCATCCAGAAAAGATCTTCATCTTCGTCATTCGGATTTCGCTGAACAAATGGATCAGGGTCTTCCTTCGCCGAGTCAGTCTGTTTTACCGACGGCAACTCTGTACCAGGAGCAACGGCGAGCCTCAGTCGAGCTCCCCGAAGAGCTGGACCGATGTTGACCGATCGAATCGGCAACTCGTATCTCTTTTAAGCATCTTCTTCTGTGTATTTCACGCCTTTCATTTGGTCATCTTCCTCCGAGCCGGGGTTTATTTCATCTGACATGTCCTCGTTCCAGTGGAGTCTGCTTGGCGAGCCGCGCAGCGGTAGAAGGTCGTCAAGATGCCTCATCATCAGAGTCGTCGAAACTTGGAAGGAGCATCGAGGTACAAGGAGATCTAGAAACGCTCTGACTAGCTGTTGGACTGACTTTGCAGAAGGGCTTGCTGTTCTGACTAGCAGATATTGAGCCAACGAACCAGATAGAGCCCAGCATGGGACACTGGGATAGTAGGTATTGTTCGTTTGCTACAAACTTGTCAGCCAATAGTCAGAACCATGGGGAGAGATCAAGATGTATCTTTGTAATGCTTCTCAGAGACTTGGAACTTATGGTCTAATATCTTGCTAAGCCATTCACTGGGCCGGTCATCGAAAGGCACAGGTTTACTCATTTCCAATTAGCGACAGTGGTACGTATTAAAGGAGCAAGGCTCCTTACACATGTGCGCCAAAGCGTCCTTGTCAAATCTCAACTTCCTCAATGCCACGAAATCGAAGAACCTGTGCCGTATCTTCATCTCAAATCTAGCGCTGTCTGTGCTGCAGAGCTCATTATATTCTGTGAGTGTCTCGGTATCCACGAACACTCTATTTTCCCTTAGATTCTCCAATATTCGAACGGCGGAGAGTAAATAAAGGCGGGAGTATGAGCTCTGCTGGGATTTCGGTGGATTAAGGAGGTATTCGCGGATTCTAGCCTCCAGAACCCTGTGGGTGGCATCCTTGACGGATTTTGCCAAATACCAGAAGCTCTGCCTCGCTCCATGCTGCATTGAGGTTATCGCCTTTTCCATGGGAGGTTTCGTTGTTTCGATATTGGAGGATGACACACGCTAGAAATTGTTAGTAATAGTACGTGGATCTTGCTTGTGGGATGCACTTACGAATGAAATCCTGCCCAGCGCCAGGAGCCTTGGGAGGCATATTCTCGGATGGCATATTGCTCGTCGACGATGGTGGATAGGAGTTACAGGGATTGTCGATTTTAAGTGCTAGGTTCATATGAAGCGATCAAGTGCTCAAGCAAGTGCGAGTGGTTTGGATATCGAATTGCGAGCCTCTCGAAGTCGAAATGCTGGTCAAGCAGGAAGAATTTCTCACATGATGAGCAGAGCAGGTTGGTTTTGGTCACAGGGCGTGTCCACATCGGGCATCTAGTCTGTCGAAATGCTACGATAATGAGTGAATAGATTTCGAAAGTGTTGATTTGGTGTACATCATTCACCGATAGACCGGGCGTGAAATTCAAGATGGTTTTTGATGTGGGGATAGTGACGGTTGTGATTCACTAGAGCTAGCCGGTAGTAATCAACTAGAAATGAACGCAAATCTTCAGCTCCGAAGAGGGAGTAAGGGAACATGGTTATCGCAGGGACAAGAGGGCTGGTCAGGCATATCTGTCTCGTACTGTAAGACTACAGAGAAAGATCCATCAAGAGGTAAGTGGATACAATCAGTTGAAACGCAGCATATAATACAAGCAAAAAATGAGAGGTTACCAATACATATAAGGACATGAGATCTAGCAGAGCCCGTTCACCTCCGCCGTCGGCCATTCCAACCACCTCTCCCACCGCCTATCGCCACCAAGCTCATACCTCACAGCTCCCAGCAATGACCCGGCCTTTCCTCTGATCCACCACAGGTCTTCTGCTCTCTTTAGAACAACGCAGTATACCGCAATCAAGACCAGAGCTTGTGGCACTCGAGACTCTACCATGTCGCAGAACCGAGACGGGAGGAGAGTCGACCAGCTGAGTACTGCGATGCTGGCGCTTATCTGGGTTGGAGGTAGTGCGACATTCGAAGTCGATGAGGCGAGATTTGTTCTGGGAGATTCAAGGATAGCGAGCAGATTGAAGACGTAATGTAGGGTCTGTAGTGTCTCTTCTAGCGCGTCGATGTCCTCCTCACTGAGGACGTTAGCAAAGTCATCGTTGGTGGCAGAGGAGGTCTCGGTCCAGCATGTGGCAACGAGATCGAGATTCTCGGAATCGCAGCGATTGATGTCACTTTGGTACATGGGGTGAGGATGGCGATAGATGTGGTCGTAATTTATTGTTCGCCATGGGTCAACGATGTCATGATATTCGCTTGCGGAGACCCAGGCGTAGGTTTTGGAGACGATGAGATGGCCGCCACGCTGAATCTTGTACCATGGTACTGCTTTTTTGCGAGTGATTTTGGGTTTGGAAGCGGAGTCAGGTGGGATTTTGTCTAGGATTTGCGCTGATGGCGAGGTGTCAGATGGAAAGAATAGGTCGGCACCCCTCGCACCAGGTGTTGCCCAAGCAACAAGCTGAGATAACTCGCACATGCTGCGCAGGCAGCTGAGTTGCTAGCGGAGAGATTTTGTATCTCGTGTCGGAAAAGTGTGATGCATCTGGTATGATACAGAGTGGCGAGGTATTGGTACTCCTTGGCAAGACTTTTCTGGTGAGAGACGCTATTGTCTGAGGAGTGTAGGAATGAGAGATGGAGGGCAGACAGCGAGAACAAGGCGTAGAGAAGGTATATTTGCGAGAAGGAGAGCGTGACGATGCTTGTACCCCATATGTTGGAGCCGGTCATGTGTGAACCTAGCATGGAGACACTGGTTTGTGTGGTGTAGAAGTGGAGTAGGTGGAGATCTTGGGTGTTGAATGTGGTTCCGAAACAGCTTGATTGCAGCTTCGGACTGTTTATTTTGATTGTACTGTGTGACTGTGACCTGGTCTGGGAAAGTTCGTTTTGGGTGTCCTGGCGTTGGAGACTGTTGTGAGGGTGTGTTGCTGTCTTCTGACATTGCCGTGAATTTCGAGACCCCGCAGGTATGTACTGAAGGTATGAACAGGACAGCTTATAGCTAATGCACTTCTGACAAGACGGTTTCGATTCGTCACACTGGAATCTAGTTTTTAGATAGAGGAGGATAGTTTGGATTGTGCCACCCTCTGGCTGCGGAGCATTTGTGCCATGCCAGCAAATCCGAACATGAAAACTATAGCTAGAAGAGCCAAGAGTACGATGATCATGGTCTCCATGACTGATTGCGAGAAAACGGTCAAAAGAGCAAGAAAGGAAGTGATGCGAATTGCGAAAGGTTTGTGACAGTTTTGAGAGCTGGATGCTGGTGGTGGCTTCTTTTATGCTGAGAACTTTCTACCAACGGCCAAGACCGCACTTTGCGGGTCGGCATCTCTGAGAATAGGAGACCAATAGGAATGAAACAGAGCTTTTTCATACCTTGATCTTTCTCGTCTTGCATTGCAGACACCCAGTCCGGCTCTTGGGATAGCGCACCATTGCCAAGTATCTGCCCCGCTGTTCCTCCACTCACACCAATCGCAGGATGCTGAAACCGAGGATGAGGATACACTGATTAGAGGGCAAAAAATATATAGCTTAAACTTGGGAAATGGGTAGAGTTGGAGAAGCCTTCCAGAGCAATGTGCCGTCGTTGGTGGTGGCTGGGTGGGGAATAGGGGTTGGTGAGTGGCCCAATCGGAAACCAGCGAAAGCGAGCTTGGCAGAGGTGGATGAGTAAGGTAAGGACCTCAAAGTTCACGGTCACTTCTTCATCATGGTACACGCACGTTCTTCCTGAGAACATAAACTGTCAATCGAAGTAGGTCAGTTGTTCTGATCTCCATCTAGAAGTAACATGTAATCTCAGTTCCAAGCATGCTTTGATGAGATATTCAAGACTTTCCTAGTACCAAATCTATCTTATGTCCGGCATTGGAGGTCAAGAGCTTGGGAAGGAAAGTATTTCGACATGTATGCAATGCTTTTCGTTCAGGCAAATGTAGGCGGAGATATCGAAATATCATCAGAAGAACGGGAAAGAGTTCGACGTGAGCACGTATTATGTCACGACGGGTATAGAATTTCTGGTAGGGACGCAGAATCGATTGTTCTGTAAACAGGGGCAATTCATGAGCGAATATCATGATCCACAAAGCAAGTTCGCCCTTACACCATGCACCTCGCTACCCATAGTTATGATCCATCACCTGAAAGCTACTGGTATAATCTTTGGCCAATCTCCTGGGGAGAACGCCGAAAGATACAGATCCGCTAATGCTTACCAGCCGCCGTCGTTCATCGAATCAGCCCAATTGCTGCCTCCGTTGCCATCGGCACCAAAGTTATCTATTGATGCATCAGTACAGCTCATAAAGAGTCGTAAACTTTTGCTCTGACATTCAGACTGCAGAAGAGGGGGAACAGGGCTACTGACCAGTTGGGAATGAATCACCACCAGAGCCAAAGTCCTCGGCACCACCAGATACCTCCTCGGGCTGAGTGAAACCAGTGGATGGCTGCGAGAAACCACCTGCGTTACCACCATTGCCGCCGTCACGGGGAGGTCTAGGAGCATTCAACTATGCATATTGTATTAGCCAAGTTCTGGATACTCGTAGGACTTGGAGATGTGCTAAGGCCAAATTTCCTCAGAACCAGACAGAACTTGACTTACCCATTCATCAGCGATAGCCTGAATCGAGTCCATTGCCTTCTTGATTGCACCCTTTCGGCCGGTGAGAGTGACATTGACAAGCTCGCGAGCACGAGGGCGTTGTTCAGTCTTCTCGGGCATCTTGATGTCCTTGACACCAGAGATAGACTTCAACTCATTGATTTTGGCACCCTTTGGGCCGATGATGACACCGGTACAACCGGCTGGGACCTGCAATACATCCTCATGCTCGCTTTGATCATTATCATCCTCCTTATCGTCACCAGTCTTGGCGGGCTCGGGGTCAATGATCTCGATAGCCGTGCTACCGTCCTGGGTGAAGGCTATAGGGTGAAAGTCAGTTACTGAATGTCATAGAGAGTCTTGAGAAAATTGAGGTGAGATGTTGATGGTACCAGTGGGTGGATGTTTGAGCTCGGTGTTTATGGCAAGAACGCATGGAGATAAATGTCACAAAGCGGTTTGGAGACATGTTGTGTAAGGATAAGTTGCAAAATAGGAATTAGCACAGTGATGGGACGCGACTTACCAGACATGCGCTCACGAAGATACTTGACAACGAAGTTCCAGCGAGGGGTCCAGTAGAACTTGGTGGTACCAGCGACTGCCTTACTACCAGCTTTATCCTTCTTGGCCTCGGGGGCATTGGCAGCGTGGTCTGACCAGATGGTCTATTCAGGCTTTGTTAGTAGATTCCAGTAATGGGTAACTTTGATTACTAACAAGACCATATTCGTCTTCGGAAAGCTCCGAGTCCGCAAAGTTTACGAAAGCCCGAGCAGTCCAGACGTTGTTGGCACCCAAGTAGTGGTGGACACCAATATCGATCTTGCGACCGTTATACTCATGTTGGTGGTAGATCTCAGTGTCGGTGACCTTGTTGTCAACTGGTGCTGGGACATGACGGGTGATCTTGGCGAGGAACAACTCCTTGTTGATGAAGTTGAGTAGATCAACGCGCTCTTGAGCGGTCTAACGAGAGCTTGTTAGCTTGTATATCGTCTCGATGCTGGGATATCAAGACGCGTCGCAATGTTGTTGACAGGTTCCGAGCATATGGATGTGGAAGGTGAGGGTATAGGTGCGAGCAGTGCTGATGAAGGATGTGGATGATCACATACCTCTCTCTCCTCTCCAGTCAATTCATCGTTAACAATGAAGAAGACCTCATCCTCTGTGTGCGGGGTGTCGTTGAATTCCTTGGCGTTTTTGGGATTACCATCATCATCAGCCAGGATCTCGAACATGCTGACATTGTTGAAGCGTCGATCAACTTGAGCGTTGCCACCCTTCTTGCCCTTCTTGGCGCCTCCCAATGGAACGTTCTCCTTGGTGTTGACGTTTGATTGCGCCATCTTGATGATGTTGCAGATTGGTCGTGTGCTTGTTGTGTTTTGTCGAAGGAGGAGGTCGAGGAGGAAGAGATCGCGGATCTTATACGCCTACCGACACCATTAAGCGAAAGATCTAGGTGGGTTACGCTAGGATGATAGCCGCTAGCAAGAGTACGTGCTCTGTAGAGCTTTATTCTGCCCATCTTCTTCCTTCCTCAAGCTTCTGTGGAGCTTGATTGGGCTGTGTAGGAAGATTCGGCGAACGATTACCCAGAGGCTGACGGGCTCCTGCATATTCATCACATTGCAAACGGGAAAGGTGACTTGAGCCGGCGCCGGATCCTATCACCGATGAATATAGCCAACGAATATGCTCTTGTCAAGTGCTTGAGGTATTGGAAAGCATTGCCTAATTTGAGATTGAAATGAAAATAGAGCAAATGTAAACAAAGAACGCTAACATAAAGAGAAATGACACAAAGCAGACGTTAAACAAAGCGGACGCGTATAAAGTGTATGACCATGTCGTCCATCACTCTCAACTTCTGGTCACCTCCAATAAATTCTAATGGCATAAGTATATCCATAACTTCGGACACCATCTGGTCGATCTTACCAGGTCTTTTTTTGCACACCAAAATAACTTTACTGTCCCCTCAGAATAATGTAGCAGCCTGCTCAAGTCTTGAAGTGCAACCTTCATGAAAGAGTGACACCCTAATACCCTCTATTACCACTCTATAGGCCAACATTCTCTGAGTTTAGTGGCTCTATACTTTTCAAGTTTAGCTCCATTCTTCTTTCAAGGAGAAATACGCAGTGCCAAGCTCGGCAGCCGTCAAGCACTACTTCGACCATACCAACTCCTTTCCCACACCCATGCAGTAGCTCCACCTTGAGCCATCAGCATCACACCTTCATTGATGTACAATTCGTCCTCCTGTTTCAAGATCATTGCAAGTCAACATCAGCTTCGCTTACGACTTGGCGCTTCTTGAAGCTTTGTGGGGCAGATGAGGTTTTCAGGACCTGGGGGCTTGAATGTCCTACGCCGAGGGCTAAAGCTGGCTTCAGTACTAGGTCACAGTCTTCTGATACACTCAAAGAGTGTGTGAGCATTGGATTGTTTGAAAAATGCTTCCAGTACACAACATGCGTAAAAGTGATTTTGATGAATACTTGAAGAGACCCTTCTCCATCGCCGCCTTGGACCGCAGGCAGACTTCATTCATGGAATTCTCCTCAATAGGCACGGCATCCGCGAGATATTACAGAGTTTGCTCTTGACTCTAACTTGTTGTTGGGCCACACCACAAATGGTTACACCAGGACCTGACTCAGAACCCCCTTCAGATCCTCGAAAGTCCACATCCGCTTTTTACTAGACGCTGGGTCTACAAGAAAAGCTGGATCCTCTTCCTCTGCCTTCGCATCCTGAATAAATCCATGGGTTGTCGCAAAGCCTTCTTCATAGTAAATGCCTTCCCCAGAACACTGCAAGCAACAGCCACCCGTTGTAAATCGAAGCAAGGCACGCTGACATTGCTTTAACAC
The DNA here is from genome assembly GCA_002685535.1 of Deltaproteobacteria bacterium. Lineage (GTDB taxonomy): Bacteria > SAR324 > SAR324 > SAR324 > NAC60-12 > Arctic96AD-7. The sequence goes on from NYXK01000235.1 coordinate 68,786, forward strand.
GCAGAAAGCTGAGTCTAACGTCTCCTTCAGTAATGTCACAGAAATCTTTGCACTGGCGCCAGCTTCAAACACAAGATCTCACAAGGCTTGGAAAACGAACTTCATGGGTATCTCTATTTTGATTTCTTTACCTCCCTACGTCTTCTGACGTTTCTTCTTGGTAGGTTTCCTATCGCCTATACTCGACACAACAGCATCGTCTAACAGCTCACCCTGCAATTGCTCTTCAGCAGCTTCGGCATCTGCTTCTGCCTCGGCATCCTCGTCCTCATTTTCAGAATCGACCTCAGCATCGCTGTCCTCATCTTCAGAGTCGAGACCGAAAGCCTGGTCGACATCGCCAACGACATCAAGATCAGCACCGCCATCATCGCTTCCGAAACCCTCGAATTCATCGTCGTCTTCTTCGCCATTGAGTGCCGAAGATTCCATATCTGCCATAGATGTATCTGCGACCGTCGTATCTGCAACGGATTCATCATCGCGTTTCCGCTTCTTGCCCATCTCCCCGAGTCTGCCAGCACGACCTTCAACACCCTTCTCGGTCTCGGATCCTTCTAGCAGAGGCGGAGGCGTGAACCAAGGAATCTTCCCTCTCAGGAAGTCATTTAGGACCATCTTCGCAACACCATCGACATCCGGCTCACCACCATGCAACAGCCTGCCACCTTTCCTCGCCAGCAACTCAAGGAATTCAATGTGACCGTTGTATCCTTTCAGTTGGTATGTTCGCTCAATATGTTGTGGTTTCGTTTTGCTCAGAACAGCTGGGATGTACTGCTCTGGATTCTCGACGTTCTCAACTCTGACTACACCACGCAACAGGATGTCTTGTGGCGTGTCGGTGCTGCTCGGTGGGACAACACCGGGACAATCGATAAGATAAATTCTCTTCATCAATGTGATGTATTGCCAAACCTTGGTCTCACCTGGAATTGGTGCGACGGTACAGACTTTCTTTTTGCGGAGGGTGTTGATTATGGATGACTTTCCGGTATTGGGGTAGCCGATGAAACCTACGGAAATTTGTTTGCGGTCGGAGTGGAGGGAGGAGAATTGACGGAGGAGTTGGATCAAGGAGCCTTTACCGAAGGAGTTGGTGATGGATGCGTGGAAGGCGAGTGTAGGATAATCTTTCGACAGGTGTCTAACCCACGCGGCCTGAAAATGTTAGTAAGGTAACATCAAATGAATTCAAATCCTGTGAAGTGTGATGTATGAATCATTACTAAGAAAACCACCACAAGCCACTAATCAAAGCGGAAGTGGCCTTCAACTCAAACGAAACAGAACCAGACTCTTTACGACAGACTCTCCAAGACGGTGAGCTGTCTACTCATGACCCGAGGGTCAAGAGCGGCGAGAATGGAGTCAATCTACCAAAGTTGTAACAGACAGTCTTCCATTGCGAAGAGCACACGAAATGCAGAAGGCGCCTTGACTTAACGATGGAACTGGGCATGGGAAAAGAAGCAGGGAAATTAACTTACAGCTACACCGGTGGGGACCAAGTCGCACTTGTTAAGTACGAATATCAAGTGCTTGTGAGGCGCCTCGTCCTTGATGTACTTTTCGACACTTCGACATCGGGTACCGAGAGGGTCTCTGGCATCCAGAACATGAATGACAACGTCTGAAGAGTCAATGACTTTGTACAACTCGTTCCATATCCGCTTGCTTTGGCCCTTGTTGAAAATTGCTTCCCTCGCACTGGTAAGATACCCGTGATCTGGGATCGCAGACTCTCCAATTGCCTCGGTATCTGCTCCCGAATTCCCACTCAACAGCTGGGCCTGCTCGAGACGATCTAAGTAGGTATCGTGGCTTTGGACACTCTGCTCGGCGAGATCCTCTAACGAGCTCACTCCAATCTTAACTCTCTTTCTTTGCGCATGGGGACCAAAGACATCTCCAAACGGCGAGGCTTCCACTGTCATTTTGGCTTGATGCTGCTTCAATCCATTCTTGCCTTCACCATCTCTGATCAAGCTCATGGGCAGCTTGTTTGACTTAAGTAGGACGGAGTATGGGTCTGAGGCTCGTTCGGCCATGGCTTCTCGGAACGAATTGAGGGCATCTTGACCAATGACTCGAGAGTTGGTAAACCATTTCCGGTTGGGCTCGATTCTTGCGACGGGGACTTGCTTGCTTTGAAATTGTGCGGATTGTGTGAGATCTCCAGCAGCATTATGTCGACCCGATCCTGTGTCCTTGAACATCTTAAGGGTCTTGGCCTGCTTGCCTGTCCTATTGAACAAACATTGTTAGCTTTTGCGCCGATTGAAGCTTCACCAAAGCTGGCAATGATCGGATGCAGCGCAGAATGTCACATACCTGTAAAAGTTCTCACCCTTGACCTTGACGTTCGCCATCCCATCACTGCTCTTCCCCTCACGCACCTTGCGTGAGGCTTCTTTCTTCGCCCGACCCATGATTGTGGTTGTGATGGTTGTTGAGTTTAAAGTGGAAGAAAAGGCGGGCGAGAAATTCTAAAATGTCAAAAATTCGAGATTGCGCTAACTTTATCAGCATACGCGGCCGGCGGTGTGGTGCGGCCGACAGAGCCGCGCTAAAGATTGATTTCCTCCTGAAGTGGATGCAGAACCACCAACGACAGCTTCAAGCCAGCTGCGCCAAAGACCTACACAGGTCAAACAATCATGCCTCCTCCATTATCAAAGACCTCACTGAACTCATTGAGTCGGTGCAGGGGTCCATCAAACTCAATCCCTCTCAGATCATTCTCAACATCATCTTCCCTCGCATCGATCGGACCAGAAAACCCCAAGTTCATCGAAATCCCAGTACCTCCTCAACATCAAGCTCTTCCGAAGATTGATGTGAAAGGAACTCTTCCTCCTCCTCGAAATATTTTTCCCAATCGTGCCGGCGACAAGACCTCTTCAGAGTACCTGGCAGCAGTCACACCTGAACCATTATCCCAAACAGCTCCACATAACGATTTTGTAGCATGGAAACGTCGCATGGCAGAGAACAGGCGGACAAACTTGAGAGAAGGTCTGGTGGAGTTACATAAGAGGAAGACTCTTCAAGACAAGATGGTTGCTGCGCGAAGCAAGAACAGGAGCATAGCCCGTGAGAAGGCATTGCATGCTCCTCAACGAGAGGACGAGCGTCTAACCAATCCCACCATCACGCAAATGAATCGAACTCTGCAATCGGGACCTGTACCGGATCCAGATCGCGCGGCTCGAGTGGCGGAAAAGAAGGCAAGGGTGGAGGCAATTGCATTGGCTAAGGAGGAGCAACGAAGGAATGCACTACATACATTGTATATGAATGCGAGAAGCTTCATTACTACCGAGGAGGAGCTGGATGCTGAGATTGAGAAGATTTTCGTTGAAGATCCTCATGCGAGCGGCAACTTGAACGACAATATCTGGTCTGTCAAGGGAGCTCCTCCGAGCGTTTTGACGATGTTATCTGCGGTGAACAATACCCAGAAGAAAGCTATAGACTTCCACAGAGGTCCTGCTGCACTTACTGGACGAAGGATGAAGAAGATCGCGGAGGAGTTGACTGGAGGCACGATGGATTAGGGGATTGAGATTGTATATCAAGGAGTGTAAAATTCCAATGTATGAATACTGAGGCCGATACTGTGGCTAATCTATCCGTTATTTCTATTTTCCCTCTCCATTCTGCTTCGAGTGGCCAAGCGGCAATATTGATAACTGGGTAGAGTACCGTAGCCAATTGCATCGAGGAGGAAAGAACGACCAAGAGCAAGACAGTACATGCCGCCATGAACATTTTGAGGACTTGTTTGCTTATGAGATTCGGGTTCCAATAGCGGGGTACAATTGCTGAAATGTCCGGAGACAACTCAATTTCAGTCGGCTAAGAAGTCTTCGAGAAGCGCTCGATGCATTTCAGCTGATCATGAAAGTCACCAGAATGCTCAAGTATTGTGCAACTTGACGCACTCCTACCAAACTTGAAGCCTGCACGTCGGCATCACCAACGCTTTGCCCTAACCCAACTCGATACATTGCTGACTTCAAGATCTGACTACTTAGAATGTCACCCATCCCATCACAAAACCCATGCAGCCTTCTACCCGCCCTAACGCTCACCTTCTGGTGTTGGCAAGCTTTTCGAAGCATACTCCGTCAATTTCTCTTGTGTCCTTCCAGTCCCTCCAGGATATTCCATGCCGTTTTCATGACACCATTCCATTACATATACCAAGAAATCTCCTAACAACATTCAGTCACTCATCCTAATATCTTCAATGGTCATCCTTACCTTCCAAAAGTAGTGCTTCCAAGACCGCCTTCACCACCCCCCCGGATCTTCCCTCATCGGCCTTATACCCAACCAAGAATCGTAGCATGGGATTAAGAATTGTTTGCTCCATATTCAAGACATGATCTCCTGACTTGCTCTGCTGGTACAGCTTCATCAGAGCATCCGCACCCTGGGCAGCAGCCTTACAGTACTGGTCGTATACTTGGCAGATATCGTTCCACCATCGCTGGGATGTCTCTGAACTTATATTGGACATGTCGAAATTGTGTCTGTTGGCATGGAACCAATCCCAGTTGACTTGCAGGACGAGACGGCTCACAGCGAGGAATAGCTGCCCGCCAGTCAATCGGATTGGCTCAGGTTTTGGTTCCGCAAGCTTCTTCGTCATATCTGAGGAAACTGAGGGCGAGACAATGTGGGATGGCATGTTGGACGAGACATCATTGGTAGCTGCGAATGAAGTTCTTGAAAGGAATGGTGGAGTCGAAGGATCAGGAACGAAAGTCGATCGAGAAAATGCCGCTGTCAGATTTATGGCGGCTTTGCGTGCTACTGCAGCATTCCGCTCCCGAGAGTGCAGCCATTCCCTCAAGCCCTTTGACTCCGGCGTTTCGTTTCCAGCCTGTTCTTCTTTTGCTGACTTCCAGATCACTCTCTCCTGCTGGTTTCGTGTTAGGACCTGAGGGTGACTGTTGACATACAGTGCCCGAGAATCAAGCCACTCCCCCAAAGAGACCTCTGCTGGACCAGTGAAAACCTTGACTTGCTCTGTATATCTTCGTTGGCCCTCCAGTCTTTCCTCCCGGTCCCGATCCCAGTTCTCCGATTCCCACGCAAATGTCATCCTTGTGCTACGGACCTAGCGAATGTGTTGTAACGAGTGTTGGAATGTGGTTGTTTTCCTCGGTGGAAGTTGTCTAGACAGATAAAATGGTAGAAGATGGAAGTTCTGGAATGACGGAGGTCTCGCACGATTTATAGACTGGGGTACATAGTGTGATTACCAGCGCTCGCTGGCGTCCATTCATGGCTGAAATGAGAACCATTTGTCCGAAGTTTCGAAGGTTCGAAGTTTCGAAGGTTCGAAGTTAGCTTCGGACTGTGAATATCCCCAGGACAATCATTCAAAAGGGAAACTCGTCAGACTCACTTCACCTTGAAAATGTATTCAGCACAACCATGCTACAGATACTCGTGGGACACCTCTTGTGAGATGGAGTCATCAAGCCCCATTCACAGTCGGTGAACCTGATTAGCACTTATGGGATTAGATATGCTGAGGATACCGGTATCAAAGCAGCGCGCACCAAGGACCCAAAGACTATGACCGCTGGATGTCGCTGTTGGGCCCAGGTATGCGTCTTCCAGTCATCTGATACCAGCTCTCACACATAGCCGGATGTCAAGTGCAGAAGATCTTGAGTACAGTGCGGCGAGGGGCGATTGAGTGTGGTGGTACCTGCGCAGTTCAAAGGCACCTAGATGTGGCATCTCTGGAAATATGTGAGCTCATATGCACCAGAGGTTTCTCAAGGTCAGAAGTATAGCTAAAAGTGATGGTAAGAATAGAGTACACGTTGGGATGCAAGTGGCGTCGGGAATGGTCGACTTCCAACTTGACACTGTATCTTTGTTAATGTCAGTCCTAATTGAAATGATCGTGAAGAGATATGAAAGGGTAGAAGAAGTGCAGGGCTCGGGTCTGACTATAGAGTCAACAAAGAGGATGGTAATTCCGAGCCAGGCGGTCAGAAATAGAGAAGATGCCTTGTCGCGACCAGACACGTATATTTTGAGCCTTGAGAGAATGTGAGATAGGGTCTGACATTCCTTTTTGACACTGACTGAGATATCAGCTGCTCTGGACACTGGCAAAGGTGAGTCCCAGCAGATTCTGCCCGTTTCGCGTCCCCAACCGCGCCAAAGTTTTCCCAACCTTATCAACCAAAATAACAAAAAGTCAGCACATAATCCGGTTTGTCCGGTCAGGGTTGATGCTCTTCTGATCACTAACACGGGTATTTACACGCACCGGCTTGCCGGATCTTTCCCTCCTGCCTGCTAGGTTTGAAACAATTGCGACTGCTTCTCCGGAGGTCCAGTTTAAATCGCATATGGGTCCAGGTCAAGCCTTGGATTTAGGTAACTTGGATTGCGCCCCTGATATCTAGTCGCTTCACGAAAGTCCTTGCGCATCGTCGATTAATCGTAAGGAAACTTAACGTTTCGCGCGAGATTGACGGGGATTTCTTTTTGTGTTTTTTTCTTCTCTGTCGCGTTGTTTTGTTGTGATTAGCCGAGTGTTTACGAATGGTGTCAGGCGAAAGTGGGGCGAAGCCTGCCTGGGAACCAACTCACAACCAAATCCTCTCGCCCGATCTTTTGAAAAATACCTAGAATTGAGTCGATATCTCGTCGAGTGCGAACACTATTTAGCATATAAAAGTAATGGATAAAACGCTACTAACAGAATTAGCAAGGACGACTACATGAAAGGTGGAGACTTTAAAGAAAAGCAGTGCCTTTGTTGGGCACATTCAGCACAGGTCCTCCAATGTCACCATTCACCTTCGCGATTCAAGCATATTCTGAAATTTCAAGTGGAAAAGACAAAGTCCCTGAGCCTCAGAGATTTTGGAAGCTGCGGCAGAGCGTATTTGGCAACAGTCCAGAGAACAAAAATCATTCTCTCATTGACATTAGTATACAACCTGCCTGGCTAGCAGGCCAGACTCAAGTAGATTCAGCCCCCCACAGTCAAGCTTTTTCTCAGAAGAAGCTTATAGGCGAAGAAGATCAATCTGAGGACAGGATTGTTTAATCATATAGGGCTAAAACATCTGATCGATTGTACCATTTTACTCCGCAATGATGTCTCTTTTTCTCTTTCACTTGAGAAAACGTTGGATTATTGTCGCATTTATACAATATGACACTTCAAAGAGCCTTTCCTCATAAAAGGTAAAGTGTCCTGGCCAGGTCGCGCATTATTCACCTTCTGTTTCCCTCTTCCAGCTACATGAGAATAACACATATAAGGCTGATCATATTTTCTGAAGCACCCCACGAATCAAGGAACACACTATCATGAATGGGCCATGTTGGACTATTCAATGTCAAAAGGCCATTTTTTCCTGACATACAGGGCGGCGCCATGGTTTCTCTCTTATAAGCTGTGAGGACCTCACATGAAAGAGAATCATATTTTACCTAAGTGTTGGGGCATGGTCTTATCAGGAAATGGGTGACAGCGACCCACATGTGGCAGCAGTAGTCTACAGGTCAACTCGGCACTCACCTTACTGGCATTTCGCATCGAATGTTTTTCCCTGGGGAGACGGACTTGGAAGCTAGTGGACGACACATTGTACCTTCTTTATCAGGCTTTCTGGCCTACTCGCATCTCTCATGCTCTGCGAAGCCTTTGTTCATATGGTTAAAGTTCCTCGAAGGAACGAGGAATCCTTGGGAAAAGTTTGCTTTATATATTCCACTTATACTTCGAGGCCTCGCTTACAAGCACGGCATCCGAGTTTTGATTGACGAGTACACATCTTCGTGTTTGAAACAAGCTGTACCTCTCGTGTTGTTTTGCTTAAAGAAAGGGAGAGATATACATTGAGTTCAGTGCTTTCCAGGGGTCAAGCATGATTGTTCAGAGAGCGGTCGGCCTCAGGTGCGACGTCGTTTGAGCAGCTCGTCCTACCAAGACGACGGTTTGTTGCCCGTCCAGCAGTCCCCGCCCCGGAAGAGGATATTAATCACCAATACTGTCCATTCAATGAATCAACTCACAACATAAAGGTAGAGAGAATCAAGATTTTGAGATCTTCCGGTGTCAAATTACACCTACTTCTTTCTCAATGACTTTATGCAAATCTAATTCCAGTGTATGCAGCTCGGAAGCCCGCATGGGACTTAATAAAGCCGAGCGTGCTTTGAGTTTCGAAGCAGAGCAAACTTTGCGGTGGGAGAGCTGGCAATGACAACCAAACATTGCATGACAGCAACCGTTTCTTCCATTCCAGTTCCCATCGATCTTCAGCCCTAGAAAAGCAACAGGTGGGCGAGCGCCAAACATGCTTGTTGCTAAGCCGAGGCTGAGTAACCGAAGGTGATGTCAACAGAGGTAGAAGAACGAGGCGTGGTTCAACTCTCATTCAATGTTAGCAGTATATCAACGAGATAACGATGAGCGAAAAGCTCTGTGGGTACCGTGTTTATATCGTATTCTCTCACCCGTTTAGCCTTGAGGTTGCAGACGCCCATTCACTACCGGCTAGGTCTTAAGACCCCTAGTTCATAATAGTGACAAATCTTGAAATTCCAAATGTCTGAGGAAAGCTGTTGCTGACGAGGGTTTCGATATAAAGTTCTTGCTATTTGCAATCAATACTCGTCAACGAAAGGGGAAACTTACCAAAATCGAAGCAACGTGAACAAGGTTGAGGGTCTGTCCTCATAGCGAATTCTCGTGTTGGCCTCGCGAGTATGTGCTGAGCAAGTTCCAAGCTGTCAGGGATCGGCTTCTTTGAAACATTTGAGATAATGATCGTGTCTGTCGGACTTGCAGTACTTCTGTTGTCAGATTTAGCAGGACAAGCGACGATATGAAGAATGACAACAATACCTAGCCAATCAGCACCTTCCCCTTCGCTTTAACAGGGTCTATTTTCTTCAAATCTTTCCTCCCTCATACTCACCAAACTCACACCCAGGAAATCCGCAGCCTAGCTTACTATAATCCAAATACGACATATCGCTGTCAACCAGCCTCCTCATCGAGACACCCTCAATCATGCGTGGATTCCCAGTGACCGGCTACCGTTGTTCCTTCTTCAGTTGAGACTTTTTAGTCTGATGTATACCCCAGTAAGCGGTCAGCTCAAGCTCAAACTTAACGCTGCAGATTTACCGTTCAGTTCTCAAGCATCGATTCAACCTCAGAAATGAAGCAAACTCGCAGCTTTCTCAGTAGAGCCCACATCACCACATTTCCCGACCATAAAAGCCCCCGTTCCTCACAGAGCCCTGGCACAACATAGCAACAGAGTCAAAGCCGAGCCCATACTGGGACTTTTAATTTCTCTGGTATCTTGTCGCTTAACAAGACAAGAAAAGAGCAACGCATTCTGCTTCTCGAGCCACATCTGTGATGAAAGAATTGAGCTAAAAAGTCCCCACCCTGTCATGTCTAGGTTCAAAGAACCGCAATCCCAAAGCCCGCAGTGGACAGAATGACAGCGACAGTGACGGTGACCACGACAACGATATCGGCAACTATCAAGGACGAGGGCAGGAAATCACGCCAGTTTCATCCAGCCGGTCCACGATGAGGCATCAGCCGAGCTTCGTCCTTGAGACAGAACAAGAGAGGCGACGGAAGAGCGAAGCGTGACACTACGACGACGAAGACGCATAGCCAGAAAACCCTCTCCTCCCTGTCCATGATTCATGGCTTTTTTTGGTATTTGCTCCTTGAAAACCGCAAATGGCTTGTCGTATTTATAATCACCATCTCAAATGGGTGTAGTGGCACTCGCCATAGGCCATAAAATGCTTCGCACACTATTCTGAAAATGAGTGAAACAATGTCTTCTCAATCCAGTCCACCCGAGCAGACGGGATTCTTGTATATCTATATACATACATTATCATCCTTGACAAGCCAGAACGCCCAGATGAAGGAAGTAAACCGGCGCCACGCTCCCTTGATTCGCTTCGACGCTGAAAATAAACAGAAGTGCAAGCTTAAACGAGACACAACATGAAGCAGTAAATAGGTACGGGTATACAATTCCTCCGCTCTGCAAGCGGTCCTCACTCCTCTTTCCAGGTTGTCTGCTAATGTCCAAGGCGTTCTTCATATGTCCTGTCTCGTTCAGCCAGGTATTCAGCCTCGTACTTCCAACATAGCAATAGCATAGATCATTATTCATATCCTCGTCTTCCCAATCCTCCATATGTTCACTCCAGTCCGATTGCACCATTCTCCCTCCTATCAATCAAGACCGCTCTCCCCTTGCAGGCGACCTCTCATTATCACTCTGTCTTCCCGTTCTCGGACTTCCAGGATCGACTTGTATGCTGGGCAACCCCGCCAACCTCAAGCTCGGCAACTGCGGCACTCCCCCAACACCCCTACTTCCCCTCCTCTCATGCGGCGGCCTACTCGTTGACAGCGAACTCGAGCTACTCGTCCGACTATCTCTCAACTGATCCGTCCTGCTCTCTCTCCTCGAGCCTCTGCTGTCCACGGATATCGCTACGGATGAAGGTCTAAGTTCGGGAGAAAGTGGGGAGACAGGCGTACTGGAGGTCGTGGTTGTAGGAGGGAGAGAAGATTCGATAGTTGGATGCTGCTCTCCACGCGCGAGGACAGGAGAAGTGTAATCTGGCGGGGGCTCGCGTTGAGGGTTTTCGTCGTGCGGGGTATCGAGGGAGATATTTTCATATCCTGGAGGACTGTTCGGAGGTACGTCTTCGTGCTCGATCATTTCTGGGCTGCTTCCTGCTCTGCCTTCATTCGATGTCGAGGGTCGGCGTTCAGTTTGTTGGCTTCCTCGTCTTGGACTGTCTACATTCGAAGTTGCTCGAGAGCGGGTCAGGCCTGGGGAAGGGAGGTCGGAAGTTTGCGTATCGATGCTTAGGATGGAGGATGTGCTGCGGTCCCGGCGGTGGTAGCGGGAGCTGGCTGCTATACTTGCTGCATCTCCCAGAAGACCTTGTCTTTCGCTGTCTTGACTATTAGCCCGCAATCTTGTTCCATCGTGTCGTGCTACACCTAGATCGCCGTATGATACTGAAGAAACAGCTCTCTGTCGCTCTTTCTTGATCCGTTCGTGCTCTGCCCGCAATTCCTCAACTGTCTGCCCAGCACTTGCACCACTTGCAGCTCTAGCCCTAGCAGCAATCTCCCGTAAAGCAACATAATCGCCTCTTTCCCTTGCTTCTCGTCGTAACCTCCTGCGCTCTTCTCGCTCTTCGTTCTCTCGTCGTCGGGCTAGTCGGACTTGGTACAAGGCTTCCATCTCCTCTTCTCGCCGCTGTTCCTCATCATCCTGTGTCTCTGGGAACTCAATTACCACATCAATTCCCCCTCTATCTCCTTCCCTTCCCAGAACTTGCTCATTACCCAGAGCGTTTGGCCGGTAAGCAGGTAACGTCATCACGGATCTCACGGAGGTGTTTCTGTCCACGCCAGCCGCAGCATTGGCGACCGCATTTGCATCGAACGAGCTGGGGGGATTCGAAGTTCGATTTGAAGCTCTATTTCTTGTAGACACCGGTTCGAGGGATTCGTTCGCATTCGGAAGTTTGTGTTGCATCGGACTCGGACTCCATTTCTGCCATGCCTTCTTCAAGAACGGTGTGGGTATGTATTTCGGGTTCTTATGTTTGATTCGAGTACGGCGGATGAAGTAGAATCCGAGTATGAGGGCCAGAACTCCAATTATTGCTCCGATTATTGGCTGTGAATCTGTTAGTAGATATCCATACGGCGTGAGGCTATTGACATACGATCATTAAAGGAGTATTGCTCTTCGAATCCGAGGTCGAGGTGGGGGTCGCGGAAGCACTGGAAGTTCTGGATAACGTCGAAGAAGCGGTCGCAGAAGCACCTGGACTGGATGTTCTGGTCGGAGTTGGACTGGTAGTGACATCAAGAATTACACTGCTCGAATCGGTGTTGCCTCCTGGTGCACCTTCGCCTTGTCCTCCTCCTGGGCCCTCCTGACGTTTCTCCAACCCATAAAGATGCATGATTGCGCCGTTCCAAAACGAATGTCCCAATGGCTGGCGATAATTATACCAGTGATGGAAAGAATGTCTCTGCGGAAGACGAGACACACCTCATGCCCGTCGTAGGCTGATGGTCGGTAGATGGACCTTTCCTCTCGTAGCTGCTGACGCGCTGCCTCGATCGACCAGGACGAGGCAGGGCAGGGCAAGCAGGATGGATTCGGCTGCGGCTGGGCTCTGGCGATTGGCGCTTACAGGCTTGTCAGCATGCCGGCGTCGTATGAGACGGCAGTGATCCGGGTAATAATATGTGATTATGCCGATGTACTGGAGAATGAATACATACACATGTGCCGCTCGAAGTTATTGCGAAAGAAAAGATGAACTGGCGATTTCCTTATTTCTTTGTTGCCCTGGTATCAGTCGTGGTGTTGTCTGCCTTGAATCTCTCTCGCCCAGTGCCCAGCCCACCTGTAATCTGCATTCAACAGCCGTGACAAGCATCCAATGATCGTCCTCAAACCTCACATTTATGGGTGTTCGGGCACTTCAACAAGTTAAATTGCTGGTTCAATCTGTATCCCTGCCTATTTTTGGGACATCAAATCGTGGCTCAAGCACGACTGGAGCTGCATCGTGGCTGAGGAGGGATACAAGGCTTCCAATTATATCGCTGCAAGCATAGGCGAGGTAATTTCGTATCCACTACAGAAATTGCGCCTTGATTTGATCAACATCAACATCAATTTCCGTCTGAACCTTGACAAGAGCATGTTGTATATAGATGAGTTGTGAAGGAGCACGATGGAGCTGAGCTCATTTGAGGCTGAAGTCGATGCCCAGCCGAGATCGTCACCCGATCTCTCTTTTCGGAAATCTCGACTCCCTTTTCTGTCGATTTCCGATCGAAGAACAGCAATTTGGCCCTTAAAGTCCTTGCACCGTATGTCATCCATCTCCCAGATCTGACTTCTTCTACGTGGGTCTCTCGAGTGTTGTCAACTACTCCTGAGAAGACATCTTTGTCATTGCAATTCTGTATTACATATTGCCTTGTTCTCCAAGTCCATTCGCGGTGTATATACAACTGCTGAAACGGCGTAAGTCCAGAAGACACAATTCAAAGAACACATTGAGAGGCAAGTCGCAACCACTATCAAAAGATGATGCCAATCTGTTTTTCCTCTGCCATTTCTGCGCCAGCCTCCATCCTAAAAGGGTATCCAAAAATAAGCCCAGAATTTCCAAAGACTGTTCTGTCGGTGAGCTTACTCGCGACCTAGCTCGATCAGAGCAGAAATCTACTCCGCTTCGGGTCGATCAAATCGAAATTCATTCGGTGGTACTTGACGTTGTTCGCCAAAGTTACCATCTGTGCCTGACGAGCTTACCATCAGTATTGTGATAAGACATTCCTTGGCCTGCACCACAGCTTCCTCTGTTCCAGCACATCCAATCTCACGAACATGTGCTCCCGGATCACTCGGTGCAAATTGGATGCTGCATCCGCTCCTCTGGCCAACGTCCTTTAAGAATCCCGAGTCCTTCTCCTCCATGTATGTTACGTCTTCGGCCCCCAGGATGATTCCTTCATAAACGTTGCCGCTGGTTGAGACCGGAGCCAAACTCGAGAAACGAAACAAAGGCTTCTAATCAGCCCATGCGAATTTCCCCGTGCGCGGGATTCCATAATCGTCGTTGACCCACGCGATCTGACGTTTCAATCGCTGCTTAACAGCAAGATCTACAGGGGTGAACACGTCCATAGTAGCAGGACGGAGTCCAACAGTCCAATCTATCTCTCCCGCCCCGCGTTGCCACAACGTCGATTTGACAATGAAGTGTACCTCCTCTAGGCGAGGACAACCACCATATCTCCAGTCGTGCTTTGTCACGGCCTTTTCAAAACCGTGCAACGCATGCATGATCTGTACCCCTCCACGGACGCCATAAACCGGATCATCATGGTTACAGCAGTTCTCGACTCTTGCATCACACATAATTGCGACCCTCGGGATCGGTAGATCGGTTTTTCCTGGCGTCTCGGAAAAGAGATTCAGCATCGTCGTGACGCAGGTCTTCTCGCCGAAGAAGAGGATGTCTGCCCGTGGATTGAAGTAGACTTTATAGGTCACATCAAGGGGAAGTCTGTCGTAGTCCGAATCGAACAAACGATGTTCCAGATACATTTTACGCTCCTTCATACTCTCCCTACATACTTGCATGATTACGGGTAGTTGTCTGGAGTGGGACAGATGTGCCACCATTCATGAGTGTTTCTGATGAAGCCGGACACTAGATTTCATTTGTCGGTCCACTCGAGTTCGATAAGTCTCGGGTTTTGATCCATCGCTTGTTGCCATATTTGTATCCGAATCTTATATGGCAGACATATGAATATGGAGAAGGCACCAGCGGCTTGTCGAGGTTGATCTGGATCGGGCACCGAAATTGAATTGGCCTGGGGACAAGTCAGTGGCATGATAATAAAGAGCTGACACGCACGAAAAATCAGGTTGCAATCTCAGACAACCACTTCCGGCAAAAGAATGAGGCGAACACAACAAGGGGGAAGGTAACATGACATACTTGCCTCGTTTGATCCTGCGTAGTCGGCGGATGCGCCGTCAACGGAAGTATCCGCTCCAGACACTGGCGACACTGGCGCTCCGGATATACCAGCTCGATCCGGGCTAAGCACAGCTTTTGCTTGACCAGCGGTTGTAGGATCGAATTTGTGGTCGACCTTTGCCGCAACACAGTTGCAAAAACTTGGGTTTCCCATGTTGTAGGAAGATTTGAGATATTGGTGCTTTGTTGTTGGGTGTGAGGAGGGTCTGAGACTATGACCGTCTAGATGAATAGACAGTAGTGAAAGAATGGGATATAGTGTTTGACATACTTGATCTACTGGACACGGGCAATACGTTAGACGGTGTTGACGGTGTCGAATCAAAGAACTCATTCGTTTCAAGTGAACGTGAATTTGGAGATCCTAGATCAATAGAAGACCCACCAGTACTCGTCCTAAACATATACCTACAATTGAATGTAATCTAAGCAGCTTAGGTCAAGAGGATTTATCAAGAAGTGAGAGTACAGTGAAGGGCTGTATCTCCTCTCCTTGTACCCCAGGAGAAAAGAAGCTAGACGCATCGAATGGCGTGTATACTTCCCGCAAGTCTCTAATCTTACAGCACATCATCAAACAATAAAGCCCTGTTATCATCCCGGCCTTTCCTAGGGGATCTCGTCGTCTTTCCCCCCTGCCTTTGTCGCTGCTGTGCTGCCACCACCTGATTGCGCGCGAGACTGGAGTCTGAGTAGCTTCACTCACCCGACAAGAATGATTCACGGACGCGAAATATTCCATCCTGCTTGAAGGTGCTGCTTGGGAGTGTAAAGCTGTTTCTTCTCGCACGCGACATTTCTGTGAGTCAAGCAGCAGGTGGCTAGAGCACAAACAATGCACCGCAAGCGACAGCTGCGAGACCACAAAAACCAGATCTTGGCCACTAGCCAATTTCTAAGCTAATACTTAAGTCATATGCGATGTAAGAAACAACAGTTTGATGGAATAGAGGGACCATCACTTGTACTGGCTCCCTTTCTATACAAAGAAGTGGTTTGACGAAATCTCCCTTTGTGTAGATGCCCTGCCAAAGCGTTGTTCATGATTCTCCGGATATCTTCACTTTCTGGTCGGTCGATATATCTTGGGGCCACTCGGCCCTCGGAGATTTCTGTTCGGTGAGCCACTTTCGGCTTCCTGAAAAAGCTGGCGCGTTTCCATATAGACAGAGCCTGTATGGCGCGCCAATGATTTGCAGTGGACTGTGCCCATTCTTAGTTTTTAATTAGTTCTAGCCAATATCAAAATCGGAGGCGAACTTGATCACGTCTGTTGCCGAGTCACGGCCGTTACGGATTAAAAGCATAGGAACAGGAGAGCAGTGCAGCAGTTCGACCCCATACATTTTAAAACTACCAAGGGAGATATGCTGGAGGTTCAGATGTATGTCAGTAGTTAAACTTCAGGACGTGGAAGGGTGTGCGCGATTCGTTGTTTGGTAATGCTTTATGTTCAAACCGTCTTTGTTTACACTCGAAGCGACCACGTGATTGAACGTCGTCCTCCACAGATCCTGCCTCAGCATCACTACAATTGTCTCACTTGAGACGCCCCTGTCCGCCAATCTATATCCATATCCTTTTACGTAGAGAGTATGCCGGTCGAAGTCCGTAGCTATTCTTAACGGTGGCACTACAGTTTGTGGGCATCATGCTTGTGTTCGGTATGTCCGGTCATCAGGTATGTATCGTAGAATAGTGGAAGGTTCCTAACAAACCTGTAGCTTTCAGGAGCTTTGATGACCATTGGTTAATATGAATAGATTCTGCTTATCGGCAACTTCAGCTCTGTACCCTGGTGGATGAATGCTTCGCGTAAAGGGCGGCTCTCCGGCGCAGGAAGTTGTCCGAATTGATCTATCCAATCGAGTCATTGTCAAAAGCAAATGTAATCATATTGAGCTCAGTATTCTCGCTTTCTTTCAATTCAGCGTATTAAGGGCTTTCAATGATGATCATCCAAGATCACATACCAAATGGTCTCCTGCTACCGGTAAACTGTAGACTAGAATTATAGGCAGGTGGTGCCGTTTCCACGTTATTCTCGTATGAGAAGGCTCCGGAGCCAGTATCATGATCCATGTTCATATTCCCTTTATCTTCCCACTCTTGTGCACCCCCCCGTCTCAGCCCTGATGATGGTTGTTGTGGCCATTTTTCTTTGACCTCAATGTCAATGTCGTTAACCAGAACCAAATACAAAACACCCTGAACAGTAAGCTCTCACGCTTGGTGAGTTTTTAGAATTCCACTCACAGTCTGTATGCCCGGAAGAGAGGTTTCTGTGACTTTGGCTTCAGCTGCATGTCTGTCAGATCCTGCAGAATCTGTTCCGTATGACGAATGCTCTGCCGAAGTTCTTGATATTCCACTACTTCGCTCAAACAGTCTCTCCTGTCCAATTCTGATCTTTTTCCTCTTTTGTGCTTCCATGTTATTGTGTCGATCAGTAACTGATGATGCGAACGCCGATAGGGGACCCTTGCGATGTGCCAAATTCTTCTGTAGAGGGGTCGAGCTCGTGCTTGTGCTGGTATGTTTCTCAAAACTGGAGGTCTGCAAATCATCTCCCTGCACTTTATCAGTGACGCTATTGAGCCTCTGAGCAAGGTACGTACCTTTTGGGAGCGTGGTCTGCGCTCTTTGTAATCGACGATGAAGCTACTAATCTTTTTCATTTTGCGATTCGAGAAAGAGATTGGCTTGTGTTGAAAGCCAGGATGCGCAGCGGATAGTCCAGTATATTTATTTTCGAGTCCAGTGTCCGTAGAGATATCCTGTTCTTCACCCCGACGATTCCTGCCGGGTTGCATGACAAGGTTTTGCAAAGGCGAGTCTGGTAACGAGGTGACTATCATAGCAAATAGACCTCGAGCCCGAAAGAGCATATCGTTGGCCTGGGCAATGAGATTATTCGTTCTGCAAGTAGAACGGCCTGATTAACCGATGTCGATAACAATCACCAGAGACGGGATGGACTTACGATAGGTCGAGCTCAGCATGTTTGGAGGATCGCACTGCCGCTGGAACGATTGTGGACAGATTGAAGGACGTGTCTTCCCTATGGATGGCAGATGACAGCCCTGCAATATTGACGACATTGAGACGAGGTGATGACTGGTAGATCCATCAGCTCAAACCCAGATTCTTTCTTGATATCACTAACTATCAGTGACTCGTTGAGGGAAATAATGAAAGCCAAGAAAGTCTGTTGATCTATTCCACAATCCATGAGGGAAGAAATATAGGCCCTAGGCCAGCCGTATTCTTCATGAATACCAGTATTTGCAGGGATTACCACGGGCTGAGTTAAGGCGCATTTCCGAGGTGGTGACCAAGGGATATACCCTGAATAAAAATCTGTATGAAAGTCATTGTTATACAATGAATGTGATAGACAACTCTCGCTCATTGGAGTTTCTTCTTGGGCTAGGCCATCCAGTATGTTATCCGAAAGAGATTTCTGGAAGTCGGCATAATTCTGTAACTCCTTGAGGGCATCACGGTGGTCTTTCTCTCCCGCAAAATCCGAAGCGGCCTCGGTATCTATTGGAAGTATCAAAAAATTACCTAAGTCCTCATTGGAAAGGCGCGACACACCATTCGAGACGTCTTGGTGTAGAAGTGTTGCATTCCTCCTTTGATCCCTCGCCGACTGTCGCTCAGCGTATGCGTCAAGAGCGAGGCCAACTCCGGCGGTAAGCAGGCTCACAATCACCATTACTGCTGAAGTTTATCTTAATACTTGATGGAGAAAGGTAGATTTCAGGCGATATATGAACAAAATGGGGAAGACCCGAATGCCGGTAGTGACGGATGTGGCCTGTAAGCCGAGGCAAACTTCATTCAGTTTAAAGAAAAGAGACGAGAATAAAATCAGCAAATGGGTGAGGAAGACCACATCTTATGACCTTCGTTTGAGTCTCTGAAGACAGAAGTGTACTGCGAGAAACCCCGGATATTCCTATGAACATCGACGTGGAGAGGCAAACGGAGGCATCGGAGCAAAGTTTCGCTCGCAACCCCATGATGCAAATCCAAGTTTGCCAAGACTACGAGATGGGGCCGACTTGAGTAGAACTGTGGACTCTTCTGGGATCCAGGTCGTCGTCTGACAAATGGAATGCTCCTCCATATTAGAGAAAGTTGGAAGCTTCCCTAAAATGAAGGGCCTAGGCTTGGCATCGATGATGTGTGCAATAGACAATGTCTTGGCAGTTGCGGGCAGGTGACTGCATCTGGCAAGTTGAGAGCGAAGGCGTATTGAAGCAAGGGAGTTGTGGTGGGAGAATTATATGCTTCGCAGAGAGCCTGTGCCGCGAGTGGGTATGTTGACGCCACAAACGAGGTTGAGGGACGCTACGTCCTGGAGGCCTGATTGAGACTAGGCTTATGTGGTGCTCGGGGTGGGCTCATCGACGAAAAAATGCCACAGATACAAGACTTAACATAATTTCTGAGGAGGATGATCAACTTCATCCGTTTCACTGCTCTTCGTGTGTCCTGATAGTGTGTGCTGAAGCTTTTCCAGACCAGCATTGGCAACTCGACTGTAGTGGGAGGATAAATCTCACGTCTATCGTTCTTTCTACCAGCCATTTATCCAAGCCCTCAAGTCCGTGAATTCTCTTTTCGACCTAACTTTCATAGTCACGTACCATGAAACAGCAGTTACCATGAAAGGGACATGGAGCACCCGACTCAGTACGTCTCTATCAAAGATGGGTACGTACTCGTTGGCCGGAGTCTTCAGCCAACGAGTACGTTCCTCGGTAGACAACATGTTGGAGTATAAGGCATTGTTCCTTAAGCAATCAGATTATGTACAGCTTTCAAGGTGCTTGGTCGGGTATACCCTCTGTGCATCAGGTGAATTTCACCTTGCCGGCGGGGATTTGTCAAATTTCAATGTTCCAGGCTACGTGAACGTAATGTAGCTCGACTAAATCGAATGTCTCGTAAATGTTCTACTAAACTTCCGCTTTCAAGAGATTGACAATATCGTATCCTATCCGCCGTTCCTTCCAGATATATTTTCAAAGGTTCCACTGCCCCTCCACCGTACCTATGTATCTATCAACATGAAGCCAAGTATCCTCCGAGATGGGCCCGGTATCAGTACTTGTGAGCCATGAGGCCAGCCAGAGTATACATGCAGACGATGATAAATTCTTCCAAGACTGCCATGAACAACTGGATTAATGGTTTCCCACTGCCAGTCAAGGAAAAGTCGGAGTTATGAGAGAACGCAGACAAGAAACTCCAGAGAAGGCGAACAGCGAGAAACGGCAGTGCGCAGACAACAGCAACGTATATACGCCTCTCGTCTTTCATAGCGTTTCCGATATCCTTCATGGTAACGACAACAAGTGAGCTGAGGAGTAGATAAACAAACAGAAAGATGATGATGCCGATCTTGGTATATTTCTTACCAGTCTTGACATCAGATGGGCTGTTGTCGGCCTGGTCGGTTCCGCCGATGATGCAAAGAGTGAGCGCAATCATCGTTGGTAGTTGCATGACCTGGATGATTCGGCTTCGACGAGAGTTGGCTGTGGCACGTTTTGTGATGAGGCCCGATATTCCACCAGTTCCGGCGAAAGCATTGTTTTCGGACCGAATGTGTTTGGAAACCTCATCAGTGCTAGAATCATTGTCAGCGAGCTTCGTATGAAACTTGGGGTACAGCTTACACTCGTTTGAGGAGACCCAAACTCGCCATCAGCAGCGGACTCAGTCCGACGGATTGGAGAATCCCAGACCATTCAGTGTTAGTTTTATTGGGAGATTTGGACTCGTCGATTTTGAATCCGGCACCTGCGATGCGGATGACACAGAAGATGGCGAGGTATATCCAGCCGAGTTGCTTCTTGAATCCATGTCGGACGATTACAATCAAGGTGAGGATAAAGATTGGAACATAAACGCAGATCTCAGCATACGCGATGATCTCTTCAGTATGGACCATGGTCACGGCGTTTGGTCTATCGCTGAGAGAATTGGTGTAAAAAACTTTGAGATTGGGCGATGATTGGCCGTAAACAATGGAGAAAGATTGTGAGAGATGTTGCAGATGATATGAGATTGGAAGCTATTCAAACAATCAAAGAGCATGATCGTCTTATATGAGTTGAACATTGTGATCTTCGAAGCATACACACGTCTGCTCGAAGGATAATTGCGGATTCGTTCATCACTCACCTCATTCGTAACCTTGAATCCCTTTGCGAAGTGCTGAGCTGTGGTCAACAGTCTCGGGGTATTTGCTTAACGAACACCTATCTGGGAACACTGATGGTTGAATCTTCGAATATCGAGGGCTGATTAGACATCTGTCAAGCTGGGATCAAGGAGGGATCGACTGGAGAAAAGCTTGTTTCCAACTGCGTCATGTACGGTCGATCGAGAGGCATACGAGAACCAAGGAGATTATGCACCAATAAATAGACCAGTACCGTCTGGTGAACCTGTTCTGCAAAAGTGCCTGAAGACAAAGGGTGAAGCTCGGCATGCATTCGATTCGTGCCTTCTGTCATGCGCTACTCAACCACTTCTTGAAGAGGTTAGGCTTGTCGTAAGCCGATTATTCAGAAACCTCCCGCATCAGAAGCGGGGAAGCTTGCCTATCGTGTTACGATACGGTTATGGGCTTTGTGTATCCATCTGATTAAAGTCCTGCATAAGCTTTTACTCAAGCCGATCGTTGTTCCAAGCCGTCTTCTAGGAGGCGGGTAGGGCCGGAGAGTCCATGGACGAACACCCTCGAAAGCTTACTGTGTTTTCGAACCCTGCAAGCGACACCGATCACGGGCACGGCACCGGCCACGGAGAGAGATATAATATCTATTCTTCTCACGATGCGTTTTGAGTTCTCGTAGTCTCCATCCATATCTCACACAACGCCGCGTTCATCGCTCAACTCCTCCGAGGCAAATTTCGACCTAGCTCGTAAATCACAACCCTGTACCGGATACACTCCATTGTCACAGATCCAAGATATCCATCATGGTTTACTGTGGAAAGCCCAGCAAGGCCTGTGCAGAATGCAGACTCAGAAGGACAAAGGTAAGTGAAGCCATCTCGAGATGAGGATCTCGTGCTGACCTTCCCAGTGTGATACCAGACGACCATCTTGCTCTCAATGCATACGAGCAGGAAGAACTTGCAATGGATATCGAGATTCAGCTAATATGATATTCCGGGACGAGTCTGAGGGTCTTAGTAGCCGACGTCAACGCGTGAAGGTTTCCAAACAACGCCTTGTAGAAAGCGCGCCGATTCTAGCAGACAGCCCCGAAGCTCTCATACTTTCAGCCTCGGGTGAGACTCCACTATTGTTCTCGATACCACCTTTCCAGATGTTACCAATGATATCCTTAGGACTGGGAACTTCTGCTGACGAGCAAGCGACTTGCTTCTTCTTCCAAAATTATGTCTTGCAACAGGATCTGTATTCGAGAGGGAACTTTCAGTACCTTTCTGATATCTATGATTGCGAGGAGGTTGGTGAGGGTTTGGCTGACTCAATCTCTTCTTTGGGATTGGTTGGTCTTGCTCATTTTTGGGGAGCTTCAAGTATTTTGGCACATGCTACCGCCAAATACAATTCGGCATTGATGACAATCAGTACGCAACTGCGAACCATCGAAGGAGCGAAGTCGGATCAGACTATGGCTGCAATCATGTTACTCGGTCTTTATGAGGTAGGATTCCTCACTTTACTCTTTTTCTTTCTAATCTGGGAATCTAGACAAACACGTGTAGCAATCGACAATCGATGAATACTTGGACCAGACACATTACTGGAGCTTCAGCACTGCTGCAGATTC
This sequence comes from Deltaproteobacteria bacterium, assembly GCA_002685535.1. Classification (GTDB taxonomy): domain Bacteria; phylum SAR324; class SAR324; order SAR324; family NAC60-12; genus Arctic96AD-7. The sequence continues at coordinate 91,261 of NYXK01000235.1, forward strand.
GGGGTAAGGAGCAACTGAGCACGCCCATTGGCTACCACTTATTCATCCATCTGAGGACACAAATTGTAAGTAATTTTCCCTGCTGGGTATTAGATGATAGCTAATTCAATAATAGATCACCAACTGTTTGGTAAGGCATGCCATAGTGCCCGATATCATTAGCGAGCGGTCTCAAGATCTGGAGTTCGAGACAATCGAGCAAGCCGCAGCAACATCCCTTTCAAATCTCGCGATTAGATACTGCAATCTTCGTGCATCCATGACTTCATTTCAAGATTACAGTGATCCAGATCGGATCATCTCTACAGCCTGCGCCTTGGATGCCGAATACGAGGTGTGGGCAAGGACGTGTCCCGTTCCATACATCTACCAAACAGCGACGCTAAGCGAGGAGGCCGACGATGTTTTTTCAGACCATTACCACGTCTACCCATCAGTATGGATCGGAGCAATTTGGAACAATTACCGGAGCGCGCGGATCCTAGTGAATGGATTGATTCTTGATCAACTTAGATACCTGTACCAATCATCAGAGTCAAATCTCCTCTGGGAAGGCCACTGTTTCGACCAGAACCAGATCCTTACTTCGACCAATACGCTCCTACAGCTCTGTCACGATATTTGCGCCAGTATTCCATACTTCCTTGGCTACAGCCCTGAAAGTACCAGCTTCAGTGGCCAGCCGCCAAAATGCGCCAACGGAAACCTTTTACTTTGGCCTTTGTATACTGTGGGGGAATCTGGAGTGATTTCGGATGTAATGCGTAGTTGGGTCGCTGGCCGACTCCAATGGATTACCGATGTTATGGGCATTCGGCAAGCTGCTCCCTTGGCGCATAGCGTGTTGAAAAGACAGGAGCATCTTTTGTGGAAGCCTGAATTGGTATCGAGCGATTCTATTCCGGAAGCTGGAGTGGGCGTAAACTGATTGACTTGTGGCATATCAAGTTGTTCGGCAACATCGATGAAGATATGAGTGGCTTTCAGAGAAACTTTTTGAGCGTCTCTCGTCGAGTGTTTCAGACCTGATTGGATGTATGAGTACATGAACTTTATGAAGACCTAGTAGATCAATTAGTAATTTGAGTTGTGTCCGGACACGATTTCCCTGCGCCAGAGAATTCTTCGTTTTCCGAGAAACCAAGATAAACAACATTTTGGAAGCTCGCAATGCAGAAGAACATCGTCTTGGGCATCAAACACACATTGCCCAGTTGTCTTCGAGGAGAAATTGACGCACGGTCTGCTAGACTTCAAGCACAGCACAATTAAATTGTAAGGGGCCCACCGATATCTCTCATTATGCTCTCAGAAACCTATCATTCACACGCGAACTTTTTGGGAGCCTCAAAAATGGAATGTGTTGAAGCTGCGTTTACAGTGCCACTGGCGGTGCTTCACCCCTATACGTTTTGCTCTATCGCTAAGAACTAGCGAGTGTCCTCTATAATTATAGAGCTATCATTCACTGAAGTGGAATTCTGGTGACCTAATCCAGGAAATGCAGACCATCAAAAGTGATCATATCCAAACAAAAGTCGATGCTTCGAACATGTTAAGTATCCGAGAACAGCAACAGCTCAAACATTGACAGGCTCCAATTAAAGTATCTGCTAATTTCCCTGGCGACTAACACGCTGCTGATCAGGTAGCTGGAGAAATCAGTGTCCATTTCCATACGACAAATTTCCTTCAGGTACGTGATATTCTTGTTGTGGTTGACTGATCATCCCTAAGCTTTCGTACTGCTTGAAATTTTGAGCAACTTATCCTTCCCAGACCAAAATCTAAGAACGTACCTGCGAATAGGCAGGCCATTGTTCCTGATTATTTCCTCCACTTTCCCGACTGCTGAAAGCAACAGGGACGCTGGCGATTCCTCGGAGGACGTCGGTAATATTCAATGCGTCTCCATATGCTCGAAGACCAAGAAGTCCTCCTTGATATCCACCATGGCCAAGAGGAACTGCAGCTGCCCCTTTCTTGAAGCAGTACTCGCCCGTACGGTATATATACAGGAACAGTATTGAAAATATGACCATCTCGAGACTTAGGAGAAGGTTTGGGATGCCGACGCTGAGATCGTGGAAAGTGTAGTGCTTGGTGGGCTTGAGGTCGTTGGAGGCCTGGAGGAATGAGAAGATCGCCTGCGTGTGTGTAAGCGACATCTCAGTAGTAAGCTTTGGGCAACTTACGTTTTGGATGAAGTTCAGAAAGACGATTCCCTTGAAAGCGACGAGTTTGGAGAGTGGCTTGCGGTGATTTATTCTTGGCTTGAGAGCTTTGTAGAACTTGAGGATGGACATGATCGCGATGATTGTGCTGAGGAGGGTAATGACTGTGACCTGAATGAGGTCAGTACCGCTGCTGTACCCTGGCATTATGTCTGCATTTTCAAACTTACCCAGATGTGCGCAAAGTACGGTTTGTTGGACGTAGCACAGTACACCCCAGTAGCTTCGGTGACCTCGGTGACGACGAGAAGAATGAGCATCACTACTGGGAATTGGAAAGCTCCAAAAGTGGCAGCCTACGAGCGTGGTTAGCAATCTGAAGAACTGCTAGAGGAGGATGCATACCATAAAATGCTTCGTGGTACCAGATGCTGTGAAAAATGCTTGCCTCTCAACATCGTTTTCTTCGACAAATGCGCACAGTAAGAGGAAGAAAGAAGCCAACGCGAAAGCTTCGTATAGATCGTCGATCGGCTTGATGTAAAGTGCTGCATCGTTGAAGGCCACAGACAAGAGCGAGCATGCGGTAAAGACTGGAATCATGAAAACAATGCGTATAATTCTAAGCCGCTGTTAGATCATCGTGGGACAAATTTGAATTCATATCCCGTACTGCTTTTGTTCTTTCGGTATTGAGTAATGTGTCGCATATCTGAAGATCAAGAAGAACGATACTAGACATGAGAATGCCAGGGAAGCTCCTGATAAAATCACAATCAATTGGTGAAATGTGATGTTTCCAACAATAGAGACTTGTTCTATGGAGTTCATCAGTGAACAAGCAGGCAGCGAACGAAAATGATTCCTTACCAACATCGGTATATTGTGGGGTTGGGCATGTGTGATTGTGTGTGGAGTTATCGTCGTGAAAGATGCCCATGTTGACTTTCTGATGAGACGGGATTGTACTGGTAAATAAGAATTGAACACAAAATTAATGCGTGAGGAGAGAAGCTGCGAGATAGGAAACTCCCAGGTGAGTTGAAGGAGAGTTTATATATCTTCAGATACTTGATGAGATGCTGCTTGTCCAAAGTAAGCTTTTGCCTAGTACCAGCTCTGCAGGGTCTTTAAAGACTTCAAGCCAATGAAGCAGCATGATCGACATATAACATTGCTTGAACCGGAAATCCTAGTCGCTGTTAAAACGCTGGCAGCTGGCAAGGCTGAGGCGCTGCATCTTCTAAATGCTGACACTCTTCTACATGCGGTAATCAAGACGCACAGTGGAAATTTAGGCCTGCAGTGGTTGGTTGGTTAGCAATCTTAGGTAAGTCCTGCCCTGAAGGTACAGCCCGCGCTTACCCCAACTTAGTGTCAACTGCGAACATCTCGGTCCCGATCACCCACATCAAGTTTTAAATCTTGGTCTTTAAAATAGCAAAATCCTAACCTTCAGTCCCCGATGATGTTGAAGGATGGCTCTGTTTATGAACATGGAGTAATAAAGAAGGAAATGTCTCATCTCTCTAGCCTTCGCCCGCCTCTTTGCCACGATTCATCGTCAGCTACGGAAAAGTGCTTGTTTACGTTTTGAGAGAACAGTCAGTAAGACTGGCATTGCTTGACCAAAAAAACCTCAGTATCCGAGGTCGACTCGTCTACCATGATAATGGACTTTTCATTCGATCTGTTCCAAATGCTGTGACATTCTATCGTTCAGCGACAATGGAGGGCCACCCTTCATGTTCCACTGGTGGTTGCTGCCCATTATAAGCTCCCATCGACCTCCCCTGGCTACATCTCATCATTTTTTTTATTGCAGGCTCCCTCGTTACTCACGAGATACAACAGTCATCGGATAATTCTATCAAGTCAAGTAAACTCTGAGAAGCCGCATCGGCCACTGACCATTTCGAACAGAATCCGAAGACTGTCAAGCACCCTTCAATGACCGACTACCTTTAGGGATACTACTTTTCCAAGCCGTATCCTCTTGCTCTTCGACTCCTAGAAACGGACTCTGGAATAAATGGATACCTTAAAAACAATCTTTAATCCCTTTTTCCATTTCTGGTATACATGTTACTTGTACACAGTAATAATACCCTGAGCCTGATTCAACATGTTGAAAAAATCCGTGTTCTCGGCACTTCACCTCGAGAATATCAACAGGCCTAGAGTCAATATTACAATTGTGGTAGAAGTTATAACTGAACATAAACGTCCTTGAAAGTCATTTTCAGGAAAACCAGATATATTACAGATGGACGGAGTCCGAACCTACCCGTAGGCCCCAGATACGCGCCGCCGACATAAATTGATTCACAATGGATGGAACTTGGTTTAGACAAGGGACAAAGATCCAAATCATGTTCCGTAAAATTTCTCATTCGGTACCCAGTATAGTTGTGACGATGATGACCTGTGGAGAAGCTTGTTCATTTTGACCTTTCCGTGCTCCGCTTGCACAATCGGCTGAATCTCAATTCGACATACCCTGATTGAATAAAACACCGGGCTCTGGCCGGACAGTCTTTGGTCGCTAGAATCTTGAATATCTCCACCCTTCATGTGATTCCTAAAGAATGATTCCGTCCACGTACAGCAATATACCCGTGCACGGACACCATCCAAAGCGAGTAGCCAGATGCGCGATGACGAACACCGTCACTCAGCCTTGTCAATTAACCTCGTTCTTGGCGCTATTGACGTTGTTCCACGCCCGAGACTACTCGCTCAGGATTCCGGAAACGAGTTAGTTTCTACCCCACGTCTGTCAACTTGGTGTCAAAACTTTCCCGAATCAACCTTCAGCTCTGCGGCTGAGCCAAGCGACCTGCGAAGCCATCGCGACTGTCCCGAGAAGCACCGTTGACGCAAGGTGACTCGCTATGGGGCCAAGTGGAAGAACGACTTGAAAGAAATTAGGTCTGTCATTGGTAGATAGCAATTCAGGCACAGTATAGCGTACCAGTGCCAAGCGACCTAGGGTGAGAACGGCTTCGTCTCGACAAGTGATCGCCCTATTGCGGGCCGCAAAGATATTGGCATTGTTGGCATAGCTGCACGATGGTGGCAAGCGCAGTTGGCTTGACATAAAAGCATTGGCAACTTCATTGTCCTCGTATAAAACGCCGACGTCCTGAACTCAAGATGCCTTCATCGGAGAAGTAACAGAAATACCAACCTCAAAGATGCACTCCACATGCCATCTCCTTCAGCTTGGCATAGCTGTCGGAGCTGTTGCTCAGTCGACATTTGTCACATCAACAGCCTCATCTTCCGTGATAAGTGCAACATCGACTTCAGTGCCGAGTGCCATCCCCTTGGATGGATGTGCAGCAATTGCTTCCCTTCAGGAGAGCACATTCGAAGCCAATTCTAGCGCCAGTAAGATACTGCTCAAAAGTTTCCTTCCAAACCTGCTCACTCTTCACAGCATTGAGAGATGTTCCGCCATTTGCGCCTAGTTTGGCTTACGAATGTCTGACATCCGTACCACTTGACATAGATGCAGCGACCGGCCTGATTGAATACTACAGACCATATCTCGAATTTTTGACCACACTGGCATGGTTGAAAGATCCTCCCGAGTCCTACAAGCAGCCCGCTGTAGACTTGATGGGAGGTCTAGAGAACATCACTTCTCAAATCTCCAACGACGCTTTTAGTGGGCAGTACGAATTTGAGCTCGCAATCCAACATCTCTTGCACAATGCACATGAGGGGCACCTTACGTTACAAACACCTTTGTATAGCTTGTTTGCTTTCGGAAGTCCGTTCGAGTTTGTATCTGTCTCCTCTGATGGAAGTCAGCTACCTCAGATCTACGTGTACAGTAAGTGTCATCATCCCTTTCAGGTCCTCGCCATGACTCAGGTCTTGCGACGGATGGTAAAGGGTCAATACGTAATGGCGTTATTGACATCTCTTACAGACGATTTTGAGCTAGTGGCAACATCATCAGCAAACCTTTCTTGGTCTCCATCACCCGTCACCGAGATCGATGGACAGTCTGCAGAAGATTTCCTCGCATCATACGCCAGAAACTACGCAACAGGGACCATCGAACCTCACGCCGATTACAACGGTGTGCTATTCAGCGCTGCAAGATATCTTGGCAACAACTTGGTCCAATCATCACCCATCGGCTTGGGTTTCGACTACCTGGGGAGTGATACGATGAATCTCACTTTCGCAAATGGTTCAAGTGTGTCGGGGAACTGGAGATCGACAGCGCAGCGAAACTTGACTGGAATCACGAGTGGAGAAGATCTATATCAGGCGATTGTGACACCACAACCCCTCTCTGCTCCTCAGCCGCTCAGCGAGACCGAATTGACCGTCACACTTCCTGAGCTCGGGGCACCATACCCTACGCCAGTCGTCATCCAAAAAGGCCTTGGCTATGGTGGATTTGTCTCGGGATATTTCTTGAACGAAAGCTCAGTTGCGGTATTGAGTGTCACGAGTTTCTTGATGCAAGCTGAATTTGCAGAATCTGCCCAGGATGCAGTGACGGAGTTCTTGCAAAAGTCGAAGAAGGCTGGCATGAAGAAGCTAGTTATTGACCTTCAAGGTAACGGTGGAGGAGTTGTACTTCTGGGTATAGATCTGTTTAAGCAAGTAAGAATTTGTGTGATGGTTTCCAAAGTTCTGACACGATGAGACTGACATTGGCAGCTGTTTCCATCAGACGATCCCTTCATCGGTAGTCGACTGAGAGCTCATTCTGCTCTGGATACCATTGGAACGACACTTGGATCTCTTTTCAACGCAGAAACTTTGCTTGTTGGCTCCCCATTCTATTTTGGGAATTCTGTGGACATGGATGGTCGTGACTTCTCAGACTGGGCAGACTTTTACGGACCTTACCCATCACATGGAGACTTCTTCACCGCCACGGTAAGCATCGAAGTTTGGTCAATCATCCAAATATGAAAGCTCATTTGTCGTAGGAACGGTACAATCTGAGCGACGTGGCCAACTCGGAAATCCAGTCAGGAAATGGCATTGTCGTCTCTGGGTACGCCAATGAGAGCGATGTTGCGCCTCAATATTTCGCTCCTGAAGATATTCTCATGCTCACAGATGGTTTCTGCGGCTCGACATGCTCTGTTTTCGCTGAGCAGATGAAGACTCATCAAGGAGTGAAGTCTGTTGTTGTTGGCGGGTTACCGGAGATGGGACCCATGCAAGCTGTCGCAGGTGAACATCATGTTTCCCAAGTGTCGCAGCAACACTATCTGACTTGATTCTAGGAACACGAGGGGCTCTCCGATACGGAGCTGGCGGTATCGCCACCGTCATCAACGCAACTCTCCTCTTGAACACATCAATCGACCCCTCCACTTTACCATCCCCTTTCGGTCCTCCAATCAACGTACCCCTGTCCGGCATCGCAGTCAACTTCCGAGATCAAGTACGGGAAGATGCACAAGATGTGCCACTTCAGTTCATTTACGAAGCTGCGGATTGTCGTATCTTCTATACGGCTGAGATGTTGACGAACTATTCTGTTCTATGGCAGAGGGCTGCTGATGCGCTGTGGAGCAACTCGAGTCTGTGTGTCGATGGGTCGACGGGCCACTCATCGTCCGGAAATGGAACTGAAACGATTGGGGGCGCGACTCCGACTGAAGCGAGTTCTCCTACTTCTACACCTTCTGATGAGTCCGCTGCATCAGTGTTGAGATCCGGCAGCTTGATTCTGATTGTCGCTTCGATGTTGTTGGCTGCATTATTGTAAGCTAGGTAATGTTCTGTGCAGAACAGTATATCGGCAAGTACCGCTGCTGTAAACAGGTATTTGGGTTAAGAGTAGACTTATGTATACACACAGATCGTAATTGTACAATAATATACACAATATCGAAGGCATCTTCATCTGCCCTCAATCCATCGCTTCACTTCCTCAAAATCATCTCCACGCCATCTCGGAATAAACACATTCCATACCACCTATGGAAAGCAAAGACAAAGTCAGGGAACGGCAAAACGTTTTTGGAAGGGTTACACGCAATGCTAGAATAGCAAAGCGTCACTCCTCTCTGCTCCATGTTGTCATCGCGTGAAACCTCGAGTCGATGGAGTCCAGCGAACCCTCTTCGATCGTCTCCAAATGCAACGTCCACAAAGCTGCTTGCAGAATTTTCAGACTTAGAGCCATACAGATATTTTGAGCCTTCTTCGCTAATACTCCTATCCAAAACCATGAAGTTTCCATGAAAAAGTTTGGAATACTTTTCCGGAAGCTTGGCAGCGCTCAATTCGCTTGGCGATAATAGCTGTGGTCCGTCTGTTGGTACACCTTTTTTGTGTTGGCCATATACATCTCAATATATAAGTCAAAGGATGAAGGATGGCAAACCTGTAAAGCCCACCTCAATGAAACTCCTCCCCACCATTCTTAGGGCACCAAAAAGTGTCTTCTCAGGCAGAAAACTCCATCCTCCAAAGAAGCCCTGCAAGAATCGAGCAAGGATCTGTTCGTCTGTCAGATCACCAATTTCAGAGTTCAGGAGATTGATGGATATCGAATCCGGGACTGTGATGTGGTTGCGCGGGTTGACGATGGAGAAGGATCTCGAGGTGGACCTGGCTGTGCAGGATGTCGAGAGTGTGTCTTTGGTGATCAGTCTGCGAGAACTAGTGAGTGGAAGGGGTCGGTGGTAGAAGTATGCTGCGAGGAGAGATGCGCTGGCAATGGGAAGGGAGGTAAGAAGGAGAAGGGCTGGCCGCAGAAGGGTTGGCATGATGACGGTGTGATTGGTCACTTAGTCGAACTTGAATTATTATGGTAAGTCGATATGGTTTGAACACCCAGATTGTTGCATTTGAGTTGCGTTTGTAATTTATATATTTTATATTCAAAAAAATAGTCTCCGTTTCTTGTTCGTGCCTGACTCCTTTGCGGCGGAATTCCACCGTGCCTGACAAACTCACATGACCTAGTCCCGCGTTCGCCCGGCATGGAGATTTTCGCTGCCAGAAGCTACACGAAGTCATTCCTGAGTTAGTCAGTATTCTTGGAGAAAGTGAGGGACGTTTGAGTCGTCTCCAAACCAGGTGTACCTAGAACTGAAGGTAAACAAACAACATAAGCGACAAAGACAGGGGCGGGGTCATTCTGGAACCTTGGCAGCCTGGTCTTTGACACAGAGAAGGTAAGTCTATTCCTGTGCCTAAGCAGCTTAAATAGATCACCTACTTTCTATCTACGTTCGATAAAGCCCATGCTAATCAGCTTTCATGTGTTCACCCGGATTACCAAGAAGCAAATTCTAATCAAGAGTAAAGAGAGGGTAAGCGCCAAGATATCTACCCCGTACTCAACCGAGCTCGCCCGTCTTGCCGGTACAATACGGCGTTCGTGCCTGCCAGGAGCGCACTTCTCACGAACACAAGAATGGGGTCGGTGTATCACCAATACAGATGACAGTTAGATAACGAAACGGATGCAGCCGAGTGTGAAAGCGACGGGTCACGCCGGAAACCAGTAGACCATCGAGTTGAAAGTTAATCTTGCCTCCGGTAATATTCAGCTTCAAAGTCTCAAATTTCTCTCAGAACTCATCATGACAACTTCACTCGCCTTCTATGGACCTTTAATCCACTCGCTCGGTCCCGATAAGGTCGAGATTGTCGATCAAGCGCTTGTTGTGGTTCAGGATGGCAAAATAAGCACCCTCCGAAAAGACGTACCGCGTGATCAAGTCGAAAGCGTATTCTCCAGCCTCAATCTCAACAGCGATGTCAAACTCAGGTACCTCTCACGAGGAGAGTTTCTCATCCCGGGATTTGTCGATACTCACAACCATGCACCACAATGGGCCATGCGTGGACTTGGTCGAGGCCTCCATATCTTGGAATGGCTCGATCAAGTTACATTTCCAAACGAAGCGAAGTTCAAGGATCCAGATTATGCGAGAAGGATCTACTCAGACTGCGTCGATGGCTTCATCCAACAAGGCATAACCACCGTCTCGTATTATGGCTCGTTGCACGGAGAAGCGACCAAGATCTTAGCTGAGATCTGCCTGGCAAAGGGACAACGAGCTTTTGTTGGAAAGTGCAACATGGATCGCAATGCTCCTGACTACTACCGAGATATGGATACCGAAGAGTCTCTACGCGTCACGGAGGACTGTATCGCTCACATCCGGTCCATCGACCCCAAGGCAGACCTTGTCACTCCAATCTTGACTCCACGATTTGCTATCTGCTGCAACAACGATCTATTGACAGGCTTGGGCGAAATCGCGAGTCGGAATCCTGACCTCCCCATTCAGACCCACTTCAATGAAGCCGAGCAAGAAATCAACTCCACTCTTGGTCTCTTTCCAGAGTTCACCAACGAAGCAGACTTGTACGAGCACTTCGGACTGTTGTCAAGGAAGTCGATTCTCGCGCATTGTACTCACATGACCGACTACGAGATGACGAAGCTGCGAGAGCTGGATTGCGGAGTCGCGCACTGTCCTATCGCAAACACGACAGTTGGTGGAGGCTTCATGGCAGCTCCGATCAGAGAGTTTTTGCGCCGAGGTATCAAGGTCGGACTTGGCACAGACAGTGGCGGTGGTTTCTCCTCGAGTATTCTGGATGCGATGCGTCAGGCTTTCATTGTGTCGAATGCAAAGGAGCTGATGACGAAGGGGAAGGACCCCAGTCTCTCTCTGGAGGAATGCTTTTACATGGCTACGCTTGGAGGAGCGAGAGTCTGCTGTCTGGATGAGCAGGTTGGTAATTTTGAGGTGGGGAAGCAGTTTGATGCCTTGGTTGTTAGCACAGTGAAGCAGAAGCGGTCGTTGGTCAATACCATGACGGAGGATGGAGATTCTTTGAGGATGACATTCGAGAAATTCTTGATGAGTGGGGATGACCGAAACATAACAGAAGTTTATGCGCGAGGGCGGTTGATAGGCTCACAGTCTTGAGCTTGCAAGCCCGGAGACTTCATAGAGCCTGTGTCTTGCGATTCTTTTGCTATTTTATGACGTGATCAGCAAGCACGTAACTCAAGCACGCTTAAGTTCTTGATTGCAGTAATACTAGTGATGTAGACTTCTTCATTTGTTTCTTGGCTTCCTCTACAGTTTAGCAAGATCATAAGCCCACGTTTTCCGTTGTAGGCTTCATGAAGAAAGGAAATCCTTTTCCGAAGTCGCAAAACGACAAACCACTTCTGCATCCAAGTAAGCTTCTGTATTCTAGGTCGCATGTCGCTCGATCAACCACGGTTCAGATATCTGACGAGAGACTGCATTGAATACTTGGTGCTGCCTTCCCAAAACACCACCACAGACCGACTCCGAAGGGCCAAAATCAGACAACCTCGCACTCATTCAAATCAACATATCCTCATCCAAAACAGCAAGTATCTCACATCGATCTGGAAGATCCTCCTTAGTACCCCCACTCCTGAGTACCATCTGCTCGTCAATAGCCCGACGGAGACGTCTACTAGGAGAAGGACTTCGATCGCGCATCGCCTGATTCCAATACAATCTCCTTTGCACAGCATCCTCGTCCAGGTATGGGGGAGTAGTGCCATGACCTAATCCTGTGAGGCCGCTAGAGAAGAGGTTGACTGGACGAAGCGGGCCGTCGAAAATGTCTTCAGCGCCAAAGAGAACCATAGGATAGGTAACTTGACGTTCTCTTTGATGTCTTAAGACCTGTTCCTTGACTGAGAGCTACATGTTAGTCAACAAAGTCTTGATAGCGGGATTGACGCGTGATGATCTTACCTCGGCGGGTGTTCTCCACTGCCTCGATGATCTTTTGCTCCTCAAGTTGAAGTATTCTTTCAGATTCTGCATCCAAAACTGGGAATCTGACTGTAATAAAGATTAGCCTCCTCGTCATCGATGCATCGGATGCAAAGGTGAGAAGACATACCTAAGATTTGCGCTGTATACGCATCCATGCAGCACCGTCTCAGCATCTCATGATCCTCGAACCGATTACACATCATAACCGTGAACTTCACTCTCTCCACCGACCAGTTCCCTTTCTCCAGGATCTTCTCATACTCCTCAAGACTCGGCAGTTCTTGAAAGAGCTCATTGCTAGCAAGGTTCCGCACGATTCTCTTGCTGGCTTCGATAAAATCGTGTCCGTAAGGGTCGCCTGGTAGGAGGCCCTCATCCATACTGGCGGCGAAATTTTCGATGGCGAGAGGATGGTTCCCGAGTCTCATTTGGGCGAAAACCCAAATTTCGGCTTCGGCCCAGGCGTAGCGGAGGTTGTATGGGTAAGGGTATGGGGCGTGGATGACGCTTTGTTCTCGGAGGAGGAGGGTGGCTGGTATATCTTAGCAAAGAAGCTAGGAGGGATCACGCTCTGTCATGAGGGTTGTGGGTGGTAGTAGAGGATATTAGACTTGTCTGAAAACAGGACACCTTGAACTGAAGAGGTGAACTTACGAATGGCTTCTCCTAGGCCGGGATGCATGGTTGGAGAGCTATCTGTAGGCCCTTGGTAAGCAAGTCTCTCTTGAGTATCGACGAGGTATCAAGGCTTCTCAGAGACAGTCTAAGTGACCTGGATGTAAGTAGGAGATTTGAGAAATGTCTTGTTGATTCAGGTTGGGATTCTCGAAGGAATGAGCAAGATGGTGTTTATTTGAAGTCGATGGAGCATTTTGGAAGGAAGTTCTGAACAACATGATAGCGAAATACTTGCACTAGCTGAGTGATGGACAATAGCAGTGGACATGTAATTGTTGCGCCTCGGTGAATTCGCGATTATTGATGTCAACAAGGCCGGCTCAATGTAAATCCGTCACGCCGGGAGCATTGCAAAGTTTGACTGCTTTAGACCTGTCTCCAGAGATGCAGCCCCTATTCTTTGGATGTATTGTCTGAATAGTATACAGTTTCAAGTAGAGACTTTCGTAGATGCGTATCTTCTGGGTCTTTCTCCAGAGTAGAGAGGGGCGGGAGAAGCTCCGCGTCCATCCCTATCACCTTATTTTAAAATTGAATGATAACTGGCCAAAATACATCCTGATTCAATTCTCGAAGAGAGAAGTCTGGACGGTCCAAAGTCTTCCTGTAACTGACCTAAATGCATCACTTTCGTCGACGCTATTGAGTGACAGTCTGACAAAATACACGTGCGCAAAGCTACCCAAGGGCTGAATTTTGCCTTGATAAACATAAGTTCCACGCTGAGTACACCATTATTGCATATGATCAAGTCTAACCAGCTACCAAATATCGCTGCATGATGCCGCAGACGTGTATAACCTAGCAATACACCCACGACGTAGTAGTCAATCGCCAAGCCCCTGAGATACCATGTACCGAAACCCATTTTCCAAGTCGATAGAAATCCAACCCCTCCCCACTTCGCCGTTGGTCCCGGTCCCAAAGCAAAATAATAGGTAAAACCGAAGAAAATCGTGTTTCGACGGTTCTAGAACTCTCAATCCCAATCCATCGAATTGCTCCATGCGTTTCTGTCACCCAGGATCGTAGAAGACTCAGGAAGTGGGTACTTTTGGATGAGCCCCTCCGCCCGGATCATACATTCTTCCTGATTTTGAGAAGCTCCTTCAGCGATTTGCAATTTTTGTCTTTATTAAACTCAGGTTCACCAGAGAAAATTGCTTCACAGATCGCTTCTGAGTGTCCTCCGGCAAGTCGAAGTCATCATCCTCCGGGTTGATATCACAATACTCAGTCCCCATGCTTCTAGACTCGGTCATATCACTTCCCCGACCTCGAAGGTGGTTATTCTCTGGCGGCGATCCAATGTTAACAGGCCGAGCCATAAACGCATCGCCAACATGCTCGCAGCGGAAATCGGGGTGCTCTATCTTATTCGCTGGTGTGTGAGGACAGATACTTAGTATGTTGACAGAAGTTTGGGCGCCTTTGAATGAGGATTCAGATCCCTCACCAAAGAGCGCTGGCACATCTGAAGTCGAACGTTGTGAAGTGGAGGTTGCAGATTCTTCGCTCGTCCTCACCACGTCTGGTACGAGTTCTGGAGCAGCTTCCGAAGCTGGCTTTTTGTGGCGTGGGACATAAATGCCTTGTGGAACTATGTACTGTCCAGGTCTACTCCCAGGTCCTTCCCATGATCTCTGATGTGCGGCATAGACGAAAGGGTTTTCTGCATCCGTTGACGAAAAGGATTCGGGAAGGTTGTTTTCCAACAACTTCCGATTTGCTTCTTGAAATCAGTAATATTATTGGGGACACTTTGATGATCTCAAAGCCTAGTTGCGACCTACAGATGTAATTCTCATTGACTTCTTTCATCATCGTTTCTTGTGAAGCTTTCAGTGTGTCGAGGGTTGTCGAATCAAGCGGATCATCCTCAGCTGGTTCCGTCAGCAATCTCTCAAACCTTCTGACAAAGCATCACTTACCCATATCCGATTTAACCTCGTCATCCATAGCACACCGTCTGAATGCCTCTTCATCGTCAAATCGGTTGTACATCATGACCTGGAACCTCGCCTTTGAAAATGGGTCTTCCATCTTTTCGCTATACACACTGAGTCGTGTCAACTTATTGAACAGCTTCTTGCGCTTCAGATTGTTTAGAATTCGCTGGCATGTTGATTGACAGAAAACTTGATATTCATTATCTTCATCGCTGAGAGCCTCGAGATTTCTGTCAAGTTCTTGCTCAAGGTGCTCAGGGTGAATGCCCAGTCGCAACTTTCCTAAGATAAAGAGCTCAGCTTCTGCCCAGACTGCGCGGATGCTGAATCGATATTGGGGTCGAAGTTGATGTATCATGGCCTTTTTGGGATGGGGTGTGAAGGGAACTGCTTACGTTAGACTCGAAAACGAGGTGGGAAAGTGAGCTTACAAGTAAGGGTTTCGGACTCTGAAAACATCCTACGTTTTTTAATTCAAGGTAATGTACTTAGGCTGATAACTTTTCGAAGACTGAAGATTCGGGACAATGTTCTGGAGGAGTGAAGGACAAGAACTGGCAAGTTCTATCTTGTGGCCGCATGTAGAACAAATATTGAGTAGTGGCTGCTCGAAGTTCGAGACTTTGCCTAAGGAGATGATCAGATAGGTTTAAAACTACTTGTTCTCAGCCTGATGTCGCGAACGCGTCAGAACAGTAAAGTGAATAGGGGGAGTGGAAACTGGACGATGTCACGTGCTTGGCGTCAAATGCTCCCCTCAAAGCGGCAATCATGAAGAAGTGCTCCTGGATCACATGCTGAAACCCACAAAGAGTACTGTATGATAAGGGTTGAAGTAAATCTACGTATTATAAAAGTTGTCTGTTTGTCAAACGTCCTCACCTTTGACTATTACCACGTGTTATCTTTCTCCAACGAGAGGACAGAAGCTTTCTAGGTATCGTTCAAAGGTCCTATGTAATTGGGACAATATTTAAACCTGCAATATTACTGTCATACAATGTACCAAGCCCAAGCAAAACTCTGAAAGAAACATACCAAGTACAAAAGCAGGATAGCTTGTCTATGTGCTGCGTTGACCTTGACGTTGACATTAATACTAACGTCCCACCCCACCATTCCGTCCACCCCGCTTAATTCTAACACTTCCTATTCAAGACTTAATAACTCTATATTGCGTTAACTTCTATACATGA
>NYXK01000236.1 GCA_002685535.1 Deltaproteobacteria bacterium
CTCTTTGGCTTCTTGGCAGCTACAGTCGGAACCGTAGCCGCCGGATTCGAACTGCAATACGTCCACAAGCGTTTTGGCTGGAGTTATCCATATGTGAGTTCGGGGACGACACCGCCCCACGGTTTTCGCCACTCCAACTTCGAGGGATAAAACTGATTTATGTCCCACAGGCAAACTCTATCCTTTCCATACGGCCTTCAATTACTCTTGTCGTTCTCTTGATCCTTGTCCCACTGGTCAGCAAGATCCTCATGGAAAGGTTCAAGCTTTCGAGTACTCAGAAAGACCTCTTCCTTGCACGCGTAAGCGCCGCATTGCTCAGCGCTGGTACACTCCTTCTGAGTGTCTCCGAGACATCTTCCCTCGTTATTCTGTCCTTTGTCATCTTTGCTCTCGGAAACGCTTTTACCACCATAGGTAAGAGCTTGCTCACGACTTTCGGGCCGCCGGAAATGGCGGGGACTTTACTGTCTGCGATGAATCTAAGCGCATCTTTCGGAGCAGTGATAGCTGGACCGATCATAGCTGTAACTTTCGACTGGGGCCTAAAGCAGGGCGGGATCTGTGTCGGTGCCCCTTTGTTTGTTGTCACACTACTTTACGTGTTGACTCTAGGCTCTGTGTGCGTCCTGAGGATTCCGGTTGAAAGTGAGGACATTGATGATGACGGTGATAAAGATGACGAACAAGATCAACAAGAAGCGCAAGTTGTGTTATCTACAACTACTTAGATGATGGTCGGTCAAACTATTAATGCTATCAAAATTAACATATTTTGTGATGCAAGGCAAGTTTTGACCTTTCTTGCCAAGATTTAGGAGTGGTGACGGATTGGTCTAGAATCTTGGGATAGAGAGGAGATGATGATATTTCTTTGATATCAAAGCGAGGTGTTTTTCTAATTTCATGGGGATTTGTTCGTACATGATGCGCGGTTCCTCTTTGAAAAGAACGTTCTTATAGGAGAAGGAAGTGCAGGAATAACTTTACTGTATATTGGAAGAATTGGTAGAGAGTATGAAAAGAACGTGTCTTATGTCAAGTCACATTTTTATATTGTGTCTTTCATCCCTTCCCTTCCCCAGCATGCTTTCTTGTCGAACATTCGGGATCACAAGGCAGTAGTAGTAGATCGGCTCAAGGTTCCCACTGACACGTGGCCATTTCGAATAGAGCTCCCCAAGGAACGAGCCAAGTTCGATTGTCGCATCTTGCATCGTTTCGTTTCTTTCCCGCCAACAATCAATCAACCACAAGCAACATGCATCTATCGAACGTTCCTACCACTGAGGACACAGATCCCTCAAATCTCTTGTTGATACAGAAGGATATAGCCTACGCCCTCATCTCGTCTGGACATAGAGTTGCGCTTCACCGTGAACTGAACACCGCCAGCAGAATTGTCTATGGATCGAATAACCAAGAGTTGTGCAATATCGTTGCACAGTCAGGTCGATTGCAATCATCTGCTAATAGTGCTGAGAATAATAGATAGACAAAAGAATCGAACCTGCAGAGTCCAGGTCTAGAACAGAATGGTGTTACGGCCGTAACAAGGAGTCGAAGCTGCCAAGGATATCCGAAGATGCCCAACCCGAGACAGCGCGGGATTTCAAGTTAGTACGCTTCTGACCGTGCGTAAATCGAACTTTGCTGATGATACTTTTAGCTGGGACGAGGAATCTTCAGTGACGGAAGTCCCGACGGAGATGGTTCAAAGCCCTTTAGCCTTAGGACAGCCAACCGCCCCACCGAGCAGCCCGAATCTATTACCGTCCAAGTGTTTTGTCACCTTGAGCGATGCTCAAGAGTTGGCCAAAGCCATGATGGACATGCAGATGCCCTCTGGTCATGCCCCGAAGTGCACCTGCTCTCATACGCCCCCTGAGTATCCTTCACAGGCGACTTCAATCGATCTCTATTCGCCAACGTTTCCGACAAACCAAACATCACCACAGATTGTGACAGTTCTTGACCTTCTCAAGTCTCTCAATACCAAGCAGGAGCCTCCACCAAAATCGCCAGAGAGGCATGCATGACGAGGATCAGGGAGGAAAGGAAGAGGGCGAAGAAAGGGGTTTGAGTTTCTTGGGGTATTTAATATGTGGATAGGTAATGCTTGTGCTTAATTAATGCAAGAGTAAAATTCAAATCTAATTCACTATTTGGGACGCATTTTCTTTAATGTGACCTGAACCACTTGCAATGCTTGGATTGAAGTGAGATGTTCCAGGCAGCGGATTGATTGATTGATTTATTCATACTCCTTGACACGGATATGTACATAACCAAAGATGGGAACCAGTCCGCTCAGCAGAGTATGTTGCTGGTCACTTTCGGGTCATGAAGTGAGGTGCGTTTACAATTGTAGACGTAGTTCGGCAACTGGTGCCAAAGCTGGGCTACTCCGGCATAGCAGTCCTACGGGCCGCTGGAACTGAGTGCTTTGTGTCTTCCTTATGTGCATGGCTCATTGGCAGCCGCTTCTGCTGTCCTTCTTGTGTCAATGTACCTTCAGTCTCCCCCTGCTACCGCCAAAAATCCATTCAACTCCCTCCCTCCATGAATCTTCAGATTTGTAACTTCTCCCAAACCAATCATGATAGTGTCCTCGGGGGTGAAGTGCAAATACGGACCAAATATTCGCAAGTCGGGACGGCTAAGCGCATGCCGGCTCATGCCTCAACCTGTTCTGTGCGTGGTGATTCCACTTTGATGCTGACAGTTCTATCGGAAAACGTAAACTTCTCATGTGGGCAAAGCACTCGTAGTCTGCAGCAGCGCTAATAGAGGCGTAGGCGAGTGCATCGTAGCATCTGTTGTGTTTATTGTGTGTAGATGATAAGAATTTTTGCGTACAAGATCGAGATCGTAGCCACGTCATCAAGAGGAAACTGATCGACTAATAGTGTAGGCATCATTTTTTAGCATAATGTTAAGAGGTAAAGCAACTTCCTTTCCGTGTTCTGTGTGTGGTGATGTGTCGTGTGTCAAGATCATGCGGTCTGTTCGTCATCACTAGCTTGAAAATTTGGGGAGGCATAGATGTTGAATAAGGCTTCGGGTCTCTGGTGAAACGTGCTGCAAATGCTATGTATTGTTGATAGTACCGCGGTCTCAGGTTCCTATGCTACTGTTAAGTGTGAAGCCTATCCCGTGAAAGGTCAGGGCCATTTCTCGTAGTCTTCGTAGCGTTGTTCTCGGTGCTTGCTTGGTGGAAGTGATAGGAGATTGATCAGAACTGGCGCTTGCTGGGTTAGGCATGCCATAAACGAAAAAACCTAACTTAGCCCAGGAGGCTAGTTCTGACCATTTTGAGGGAGGTTTGAGATGCTTTGAGGTGTGCTTTCCAAAAATTTGATTCGTTCTTTTTGTGATGTTTTTCTGTGCCAGGCAGTAGGCACCTCTCTTTGTGTTGATGCCTTTACCACGCGATTAGAGTAAAGCGGTGGTTCAAAATCGGAAACAGTTAGATTTCTATTGGTCCTAAGTCTAAATGCTCTAGTACAATACCGCATGAAACCAAATAGATTGCAAAAATGACAAGACTCGAACAAATGGGAAGGTCCTGTCTTCAGTCGCAGGTGCGTTGGCCTTTTTCCTATAGACGCGAGCGCGCTTATCCTCTACTCGGTCTCGGCTTTCTGGTTCTTCCTAATGCCGTGGGCTGTACAAAACTGGGCCCTTTCATTCTTTTCTCGTTCCATGCATTTCCAAAGCAAGTTGTCTGCGGCCCTTTTACTTTTTACCTAATCTTGAAAATCTGTACGCCATGTCCAGATAGCATTTCCTTTTTTTCCGCTCGCACAGGGCGTAGATTGCAGGTTTTTTCAGAAGCTCCGGTCCACAGGATTCGGCTGCGGTACAGAGCATCTTGACAAACTTATCCTTCTCAGACGTTCCGCCAACCTCCATCGTATAAGCGCAACTCAGATACGCGTCAACTGTATTTTTGGTAAAGTTTTTGCGGAGAAGGACTTTAGCATGAGGGCAGGCTTGCGGTCGAATTGCGACGAAAAGTTGCCCACTCTACCTTCAGAAATGACGATCTCACGATATTTTCTTTCTATCGCTCAGCAAACGTCCCCCATCAAACAAACAGCCACATCTCCCCTAACGTCCCACCCCACCATTCCGTCCACCCCCCCCTATTCCGACCACCTTTTACACCAAAAGTTACACTTTTAAACCTTTAATAACTTTATTATTACTTAGTAAAAGCTTATTTATTTTTGTAATTGGTCTTATTATATCTCATTTATTAAGCTAGCAAAAGTGGGACTATTTCATATTATGTAATATTATAAATGAAGTATTTGAAGTTGACGAGTTTTTTCTCATAAAAATTTGGTGTAAAAATCTTTTCCTTTTCTTTTTATAACTTTAGGCATTATCATTATAAATAGATAAAACTTAGAGAAATTATAGATTATATGTATAATAATATTGCTTTTGAGTTTTAGAGTAGTTATATTTATAATTATTACAAAATCAAGTAATTATACAGCCCCATACAAATATTTGTATAAGGAAAATTGATCACTTAATATATTAAAAACTACTAATTTCATATCTTCTAAGTTTTTCAGCATTGATTACATATATATCATATACTTATAATATAAGTTTTAGCTATTTATAATAACATTTATCGAAGTTACTAAGTAAATAATATTTTTTACACCAAATTTGTATAAGAAAAAGCTTTTGAAATTTAAATACTCATTACATAAGCTTACGTAATATGAAATTAATAAAACATATGTAATCCAAAAAGAAATTGTAATATATTTCCCAAATTTTCTAGTTTTAGCTTATTTTATTAATAAATAATAAAGATATTACTTATTTAAAATGGTGAGTTTTAGTGTAAAAGGGGCGTCGGAATTGGGGGGGTGGACGGAATGGTGGGTGGGACGTTATCTCGCACCGGACCCTTACTGTCCCCACAAAGTTGCTATTGAATCGGGGGGCAGGGGGTGCATTCCGAGCGAGGTGGGTCAAGATCAAGGCAAGAACCAATATCCCAAATTTTTGACACGTGAAATATAGCATTACAAAGCATGAAGTGTCTTCCTGCGCCTAACAAAATTCGAAAAAGCTCGGTCTCTCTCATAAATTAAAACCAAAACAGATGATCATTCCCTCTCAGCTTCTAGTTCACCATGACCAACCAAGTAAGCCAGACCACCAGACCAGTGTTCACTTTCGCCAAACACAGCTTGTTGACCACGCACAGAGTATCGAAAGAGAGATCTCCGCTCGCGCGGCCATGAGCTCCTTAAAGCGAGATCCAATGGGGCTATACAAGCTCGGAAGCGACGGTGTCTTGCGGTCCTTCGACGGACCCTACAAACACAATGTCATCGACGCCATTGGCCTCAGCCCGACTCAGATTAAGGAGCTACTCGACTCAGGGCAGTGGTCACAAGAGACTGAGGACAAGTTTCGAGGAGTTGATGGGAGGAATGTGACGGATCCAAAGGCATTGTTTGAGTGTCCGGAGGACTCGAAGCCCGAAGAACATACAGAGGAGAGTTTGAAGATAGCCCAGGCGGAGACGCAGGAAAAGAATAGGAAATTGATGGAGCAGATTGCGAAGGAGGAGAAGGAGGGCGTTGACATTGCGGCAAAATATGCTTGTGGGAAGGCTATCAGTGATTTTGATCTGAGTCCTAGGGTTGCTAAGTGAATGGACTCTTCACATTATACCGGACTTGCGGTCTCTTCATTCTGCACGTATTTCATTTCGCTATTCCGCGCAAGAGAAATTGAAGTCTGTAGTTTCATTCATTACTCCTTTCCACCTCACAGCAATTTCGATTTTGTTAATGAAAGTACAGATATAGAAGACTCTCATTAGCCTCATTTAACCACCTCTGAACCTAGCATTTTACGGGCTCAACGGCGTGAAGCGCATTTCCAACCAAATTTCCTTACTTCGACTACAACCTCTTCAACGCCTGGAATTTTTTCCATCAGGAACCCATCAAGCCCCAGCAAATACTGGCGTAGCAAGCCTCACATCCATTCTGCAGAATCGTTAGTATATAGGTTCCATGGATTCACTAGGAGCTGCCGCTTCGAAGATACGTCTCCAGAGCGTGTGCGTTCAGCTTGTGAACTGGACTTCAAGAGCTCCGGCCTTTGGATTGATTATGATATCACAGGAAAGACGTCATACATAGATAACACACTCATAGTTCTGCCCAGAACAATAAGCCGGCACACATGAACGTGCTGCGATGGTGTTTTGCACTGGTCCCAGTGGCAGAATACCGTTATGAGCGAGTCGGGAACCTTCAGCACTGGCTATTTCACCAAACGGGATGACATCTTGTGGAGGATTGAAGAGTTGAGTGTTGGGGACGTTGAGACCGTTAATATTTTCAAAGATGATTTTCTCATTGATGATACGTTGTGGTTCGACGATACCGGCGCGCATGCTGATGAATTCGGTGATTTGGTCTGGGGAAAGTGCGGCAGCGTCGAGGACTGTGCCGTTGGATGACCTGTTTGATATATGTCAGTAACGCTTCAATGGGATACCTCACAGTACCGGTCTCAGAAACATGTCTCAAAAGTTTCACTTCCAAGTTATGACGACTGAAACATGGGTTGATGAATAATGGAGATCAAGTAAATTTTGACGAACCAAGAACGCAGGACGCCGTCGATGTCGAGATTGACAAAACCCCATAGGTCGATCTTGTCGAGGAGAGGGATCGTGGTGGCTGCAATCACGCCGGTGGTGACCATTGCAAGGGAGGAAAGAATTGAAAGTCTCATGTTGAGATAATTGAAGAGCTCGACTGGAACGAGGAAAACTTGTCGATTTGGATTTGGGAGGTGTTTGAGGAGACGATGGGTAGGAGCCTATGACGCTCTATAAGTAAAATTCCGTTTGAACCGGAAAGATATGGATACCGTCGTGCCTGCTCCGAGGATGAAGCGGCTTCTCAACTTTGAGCAAATCGTCATTCACCTCGCTGGCGAGATCGCAGAATTGATCAACACTCTCACAGAATTCCTCTGCATGCAGTTGCAGGGTGTAGATAAGCCCTTCTCCGCAGTAATTGGTGCAAATTTACAGCCTAAACTATAAGGAATAAAAACAACACGATTATTTTGCTTCAGCTCCTATCCGTCGAAGGGCACTATCGATGTGATTGGGATGGAGCTCCGGCAATTCGCGGCATTTTTTTGACTTTGGATTAAAGTAGCAGGTGATTAGAGTAGCCTCTACTTGTGCCGTACGCTTACTTATTCGCTATGCCTCCGTAAGCTACGGAAGACAGGATCATGCGGCGAGGAGGTTGAAGCAAGGCTGCCCAAGTGGCAATAGAGAGTCAAACCTCTCCGGCCAGATAGAGGTGCTCAGGGCAGACTGCTTCCGACAGTCTCACTGTCCATTCCTTTTCCAGAAGCCCGAGCATAATTGACCCTTTTCTGAGCACATCATTCCATCTCTGACGCATTGTGCCGCTGTTGTATTCTCCACAAAAGGGAGCCATTATTATATGCCGGATCATTCCGGTAGGACTTCAAGCAGATCCTATTCGTGCAAAATCAATATGCCGGTCATCTTGCAAGGATGTTGCGATTTCAGATACCTGTATGATCATGCACGTCAACCAACTCAAGCGTCCTGAAGCCGTATTCTCACCTCGCTAGTTTCCCCGGTTTTGCTCGCCAACAAAAGCTTAACAATGTCAAGCTTTAGCCACACCCGTGTTAGCCTCTTGGCGGCCTAAGTTGAAAGTTTTTATCAGAGCTCGACATGGGTACGGGTATACCTGCAATTCTGGTTTAAACTCCACTCGGCATCTATAGGTTTAAGGTCTTCTTAGAAGTCCTATATATAGAAATAATAGAAGACTGAAGTAGCAAGGAATACGAAGGTATGCTTAGCGTAACGCTAAAGGAGCGTCGGATTGTGGAGAGACAGGGGAATAGGCCGAGGATCTTCCAGCAATCATCCTACCAATAGTTAGAGCGGGATGTGACCTGAAGCCATCCAGCTTCTTGTTCGGTTCACAGACCTCTGTTGGTTACAACCGGAAATACTAGCTATTTTGAGCATGGGAAGCAACTACGAAGATATCCTTCGTAAACAAGGCTCCAATCCAGCACCTTGAGGACCTTCCTTTGTGTCTTTAGCGGGATATAATGGTCTGATTCTCGAGCTGAGGGGTACCATGTTCGACGAGAATCAGTTGCGATCGGCGCTTTCCTTCTTGCACCTAACGAATAAGGTAACTTTCCCCGCCTAGAGACGCTCCAAGATGGCGCAGCTTCATGCAACTGTTGAAGAGAAAGGTCACAGGCTGGCATGCGGGCCGGGGAAAAACTTCACAAGTCACAAGAACATGATGATCATTGTCACTTTGCCCAGATAGTGGATTACCGGTGCAATTATTTTCCATGAATAACGGGCTCGGTGAGAGTTCTCAGAAGTCCTAGAGCGAGTATAGATACACTAGGACAGCAAGATTGCAGAAACACAGTTCACCGTATACCGCTCTTGACCCAACTTTGCATTCACGTCCTCACTCCTTGAAACAGTTGAACAAACCACAGACACCTCGTTCAAAACCTTTACGAACGTCTTCCACAAAGCTTCACGTTCAAAATGAAGTTCCTTCACCTCCTCGCTGTTACCAGTGTCGTCGGTCTCAAGTTTGCAGCTGCCGTCACCTGTGAGAACGAGTCTGACCCCGACTCTGGATACCCGGGCAACTGGTGTGTGGCCTCACCTCTACCCTTACCCCATCCTACCCTTGAACTTATCACTCAGCAACTACACTTTCCACTTTCCCGTGTAGCTATAGCTATCTTGCTAATCTCTCTCTCTCAGGTGCGGATGTAGTGATGGAACCTGCTGGGATCTTTACCCCTCCTATCCATGTGAGAACGCAATTCCAGTCCCTATTTTCCATCTAGAACTTCGAAAACCAAATGGTCTGGTGTAGTATAAAATTTCGCCGCGCTAACACTTGCGTTTAGATGGATGCAATCCTCACGGTCCGTACCAAATCGCTTGTCCTTAAAGCCGGCAGCGTCGCGAAGTCTCGAGGTTAGCGAGATGGCTATGGTTAGATGATGCTTCACGTGTGAGTCAGTGAGCAAGTACAGAAAGAAGAGCACAGAGTAGTGCAGAGAGTGCCGGTTTCGCGCATTTTTGTTGTCATATTTTGATTAGGACTTGAAACTATAGCAAAGATATATAAACGAAAATTGGCTTCTACATCGCGACATAAATCTCGAGGATTATTGAGCATGTAGATCACTAATTCAAATTCTCGTTGATGACGGGGTCTTTTTAGGCGAAGTAAAGTCCTCCTATAGCGTTAGAACTTCCACTGTGGGCAGCAAAGAAGATGGGAGGTAAGTGTGATCCAAAAGCTTGTAGGATTTTTCTTGATTTATGTGAGACAGCCTGTCCTTTTGGTAGGAGCCTGATGAGAATGACCTGAGCTTAGCTGAACTCGTTTTGTGACGTGCGTGTTGGGCGCGGCAGTTGAGCAGAGATCGAAAGATGTGGTTCCACCACCACTGGATTTTCGATGAAAGAGATTGATTAATTGATTGATTGATTAATTATGTCATACGGATCCAGCGGTCCGCAAGAATATTATGCTGTAATAATTTAACTTCGATGTAATTGCCGCAATGCGTCTTATTATATTTGGTAATCGTAACTTCATTTCATTATA
>NYXK01000237.1 GCA_002685535.1 Deltaproteobacteria bacterium
GAATAGGCAATCATATTCTTGGGGCATCGGCGGCATCTTGCGAATTGCCTGAAAGGGATTATATCTTGACAGATCTCGAAGGACTCGACGACTACCTGGAGTGCGGCTGGGTTGTAGACCTTGAGATCATCGTGCTGCGTGACGATAAACTTGTCCCGAAAGGGTCGAAGGGACTGACAGTAAAGACTTCATCAAGACCCAAGAGTCGGTCGTCAACTTCCTGGACTTGGACTCCGTTCAGACAAGATCTATCAAACACTACCAACATCGGGGTTTCAGTGGTGTTGGACGGCATCAGAATTCGCTTAGTGTCGAACTCTTCTTTTAGCAAGGCGGTGAGAAAATGCTGTGCGGCATTCAATTGTGGCAGCATGTTTGCTGACAAAATTAGATGACGAGAGGAGCGAGGGAGGAAAATAGTGGAGATGGTCCTAGCTAATTCTATTTCTGGAAGGGCAAGGCGGGTGTACCTCCAGGTTCATTTGGGGCAGGGTGCACAGCCACAAGTGGATCTCGCTAGAAATAATTAAGTAAACAACAACGACACCTACTTCGCCTTCCACTGTATTATCTTTTGAGGTACATGAAGTGACAGGATTTTCGACTCATTTCACTCATAAAGTTACTGGTTGGGATTGTTCTCTTGAGTAAAGAATAGGATATGGAGGCAGGTGGTGGTGCGACGCGTTTGACGCGACGCGCCGCGAGCGAAGCGAGGTCACATGGAAAGGCAACGACATTCGAAAATCCGACGACCAGCAATCCCTTTACGGCCTTGGTTGGGCAAGCTGGACAGACTGATGATAGCGACGGGGACAGTGAGGATGACCTAACGGAAGGGGAGGTAGCTTTCCAAGCAGCCCCAGGCGCACCGAAGTCCAAACGGTTCACCGCTGCCCGAACACCAAAGCGGAAGACAGACACAATTGTAGTCGCATCTGAAGAGGAAGATTTCAGCAGTCGCCCACCACGACGTACACGAAAGCCCAGCGCGAAGGCCAAGCAGAATGAAGCGGATCAGGATGTGTTCGGAAGGAGGAGATTGGCTGGTAGGGTTGGAGTCGATGAGCAGGCAGTGCCAGAAAACATTCAGGAACAAATGAACGAGCAGACCGGCATACTCAGAACTCTTCTAAAGGAATGGATGAAGCAGGATGCGCACAACAAGAAGATGGAAGCAAAACTTGCTCACATGGAAAAGGAACTGGAAGCCGTCAAAGGGGAATGCCAAGCAGTCAAAGAAGAATTGCACAAGACCAAACAACAAATGGCGGACGGCATTGAGGCCCTCATGTCAGGAAACAGCAGCCCTAATCCGTCCTATGCGGAAGTCGCACGCACCCCACCGTCCAGCCAGCCGAGTAATGTGCAGACGCTCTCGTCCTTTAACACCCCCTCGTCCAGTTTTACCAACACGTTGTATTGCACAGTCGACACCTCCAGAGTCGAAGCTGAAGCAAGTCACCAAGTCTCAGCGCGAGCGATTCGAACAATGGTAGAAAATGGAATGCGTAATGAACAAGACAACGCGGCATGGCGGTGCCGAGCAGTGACGCTGGATCCAAAGAACCCTCACCGGGTCAGAATTGCTTGCAGGGATGAAGCCGAACACAAGGCAGTAAAACGAGCAGTAGAAGCAAACCTAGTTCAAGGAGCGCGGATTCTTCGAGATGACCTGTATCCCATCAGGGTAGACAGTGTCAATCGTACGGCGGTGTTAGACGAAACGGGCAAGATCCGTACCGGAGCCACTGAGGCCCTCAGTGAAGAAAACAACACCCAGGTTGCGAAAATAGCATGGCTGAGCGACAAAGCTGTGCCAAAGGCATACGGTTCTATGGTTGTATATCTCGCTAAAGGATCAGACGCGAGACGTTTCCTCCAAGAAGGGTTCTTTTACGCCGGAGGAGAATCGGGATACACTAAGGCTTTTGAACGACGAGACCGCCCAAACCAATGCTACAACTGCCAGGAAATCACTAGTCACAAAGCTTACCAGTGCACTAAAACTCAAGTCTGTGGAAGATGTGCCAAAGAAGGCCATTACAAAACCGACTGCACGGAAGCCATCTTGAAATGTGTCCCATGCGGAGGCCCCCACGAATCGTTTAGCAGAAACTGTCGGATACTATACCCATCTCAGCATGAGTAGAACGTTCCGATTGATTCAACTGAACGTCAGGAAACAAAGCGTTGTACTTGACGGCCTAATGAACGATGAACAAATTCAAGACGCTACAGTATTAGCTATCCAGGAGCCATGGGCAAAAAGGACTAAAGAACGCCTCCTTACAACACCAATGTACCATCATCAATGGACAAAGATGGTCCCATCGACTTGGAGGGAGGGTAGATGGCCCATAAGGAGCATTCTCTGGATACACAAGGATGTCGATGCAGAGCAGGTGGCAATACCATCCCCAGACATGACAGCAGCAATTATTCGATTACCCGAACGGTCAATACTAGTTGCATCAGTCTATGTACCGGGGCTTGACGCTCAGGCACTACAAGACACGTGTAACAGCCTACGAAAGATCATTCAGGAGGTGAGAAGGAAAGCGAATACAGTGGTCGAACTCGTGATAGTCGGAGATTTCAACCGACACGACCAATTATGGGGAGGAGATGACGTTTCATTAGAGAGACAAGGAGAGGCAGACCGGATTATTGATCTGATGAATGAGTTTACCCTACACAGCCTGCTCCGCCGTGGAACTAAGACATGGCAAGGAGGGGACTACGAGACAACCATCGACTTGGTCCTCGCCTCCGAGGAATTGAAGGACGCCGTGGTTAAATGCACACTGTATGGAACAGAACATGGGTCAGACCATCGCACAATCGAGTCAGTGTTTGACATCTCAGTCCCTGCACCAAGACTCCAGGAACGGCTCCTCTTTAAGAACGCCCCCTGGAAAGAGATAAATGCCAGAATAGCAAACACCCTAGGACTCCCGTCAGCAGGTACAGTGCAGCAGAAGACAGATCGATTGATGGCAGCAGTTACCGAGGCAGTCCATGCCCTAACGCCGAAAGCTAAACCATCGCCATACGCAAAAAGATGGTGGACCTCAGACCTGACACAACTCCGCCGCATATACACTTATTGGAGGAACCGCGCGCGAACTGAACGACGCGGCGGGCGGAGGATATCTGACCTAGAAGAAATGGCAAATGCCGCAGCAAAGCAATACCACGATGCGATTCGCCAGCAGAAGAAGAAGCATTGGAACGAGTTCCTTGCAGACAACGACAACATCTGGAAGGCGGCTAAGTACCTGAAGTCAGGCGATGACTCGGCATTTGGGAAAGTCCCGCAGCTTATCAGAACCGACGGGACGACCACTGTTAACCACACAGAGCAAGCAGAGGAGCTCCTAACTAAGTTCTTCCCCCCACTACCAGACGACATCGACGACGAAGGTTCAAGACCACAAAGAGCCCCCGTGACAATGCCTGCCATCACGATAGAAGAAGTGGAGCGGCAGCTTTTTGCGGCCAAATCATGGAAGGCACCGGGAGAAGACGGCCTGCCCGCAATCGTGTGGAAAGAGACCTGGCCAGTCACCAAACATCATGTACTGGCGCTGTTCCAAGCATCACTTGAAGAGGGAACGATACCACACCAATGGCGGCATGCAAAGATCATCCCCCTCAAGAAGCCGGGCAAAGAAGATTACACCATTGCGAAGGCATGGAGGCCAATCTCCTTGCTCGCCACACTAGGCAAGATTCTCGAATCGGTAGTCGCTGAAAGAATCTCACATGCGGTCGAGACATATGGCCTTCTCCCGACTAACCACTTCGGCGCACGCAAACAGCGATCCGCAGAGCAAGCACTCCTCCTTCTACAAGAAGAGATTTATACAGCTTGGAGGGGTCGCAAGATCGTAAGCCTGATTAGTTTCGACGTCAAAGGAGCATACAATGGAGTGTGTAAGGAGCGACTATTACAAAGAATGAAAGCACGAGGCATGCCGGAAGAGCTATGCCGTTGGGTAGAGGCCTTTTGTTCAGAACGTACAGCGTCAATTCAAGTAAATGGCCAAACCTCCGAAACACGAAAACTACCACAGGCTGGGTTACCGCAAGGCTCGCCCCTATCCCCTATCCTGTTTCTTTTCTTCAACGCGGACCTGGTTCAGCGACGGATCGATGCGCATGGAGGTGCCATAGCTTTCGTGGACGACTTCACAGCCTGGGTCACAGGGCCTACAGCAGAAAGCAACCGGAAAGGCATAGAAGCAATTATTACTAGCGCTATGGATTGGGAGAAGAGAAGCGGCGCGACGTTCGAAGCAGACAAGACAGCAATTATCCACTTTACTCGCAAGTCCTACAAGACTGACGCTCAGCCGTTCACGGTCAAAGGACAAGCGGTCCAACCGAAGGAGCACGTTAAAATCCTGGGCGTGATCATGGACGCTAAACTTAAGTACCGAGAGCATATGGCGAGGGCGGCGTCCAAAGGAATAGAAGCGGTAATAGAGCTTAGACGACTCAAAGGACTATCACCGGCCACGGCACGACAACTCTTTACGGCTACAGTCACGCCAGTAGTGGATTATGCTTCCAATGTGTGGATGCATGAGTGCAGATACAAGTCGGCTATCCCTATCAACCGAATCCAGAAGATAGGAGCACAAGCGATTGTAGGAACATTCATGACGGTGGCCACTAGCGTGGCAGAGGCAGAGGCGACTATTCCCACGGTGGAGGATAGGTTCTGGAAGAGAGTCATCAAGTTATGGACAGACATCCACGCTCTGCCCGACACCAACCCACTTCGCAGGAACACATCTCGGATGCGGAAATTCAGGAAACAACACCGTTCGCCTCTGTATCAGGTGGCAGAAAAACTTAAGGACATTTCGATGGAGGACATGGAAACCATCTATCCGTTCACTCTGCCGCCGTGGGAAAAGAGAGTACAAATCATCACAAGCAAGGAAGTTACGAGGCAACCGGATTCAAATCAAGCAGTATATATTGCCGTAAGCAGCTCAGCACGTAATGGCGTGGTGGGTCTGGGAGCAGCACTCAAAACACGCAAGCGAGTTGGAGAGGATCCCACAGTTGAAACCCTTTCTTCTACTCTGGGCCCAAGAACAGAGCAGAACCCGTACGTGGCGGAGCTAGCAGCAATGGCCCACGCCCTCGAGCACCTACCACGGCGTAAATACCATAGTATTACGCTACTAACGAGAAATAAAGCAGCCGTGCTCACGCTTAGAAACCCACGACAACAGTCTGGCCAAGAACATATTCGCAGCATTTACGAATCCATCAACAAGCTCAAGAGGAAATGCAACGTAATCACGGCAGTGTGGTTATCAACGGGCGAAAACGAGGAACTCTGGACATGTGCTAAAGAAAAAGCTAAAGAAGCTACACGACAAGGCACAGTGCCACAGAAACCACTTCCTAGAGCACGATCGACGACGCTCAATGTGGCACGTGCCGAACGAGGTCCTACCAAAAGTCTACCAGAGAAGGTTGGAAAACTGTCCAAGCGAGTCGACATTGCATTACCAGGTAAACACACTCGAAAGCTATACGACCAGCTGACAGCGAAAGAAGCGAGTGTGCTGGCCCAGCTAAGGACGGGAATAGCGAGATTGAACTCGTACCTATTCCTTATTAAAGCTGCACCATCAGCTCAGTGCACCTGTGGGGAAGCAAGAGAAACAGTTGAACACTTCCTTTTCCGATGTCGAAGATGGATTACGCACCGAACAGAGATGCTTCAGTGTACAGAGATTCACAGGAGCAACATTTCATTCTACCTGGGAGGAAAATCGCCATCGGATGGCAAGAATTGGACTCCTGACATGAAAGCAGTTCGAGTAACGATACGATTTGCGATAGCCACAGGCCGGCTTGATGCTGACCCTTGGCAAGCAAACAGCCAACAAAACTGACTGCCCTTAACTACTTTCCAACGACCTAACACTAACCACCTCGTGCCGTAGACAGGAGGCACTGCTTCAGCTGCTGAGGATAGGACGCTGAACACTTGGAGAATGGCCTTCAAGCTAACCTGCTAACATTACTAACCCACGAGAACCCGTAAAGATAAGTCAGAAGAGAGAAGCCAGAAGCCAGAAACAGATGATGTAGGGGCTCAAGGAGTTAAGAATCCACTTCGAGAATTGTATTTGTAAATTAGTAATAGTTGCCCTATCGGTTTAGCCGCCGGGCGTTAATAAATTGTGTGTGTGTGTGTGTGTATTATCTTTCCTCATCTTATTAAAGATGAACATTTACCAGAAGCACAAATCTTCCTATCCCTCTCAGAAACATTTGATCTATTACAATATTTGCTTAATTCATTATGCCGCCACACCTTGCTCAAGAGCTTAAAGACATGATAATCAGGCATCTGCCGCTGCGATCAACAAGAAGCTTTGCACTTTCTTTTCGGTCTAAATTTCCCCCAGAGGAAATTTGCAAGAGGATTTGGTCCGAGTTATTCAAAGAGGATAACAAGTGGATCGCAAAGTTGTTGAAACATGGCTTTAGACCTATTCTAGTGGGCGACGACTTGAATGATGTTGACCGCGACTCTCACAAACACTTGTACATCACACTCATCACTGACGATTGGTTTGACGACTGTTACAAGCCTGAACTGCTCCTCGACTCTCTGAAGTCCCAAGACTTTGACAATAACAAGTACGAAGTTACATTCAAAGATTCCAATATCATTCTCAACATTAATGGGCCATATCGAAGCGGCGAGACAATTAGTGTAAATCCACGAAATATTTTTGCAAAGGAATCTATATCTACCACTGCTCTAATCTGGGGCGATCATATCCTCCACCAGATTCCCCACAAAGATGTTGTTGGCATAGGAACAGTAAACAAAAATAATTTTGAGAGTGTGGACACAATTTGTGCAATTGAGGTCGTGCGTAGTAAGGGGAAGCGTTGGAATCAAATTTTTGAAAATCCAGTTCAACAATCCGGATTTAGAAAAAAGAAGAAGGATCCAAAAAATCCTCGACTGCATCAGGGATGGGAAGGATATGCAGACAAGCGCCATAGGTTAATATAAGTTAGTATAACTTAAGTTAACTTTAATCACGAATAATATAAGTTATATGATTTGCAGCAGTAGAACATGGCAGTCATGCTGTTTTCACAAATTGTGGGGCAGAGCTAGGTAGCTAAGTTAGTCGATGGTTCGACATAGGGCTATAATTTTGTTGCAGGAGGAGGGCACCTGCATGCTGGGCAAGCCACTAGTTTGCCCCAACTGGCCATTAAGAGCCCCAGTTAGTCAACACAGCGAGGTAACTAAACGATCCAATGAGAATTCTAACTATAAACCATTACATTTTAGTGAAATCATGTACATATACTGTAGCTGCTGCTGCATAGTTCAGATTGGAAGTTTCGTTCGTAGATGGCTCTAATATCGATCGGAAATACCTTTATCTCAACACGTGCTCTTACTAATTAATGAAAAAGCCAGATTTTCTGTACCCAACGATTGGAAGCGTTCCATTTCTGAGTCCCCAAGATCCATTTCCAGCTTATAGGGATCAAATTTTCCGAACAGTCGCTCGAGATCCAGATCAACCTCTACTTTTGAAGCTCTAGTTCCAGTAAAGAGGCTAGGTCACAAATTGTACTATATATTAAATGTACATTTTATAATCAGTTAACTACTCAATTAATTACCTTATCCACCTCTTTTCCATCTTATAGACATGAATTAGAAATACATATGACAGTGCGCCGCAACTCGCCTTGAAGGGCCAGAATAGACTTCGCATATGGCAGCAAAACGAGACTATCGGTTGCGAAGCTAACAGTATCATATAAATCTATATGAACTGGCCGTGTGCTTGGAAATAGTTCCTTTGAAGGAGAGACTGTGAAAATGCTTTGTGGGTGCATTAGATTTGGAAAGAAGGCGAATGCCGCATCTTATGACGTTCAATCAGCGCGGCAAGATTCGTCTTCCTCAGGCTGGAGTTTCCATCGATCAGATGCGCCATCACCTGAGCCCTTAGATATTAGCACAGATGGCTGTAGGTCATTGGTCGCGCCAGAAAGAGAGATAATCATGGAGCCGCGTGTCAATTCATTCATACACGCACTGGGAATATCGATGAGATAATTCTATCTAATACTACTATCTAATCGCTCAATTCAAACGATTCTCATTATCAGCTCCGTCGCTATTGCCCCAAAGACCACGTGAGACCACTTGACATCTGGGCGAGTACCTGACCCAGCGATAATACTGCTTTGGGAGTTCGGAGAAGTACTCTGCCCTGGCAGGATTTGAGTCCCTGTGGCACCAGTCATAATTTGGGAAGACCCTATAGTTGTAGGGAAATAGAGTTGGCCAGTGGATGTAGCATTGATTATCTGCGTTCGACTAACCCCAAATGATGGCGGAGTATTGAACAGAGTAGCGGAGGTTAAGGAGGTCTTGCTCGACGTCGTCGTTGGTAACGTTGACGTCGCAGTGATTGAATTTGAAAGAGTTCCTGTCGGATTCGAGGAAACAAGGTTCGCACAAGACGTAGGGTTGCTTGTCATCAGAATGATTCCCGAGCCAACATGACCATCGTATTGGATTTCTACGGTTGCCTCTGCTTGCATTCCTGTACAGCTCTCAGCAGTATCAGTATGAGCAAAGCCGTAACCAAACAAGATGACCAAGAATAAAGCACGAATTATGGCCATTCTTCATGATGAGATGTTGAATTGGACTCTACGCGGAGTACTATCCTCTCTCCCTTTATACGAAACCAAAACTGGCGTAAAATAGAGAGCCAAGAACTGCTTATTATAGAAGCCAAAATTGGATTGTTGCAAAACTTATAAGAAGACCATATGTCTCTTAAGTCTACAGATTATCCAACCAGTCCGTTTTATACATCGCTGAAACGAATCTGCATTCTATATCACTCGAAAACAACCCTCCATTCCTGTAAGATGGCAGGGAGAACGAAGAAGGTGAGAAGATTGAATCCAGATAAGAAGGCCAACAAAGATGCGAAGAAGAAGACGGCCAGTGA
>NYXK01000238.1 GCA_002685535.1 Deltaproteobacteria bacterium
GTTCACTCCCTTGCTAGAAAAGTCTGCGAGTCAAAACGATCCGTCTAGAATCATTATCGTTAGTTCTGTTGCCGGGAAGACGGTTCCTCACACTGGAGAAAATGGAACCATCATGTATGCTGTGTCGAAAGCAGCTGCAACTCATCTTGGAAAGAATCTTGCAATAGAGCTTGGACCGCGTAATATCACGACAAATGTGGTTTCTCCGGGCTTCTTTCCCAGCAAATTGGCCTCAGGCCTGATCGACATTTTGGGAGGGACGCAAGAACTCGAAGAAGCGAATCCTCGGAAAAGGCTGGGCGAACCTAATGATATTGCTGGTGTCATGATATATCTCTGCTCGCCAGCTGGAAGTTACATTAATGGCGTCGATATAGCCGTTGATGGTGGGATGATGTACAAAGCTGGCAGATTCGCCAAAATGTGATCATCATCCATGCCTGCCCATTTTCTTTCCTAAACGATCCTAGGAATGTGATTTCAGTCAAATTGATCAATGTTCTTATCCAAGCCCATCTACTTCAATTTTGTGCTACTCAAACCTGA
The DNA here is from genome assembly GCA_002685535.1 of Deltaproteobacteria bacterium. GTDB lineage: Bacteria > SAR324 > SAR324 > SAR324 > NAC60-12 > Arctic96AD-7. The sequence goes on from NYXK01000238.1 coordinate 547, forward strand.
AATTTCGGGGGCAATCTTGGAGTATTCAAGGGGACTTTAGACGGCACTCGGCAAGCTCGGCTGACAGCTGCGGGGTAACTCCCAGACCCCAGGTTCTGATTGATCGTACCCAATGGAAATAGCTATGTATTACGATATGGTTAAAGGTCTACTCGATCTGCTGTAAATTTCAGTCAATTGTTCTCAAGCCAAAAATTCACACACAGTACCAAATTTCGTGCTGCACTAAGACCCCAAAGCGAGGTATGCCGACAGCCCAGCTCAGGATCACAAAACGTCTACTTTACAGATATACAGATTCAGCCTTACTTTCAAGAGTGGTAGACTGATACTCAAAAAAGTGTCTCTTTCTCAAGAGCTCTATCGCGGATCAGTTTTAGCTCGCTCAATCTACAGGCTACAACCTTCCTCGATTGTCCTCACCTCCCACAGTTTTCCACTCGGGAGAATTAAATACCCGTCAAGCCGACGTAAAGAGACAGAATCATGGAACTAAACGGCCCAGCATTCACGAGAATTCCACCATGGGTGAGAGCAAAATTGAGTCCCAATGCCATAGATAAAATCCAGAAAGTCTATGACTTTGTCGAGGAGGAATGCATTCCTGCTGAGCCAATTATGAAGGCACAAATCGCTGAAGTAGGAAAGAGATGGACCACTCAGCCACTGATGAAGGAGTTAAGAGAAAGAGCCAAGAAAGCTGGACTGTTTAATCTGTTCTTGCCGAAACATTTTGAACAAAGTCCTGGTCTGACTAACCTGGAGTACGCATGCTGTGCTGAGTTGATGGGAAGGGTGTATTGGGCTCAGCAGGTACGTCCACGCGGATGAAGGAGAATTCCTCTGACATGAACAGACCATGAATTGTCACGCACCCGAGACGGGGAACATTGAACTTCTAGCAAAGTACTGTAACGAAGACCAAAAGAAGAAATGGCTTCAGCCGCTTCTGAATGGAACAGCGTCATCAGCATATTCAATGACAGAGCCCGACGTGGCGTCTTCAGATGCCACTCAGATCGGCTGCCGCATCACGAGAGAAGGCGATGAGTATGTGATCAACGGAAGGAAACTCTATGGAAACTGTATCTGGAATACAGAGAACAAGTTCTTCATCCTCATGGGTTGTTCAGACCCAGATAATTCCAATAAGTGGGCTCGTCACTCGATGGTTATCGTCCCCACAAATGCCCCTGGCATCACTCAAGTCCGGAATCTCACGATCATGGGATATGATCATGCACCCGAGGGTCATGGCGAGTATCTCTATGAAAACGTCAGGGTTCCTATCGAGAATATGATTTTGGGTGAAGGAAGGGCATTCGAAATTGCACAGGGGAGGCTCGGTCCAGGGCGAATCCACCACTGTATGCGTTTGATTGGGCAGTGCGAGCGAGCTTACGAACTTGCACTCATCCGCTGTATTGATAAACGCAAGACTCCACGAGGCAAACTTATCGGTCAATTTGACAGCAATATCGAACGCATAGCGCAGATGCGACTAGAGATTGATCAAGCTCGACTGGTCGTTTTGAACGCTGCCGATACCATGGATGTTCATGGCAACAAGGCTGGAAGATATGCCATTGCTCAGAGCAAGATCTTGATCCCGAATATGGCAACGCGAGTTATCGACGGGTGTATGCAGATGTATGGCGGGCAGGGCCTGACTCAGCACACTCCTCTGCCGGAGATGTGGACATATGCTCGATTTGTGAGGATCGCAGACGGACCAGATTCTGCGCATAGACATCAAGTTGGCAGAGACGAGTTGAAGGCTGCAGAAGCTTTCGTAGAGCGGAATAAGGAATATAGAAGGAAGTATCTGAGGCTTGCTGAGGATATGGGTGGGAAAGCTGAAACTTTCTGGGGAATAACTCCAGATGTGTAGATCACGCTTGAATATGTAGCTCCCACTCACTTCTTGTTCGATTGATAACCAACAAATCGACAGGCGTTGAAAGTCGGTCGGTCGAATATTTGATACGATACCTCAATCACAGAGTATAACGTAATATACTTGGTATACTCATGCCCTGTCATTGTCTGGGGATTTGGTGTGGAGACAGGGAGCGCTGGGCCAAGATCCCGCTTTAACCCTGGTGTTCGCTTGCAATGCCAACAAAGGCTGGACTACAATCTAAATACATTCTCATTGCAGACGTGCAGAGTCGTAGGATACAACTGGGTGTGTACTTTGACCCAAGGTTTGTACTCCTGGAGAAGGGTAGGTATGAAGATGCTTTGAGCTACCAGATGGATTCGTATGAAGTGAAGTGCCCAGAAGCCACCGTGGAACTACCGGCCACGACCAACTTAATGTAATTGGCGTTCCATAAACTCATAAATTCGAATAGTCTATGTCGTGACATGACAGTATATTATTTGGCGATCTGGACGTTGAACAGATAGATGTGGAGGGTGAGCAAGAGACACATGCTTGATGATGCCACCCCACTACCCCGCTGCCCCACGAATGGTTCATGTATCCTCCGCATTTCCCCCTCGATACATGATTACTGCCGAGAATGAGCTTCCTCCACAATCCAATATGCGGCTGGCATTACTATGTCAAAAAGGTCATTTGTAGCATCATCGCTTCTGACACTTAAGTGTGAGGTCAATTCTGCAGTTTGAGGTTTTGATTTTCCCTTAAGACTTTGAAATCTAGCTTTCACAAACATATTCATTCTTTCATCAGACATTTGCTGAAACAACAAAGTCATCATGTTGACTGCAAATTTCTCGACAGATCCTCTGTCCCTTCTCCTCAACGCAGCGATATGCATTGCCTTTGCATCAACCATTGCTGTTTTGTACAGCTATGCATCAATGCTTATGCTCAGGTGCAAGCTTCCACCCGGCCCATTCCCTCTACCCATTGTGGGTAACATGTTGTCTCTACCCAAGTCAAAGCCCTGGAGAGACTTTGAGAATTGGGGCGAGAAGTATGGTGGCGGGCTTTTGACCATCTGGATCGGTCGCGTTCCCAACATCTTCGTCAACGACGCTTGGGTTGCATCTGACTTGTTTGAAAAGAAGGCAGCAATCTATTCTTCGAGACCGAGACAAGTGGTCATGGGAGATGTCACCGGTATTGGAAAGAACAATCAAGTACTCCTAAAGTACAACGACCACTGGCGACTGCATCGAAAGCTCACGGTAAGTGTCTCGCCACCTTCTGTAGAAGAAATTGTCGTTGACATTACTCTTCAGCATGGAGCAGTAGGCTCCCAGGCCGTGAGACAATATCGAGGATTTCAAAATGATGAGATCTCACTTCTTATCAGCGACCTGGCCACTTCTTCGGAAGACTTTTCCCTGTCCATCGAACGATTTTCATGTTCGATCGTCTCCATACTAGGCTGGGGACGCCGCATCGCCAAAAAGAATGACTACATTGTGGGACTTGCTCTTCAGATGATGGAGACTGTCACATACATGCAAGTTCCTGGCGCCTACTGGATGGAAGCTATTCCAGAGCTACAATACCTACCACCCTGGATCTACCCACTTCCAACAACTCTCAGAAACATGGGAGCTGCATTGCGTCGCTATTGGTTTGCTTTGACAGAAGAAGGAGCATCGGCATCCGAACCGAACTTTGCGAAATCCCTAATCCAGTCACAAAATGAATTGTCTGTGGTCAAAGATGACATATCCGAAATGACTGCGAACCTCATCGGCGGAGGCGTTGATACCACGACAGGCACCACACTCAGTGCCATCCTGGGTCTTGTTACACACCCCGAAGTACAGAAGAAAGCCCACGATGAAATCGACTCAGTTGTTGGAAGGGACCGGGTTCCCACTTGGGAAGATCTAGAGAAGATGCCGTATTGTGCAGCAATTCTCAAGGAAACTCTTCGATGGAGGAGTGTCACGATCCTTGGCGGATTGCCTCATGCTCCTATTCAAGATGATATCTACAAGGGCTACCTGATTCCCAAGGATATCGCAATTCACGGCAATCTCTGGGCCATTCATCGGAACCCTAGATATTTTCCGGAGCCAGACCGATTCAATCCTGATCGTTACATGAACAAAGAGAGTCTTAACTATCCCAACATCAAGGGCCACAATGCTTTTGGGTGGGGACGCAGAACCTGCAGTGGACAGCCACTTGCCGAGCAGGGAATTTCGATGGTCATTGTGAAGTTGATGTGGGCATTCAATATCAAGCCTGGCTTGGATGAGCATGTGAGTACAGCAAAATTTGCCAGATTTCTGTGACTAATTGAGTCCAGGGACATGAGGTAATGCCGGACATCTTCGCTTTCACAGACGCTGAGAACACCCGCCCGCAGCCATTCAAGGCCCGCTTCGAGCCAAGGTCTGAGAACATCCGAAAGCTTATCTTTGAGGAGGCAGATGTTGCAACTGAGAGATTACGAAAGTGGGAGGGAGAAACAAAGGTAACTGTCGAGCAATTTCTTGCTGATGGGTTCTGAGGCTGTCGATGTTGATGTGAGCTCACAAAACCTGGTGGTATCGGAATTGATTAAGCAAGTTGCTGGCTGGGTAAGTGCTGGATGTAAGGGGGAAACACATGAGCAAAAATACATCAGATGAAATAGATAGAAGTTGCAAATGAGCATTTCGAATTTCGAATCATTTCTGACACGACTTGAGTGATATCTGGCTTTGGGCCTTCGCACTAGCCGATCACCAGTACAAGCACAAGTAGTAAAGTTATCGTGGCCAGTCTGAAGTCACAGGGCTCCAGGGACTCTTTGGTGGTAGAGAGCTCGCCTGCATACCTAGATTTACAGGATCCTTGTGGGCATCGATAGGCAGCTTTAGCGAGCCAGCCCCCGACACCACAGGGGCTTGTCAGACACCCGAAGTCCACAATTGACATCGCGACATGTAAGACTTTTCAACATGCTCCCTTGAATCTGACAACCTATTACTCTCACAGGATCCGTCCTGATTTTCTAGTGCCGAAGGTTGACTTCGGTATTCAAAATTCAACCGGCCGGTCACGATGAACCCGAACGGCATCATGTCAGCGCTAAACACTTCATCGAAAAGACCAGAATACCCGTGGTGAACAGATCAAAGCCAATGGCTTTGTGATCCGGCTTCTCCCTCCAGCACCGTGAGTCTAATTTAGAACCAAAGGCATAACGTTCCAAGATTCGATGTACTCCACAGTAGCGACACAGGCTCTTCGATAGCGAACAAGGTTCTTGGAAGGCCGCCTAGTCCGTTCACCAACTGGTACTAGAAGTTTATTAATCAGTAAGAAAGGTAATTCGAGAACGTGGGGCAGCGCCTGATGTGGAGGATGTGGAGGAAGCGGATGTGGAGAGCATGTGGAGGCAGATGTGGAGGAACGCGGGGTACGGTTGACTTTCTGATTTGAAGGCGGACACTACTGCACGAAAGCATGGCGCGAATGAGAACTCGAGCTAATTGCAGCGACTTCTACCGCATGATACTCCAAAGCCTGTACAGTGTAACTGAGCCGGAGAAACATGATTGGGTACGAGAATCCCGGAATCAAGTCCTAGCATAGATTTGGTCCTTACTATACCAACTTAACTTAGGAAAAATGCAGATTTCTAAATATAGTCAAGTGTTATTGAAAGATGGCTTAGAAGTGGGTACATTGTTCCTGGTAGGTTAACGAAACACATGATACATGTTCAAGTTCAGGGCTGCACGGTTGGCCTCGCAAGCAAAATCTGGTTCTCAGACGGGCATAATATTAAGTAGCACTCATGTATATCAATTGTCAACTTCAAGATCGCATTACTTCTGCGTCAAAGTTTTGATCCTTCAATGCGCCCCGATGGGATCACTGTGCTCTCATAATCGCTGTGGCCGCCGTCATATTCCTGCGTTCGCTTGATCTCAAAGCCACGCCCACGCAATCGCTTCGGCCAAATACCGCTCTTACCAGGGGCAAGAATTCCGTTAGGGTCCAGTGAGTCCTTCAAGGTCTCGTTGAGCTTCAGTGACGAGTTTCCATTCCAGTTGTAGACACTCGCGATTTGGTCCATGAAGCAGAGGTGTGTTCTGTATTCCCCATATCCCTACTTTCATGTTAGCATTTCTCGTCAGTGATTTTATGAGGGTAGAGCAAGACCTCTTTGGCAGCATCATCAATGAGTAATTCGATACATCGGTGTGCTTTGCGCCGCGACTCTGGATCGGTCTTATCGAATGTGAGGCATACTAGATATTCGCATCAGCAAGGGCTTAATTCACCGAAGTGGCTATCCAACCAATGTGATGGAGTTCACGCCAACCAACGATAAACGTTCCGATGTAATCAAAGCCGAACTCAGTGAATCTGCGCTTCACCATATTATACTGCTTGATCGCATCAGGGCCAGTGGTGGGGGAGATTGGCGAGAATCCGAGAAGAGAACCTTTCGGCCCTGTCCAATTCAGCCAGCCTAGTTCGTAAGTGTTGGGCAGTCCCTTCAAGGTATCGTCACGCATGTGAATGACTTTTGCGACATCGCCCTTCTCCACATCTTCCGGAAAGGTATAGACTGCCTTTCAAAATTTCAGTATCTCTTTAATCAACTGGCACTCATTCCATATAGATGCAAGACATACCCCTGGAATAGTAAGAAATGCCGACTTGATAGCTTCCCATTGAATGTCTCTCATCTCCTTAGGACCATACATGGCACCATACACATTCCATCGCCCAACACCAATCTCTTTGGCAATTTTGTCGATGTCTTCGTCGTTCAAGACGCCAGTCTTTGAAGTGTACTTGGCTTTTGGTGCCAGGACTGCAGCATCGATAAGAGTGTTTCTGATTGTTGGTGCATTTTGGATTACCATGTTCAATCGCAACACTCGGACTATCTCAACGATAGCAGGCAGATCAGTATCCCTGGGGAAGCTGAACAGGTATGACTGGTAGCCCTGGAGTTGTCAGTCAGGAGGATGGGACACCGCGCACATGAGAACTCACTCCTGGATCGGGCATCAACCAGAATCCCATCTTAGTCACGATTCCAAAGTTCGATTGAGTGAAAATCCCATCTGGGTAGGGTCCGTAACCATATTGAAATGCTTGCCAAGTATTGTTACCCGGCAAGGCACCCATTCCTGTGCGAGTAACGTCGCCAGTTGGTAGCACAACTTCCATGCCGCAATGCATCGAGAAATGCTCTCCGTAAGGTGTATATCCAGCACCCCGGTCGAGTGCATTTCCAACAACGGATCCGCCGCCTGTATTCCAATAGATTGTCAGCTCAGTGGCATGTTTGTGGTTAATTTCAACGTACCAAGGTCGGGGTTATCTATCCAAAGGTGTTTGAATCCATTTTTCTGAAGATAGTCATAGAGATCGAAATAAGACACTCCTGGCTCGAGAAGGCAGGTAGCACTCTTGCCATCCACTTCTAGCACACGATTCATCTGCTTCCCCATGTCCAAGACAACGCTTCCTCGGAGACGGGGTGCAGCACCCCCATAACCTGGAATAACCAATTAACAATCTCTCAATGATATTCATGATGATGAAAAGCATACCAAGATTACGACCACGGGAGATTGGCCATAATGGAAGCAGAACTTTGTTTGCAAGCTTAACAATAGCCGAGACCTCCTCAGTATTCTTGGGTGAGACCACAGCGCTGGCTAAGAATGTGTCTTTCTCCAGAACATAGAAAAGGTCGTGCTCTCGGGGAACATTGAAATAATGACCATCTTCATCGGGCATCATATGGTCCTTAGTCAAGATGTCGATGTTGTCGGATCCGACAATGCGACTCAACTCCTCCAAGGCAGATCTCAGAGTTGGAACGTCAATATCAGGAGCTAGAATAAGATCTTCGTCTCTCAAAGATGAGATGTGTTTAATGGAAACCATTGTGATGGATTGGTTGGTGCACGGGAAAAGTATTTGCGGATCGTTCTATCGAATTAAAAAAGAAGAGACCTAAGCTCGAATATGTATGTCCACGCTTGAAACCAAGACCATAAACATTCCACACGGAAGTAAGCTCAAATCAGCATCCACCTCGGAGAACACTAATGTACTTTTTGCAAAGGTATATGGATTTGATCACGGAAGATTGAGAGCTATTCTGATCTTCCTCGAAAGCCCACATCCCTCCACACAACGATTGTGGAGTTAAAAATGCGGGGTTGCAGCCTTCATCCATGATGTTCCTCATCTAGACTGCAGTCGAACTGGCCTTCATACATTATTGGCTGAATCCACCATAACAAAGAATACAAGATTACGAAGTGATGAGCCATATTCGTCCGAGTTCAGAGACACCGATGTCGACCAAAGCGGGTGCGACGACGGGCCCCACAGGGGACCAAGGCTCGGTACCGTACCAGGTGGTAATGCCACATGAGTAAGTAGAAAGTCAAATTGCTCGGAGACCTTTGCCCCTGACCCGACGACTGCTATTCAAGAGGTTCCAACTACTAGCGCTAGTGTACCCCGCCACTGAGTACCCGAAAACCCCCTCTTTCCCCTCCCTTTGTTAGTCTGCACCCCAGACGCCAAGAAGCTACATTCTCAACACTGCATCACTTCAATGCTCCAAACAACCAGGAAGCTATACCGCGATACAAGTCTTTCACAATGCGAAAGAACTCAAGTCCCAATCATTAGTCGCTTACTGACAAGTTCGCACATCTGTTAGTCGAACTAAAGCACCGCCTTACAGTATATTGACTTCAAATCAGAGACCCATCGAGGCCATTCCCTGAATCAGGCACACGCAAGACTCTTGACAGCAAGCTATTACGAGGTCTGAAATATCCTCACAATGGCAACAGCTACAGAAACATGGGCACCAGAGGCAGAGGTTGTCCTGCCCCGGAAATGCAACTATTGCGATCGCCGCTTTCGTAAGGTGGAACATCTCAAGCGTCATGAGCGCTCTCGTGAGTGGAAGCAGGCTAAAGAATCTTCGAATTCGACTGATTAGATGTGCTAGATACGGGTGAAAAGCCGTTCAAGTGCACTCAATGCTCGAAACGGTTCTCCAGAAGGTATTTCATTCGAACAATCCAATGTGTTTCTGCTTGAATTAATCCTCATTTTCTTCACTCAAGCAACATAAGCCAACTTACTTAACAGTGATGTACTGTGCCGTCACCAGAAAGGTCATGTAAAAGCAGTCGAGGCAAACTCAGAAAATGTCTCATGTCCCAGCGATAATGGGCTGTCGGATAGCCACGGAGCTGCACGAACTTCACCTTTATCTATCCATAGTCCGGCTGCTGAATGCAGGAGGATTTCAGGTCGAATCAGTCGCGAAGAATCAAAGCAGAGTTCAGAAATACAGCTCGGTCAGGGCATGTGGCTAGGAAATGAGTCGGAAGGGCAGTCGATCTCAGAAACCAGATCCCGAAGGCCAATTCAAGTAAGGGGAAATTCGGCTCACCATGATCAAAGTTACTCGCGGGTTGCTGGGTTTCAGGCCCAGACTGATTCTGCAACTTCCATTGACTGCCTCGGATTCCTAGCAAACAACACACCTTTTGCACTTCCCAATGAAGCATCTTTCCTTGACACGGAAATGCTTCCGGTGGGGGCTGGGATGAGCACTCGGCAAGTAAATGGGGACGAGATGCATGGCTTCGACAATTTCAATGCTGGTGCTGAAGACATGATTCTGACCGAAGATTTCCAGACGTGGTTCAGCCAATTGAACTCCAGCGGTCTCTCGCAAACACATGTCGATCACTCTGGATTCCTAGTCTCTACACCCGGATTCCCAATTGAACGGGCCAGTAAAAGACTACGATCCATCAGTCTTGGATCTGCGGGCACATCGAATTATGACATTCCGGATGATCGCTTCGACCAGGTGCAAAAGTTTTGGTTTCATAATTCTGGTAACCACAAACGTGTTATGCATTCGCTGTGGAAGGACTTGTGTCTTTTCTCTTCAGACAATATTCTAGCAGGACAGGAGCACCAGGACGACTCAAACATCCCTCAGGGACTTCCGAGTCCTCAGTCTCAGAGTAATTCTAGAAGAGGTTTGGAAAGGTCTTGTGGGGCGCGGTTGGAAAAAATGTTCAACGAAGTGCGTCATGTAGATGCTCGCTCTCCTTCTACATGCCAGAAGAGCCCAGACGATATTCCACAAAGCCCACCAACAGACGTTAATAGCGGTCTGCTTTCGGAACCTAAATTTCCGCCGGTAGAGATACTCGATATGGCCTTGGATCTTTACTTCCGACACTTTCATCCCCTTCTTCCGTTCATTCATGTGCCAACTTTTGATCCGAAAGTCTTTGATGAGCCTACGTTGTTTACCATGTGTCTCATCGGATTGACATTGATAAACACCCATGGAGCCAAAACATTTGTTCAGAGAGCTTTTGATGTGAGCAGAACCCATTCCTTGAAATCGCCCGCACCTATTTTGGCGTCTTGAAGTCGCCACCATCATCTATACGTACTGAGGATCTCTAGGTTGTTATGGATATCGTCGAGACTCAAATGAGAAATCATACACGGGACTCTTGTCTCTCGAGCCTTTCGTATGTGAGAACTGTGGCATGCGGTATGCTTTTAATATGCCTAGCGGAAATCCTTGGGGTAGCGCCCACCAATACCCCAAAAAACCCTGGCTGGCATACTGAACCCTTCACAGGAGAGAGCTGATCAGCCTAGATCCCAAAGACTTTATGTCCAACTTCTGACAGTATGTTTTTCAATCTCGGAAAGATCCTAATACTGATTCACTACTCAGCAAGCCCAAGAACAAGGATTATTTGCCGCCGAGACTGGTCAAAAGCTCGACGAGAATTTGTTGGGCTCCTTCGATGACACAGAGTGGAGGTGGAAAGCATGGAGTCGAGTCGAATCTGCAAAGAGGCAAGTCAAATTCTGAAGTTCTCGCAGAGGATAGTGTGCATAAATAAATTCTAACATATCCAGGTTAATTGTGACGTTGCTTCTTGTTGATTCGTGGTTCGCCACAGTCCAGACTACCTGCCCATTGCTACGGAGTGACCACATGCAATGGTTGTTACCGTGTAGTGTGGCTCTTTTCGAAGCAAAATCAGCGGACATATGGCTAGAATTGCAACGTAAAGGTCATCTTCTCTTCATGCCAGCCATGAAGTTATCCTCTATGCGAGTGGAGATTCCTCTAACGGTGAGGCCGATAGATCTGCTAGGGATGCATGGTGTGCTGTGCACTATTCGCCTTCGGATCTCAGACGACTACTTTCGGCTGCTCTCAAGGAGTAGCTCACGAACGGGCCAGAAATCTTTCGTGCCCTGGGAGACTTTTGCGACTGACTTAAGAGGTAACGTCACGAGACTTCTGGTGGTAGAAGTGCTGGAGTCTTACGGCGACATGATGGGATTGAACAATCCGAACTGCATGGCGATGTGGCATAGTACTTGCATCATGCTCACGGCTGACATGCGCCTTTTCGAGCTCGGAGCTGGTTGTGCTGGCGCAATCGCAGCAAGAGAGGCTTTCAATAATATTGCTGTCTGGACACAGACAACAGGAGCTAGAAGGGCGATTCTCCATGCGGCACAGATGTACAGGATATTGTCGGATCGAAGAGCGTCGGATGGAGACCCGTTCCATGCATCTAACGGCTTATTCACATCTGCCTTGATTCTCTCTCTATACACCCTGATGGTGCCAGAAGATTCGATAAACTCCGAAACCGATCCGTTCGAGCTTCTAGACCCTGTAGATTGGAAGATAGTCGGGAGGGAGGGGTTGTCGCACGATTTTGAGCGCAACGGCCACGCTCAGGACCCCGCGGTCGACTTCATCAGACATGGCGGTCCTATCAGTCTTTCTGGGTCAATCCACTACAGTGGATACCAATCTGCTCGAAGGATCCTCCTGCAGTTCGTGCACCTTTTGGATGACATTGGGAAATTTAGAGTGGATCGGTACACCAGGATTCTGAGGATTCTGAGCAGCACGCTTATTGATGACGACGCTATCGATGATTCGTAAGTTCTGTAGATTAATGGACATTCTAGCTCTGGACAGCTTGAACCTTGACAAATCTTTGGCCCGCCGTCTCTATTGATCTCGTTTAGTTTAAGCGAGGCAAATTGGTAAACATTACTCTCGTCCCAGCGCCCTCGCCTTGAGAGGCTCAGAGGCTCAGAGGCCCAAGAAGTATCCTGTAAACAAGTCTGAGTGATCCCAGCTGAGCTCTGTTCAGAACCAACCTATACCGAAAATGACATGGGCACACGCATGATTGTCAACTCATTGCAATGATGTTGCGTTGACCTTCACAATACCAATTTGAATTGGTCAGCGCCAGCGGACAGAAATCAACAAAGATGAGATTGATTGCAAGTACCCATAGATCGCAAGACTCAGTAGTCGAGTCATCCATTTCATCCACCTAGTCAACAAAATATAGCGTGGTCCTCCCACATTCAGATTACTAATCCTTACAACCTACGATCACTAACCACTCGGGGCAATACCTGCCCGTACAATGTAAGGACAGCCTCTTCTATATTTCCATTGAGACTTGAGCTTCTTCATGTACAATGTGGGGATGCGGACGCAGGTGCGGACTTTGCGATCCTCTGATTGGATCATGAATACCTGCATGAGTCTTGGCGGAAAACGGCCATTGCCTAAGTGAATTTGAGGCGGGTTGGAAAGAATATGGACATGCCGAGGCAGTTCTAAGCTGGTTGTTGAGTTGGCAGGCAGCTCAACGCCTCAGATGTGGATATATCTTGACTTCAATGGAAATAAGCGATCCTCAACGGAGTTCTTTGAGCTCCAATATTAAAGTCTCTGTATTCCCATTAACAATGGCGCAGAAAGTGATTGAAGCCCCACAATCATTTCCTTCCATCGATAATCATACACGATACACCGTATCATCATCTCGTCTTCAGCAGATCGCACATCACAACACCACCATCATGGGCTCAACTTATACATCTCGCAAGAACAGCAAGCTGTTTTCCCCAATCCGACTGGGGGAGATGAATCTCGGACATCGAGTCATTATGTCGGCAATGACGCGCTTGCGCTGTCCTGGGAGCGTGCCGAAGCCGATTGTCACAGAGTATTATACTCAAAGAGCATCGAAAGGAGGGCTACTTGTTACGGAAGGCATGCATCCAAGTTTCATGGTCAGTCCTCCCAAGCAAAACAGGTTATTTCGAGAAGGGATACCGCTGTATAATAGATAATTCAACAAGAACACTGACAATGAGACAGGGTGGAGGATACCATGATGCACCTGGCATGTTTGCACGTGAGCATGTGAGGGCAGTACGTATAGATCCCCCATGACTGGCTAATCCTGGAACGTCAAATGTATATGGCTAGAAAACTTGCTTCAGGCATCGTACTTTAGCGTTCGGATGTTACAGAGATCAGTGCTAACTTCACATCAGTGGAAGAAGGTGACGGATGCTGTGCACGCCAAGGGTGCATTCATGGCGTGCCAGCTATGGCATGCAAGTTACTCATGTCAAGTGGCTCAAAGCTTCGAGGTTTGACGTTGTAATTTACAAGGTCGGACGCTGTGCAGTTTCGGTCTCGCTTGGTGGTCGCCAGCCACTAAGCTCTTCTGCAACGAATTTGGGCTATCACAACAGGAACACGCCAGGAGGGGTTGCCGTTCCTCATGAGATAGCGAAGGCGATGACATTGCAAGACATCCAGGACACAATCGATGACCATGTGCATGCTGCAAAATGCGCAATTGAGGCCGGCTTTGATTGTGTGGAGATTGTAAGTAGCAACAACACTCTCTTGAAACCGGAATTTGACGGAATGCAGGCATCAGGCAATGGATATTTGCTTGACCAATTCCTTAATAGTAACACCAACCTCCGAACTGATAATTACGGAGGTAATAAAGAGAATCGAGCTCGGTTCACCCTCGAAATTCTCGATGCAGTGATTGCCGCCATCGGAGCATCCAGGGTAGCATTGCGAACGAGCCCATGGGGAACAGTCTGGCTGCCGTTGGATCCTGATCCAATTGCGATCTGGCGATATCTACTGAGCGAAATTGAAAAGCGGGGAATCGCGTACGTTTGCTTGACTCAGCCGCGAGCAGATCTCTTGCTCGAGGAGAAGACCAAAATAGACAACATCTTCACAGCTATCAAAGAAGGTAAAGTTGCTGCTACAGTGGAAGATCTCCATCTCCGGCACTTTGAAGAGGTGTTGAAGACGACACCGGTACTCGCAAATGGGAACTATGATAGCGAAAATTGTTTCGATGAGGTGGAAAAGAGTGAAGTGGATGCCATCGTGTTTGGCAGATATTTCATCAGTAATCCAGACCTTGTGGAAAAGCTGAGGCTTGGAAAGAAGTTGACGAAGTGGAATAATGCGACTGTATACATAACTTCTATAGCAAACGAAATTGAGGGATATACGGATTATCCTTTCGGGGAAGTTGAAGAAGAAATCACAGTAGTATGAACGCTTGCTGTACTTGCTGGAATACAAATTCGCTACAAAATCTCTTCTTTTCTATCTCATGATGATATCAGTGATAATTTCTTCGTCGTTTTTCAATCCTACTTTGCCAAGGAAATTGCCCTTATGCACCAATGTTGCTTTTCGTATACGTTGTGACGCTGAGATTAGAAAATGCACTCGTGGCTGCTTGCAATACCACAGCCGATCTTGCTCTCCCTCCAAAGAAATATTAAACTTTCCGTGGAGCGTGCGGACCTCGGCCCTGAACCACCAGCCGAATGATTACTAAATATCATTGGCCTACATGACATCAACATGCTGCCCTGATACCTTTTGAAGTACGAGATATCTTGATTAATAGCAGTGTACTGTTGTTTTGAAAGGACTTATCTTAGCAGAGGCATGATCTTCTAATGTACCAATATATCACGTTTCCTCCCTAATCCGATTGCATACCACTCGGATCAACATGTCTCTACCTCACCCTAAAACCACCATCTGTTCCCTCAGCTTCCCAGCCGATGGAGTATTACTTGTCACTCTCACTAGAGCAAAGGAGTTAAATACGATACCTAATCATGGACATGAGGAATTATCGCGAGTATGGCAGTGGATGGACAGCAGCCCCCAACTTTTGGTAGGGATATTTACTGGTTCTGGGCGTGCTTTTTGCACTGGCGCAGATCTTCGAGGTAAGAAAAAACCCGTCTTCTCTGCTTACACGAAACCATGTTGAAGCATTGCTGACCTGAATGCGACAATAGAGTGGAATGAAGCTCCAACAGAAACGCAGGGAGTACTACCTCCTGAAGGATTCTGTGGTATCTCACAGAGACGTGGTCGGAAGCCCATCATTGCAGCAGTCAATGGCTTGGCAGTAGGCGGCGGGATGGAAGTGCTCATTAATTGTGACATGGTCATCTGTTCGCCGAAAGCAGTCTTCTCATCGGCAGATGTGAAAGTTGGGTTGTCTCTGCTAGGTGGGACACTGCCTCTGTTGGTCCAGAAAATCGGTCGGGGACATACAGTCGATATGACCCTGACAGGTAGAAACATTATGCCCGAAGAAGCATTGAGATGGGGGCTGGTGGATCGTCTTGCCGATGATCCTGTGACAGAAGCTGTTGAAGTTGCGAAGTCGATTGCGGCAAATAGCCCAGATGCTGTGTGGGCGACCAGGGAAGGGATATTTCTTGGGATGAGCGGGAAGGATAGTTTTGAGGCTGGCAAGGAGTTCCAGGATAAGTATTGGGAACCCTTTCTGAAAAAGGGACAAAATGTGAAGGAAGGGATTGCAGCATTCCTTGAAAGGAGAAAGCCAAATTGGCATCTGAATTGGAATAAGGCTAAGTTATGAGCCAGCCAACTGACATTGGGCCTGTCTCTACAGTGCTTGGAAAGATACGACTTTCCCAAGTTGCTCAATAACTGCTAGGTTTCTGTCAGGTGTCGCTCACGTGTGTGCCGATCTGAGGCAAGGCTTGTGTATGATGGAGCGTCCAAGGAGCCCGCTTTTCTGGCCTCTCTTCGGATGTTAGCACTCGTCCAAACAAAATTTGTTCGATGAATTCTCAGAAGACGGTGATTGATACGATTCAATCAAACCACAGCATAATGCTCCCCGAATTCTACACGGAGCGGGAGATAGAAGCCTGTTCCTTCCTGCCTTCTAGTGCATGTGACCCTGATATCAGAGTTGGGTTTTAACGCAGAGTGTATTGATGAATACCATTCTTGAAACCCCACTTGAAGATTGGTAAAATAAACAGCCAGCAGATCAATTCGAGAACAGACTCTGGAACTGTCCTTGGCACGTTTACTCTTGGCAATGCTGTAGTGAGAAATCGTTCAATGAAATATCCGGGAGTGTTCAGACGGACCCTCTGATTCATCCAGCTCTCCAATCTGAAGAAGTGGACTGCAATCGTCAGCCCAAATGATAAAGCTGAAGAAGGGGAAAATTTTAAAAGATGTATAGAAAAAAAAAGAATAGCAAAACATACAACAGCAGGTATTCGCTGGTGGTCACCCACCCAACTACTAATCTGCCGATCTGAGGCTTATGTATGGCAGAGCGGACGGGATGCCCA
>NYXK01000239.1 GCA_002685535.1 Deltaproteobacteria bacterium
AATTGTTTGCTAATCCAAGTGCTTATACTTATTTAAATGAGTTAAAATTAGCACAATTCATGCCCTGAATCAAGTCAGTTATCTTCGAGAGAATGTTTTTTAATCAAAGAGATATAAAAAGACCATAATGCTAGTAAACCAAAAATAATCGGTATAGCCACATGGGGTCCCCCTTCACCATTCCAAACTTGGTCTACATGATAAGATAGGATTGTAGTGGAACGAAAATGGAACGAAGTTGAAAGGAATTGACTTTATAAATTATGTAATCCATTGCTAATGCTGGTGCGGGCGGAGAGACTCGAACTCCCAACATTCAGATTCGAAGTCTGACGCTCTATCCAGTTGAACTACGCCCGCAAGCAGAAAATTTAGGTAGGAAATTTTGAAAATTTGTCAGCAGAAAAAACTGGGGCGAGCGAAGGGGTTCGAACCCTCGACCACTGGAATCACAATCCAGAGCTCTACCAGCTGAGCTACGCCCGCCATTAAGGTTTTAAATTTCTTCCAATGGGATTTAAGTGGTTTTGCGAAATTTCTGCAGCCTGACAAAACGAACTCAAAACGGAGATTGTGAACAACCCTGATATCACCAGTTTGTTCAACAGTTTGCAAGTCCTTGTATTATTTTTCCCATCCCATAATGATAGCCTTGAACCAGTTTATTTGCAATAAAAATAATTTTTCAGGACAAGACTTCAACCGCCATCGCGGTTGCTTCACCGCCACCGATGCAGAGACTGGCCACCCCGCGGGTTTTACCGTATTTTTGTAACGCGGAGATCAAGGTCACCAGAATCCTTGTTCCGGAAGCACCTACAGGATGTCCGAGTGCACATGCACCGCCGTGTACATTAACTTTGTCAGCAGGCAACTCGAGATCTTTCATGGCAGCCATTGTGACTACCGCGAAAGCTTCGTTGATTTCAAATAAGTCTACGTCATCCGCATTCCAGCCGAGAGTTTCGAGCAGATTCCTAATTGCGCTGACCGGTGCAGTTGTGAACCATGCAGGTTCCTGTGCAAAACTGCTTTGACCCAGAAAACGCGCGATTGGTTTTAATCCTCTTTTTTTTGCAGTCGATTCACTCATCATCACCAAAGCTGCGGCACCGTCAGAAATAGAAGAAGAATTTGCCGCAGTGACTGTCCCGTCCTTATCAAAGGCAGGCCGCAATTTTGGTATTTTTTCCAAATTTGCTGTTAGTGGTTGTTCATCCCGCTCAACTGTGACTTCTCCCTGACGATTTTTGTATGTCACCGGAGTTACTTCTGCATCGAAACTTCCGTCCTCGATTGCTTTTTTGGCACGTGTTAAAGAACGGATTGCAAATTCATCTTGAGCCTCTCTGCTAAATCCGTATTTTTTAGCGGTTCTTTCCGCGAAAACACCCATCAGTGTACCTTTATCAAAGGCATCTTCGAGTCCGTCAAGAAACATGTGGTCCATCATTTGACCATGACCAAGACGTTGACCTGAACGGGCTTTGGGCAAAATATAGGGTGCATTCGACATGCTTTCGAGTCCTCCGGCAACCATGACCTCGTTTGTTCCAGCTTTCAGCAAATCATGTGCGAGCATAGTTGTTTTCATTCCTGAACCACACATCTTGTTTACGGTGGTGCAACCTGTTGCGTCAGGAATTCCAGCTCCGAGAGAAGCTTGACGTGCAGGAGCCTGTCCCATACCTGCAGGGAGTACGCATCCCATTAGGACTTCATCAACATCTTCCGCAGGAACTCCGCCCCGCTCAAGAGCGGCACGAATGGCGAAACTTCCTAATTCAGGTGCGGAAACATCTTTTAAAACTCCTTGAAATCCGCCCATTGGAGTACGGCTCATTCCTACAATAACGATTGGATCACTTGTACTCATTGCTTTCCTTTTTTAAAATATTAGCAAATTAAAGTTGTAAAAAGATAAAGTCTTGGTGAAAAATTTCAGCTTGATTTGATTATAGCAGAGTTGATTATACACTAAA
The DNA here is from genome assembly GCA_002685535.1 of Deltaproteobacteria bacterium. Taxonomy (GTDB): domain Bacteria; phylum SAR324; class SAR324; order SAR324; family NAC60-12; genus Arctic96AD-7. Next base: position 1,983 of record NYXK01000239.1, read on the forward strand.
AAGTTAAAAACTCTGAAAAAGGTATTTTACTACCGATTAATTCAGCTTAGATATAATAATCATATAAAACAGCTCTCTGGGATAGCAATAATAGCTAATTCTAATTTTCCAACTGTAGATGTGGTAAAAATATTTGAAAGACTGCTCCAGCAGAATTACCGGAAGAGTAACGTAATAAGCCTTTATGAGCCTGAATCAGTCGGTGAGAAATTGATAAACCAAGACCGTGGCCTTTTTCCTTAGTGCTAAACAGCGGTTTAAATAATTGATTACGCAGTGCGAGAGAAACTCCTGCACCTTCATCTTCTACTGAAATCAACATATAATTCAGTTCAGGATTCAAATTCGTTCCGGCCAGTTCCCATTTCCCGCAATATCGTGTACGAACTGTAACGGTGGCAGCGGAGGGGGATGCCTCAACCGCATTTCGGATCAAATTCAAAAATACTTGATGCAGTTTGTCACGATCAGCCTGTATGTCCGGAAGTGAGGTGTCAAAACTGCGGATAAAACGAATATTCGAAACTGTGTTTTGCTCAAAAAGAATAACCGTGTTCAACAGTTCATGCACGTCAAATTGAGTTATCTCCAGAGGCATTGGTTGTGAGTGGAGCAACAGTTGCTTCAACAAACGCTCGACACGATCCAGTTCTGCCAGCATCATCCCGGTGGAGGTGTTTTTGATCTTTGCCTTGTTTAGATCACGTTCCAATAACTGGAGCATACCTCTTACGCCGCCGAGTGGATTTTGAATTTCATGCGCCAGTGACGCGGCCAGTGTTCCCAGCGAACGTGCCAGTTGCTCCTCCTGTTCTCTGGCTTGTGATTCTTGCAGATTGGTACTTTCCAGCAAAGTGATGACAGCCTGTTTAACGTGGCCGTATTTGTTAAGCACCGGAGCAACCACAATTTCGGCACCTCTCTCCTGTAAAGGAGGTGTCTGCAGAACATATCCTCCCATCCTGAAAACTTTACCGGTTTCTAGCGCACCGCTGATTTTTTCCTTAATCAGAGGATCCTCATGAAACAACGCACTGCTTTGTTTGCCCAGTAGCCGCACAGAATCTTTTTGCCAGAATTGCGCGGCAGAATCGTTACAATAAACGACCTCCCCCTTCTTGTCAATTACCAGTACCGCCTGCAGCAGATGGTCCGTTAATGAGCTGATGAGCGCCTTGGAAAGCATGAATGGTTGAGTTTGAAAAGTAGAAATGTGCCGGAAAAACAAGCGTCCAGCTTATGTTTAAAGCAGAAGAAGGACAAGTTTTTATCAGCTCCCGCAATTTTTGAAAAGTTGAAATGTCCAGCCGCTTAGCTTAAGATACAGAATACTATTGCTGATACTAAAATTCTAATGTCTGAAACACATAATTCTACCTCAGTTTATATTGAAAAGCAGTCTGATCTGTTCCTCGCTGAACTTGAAGGTTCGGTTCAATTGGACATTTCGGACACAGTTTTCAATGCGGACAATGACAGACTAGCGGTGATCGAGGCTTCTGCCGGAACCGGAAAGACATTTGCTCTAGTTGAACTGGTGCTAGAATTGTTGCTGGAGCAGGAAATTCCACTCAAAAGCATTCTGCTCGTTACCTTCACTGAAAAAGCGACTGCCGAATTGCGTCTGCGTCTGCGTACAAAACTCCGGGATTTATTGGCAGCTTGTGAACAAAACGACGCTCCTTTCACAACTGTTACAGGAGTACCATCTTGGGAAATTAACACTGCCCGCAAAAAACAATTAAAAGCGGCTTTGCTGGATTTTGATTCTGCGCCGGTATACACAATTCACGGGTTCTGCAAACGAATTTTACGTGAATTTGCTTTTGAAAACAGGCAATTATTTGAACAGCAATTGTGCGATACTGAGCTGCTTTTTCCGGAAGTTTTCCGCAGATATATCCGACGGAAACTACTCTCACAAAATACTCCTGTTGCCGAGCTTTTTGCACTTTACGTTAAATATGCAGAAGGAAATTTAGCATCACTGGAAAAAGACATTGTTTTTTTACTTTCTAAAGTTGGAGAATTCAGACCGAATTTGCCCGCTTTTGACGTTTTTCAAACAGAATTTTCGAGATGCTGGCAGCTTTTAGTTTCGCTAGATTTGAGTTTACGTAAGCAGAATCTTCTTCAGCATCCGCTCCGTAGTGCCTTCGAAATAACAGCGCTCAATGAAACTTCGAGCAGGAAAACGATGAGCAACCTGGATTTGCTGCTGGAAAGTTTAGCTGCCGCTCATGCAGGCTCATCCATTGTTGAAATATTACCCAACTTTTTAGCAATGGAAATTGGCGTGGTTACAACGCCAAGATGCAGAAAAAATTTAAAGTCCGGAGAACAGTGGCTCAGTACAAAAGATTTTCCGCCTGAAGAACTTGCCTGGATTGACGCAGTTTCGGAGTGTGAGAAATTGCTGCAGAATTATAATTTATCTGGAGGTTCAAATAAAATCCTGAAAGCCTGGGTCACACAGCAGGTTCTTGAAGATGTGCGTAGAGAACTAGCTCAGGCCAAACTGGAACAGGGTGCGTTTGATTTTGACGACTTGCTGCGGATTGTTGAAGAACAGGTGATTCCGCAAAACGTGGAAAATTCAATCCCTACCGCTCTCACAAAAGCGGTGCGTAAAAAATATGCCTGTGCAATCGTCGATGAGTTTCAGGATACTGACCGCAGGCAATGGAATATTTTTCATCAGTTGTTTCTGGAAAGTCCGGAGCATCGTTTAATCGTGATTGGCGATCCAAAACAAGCTATTTATTCTTTCCGCGGCGCAGATATCTTTACCTATCTGCAGGCGCGAAAAACCTTTCAGCAAAAAACCTCCCGTTCGGCGTTTGCGTTGAAAAAGAATTTCCGTTCGTCTGAAGAAATGCTGCGAGGTCTGAATCAGATTTTCAGCGGAGGCACGTGGTTTCCGGAAAAACGTGGAATTCTCTATCAGCAGGTCGGCTGCGGGAAACCCGAACTGAAACTGAAGGACGATACCCCAAATCGAAATGCCATCCATTTGCTGGAAATGCAAGCTCAGTTTACAATTTCAGGAAAAAAAATAGCAGAGCAGAAAAAGGTAAAAAACCCAAAAATATCTTTAACTTTATTAGCAGAGTTAGCCGCTTTAAGTGGTAATAAATATTATGGAAATGAGTCCTTTTTGCAAGCTGTACAGGCAGAGTTGAGAAAGGAAATTAGTGCAGAAAATCAAAGCGCGCTGCTGAATTTATTCCTGGATGAACAGGCGGAAAACGCGACTATCCGTTTTGCGGAGGAAATTGCGCTGGAAATAAAAGCACTGCTGAGGATGGGCTCAACTGAAAATCAACGTCCTCTCTGGCAGGATGATCAAGGAGAGCGTGCTTTAAAAGAACAGGATATTTGCGTACTATTTCGTAAAAGTAACGAAGGTGAAATATTGGGGAAAGCCCTGCGCCGGCACGGCATCGATTTTTCTTTTTACAAACAGAAAGGTTTGTTTGACGGACGTGAAGCTCAGGAAATACTCGATCTGTTGGAAGCAGTTGCGCATCCAGTCGATCACTCACGAACAGCTAAACTTTGGCTGACCAGATTTTTTGGCGCGAACATTAATGAACTTGCACAGGTGTCTACCTGGGATGCGGATTTTATACATCAACTTCAGGAATGGAATTCTCTGGCGGAGGCTCGACGTTTCCGCAGGCTTTTTGATCAAATTCTTCAGCGCACAAAACTGATTGAACGTGAATTGCTGCTTGGTGGAGACGAGAGA
>NYXK01000240.1 GCA_002685535.1 Deltaproteobacteria bacterium
AAAACGCTGGAAACTACTGCTGATTAACGGTTTTGGCCAGATCATAGGCCTGTTCGGAATCAGTGCAGCACTTGGGCTACTGTACGTCGGTATTGACGCGGATTATATGGTTGCCGTAGGTTTACCAGCAGAAAACGCCACACCTGCTTTAATTTATTTTGCACTCTGTCTCACCTTGTCTTCCACTATCCTCGTAATCGGCACGCTCAAAAATACTGGACAAATTGCGCAGGAACACGGTCAGGTTGCACTCGGACTGATGGTGTTGCAGGATATTGTAGCCGTTGTTGCACTCGCCATCCTCGGTAGCTTGAATCCTGACAAAGTCGGCGGTGCCTCTTTAGGTGTAGAAGTTGCGATGATTTTCGGAAAAATGATCGGTTTGGCAATTGTGCTTTATTTTGTGACAAAGTATATTCTCAATCCCCTTTTCAAATTTTTTGCACAATCAGGAGAGCTCCTTTTCATTGGAACTTTAGGTTATGGAATGGGAGTGGCAGCACTTTGTGAGGTGATCCATTTTTCTTCCGGAATCGGAGCCTTTTTTGCGGGTGCTACTCTTGCGGCGCTACCATACCGACACGAAATTGAAGACAAAGTAGAACCCCTGAAAGCCTTCGGTATTATCCTCTTTTTTATGGGACTTGGTTTCGATATTTCCGAATTAAAACCTGAGCAAATGCTGGGCGGTTTAACAGAAGGACTTATACTAGCGATTTTAGTTGTAATCCTGACAGTCCCGCTGATGCTTTTCTTGGGGTACATGAGTCGTTTGAGTGGTAAACCGTCTTTTCTGATGGGAGCAATCATAAACCAAAGTTCGGAATTCTCGCTGATGCTGGCAGTGCTTTGCTGGCAGTACAAGCTCTTTGATCCTCATCTGTTTATTGTGATTACTTTGGTGGTACTAATTTCATTTTTCTTTTCCTCACTGGGCCACCAGTTTCTTGATCAGCTCTATGGTGCACTATCCAAAACTCTGGGCTTCATGGATGGACGATCCACAGCAGAGGCAGAATCCGGTAATGAAGAATTTGTAATGGAAGGGCACGTAGTAATCATGGAGTATAACGAGTTAGCAATTGAAATTGCGGACTTCTATGCTCAGCGTGGACAACAAGTTTTGCTGTTGGACTTAGACCCTCACATTATTGAACATTTTGAAAATCAGCACGGTCACAGTAACATCCATGCACATTACTCTAATATGGCTGATCCTGATGTGTGGGAAGATTTAGCATTTAACAAAGCAAAAGTGGTGATCTCCTGTATGGACGGAGGCCAGGAGGCAGAATTAGCTATTTCCCGCTGGCTCAAGAAGGAATCTCCAGATGTTCCGTTTATTGCTGCTACATCCTCACATGAAGAAACTTTGGAATTGTATGGAGCAGGTGCACGTTATGTAATTCAAACAGAGTACCTGGCAGCAAAATCCTTTCGCAATATGTTTGAAATGGAAGAAACTAAGGAACCGAAAGAAGCTTTCCGTGAAGCTGGCGAAAGTCATTTTTCTGAAACAAAAAAACTGCAAGAAGGACTTGGCGACGCTTTTGCCAATGCTTAATTTTGTGCTAACCAACATTACAAAGAGGTCTTATGTATAAGTCACTTTTTTTCAGATTCTCGGCCATTTTAACCATTGGGCTATTAGTTGCGTCTCCTGCATATGCGGGAGGTGGAGGATGGTTCATTAAACCTCTGGGTTTGATGCTCGGCGGCGCAATGCTGCTAACTATATTGCTGACCAAACTCAAGCAGACAAATCTTCTGTCTTTTGTAATCATGGGCTACATCATGGCCAGTGTCGCAGGGCTTCCTGAAACCTCTCTTGATCAGCTTGACGAGCATTATCATGGAATACGTGCCATTCTTTCCGGATTCCAGCAAATTGGTATTGTGCTGATTCTATTCATGGCTGGACTGCAATTCAACCTCATTGATATAACTAAGAGGATAAATTTGATTCTTGTTAATGGTATCGGTTATATGGGTTTGGGATTGCTTCTGTATTTTTGGGCAGCATCCAGCTTTGCAGGAACGGAAGGCTTTAGTGAAAGTATTTATTTTGCACTTTGCCTTGCAGTCCCATCAAGCATACTGGTTCTTTCCGCCCTGGAAGATAGCGGAACAGAAGAATCATTACAAGGTCAGATTTCAAAAGGGATTGCTGTAATCTGTTCCCTCTGTGCAATCGTTTTCATTGCCAAATTAAGTGCGACAGGAGTAGTAAGTCAAATTTCCGATTCCTCAACTTTCTTTTCTGGTGCAGATTCTTTCATGGAATTCAACCTATGGCTGACAGAGAGATTGGTATTTTTGGTAGTTATTTTAATGATACTTTCCAAAGTAGTACTTGAACCAGTTGTGCGTTATTTATTACGTTCATCAGAACTCCTCTTTGTCAGTGCGTTGGGATATTGCATGGGTATTGCGGCCATTTGCGGTTTTATTGGAATTTCGCCAGAGGCTGGAGCTTTCTTCGCTGGAATTTCTGTAGGTAACCTTCCTTATAGACTAGACATTGAGGACAAGGTAGGCCCCCTTAAATCATTTGGAGGGGCATTATTTTTCCTGACACTCGGAGTTGAAATAGCAACAATTCAGGTCGATAATTTCTCCGGAAACATGGGCGCAATCATACCTCTCTTGATTTTAGTTGTTCTTATCAAACCTTTATTCTTAATAATTACCGGTTATGCAACAAAACTCAAAGGACGCACTGCCTTTTTCATCGGGACGACCCTAAATCAGTCATCAGCGGTGTCAATCATTGTCGCACTATTGGCATGGAAATATGAACTCTTTGACGATCGGATTTTTGCGATTTTAATTTCAGTAATTCTTCTTTCACTTGTTATCTCAGCCATGGGTCATGCGGTTCAACCGGGACTATATAATTCTTTCAGATGGCTTGTTGGAGTATTAAACAGAAATATTTCAGCTATAGATCTGGAAAACAAACAGAAAGTGGTACTGAAAAATCATGTTGTTCTGCTCGGGTTTAACGAAATAGCTCAGGAGATAGGAGAGTTCTATGAGGAACAACTCACTCCAGAACGCGTTTTATTGATCGACTGCGATCCAGAAATTATCAAACATTTTGAGGAACGCAAGGATTGCAATGTTGATCCGGTTTATGCTGACCCAAATGACCCTAAAGTGTGGAAAGAATATAAACTTTCTGAGGCAAAAGTTGTTGTTTCCTGTACTGGTAGTGACTTAGATGCTGATTTGCAACTTGCAGCTTACATCAGACATACAGCACCGGATCTTCCGTTTTTAGCTGTAACAGCCTCTCATGAGGATTCACTGAAACTTTACGAGGGCGGGGTTCGTTATGTTGTCCAGACAGACCATCTTGCATCAAAAACCTTCAGAAATATCTTTTCTGAAGAAATTGACAAACCTGCTTCCGAGTCTTTTGTGGAAGAAGGTAACAATCACTGGAAGGATACACGTTCCATCAGGGATGGTTTAGGTGAGATCTTCAAACTTGTATAAGCTTAGTGCTGTAAGAGTATTTTTTCCTTGTTATTAATATTACTGAAACTCAGGATCTAGCCCTTACATTAGGTGCGCGCAACTGATTAGCCCGGAACTGCTCAATACGCTTGTGCCCTAGCTTGATCAGTTGCTCAATTTCTTCTGTGGAAACATCAATCACGTCTGCAATTTCATACAGCAATTTTTCTTCCCTCTCATCAAAATCTCTGTCAACGGTCGCGATATTGAGCAGACTTTCAAGCAAATGCCCTTTATCTTTTTTACTGAATTTAATTTCCGTAAGCGGCGGTGCCTGCCAGCGTAAAATATATTCTTCCAGTTCCTGAATCTTCTTATTATCCTTCACCAGACGAATCGCAGAATGCAGGAATGAACGTTCATGAAGATCGATGTGCTCATCTGCCATTACCATGGAGACAACTGCACCCGCAAACCAGAATAATTGCTCCTCTGTCATTCGTCCCACCAGTTCAGTGTCAAACTCCGGGGTTTCATGCTCAACAGTATCCATTCGGATTTGCCGTAAAACCCTCGTGCTTTTAAGTGCTTTGCGTGCATTTTCATTCCCGTATTTTGCTGCTTCCCGGAACCAGTGATATGATTCATCTAAATTCCGCTCTACACCTTTTCCATTGAAATTCATCAAGCCCAGGTTATATTTTGCTCTGGTATGATGAAGAATAGCTGCTTGATGGAAACATTGATATGCCTCCTCAAAATCTTCTTCGCTTTTTATCAACTTCAAACCTTTACGGAAAAGTTTCTCTGCCTCTGCTGATGGCTTAACATCCAATTTTGACTTATCTAAGTCATCGATGTATTCCCCCTCAAAACCGTTTAGCATCTCAGCTGATTTTACAGGAGCAATAAAAACAAGCTGATCACCCGGGTTTACCATCAGTTCCGGATGTGGGTTAACGAGGAGTTTATGTGTCTGACTGTGGATCAATCCAACCGGAAGTTCTCCGCCATTTTCCTTCGTTTCCAAAATTGTAGAAAGCCAGCTTTTACTTTCCGATTCCTGGTGTAACTTATGTAAATATAGGCTTTGAGTAGTAGATTCCTCTAAAATAATTTCTTCAATCAAAGTGCCTAAGCCGGGATTTAACGCAGACTGGGAAAGAATAGGAGCAATCAACTCTTCCGGATCAAGACAGTAATCACAACCAACTTTAAATAGTTGTTGATCAAAATCTTCCTTATGATAGGTTGCAACAGTAAAAACCTCTCCATCAGTTGCCTGTTCCAGTCTCAGTACAGACATGAGATTTTGTCCATCATCTGCATAATCAATAAATGCTACTTTCGCTTCAGTTGAATGCGCCTGTTGAAATGATTTTTCGGAGTTTGAGTCACCTTCAATCCACTCAACATCCAAATTGTCAGGTATTTCATCCATCATAGAGATTTCGGAAAGTACCACAATTTTCTCCTGCTGATTTCTCTGGCTCATTTCCAGTAAACAGCGATTAATGAAAACAAGATTGTCCGAACTAATCAAGATGTGACCTTCAATTCCGACTTCATCCATACCTATCACTTCGATCGCATGTTCTTCAAGATCACCTTTTGGCCTGTCTGCAGGAGGTTCAATCTGCATAATTAGACAACTTTTGGGAATTTCAAATGTCGCATCCGGATTTATCATGACCACTTCATTTATCACTACCGCAAGTGGCATTATGCCCTGCTTCTGTTTTTTCTTTTTGATGAGTTCCAGCCAGGTACCACCTATGTGAGCTGGATCAGGTTCCCTGGACGCAATGAAGTGTCCCTGTGAACCATTGATAACTTCCTTGATCCATTCTGGTGCCCCCTGAGAATGAAAGGCTAACAGCATCAATGGTACATAAAGATCATATGGATCCAGTGCATGGTCGCAGCCTACATCCTCAAAATATTTCCTGAACTCCCGACCAACGTACTGCGCTTGAGTAACTATCCTGCCTTCACTTAAGGTCTCAAGCTGCAGGACTGTCATCAGGGCATAACTGTTGTCCTTAAAATAGACATAGGCAATTTTAGCTTTTGCTGCAGATGCCTTCCTTAAAACATTCAGATCGAAAGAATCTCCTGAGACCCATTTCAAGTTTTTGTAAGACGTTGCCAACAGCGGATGCTCACCTTTTGGAGAAATTAAAACAACTCTGTCTTCTTTAACATATTTTTGATTCTGTGAAATAATTTCGAGTATCCACGCAGGATCATCAGAACATATCAGAACATGCCCTTTCAATTTCAATGAGTCCAGACCACGGTCACGTCCAGATCGAAACTGCTGGAATTTGTCTGTCACCAAAGACACAACAATTGAAAAGTTAATTAAACCTGCAGCCATCACAATGAAAGTAAACATCTGCCCCGGAACTGTAACCGGTGACATGTCACCATATCCGACTGTGGTAAAAGTCACTACTGTCCACCAGAGTGAGTTAAATATTGAGCTGAACTTGCTCTCATCACTGCCCGTTAAGATGTACTCAAAAAAATAAATCCCGAAAGTTGAGGCCAACAGAAAAGTCGGAATCAACACAATTAAAAATAAACGGATTTTCATAATTGCTGTCTGTAAATGTTTTTATTCTCAGTATTTTAAAATAAATATTTCACTAAACAGGAAAATGTCAGGCAATATTCATTCTACCATAAATACTTCTCTGTTCATAAAGTATTCAATTTTATCAGATTTTCAAGGTCTTTTGCAAATTACACCTATCTTTGACATGCAATAATGGGGACACAATTTTTTAACAACTTTTCAGAGAAAGAATATATACTTTGCTCTAAAGTGGACAGAGAGAGCAGGCAATGTCTTCATAGTCTTAAATTACAGGGAAAAGAGCAGGGATACTGTTGATTTTTCGTTCTTTGAAAGATGATTGGATTCTAAAAAAACTTAAACCCCTGGCCGGGCATTTGGGCTTTACTATTTAAGTATCCTTTCTTAAAAGAAGAAAAGTTCCATGTATAGACAAAATTAATAGCTTTTGTTCTTTAATTAATTATTTCCTAAGCCAAACTCACAAAAATATTCCTTCCAGGTAGTTACTTAGGTTATGATATCAGTTGAAATGGAAACGCAATGCTAATGGATCTGAGTTATCAAAAAACATGAGCAAATCAACCAGTGAACCTGTTTGGACTCGTGAACGAGCACTGACTCTGGCTGCATTAATTGGCTGCCTTTTCACCTACGGCATCACGATTAGTCTATTTACACCACTACTGTCACTAATCCTCGAGGTTCGCGGAGTCAGTAGTACTATGATCGGTGGGTTGGCCATGGCGGCTCCAGCAGGCATAATAATCGGCTCTTTTGCAGTCCCATGGTCTTTGAGAAACATCGAAGGACATAGTCTCCTGCTTGGGGGTGTGGCTTTTGAAATCGTCCTCATTTTCGCTCTCATGAGTACACAGTCGATCGCAGTATGGTTTGTATTACGGTTCCTAGCCGGACTCGTATGTTCGATCCTGTTTGTAGTCTCCGAGACATGGATAATAGAAATAACACCTCGTGTCCACCAAGGACGAGTAATGGGTCTTTATAACACCACAATGGCATTGAGTTTTGCCCTGGGACCATTGATGCTTTCAATGACAGGCACTCAAGGTACACTCCCGTTTCTGGTCGGAATTGGCTTGATGGTCCTGGCTGGATTTCCTCTACTGTGGGCAGGACGCTATGTCCCGAACTCCAGCGACCATCCCGGCTTTAGCGTGGTTAGCTTTGCCTTAGTGGCACCGCTGCTTGCGCTGGCCTGTTTTGTGGTGGCTTTCAAGGAACTTGCTGCCACAAGCCTGATGCCTGTCTACGGATTAAGGATTGGGATGTCCGAGACTTCTGCAACTTTGATGCTGTTCATTGGTGCAGCAGGTGCTGCGTTATTACAGCTTCCCATAGGTTGGCTTGCAGATCACTTTAATCCGCGCAAGGTATTAGTGGCATGCGCGCTCGGAGGCATAGCTGGTGCTGCAGCCTGGCCATTCATTGTTAATTTACCATTTCTTTTATGGACAACACTATTTCTGTGGTGGGGTTTTTTTGCCGGAATATATACTGTGTCTATGATTCTCGCTGGGAAATGGTTCAAAGGGACAGAATTAGCTACAGCCATGGCTGCATTTGGAGTGTTTTGGGGTATAGGGGGATTTGTCGGTCCAATGGTTGGGGGAGCCAGCATGGACCTGTGGGATCCATACGGACTGCCTCTTACACTGGTGATTGTTGCCGGCTTATTTTTTGTGATCAGCCTTTTCCCACGGTTTTACCGCCAGCCAAAAAAAGATAACGTTTCATGAACAGATTTAGTGGATAGCGGAAAAATAGTACAATTATTTTTTTCATGATTAAAAAAGGAGAATCAATATGGCAAATGCTTACCTTGTAGGAATTTACAACAAAGTAATCAATAAAGAGAAACTTCAAAAATATGCAGTAGATGCACTTCCAGCCATGATGGCTAACGGTGGAAAGAAAGCACTGGCAAGAAGTGCAAATATTACCCAAATTGAAGGGATTCCTCCTGAAAGAGCCGTCATATTAGAATTTGAAAGTGTGGAGGCAGCTAAGAATGCATACAATAGTGAGGACTATCAAGCAGCCCTGAAAAAACTCGATGGAGGCGCTGATCGTTTTCTGTTTGTCATAGAAGGAGCTTAAAAACTAATGTACATTCCTGGAATGTAACACAAAAATGCTATGAAACAAATATTTAATCATGTGAATTTCAACTGAAAATTTTTCGATGAGGAATTCCTCTATTCTTATTATGATTTTCTTAAGGTTTTTTTCAATTTAACAGTCAAATACCAGTCTCCATTCATGTATCTATACCTCATTTACCCGCGTCCAACAAAAGGCATTTTGGTTGCCAAAACCGTCATGAACATCACATTCGCGTTCAATGGCAGGCTTGCCATGTGAACAACTGCATTCGCAACGTTGCTGGCATCCATTCTGGGCTCCACTACAGTTTTACCATTAGCTTGAATGATACCTTCCTCCATAGGAGCAGTCATTTCGGTGGCAGCATTGCCGATGTCGATTTGCCCGCATGCGATGTCATAAACACGTCCGTCAAGAGAAGTAGAACGAGTCAAACCAGTGATTGCGTGCTTGGTCGCAGTGTAAGGTGACGAAAAAGGGCGGGGTACATGTGCTGATATGGATCCGTTGTTTATGATTCGTCCGCCTCTTGGGTTTTGGGACTTCATAATCTTGAATGCCTCTTGAGTACAGAGAAAGGATCCCGTTAAATTTACATCCAAAACAGCCTTCCATTGCTCGTAGGTGAGATCTTCCAAAGGCACGGGTGGAGCACCAATTCCAGCGTTGTTGAAGAGTAAATCCAGTCTCCCGAAGGTTTTCTTGGTTTGTTTGAACAACTCTCGTACCGAATCTGGATCACTCACGTCTGTGGGTATGACCAGCGTGGGCGAACCAGTGTCTCCAGCTTCCTTGACAGTAACCTCGAGTAAATTTTTTCTGCGACCTGCGAGAGCTACAGAATACCCCTCCCGCAATAACGATATTGCAGTACACTGGCCAACACCAGTTCCAGCACCAGTAACAATCGCGACTTTTACTTGTGAACTCATCTTTCTCCGTTTCGGTTTAAATAGTCAAACTCATTCCTAATGAAGTATATATTATATATGATGAAAATTTTTTATATTACTAAATAGCGAATATAGTAATATATATATTATTTTTAAATGGGATCAATGGTCCTTGTTTTAGTATTTGCATTGGTACCGGAGTTATAAGCAGCAGGCATAAGTTTAAAACCTTCCTTACGACACTGACAATGCCAATGAATTAAGGATGGTTTCTGGTTTGAATTTAGGCAGAAAAGATAAAAACATATAACCCAAATTGCACAAAATCAGTCAGGACACAAAACCAAAGTCTTGGAGGTACTGGTATGTTTAGGGTATTATTTCCAGATTGTCCAGATCCATGATCATCAATTTTTCAGGTTTATAAAGAATGTTAACTATTTCAAACCAGGGATTTATTACAGGCAGGATCCTTCTCGGATACTTTTTGCTTGCTGCAAACATTGCCGCGGAGAAATGGCTGCTTGATTCATACAACCTTTTTGAAATCAACTTCACCACCGCTGCGATGTTCATGATTTTTACCGCTCTGCAGGAACTGCTGACAAAAGGCTCGCTTCAGCGGATCAGGCCCGTTTCCTGGAAGATTCTGTTTATGTTAAGTCTTTTCACACTGGGGGCTTGGAGTTGCTTCCTCAGTGCGCTAGCTGGATTGAGCGTTTTCGAATTCGGTACGATGAGCCTACTTTCACCGGTGATAATGGCAATTCTCGCAATACTTATTTTGGGTGAGAAACCAGCACCTCGGATCTGGCCAGCGATTGGATTTGGAATAGCAGGTGGATTGTTTATGATGCAAGTGGAGTGGCAGGGGTGGAGCAGCGCGCATTACTATGCTTTCATGTTCGGTGCCCTGTTCTTCTCTTCGCTGCGTTGGATCACCGTCAAGTTGGCTGGAGAAAAAGTCCCCGCTTCTGCTATGATTTTCTGGGAACCTGCACTAGTACTGGTAGCAATGGGTTCTATAATAGATTTCGCCGTACTGTGGAACAAAATGACCCCCATGCTCATCAGTGCTCCAGTACTGCTGTTTCTCTCAAGGCAGTGCCTCGTCCGTTCCTACCAGACTGCTGACACCTCTGCCACTTCAATCTCGGCAATGATATATACTAAACTTGGTTGGTTCCTGCTCTTCGGCTACTTGTTTTGGGATAGCCTTCCCGAACCCCTTGAGTGGCTTGGGGTAATCCTCATCATTCTCAGCAGTTGGATGATAGTTTCTCGTGGAACCCCATCAGCAAATTCCGAATGAAAGATCTGAGTCAGGACTGAATTTATTCCATGTCCCCAGCTTTATATTTTCTCCATTCAAACTCATTTTTTATACCGAGAATTATGATTTGGCTTTTAGCTGTTTTTATAATCCAAACACTCTCTAAAATTAATCTAGGTATATTTACCAATAGCATCAAAACAAAAATATGATAAAATCCACTATTATCAGAAAGATAATTTATTATTTTCTTAGAAAAACTTCTAATTTTTATACCAGCCAAGGAGAAAAAAATGATTCCGATAATAGATTTTCATGACAAAAATGCAGAACAACAAATGTATGATGCTTATACCACATGTGGTTTTGCAGTATTCACCCATACACATGATTCCTGGCTGTCTGAATTTGCAGATTGGGGTCAAATTGTAAAAGAGTATTTTGCACTCCCAACCGAAGTAAAATTGAAAAATGGTTATAGTGGTGTAATAGATAATGTTGGTTATAGTGGAATAGAGGATGAACGATTAACACCTTATATGCCAGGAGATTTAAAGGAATGTTACAATTGGGTTTCTCCTGATAGAATGCAAGAAAAATATTGGCCTACAGACATACCTGAATTCAAACCAATGGCGCAAAAAATAGAACGTATTACTAGAATGATTGCTCATGAGTTTCTTTATAAATTTGAAAATATATTCAAATTACCTCATGGAACTTTAGTGGAAAAACATATTGATGGAAGTTCAACCATGAGACTGATACATTATCCTGTATGGGAGAATGATAATGTAAAAGAAAACCAGATAAGAGGTGGGGAACATACTGATTATGGTTCTCTTACTTTACTTTGGAGATTTGATGATCCAGGAGGATTACAAGTACAAGATAGACAAACAGATGAATGGATTGATGCTCCTTACATAGAGAATAGTTTGGTTTTGAACGTTGCAGATATGTTTGCAAGATGGTCAAACGATATACTAAAATCTTCCAATCACAGAATAATCAATACAGATTTAACAAAGCCAAGATATACGATGCCATTTTTTCTAGATCCTGGTAGGGATGTGATGATTGAAAATTTTACTGATCAGCCTTCAATTTATCCACCAATCAAGTCTTACGATTATCTAAAATGGAGATTGTCATTATCTTATGATCCCACTATTAAACGGGGTGATGGAACTTATGGTGACGATTATGCGGAAGATCTTGATATTAGAAAAGAGGGGATTCAACATTTGCCATTCGCAAGTCCTGCCAGGTTGGTACTATCCAGGCTCGAAATAGATAACAAATAATTGGTTGTGAGGCTGATTTCCTCACATGTGGACATGCGGGTGCTATAAATTAAGTGTTTTGTAATGAACCTAGGTTCTTAAACACCCTCCACAACAAACATAACTCGATCAACTCCTCCTTCGAGTTTTTCCTCATTTACCTGGTTACTCTGAAAAGCCTTCTGTGCTGCCTCGACATCCTCGAATTCCATTATTACCGCCCTTTCAGGAGGAATCCCTTCAAGTTTTGAAATGTTTGAGATGTTTGAGCCTATCGCAAGTGCTTTAGCTCCATGAGCACCCATAACGCAGCGAGAATCCTGTATATAATTTTTTAATTTTTCTGGATCAATAATTTTGCTGTAAACAGCAACCACATAAGCTTTTGCCATGTTGTTTCTCCCTTTTTAGTGGATTCAGTTGTACTAGTCTAGTGTCTTTCATGGAAATAATAAATTAGTTTTTTTAGTATGTTGGGCTAGCTCAAATAACAGGTGTTACCAAATTTTACTAAATATCAGGGATGATAGACACCTATATGGACACCTAAAACAGTCCCCGATTTACATACATAAATCGATTTCAGGAATGAAGTCTTATTTGAAGGAAATGCTGGGCCATACACTCATCTGTGGGGCAAATCCTCCAACGCCGTCAGTCAGTTGTTTTTCCTTACTGAAAAATTTGACTTTATCTGTAGTTCCCAAAGCACGTATGGCAATGGAGTATTCTTCTCCGTAGGAAGTTATTTTATCTGTTAA
>NYXK01000241.1 GCA_002685535.1 Deltaproteobacteria bacterium
AAGTTGGTAAAGGCAATTAAGTTTTTAAAAGTTTAACTTGTTAAATCAAAAAAATGCGTGTATATATATCAAAACCATTGGAATTATTAGAATCGCTAATATTACCAAAATCGCTAAAATCGCCAAAATCATAATAAAAGCGCAAACCTTAAGGATGTGTAAAGATAAAGCCTCAATTGTGTACTTCCTTACATAAGTCATTAATATAAACAAGTGAAATCAATTAATATTATCCCTTAAAAACATACTACATTTACAAACCATAATACTTTGCTTGATAAAGCTAATTATATGTATCCTAAAGCCATATATATACCCAAATCCAAATCACCTAATTACCACGTGCCTTACTACATTATAAGAGGCATATTCTAACTAGTCTTATCTTATTATATTAGCTTTAACTTTAGTAATAATTATTTATCTTATTTAGTATATACTTAAACAGTTTATCTATTAACTTATCGCTCTTCCCTCTCTTTCCATAGGATTCTTCCTTTCCCTAATCTTCCTTATATCTAGCTTTCACTTATTTCCTCTCGAGTCATCTCTTTATTTATATTATTCTTATCATAGAAACTATTAAGATCTATGCAGTTTGCATTAGCAGCGTCTTTACTGTATTTTTCGTCTTCTCCTTTCGTTCATCTATCTGGCAAGTCCTTAAGTACGTCGCTCTTTGGTATTCAATTATCACAGCTCCCCCTCACCAACTCACCTCCAGAGCAGCATTGTATTCCCGAGCCAATGCCTCCTGGGCCTCGATATCGCTGGCGCCGCTCATATCGTTGCGATAGTCTAGCGGAAGGCCCGAGCCGTGGTTGTTGATAGTGCTTTTGTTCTTGTGGTTGTGGTTGAAGTTCAGTAGTGGGGATGGATCCGTCGTAGCCACGGGGCTGAAGATGCGATCTCGAGACGCCGTGGGTCCAGGTCCTAACCTCTCCACAACTCCAGACGGTGCTTGAAAGCAGCGAAGTCAGGAAGCGGTATCGATGCTCCATACGACGAGAAATATGGCGTCGATTGTGGTTGGAACATGCCTTCCCTCTTTTCTGTTTGTCCCTGCCCTTCTCTTCTCAAAGAGCTGAAGTTTGGGTGTGGTCTGGCTGGGGGGCAGCTGACGGGATTTTGGAGCTCGGGAGTTGTGCTGTGCTGGGCTGTGGACGAGCAAGCAAAATCAACAATCAAGCGATATACACAGACAGTTTTGCTCAAGAAAGTCCGGGATGTCGAAATTCGAATGGCAGCAAATGTTTTTCTCTTAAGAAAAGACAAGAAGCAGAATTGAAAAGAGCCCCAACACCAAGCAACTTTTTTTCGTCTACTGGTGTCACACAAGAGTATCAAAACACACAAGCCCAGTGAGGCAAAGTCTGGTAAGGTAAGTCAAAGACCCTAATGCAGACCAGCAGCCGGACGAAGAGGTGATTAGACTATCCGGACTGGGTAGTAATTGAGATGAGCTATCTTATATCGAGGGTATCGTGGATAGAAGTTTGAAGGTACGGTACGGTCGTCTGTATGACAGTCTGGTCTGTTCTGTACAGACTGCTGCTTTCACTTCCTCACAACTTCTCTGGATGGCCTCATTCAACTCAACCCCGCAATAATAGAAGAAGAGAGGGAAATTATGGGAAGGATTCCGGACTGCAGCGCGTTGCAGCGTTCGTAATGTGCTCGACCTTTCGTGTACAACGCACTCACGGCCTGCCTGCCTGCCTGTCCGTACTCTGGCCTGGTTACTACTGGCCCATGCTGCCATACACCACCACTGGAGCAATGCACCTCCACCACCTCCTCTGGATCTTCAACATCCCATCCAGGGTCTTTGCTTGGTCGACTGGACGGCCACGGCGACGGCCTGGCCCGAACTAAACCCTGACTCGTGGAGCTTTGGTGCCGTGTTGGTGCTTCTCATGCTCTGCCTGCAGCTGTTGGTTTCCCGGCTTGGTCTTGGTCTGTCTTCCCTGACCCTCCCTTTGCTTTCCCTTCCCTTGTCATCCGTTCCCTTCCCTCCATCTTCCTTGAACATGCGTTGCGTGCCGTTGCTGCACCTCCCATCGGCGATGCGACCACCATATTTACACGCCGGCCTCGGTATTCAGCCTAGGAAGCAATGCAAGCACCCAGCAGGCGCGCATGTGGCTGTCTGGAAGATTACAGGAGGAAAGTCAATTGAGCTTCGGTTTACTTCATTTGGCTTTGGTGGAAGGGGAATTGGTCCGAAGAGGTGAATAGTCCGATGTAGCCAAGTATCACCCCTCTGCAATCGAGACATGAAGCTATTTTGGAAGCTTGCTACTCCAGATACAGACCCTTTCATAAAGTACCTCCAAACCTCTCTGCTGTGAGGCCGAGGTTGAGCAGATCAGATCTCACTTCATCTTTCTCATGAGGCCAGTTAGTCGATAGTCTCGTCTCAATTTGTCTATATCTGTCCAGTATTCTATTCTTCCGCTATTTTGTTGCTTTCTGCTCCTCGCCAAGCTACGGTCTCTATCTGTTGGTCAATCTTTCTGGCCGTTGCATCCTGATCCAATCCAAGCCTCATATGGATCGCAACATGCAGACAGTTCTGCCCCGCCTTCCTGCATCTTCCCGTCAAGAAATGGAGACACCTCCTCTCTTATCCCCTCCATTCGTTTCTTCCTTTGACTCTGATCTTACTTCCCCTCCTCTTGAACAATTCGTGCTTGAGTCCAGGTATCACGATTAGGTCATTCCGTACCTGCCATATCCTTCTCATCAAGTCATCATCAAGCAAGTGCCTGCCTATTGCCATCAACTACTGCCATATCCCGCTTCCCAAAGCTCAAGGCAACAAGCGGAGATCCAAATATCAAATCAAATCAATATAAAGAGATTTCGGGACATTGCAAAGTGCAGTGCAGTGTAGTATAGTCTGTGCAGATGTAGTGGACGAGCACAGCATAGCGGGAGTGATTCAAGGATTCTGAGAGGCAGAGGCAGTGGAACACCAGGCAAGGCAGCTCAGGTACAAGTGCAAATCTTCCTTTCGGTACTTGAGCGAGCGGAGCTCGGTTCGTTGCATGGAGGGGTGGGATGTGCTGACCTGGGTCTTGATTTGAGGAAGAGTGGGAAACGATGATCTTGCTGTTGGGAAATAGAGTAGGTCATTTGGGGTAGGCAGATTTGCGAGGAAAATGCCTGGTCGAGATGAAGGGATAGTTTTCCCAAAATTGCGAGCAGCCATCAAGATATTGGATCTCCGATCTATGGCTGGGAGCTCTGAGCTTCATGCTTTTCGTTTTCCACGTTATCCAATGTCTAAAAGCCAGCCTTTCCTCATGTGTGCCACGATATGCCATGACATGACCTGACATGACTCGGAGATCCGATATACATCCCACACACACACATCACACATAAAAGTCACCGGTCCCCTCAAAGATTTCCACTATCTAGACATCCAATCCAATCCAATCCATCCTATCACAACCCCTTCTCCACACACCGATTCTCAACTTTCAAGCCACCAACAAACCCCATCCTTCCTCATCCTACCCCTCCAATGCGAACCTCGTCGGCGCTTACAGCGTCTGTCTCCCAATCCCAATCCCCTCTCCTCTCCCATCCCCAATCCTCCTCTTTCCTCCCTCCCCACTGCTTTCGTGGGACGGGATACCCCGCTGAAGAAAACCCCTCATATGCAGCCCTCGTTCGCTCAGTCTTCGGTACCGCTCCTAGTGATACGATGCATCACATCCGTCTGACATGGCACGTCCTCACGTCCCCACGTCTCCATGAACGAACGAGGGAAAGAGCCCCCAAATGTAAACTTGAACGGCTGAGGTCCTGGTGAGGTCCTGGTGAGGAACGCGATACAACGCTAGAAGGGAGATGATACGTGGGGACGCCGAGTCTGGGGAAGTTGCCGTTGGTAGTGAGTGGGTGTGAGTGATGGTGGGTGGTGGTGGGTTTGACCCCCATCGTACATTGAGGAAGTGAAGATATTGGGTCAGAGGCAAAGGACTTCTTTCATACGTCAATACAGATATTATACTCAGCAGTACTTAGGTTATCGAGACAGTGTAGAACGAAAGAGCCATACTTCGCTTGAGACGATCTAAATTGACCAGCTTCTGTAAATCTTACCTACCATTTACAGCGCTCTATTTTCCCCCCATAAACATACTGTAACGCTGTGGAAATGTTCTCCTCACTCCATCAACCTACCTTATCCTAGCACGACATCCATCAAGGCACCCACGCAAACAACCCTAAACCTAACCACAACCACGATCACGATCATGCCCATCGCGGGTCTCCGCATTATCACAGGTCACCGCGGTGGGTAGCAGCATACATACCTCCAATCCCATGCATACCCAACCTGCCTATCCGTCTGCTGCGTTCGTATCCTCTCTGTGTTTTTATTTTGCTGCCTGTTTGGAAGCCCCTCATTTTGTACTCTCGGTCTGTTCCGTACACGGCGCACTGTAACGCTTTACAGCGTCTGTCATCTCATCCTTCAGCTAGCTTTGTGATTTGGTCCGACTGAGTGCTGTGATGCGGCGATGCCGTCCGGACTTTGTGACTTCGTCCTCTTGTACCTATAATGCGGCAATGCCGTTTAAGCGTGGTACATATCATCATTGCCTTACTTTCGAGATTTTCTTTCTGGGGGGATTTTCTGTTGCATGCTGTAATATTCTGAGGTGAGAGCTATTTCGATTTCAATTTGGAGGATGAATTTGGGCTAGATACTAGATACTTGGGCCTACTAGGTAGATAATCACCTAGATTTGCTGAGTGGTACGGGACGGTACTTGTCCCGTAACTTTTCTTTTGGTCTGGACATTAGGTAGCCAGGTACCGAATTGTGCCGCCTGTCTAACAAGCCCCGGAAAAGTTCACTCAACGCCTCGATTATGTCTTCTAGCCGCTATAGATTTGTGTTCTTCCTGTTGCTTGTTATTTGAACGTTAAAGATTGAGGGGAAAATACCTGCAAGCTAGCTCAGTCACGATATGAGAACCTTGTTTTCAAAGATTCTGCTGCTTCACGAACCGATATCCCTCTCTCATCTCCAAACCATAGAGCCTAGAGTCAATCAATCGAGCCTCAACCCAAGACTCAAGACCTCTCGTTCAAATCCCGCCCACCAATATCCACCCAAAATCCCGGATCCCCCCTCCCTCTTCACCACCTCCCCCATCTAGCCTTCCTCCCTCCTATTCGCCCCTCCAAAAACCCTCCTACCCTCCCGGCCCGGAAGCAAGTCATTCCTCTCCCGCGAAACCCTTCCCCTTCCATCCACTCAGCAGCTCTCAAAAAGACGAGGATGCTCCAAAGCTGCATGACATCGCGAGTGCGGTCCAGTGAGAAGCGAGGGTTTGCACGCGAGAGAGACACGCACGGGCAGATTTTCATGTAGGGACAGGGATAGGCCCGCACCGACCGGCGGAAAGATTGGGTGTTTCCTAGTTTGGGGGGTTGGTCCGTTGAGTGCTAGGGGGTGGGTGTGTGTGTGGGCGGCTCGGCCTGAGTGAGTAATGGAGGGAGGTGGGATGAGAGAGGGAGGTAGAGATCAGTGTTTATCGAAGAGGAAGGGAATGGCAAACATGGCTGCAGGTTTTTCTCTAACCATTTCAAAGCAGAAATGCACATCACAGATACTAGAAATGTAAATATATACACAAGTAAAGACAAGAGGACAATTCTAATAACCAGCTGTTCGGCCAGTAAATACTTCCACACTAACACACCTACCCTATTCTTTACCACTCAACCATCTCTCATAAAACGCTAGCAACCTAACCCAACCCCTTACGATCCAGATTTTCTTCATCTCCGGCTCCTGCATCGATATCAGATCCAAATAACCGTCTAGATCTCGCTTCTATCTTCCCCATCTGTCCATCTCATCCATCTTACCAAGGTTCTCCTTGTCTCGGCTGTTCACAAGCGGCGATCTTCCGGACGGCTTCAGTTCCCCGGATAGTGTCTTTTGCTTTTTGCGCTTTACGATCCGTGCTCTGCGGTACTCTGTGCGCTTTGAGGTTTTCTGGGGGGCTGTTGGGGGCGTAAGCCGTGCACTTGGTGAGCCGTAAGCGAGAAGTGGACGCCCAGACACCTTTGGGGTTCTTGGATTGAGATTTAATAGCGTTAACATTCAATTCTTGATTATATACACGGAACTCTTAAAAGAGGCTCATTTCTTTCTTAGCCCATATTGAATAACTAATTCGGAGGGAGATTCGATGCACCTGCAGCCGCGGGAGGGGACTCGAACCCCAATAAGAATCACCTTACGTAGTGAATAGGTTCTCGGACAGCAAGATATCGTTATTCCAAAGTCTTAGGCCTTCCAAGTGTAACTTATTTGGTACCCCTTTTGCCTCCATAAAGACATTATACAGGTGCGATACGTCTTAAGTACTAAAAAACTATTCCATTACGTCCCACCCCACCATTCCGGCCACCCCCCCATTCCGGCCACCTCGCTTAATCTCAACACTTCCTATTTAAGACTTAATAACTCTATATT
>NYXK01000242.1 GCA_002685535.1 Deltaproteobacteria bacterium
CTGTTTTGCGTTTTTATATATTTTTAGAAGATTGGAAACAAGGACAATTTTTGTTTGCTAATGATTCTGTGTTACAATGGAAAAAAGGTGATATATACTGTTGGGACGATAATGTGCTACACGGTTCGGCTAATTCAGGTATACATCCAAAAATGGGATTGACTATTACTGGACCTTTAAAATTAGATAAGTATGAAAGGTAAAATAATGAGAATAATATGTTGCAGATTTGGTAATAAGTTTACCGACTGGCACGTTAAAAATTTAAAACATATGATAGACACTTATTCAGGTCTAAAGTATGATAATTTTGAAGTAATAGATACTGATTTGTATGGCAACTGGTATAATAAACTTCAAATGTATGACAAGTTTAGAGATGGAGAAAATTTATACCTTGATTTAGATGTAGTTATCTATAATAAGTTACCAAACTTAATTAGAAAAGAATTTACATTGTTAGATGATACTTGGTGGAGAAAACCTGCTCATACACCATTAAACTCTTCCGTTGTATCTTGGACAGGAGATAAGTCTTGGATATGGGATAAGTTTAAATCAAATGATACAGAATACTTAAAAGTATATAATAAAGGAAGTGATGAGTTTTATTATAAACAAATAGTATATGAAACATATGATAAAGTTTGTCCTTCTATCAAAAATTATATGTATGAAATGCCACCAAAAGAATTTAGTATTTGTACTCTAGGTCAAATGAACCACATAATGGAAGAAGGTTGGACTGGTTGGTGGGATAATTATTTTTTACCTAGACAATCCATTGCAGCCTGAAAAACATCAATCTTATTTTTAGCTTGTCTTAATGTCTTTTTAGCTTTAGTGTTTTTAGAATCTCTAATCTTTACAACCTCAAATAAAGCAAGTTTTAATGCAAACAGATGGTCTACATTATCAACATCTTCAAATATTGCTTGACATAATTTTGGGAAAAACTTACTATCTATTTTATCAGAATCAAATACTAAACCTTCTTTTTTAGCGATTCTCATAACAGATTCTTCAAACGCTTTTCTTTCTTTTCGTTTTTTTTCGTAAGTTGCTTCATGGATTTTATCTATATCCATAAACTTTGTAAGCGCTATGTATTGAGGATGATTTTCCTCATAAGGTAATACAGTAGTAAAAACCTTTTGTTTATCGTTTGTGGTCGTCAACATCTCTATATTTTTTCTTTCACTATCAACAAAATATGATGTTATTAAATTTTCTTTTAAATATTCTTTAGTTAACATTTCTATTCTCCTCTATATAATTGTATAAGTTAATCTTTGGTAACCAACCAAGATTATTTAGTAGTGTATTATCAGCCTTATTATCCAATCTTTCAAATTCATTTCCAAGGACAAATTTATCACAACTAACTTTAAAATAATCAACTAGGTCCATAAGTTTGTTTGTAATACCAGCACCAAGATCAGTTACACCAGTTAAATCTGTTTTCATTAAAGTATTTATCCCTCTCACTAAATCGTCAACGTGTATAAAATCTCTGCTGTGGTTTATATTTATAAATGGAACGTCATCTCTTAATATTCTAGGAATCAACATACTCTCTCTAGCATTTGGTCCATAGACAGTTGTAAATCTCATTCCTAAACTATTTGTAGGTGCTATTTGCTCTAAGCTGTATTTGCTCATAGCATATGGATTTCTCCAAGGTTCGTGTGATGTTGATGAACTTGCGTATAAGATTCTTGTATCTTTGAAGTAGTCAAAAAGTCTTTGACCTGCGATTACATTTTGTTCCCAATATTCAGTAGGTCGTTCCAAACTATCTCTAACGCCAGACAACCCAGCAAGATGTATAACTAAATCTACATTATGCTTTAAGTCACAGGATAATAAATCATTACCTGTTAACTTGTCTAAACAAGTTATTTTATGATTGGGTTTTAAAAATTTAAATAAATGTTGGCCAACGAAGCCTTCACTACCTGTTAATAATATATTCATAATTCATAATATAATTTATAAGTCTATTAAGACTTATTTATTCTTAAATAATATGTTGCAGCTGTTGTAGTAGAACCATTAGGAAATTCCTGTGCTCTATAATCGTCTGTATTAACATATCTTTGTTGATAGTTACCAGCACCATCTAAAATGGTATCTACAATACCAGAACCTCTAGTATTACCTGAACCACTTGCACCTATATTATAAGCAAGTGAATAACCATCACCTGAAGATACAGCAGTATATCTAGTCCATTCTTGTATCAAAGAATTAAAAGCTGCTGTAGTATATTCTTTTATATTACTTGAAGCGTCTAGGTAATAAGGTTCAGTATATGAAATAACAGCACCAGTAACTCTATGTAAATAATAACTTGTTATATTTTCCGGTTGATCCAGTGTTTCTGGAATAGATCCAGCTGTATATTCACTAACGTCAGCTCTTGTATCTACAAATATTGCTGTTGAGGCACCTGAAACTTCAGTTGAACCTGCTACGGAAGTTGATGTTGAAATATGGTATGTTCCACCTTGTTGCGTTCCTGTAGTTGCTGCAGCAAGTAAATCAATCGCTGGGTGTAAAAATGTATCTTTTACATCCGTTAGACTCATTGCTTGTATGTTACCACTTCCATTGTAATAGATTGGCCAAGTTTTTCCTGTATCAGATGTTGGTGATACGGATGCCCTAGTTTCTGAAATTTTGTCGTAAGTAACTGTAACTGTTGATGGTTCAGCTGTTGTTCCTTCACTTGGGTAAGATGAAACGTGTGTTGAATACGCACCAGCTTGTTTTCTTGTATCGTTAATTGCCGCTAATGATCCACTATTACTAACCACTGATAGCGACACACTAGGGTTTAGTGAATATTGATATACACATTGGTCTACAATTTGGTTAACCAAAGTAGTATCCATCTCTTTAAGATTTCCACTTGTGTAATATAAAGGTTTTCTTACTGCCATAATTTCCTCATTTATTGTTTCTGATACCTTTCATTTCCAAAGTACCTTCCTTTTATTTATATGTTTTAAGCGCCTGCAGCATACATTGTTTTTACAACAGTTCCTGTTGAATTGATAATCTGTAATGTTACAACACTTTTTAGTTGATCTTGCCCGATAGCATCGTTGGCCATATTGGCTTCTGCGACTGTATCAAGGGCAATAATTGTACCTGTCACTACTCCAGAACTCCCAGTAGTTACTAGGGTTCCTGTTTCGTTAGGTATTGTTATTATTCTATCTGCTGTTGGATCTGCAACTGAAATTGTTGTTTCAAAATCGTCAGCTGTTGCGCCTTCAAAAATCATAGAAGAACCTTGAAGAACAGGTATAGCGTTAAAAACTAAAAGGTCATCGCCTCTAGTTGATGAAATTCTAGGGTAACCTGATGTTTCATCTATTGATAATGTACCTACTGTGAATGTTTTGCCTGCTGAAAGTGATAAATTATCATCTATTGTAACTGTAGCACTATCACTTGATGAAATAGTGTTTCCACTTATTGCTATCGTACCTAAAGCGTGAGTTGTACCACTGACTGTTATATTACTTGCTAAACCTAATGTTAATGTATCTGTTGCTGAAACAACTGCTGTAACTTGGTTCGCTGTTCCAGAAATCGTAATAGTTTGAGCGTTTGCAATGGTTTGTGTATTTGAACCATCTGTTATATTAAATGATAAACTTCCTGCAATAGCAGAATATAATTCATTTACAGCGCCTATTACAGACGTTGCAGAAAGAGCGTTGTCTAGTGTAGCAATATCGCCAAAGTCAGTTTCAGACAATGCGTTAAATTGTGTTCTAAACGTTTCTAATGTATCTGTTGTTGCTATTGTTCTTGCAGCCATTAGTTTTTAATTACTCCTTTAATCTCATTAAACAATTCTTTTATTTCTCTTAATTCTTTCTTTAGATTATTTATTTCTTTTACTGTATCTCTTAAAACATCACTTTGTTTTTCTCTTGCTTTAAATCTTGCCATATACAAAGAATAGTCCGAAGTACTTGTATTAACAATTGCGTTAGAGCTTGTATCTCTTATTAAGTGGTTGTATCCTTCAACTATTACTTTTGCCATATCTCTATACCGCCAACGCAATACCTCTCATATCTCTAAGCACTGGTGGATATGATGAGTTGGTTCCTTTCATAACTATTTTAAGTTGAAATGATGTAAAATCATTTATATCGTTTGCTGAATATTGATACTCTCTAAATGTGAAATCATCCTCAGCAGGTGTTATTGATGAGTCTGGACTACCATCTGTATTAAAAGGTGTCCAACTTATATCACCTATTTTTCTTTCTTCATCTGGACCAGATGTTTTATAAAACATCTCAATTTCAGATGTTGATCTTACATTAGCAGTTAATCTAATGTCAAGTGCTTTTGATTTGTTTTCCAAACCTACTGTTTTTGTACAATAGATAGCAGCAGATGATGAACCTGTAGAAGCAACATCATCAACAAAATCTGGTGTGTTACTAGATGTTGGATTGTTTATTCTATTTGAAATTGTGAAGGCACTCATTCTTTGAGTATCTAATACTGGAGACAATTTAGTATTTGTTGTTGACATTTCTAATTGTGTATAAAAAGATTTACCACCACTAATACTTTCATTTGTTTCATTTATTTCACTTACAATCACTTGAGGTGCTGTCCAAGAAATATTATCATTATTAACTACGGCAACTTTATTAGCAGCCGTTGTTAAAGTAAATTCTGTTTCTGAACCGTGTAGTGTTTTTCCTGTTGTTGTTCTAATATAATATTCTACATTTGTATCTGGTACGGTAAGAGTTTGAATACCACCAAGGTTTACAACATCAAACAATCTGTTTTGAGTTGCAGTTACAGCATTACTACCAATATCTCCAGTAGCATTTGCGGTACCAGTTGTTGTAACATCATAACTGTCTAAAGTTATATTTGATATGGAAGTATATGTTCCATTAATTGCTGTATGAGCAATACCATTGTGAGTACCAGCTGGAACCCCAGCGATTGTAACATTATTACTTGTTCCGTACATACCGTGATTTGGATGGAACACTCTAACCACTCCAGAACTATTTGTTGTTCTTATTGGATTATTTTTAAGTGTTCTTGCAGGTAAAGTATCATTTGTTAATGTAACTGTACCAGTTACTTGACTAAATTCTGCTCTTCTTAATTTAAATTTCATATCTTCATTTTGTTCAGCACTCCATGTCTTACCATTTTGTGATTTAAACATTACGCCAGCGTAAGGCTGAGCAGATATGGTTCTATTTGAATCTAATGATGTTTCACCAATTCTTGCTACATAAGCATTATAATCTTGTGAGTTTGCCATAACAACAAAACAATATTCTACATTAGCCTGTATATAAACAGGAGAAGCAAATGTAAATGTAGTAGCTGTAGTACCATCTGTACTTATATTAACATCAGCTGGATTCTTTGTAACTTCCGAGAACGGTAATATTTTTTGTCCTGGATAACCATTAACAACGTTTCTTAATTGTACGGTTAATGGAATAGCTGCGTCTTTTGTACTAAAGAATAAATCAACGGATGTTAAAAATACTCCGCCTTTATCATCAACTAAAAAAGTTTGTGCTAAAGGATCGTGGTATCCAACTTGTCTTTCTTCCGTTCTTGTAGATGTTCTTGTTATAGTTTGTGTATCTGTAACACTTCTCATTTCAACTTTAAATTCTCTACTTGAAATAATAGTTTCTCTTACAGTTTCTATCAAGCCTCTAGCAACATATTCAACATTAGCTGCTGTTTCAACATTAGCATTTGTTAAACTATTTGTAGATGAACTTGTTAATCTGAATAATCTTTGACCTGTTCTCCATCTTGGATTTGCATCTACTTTTGGATCTGGTATAGCAAATGTACCTTCAACTTTACCATTTGCGTCTGTAACTAAATTTCCTCCTAATGAACCACCATCTGGTGTTACATATGCAGTTACAGCAACATTATCAAAGAAAGGATAAACTCTTGTATTTGGTTTTAATCTTGTTGCATTAAATGTTATTGTTTTACTTCTTACAAATGGAACAAATGCAACAGATACAACTCTATCACCCATTGATGTTCTTACTGTTTGAGGAATTGCAACTGCTCTTATACCTGCTCTTGTTTGTGAAACTTGTTGTGTTGTTGTAATTTCTTCTTTGGCCATAACTCTCCAACCATGACCGCCTCTTCTTTCGGTTGTACCAACTCGTCTTCTTCCACTTTCAACAGGTTTTCCTGTCCAAGTATCTTGCCAAGAGTTCCAAACTGTTGACATAGGAAATTCTGATAACTGACCAGAGTTACCTGTTTGTTTAGTTAAGTTGTCCCAACCTCCATTAGGGTTGTTTATAACTAATTCTGGAGCTCTTTCTGTTTCTTTCCATTCATCACCTGGAGGTGTTAATTCTATTGAACCTATCCATGTAAATACTCCAAATGGATTTACATTGATAGCCTTACTTGCATAAGGTTGGTCTATTAAAGTTGTTTCAGTATAAGGTAAAGTAATTATATCACCAGTTTTTTGATATTGTGCGTCTGTTCTATCTACAGCAGCAATAGCAGTACCATCATCATCTCTTTCAATTAATTGTACAGCGTCTTCATGGAATGTTGGTCTCATTTCTCCATTAGCATAATCTATTGAAACTTTGTAATCTTTATTACCTACATCACCAATATTATGTCCTGTAAAATTATCTACTACAAAACCATTTTTAAATCTGTCAAAACCATTTGAATCTTGTATTTGTAAATTTTGTGCGTTTGCTTCTAATAAAGATAATTGAGTATAATATTCAATCGTATCAATTCTATCATCAATACGTCCAATATCTCTCATTGTATATCTTTTATTATCAACGTGTTCAATAGTTACGTCAGCAGTATCTAATGTATAAGAAGGTAAAAATAATGTGTATAGGTGCATAGCGTTTTCTAATGTACCTGGTATTTTTGGTGAATGTGAACTAGCACCTTTTAATACTTTAAAATTACCATCTTTGTCTAGGAATATTTTATCTATTCTTCCTAAATAATATTCAAAATCAGCTCTTACGTCTGAATTAACTTTAACAGGTTGTACTACAGAAGCACCTGATCCGTCAAATGATCTATCTTGTACACCAGCGTCTATTGTTGAAGCGTCATCAACTCTTGGTCTGAAATCTAAAGCATCCCTTAACTCATATCTTACACCACTTGTAGAAGAAGTGTAAACAGGAATATCTTCATAATCAACAGAATAAGAATCAACATCAAAATAATCTCCTGTACTATGTGAGAAATAATCAAAATTAACTAGTAATCTTCCTGTTGGAGTTAGTTCACCAGTCTTTAATTTAATTCTTCCAATGTCATAAAAGTTATCTCTTTGTCCTGTGTCTAATTCAAATCTATCACTAACATCCGTATGACTTGTTGTTGCATCCGTACTAAAGTCAGGTGCCATATAAACACTATTAAGTGTATTAACGTCTGCTTTACCTAAACCAACAGCACTTGCCTCAACGGCTGCCTGTGTAGCAACTTGTATAGTTGAAGCTGCATTTAATGTTTTTGTTTTTGAAGTTCCTACAGATTTATTTAATGTTAATAATGCTTTAATATCGTGGGCAGCATAATTAGCACCAAAGTCTATAGTTAAAGTTGTTTTAGCACCGTTCAATGCAAATATAGCAGAACTTTCGTGGTTGTTACCTGTTAAACTTAATACATCTCCAACAGCACCTGTTCCACCAGAACCTGTAGCTTTTATAGAGATTGTAAAATCACCTTCATCTAAAGTTGCAAAAGTTTCATTTACACCAGCAGAGAAAGTAGCGATACCATCTCCAGTTAGTGTTGCAATTTGGTGTTTTCTAAATGTGTAAGTTGTATCTGAAGCATTACTATTAGCTGCTGTCTTTAATGTTTTTATATTTTCATAAGGCAGATTAAAAATTGCTATATGTTTTTCAGGTGATTGAGTTTTTGCTCTACGTCTTGTTGCAACTGTTTTAGTTGAAGCAGCAGCTGAAACAGCTGTCATTGTTAAACTAGAACCTGATATAATAGCTTCTACTATTTTTGTTTCTGTATTACCACTATCGTTTGTAAATGAGATTGAATCTCCTGGGACTAATTCTTCAGTAAATCTTGTATTAATACCTGTAACACTAGCACTGCCATTTGCAATATCTAATGAACCTGTAAGTATAGCATTTTCGCCATTCGTAGCGTCAAGTGCTGTATCAGCAGTAAATGTAGGACTACCTGCCATCGCAACTTGTTTAACTGATGGTAAATCATATGAAGTAACACCTTTTTGACCAACAGCGTCTGCTTGAATAACAGATGTAGAACTTCCGTCTGTTATTGTTTCTCCAGCAGTAAATATACCTTGTACGTTTGATAGTATAACAACACCGTGTGCAGCTGTACCACCTGAACTATAAGCACTAAATCCACTACTATCAATTGCAGTTGTTCCATCTGTGTCGTATAATTGGAAGTTTGAAGCGCTTGGATTTCTTACTGTATAAACATTACCATTTAATTGAGTCATACCAGAAACACTAGCAATAGTAACTTGTTGACCTTCTTTAAATTTATTTGAAGATGTTACAACACAAGGATCAGCCTGTGTTGCACCAGTAATTGTAGCACTTTCTGTAGTAGAATATTCTTGTTTAACACCAGTAGCACCTGAACTATTACCTGTAATAGTAACTCCGTTTGTATATGCTTGAGCAGTTTTAATATTTAAGTGTGTAAATAAAACAACATCAAATAGATATTGTTTGTAAATAGCACTTGTTATACTTGCGTTTGAAAAAATATTAGCAGCAGCAGTACCAGAAGAATATTCAAAGCCTCTAGTTTTTGCTCTACCGATTGTAGTTATACCTGAACTTGATCCTGTATTTGCTGTACCACGAGAACTTGTTGCTGTATCGTGTAAAGTTATTCCTTTAAATGCTTCTACACCAGACGTTGACACTATGTCTGGAGTACCATAAACATTGGTTACATTTATATAATTACCTATATCAAATCTTGTACTAAAATTATTTTGTGTGTCGTAATCTCTAGCTTTATCTACTGCTGTCCATGTTGTAGCAATAGTGTCAATTTCATATCCTTGTACATATGCTTTTCCAGGAGAAATTCCCATTGCAAGTTTTGTTGCGTCTCCACCATCACTAGAAGCATAAACACCTCTATTTGTTCCTGAAATTAAATGTTCTCTTATGTCTATATCAAAAGGTTTTACAATATAGTCACCTGATTCGTCAAATGTTCTACGAGCAAGTGTATCTTCTAATACGGCATATTCAGTTGTTCTAACTTGATTTTGTAAATTACCTTCAGATAATCTTAACAATTCATAAAAATTATTATCATCGGTACTAGATAATGCTTTTTTAGAAAGTGTTAATAAAATTTTTAATCTATGAGAGCCAGGTGCATTATTATTTGATGTACCTTGAGCATTATCATTTAAAGATGAATCATCTCCTGATGTTACAAAAGATTCTGTAACTCCTAATCCTACTCTATAAGAAGGTGTATTTGTATATTTGTCTAATATTAAAGTTTGTTCAGATACTTGAACGTGAAAACCATTAATGTAATAAATTCCTTGTTGTACTTGAGCAGCACAGCCTGTAGCAGTTGAAGCAACAACAGCTGTATCAGCACTAGAACCTGTTATTGTTTCTCCATTTGAAAAAGAAATTGTTGAACCATCTGAAGCTGTATTAAAGTATTTTACAAAAAGAGTATCTGGATCAGTACCATCTGTAGCAACAGCATTTATACATTTAGCAGTAACACCTGATGTGTCACCTGTTAAAGTTTGGCCAACATAGGTAGCAATTGTTGAATTACTTTTTGATGTTAATTTTATAGCATAATAATTTAAATCATATCCAATTTCACCTGGAATAACCATTGCACCTTTATCAAAAATATGATCTGATAAATTTTCAATTTGATTTTGTAATTGTGTTTGTGCTTGAGTTAGCTCCCTCGCTTGAACAGCAAATGCTGGTCTAAAAAGTATCCTATGGAACTTCTTTGACTCGGCAAAATCGTCATAGTAAGGACTGACATTAAAATCAGTTGGTGATGGCATTATCTTTTGATCCTTTATTAAAATTCAATTATTAACTTAATATTTTCTGTTTGGTCAGTTGCTCTTGTAATTTTTGTTCTATTTTCAACATAAAGTAATTCACCAGAATCGTGTTGTATTTCTGGAGCAGAATATCCAGAAGTAAAGACAACATTGTTTACTGTTTGAGTTGTTGTATCTGGAGTACCTGTCGCACTTGAAGTCTGTCCTGTAATTACGTTTGCAGCTGAAAACGCTGTAACATTTCCATTTGTATCAGCACCAGCATCGTTGTGCCTTGTCTGGATATAATACAAAATTTTATTAGTAGCATCCCATTCAACAACTTTTCCAACCGCACCAGTTGTTGCTTGATTTATTTCTTCATCAGCAGTAAATGTTCCTGGCGATGGAGAAGCAGCAATTTTAACAGCATTTGTTGCTCTCAAAGTTGCAGCTGAAGCAGCTGAACCAGCTGTGTTGTTAGGATTTTTAATTAAAGTAATTTTTCTAAAATCGTTTGCGGCTGTAAAGTCACCAGAGTTAGAACTTTCTGTTCCTTCTAATGAAGTATTTAACATTACAAAAAATCCACCTAATTCTTCTACTGCATTTTTACCATGACCACCTTTTGGTGGAATAATTACATCTAATTCTGCACCTGATCCTGCACCGCCAGCATTTGTAGCTGCAATAATATCAGCGTTTCTAATATAACCAGATGTATAACCTGTTCCAGCAGTTGTTACTGTAACAGCTGAAATGGCACCTGAAGTGAGTACAACTGAACATACACCACTTGAACCGTCTCCTCTTATAGGGACAGCAGTAATTGTTCCTGATGTTGCACCACCTGAAACTGTATAACTTGAACCTGCAGTTTTAATTTTTACTATGTCTAATGCACCATCAACAGCAGCTGCAGCCACAGTTGAGTTTGTTGAAACTCCCATAAAATCTGTTGATAAGAAATTTGCTTGTTCTGAAGATGAAAGAGTGTACATATATTTCCACTTATATCCATCACCTGTTGTAGTAACTGATGTTGCTGTTCCTGATGGTTCAGCTGTAGAAGCAGTACCACCATTGTTATCTAAACATTTATAAACATTTGAATCACTTGATTTAACATAAAAAGTAGAATCAAATAAAGTCGTTGCAGTACTTGTTGATGTTACTCTTGTTGATGTACTTCCAGTTACATATTCCTCATAGTCGTGTCTGTAAATATCATAAACTGTACCTGTTGTCCAGTTTCTTCTTGGTATTACAAAACTAACACCTGAACCTGTGATTTTTTTAACTGCTAATAAGTCATCATAATTTTTAAATTCATTTAATACACTATCACCTGGTGTAATTGGGGCAGTTTCAGTGCCCTCATAATCTGTTCTTCCATCTGGTCTTGTTAAAGTACCATATGCTTGAGCTCTACCTATTCCTAGATAGTAAACTGTTGGGGTCGCCTCTGAAAATGATTCCTCAAATTGTTCAGCGTTGTTCATTCTAAATTTGTTTGTTATTATTGCTGGCATTTTTCTATTCCTTAATTATATTTATAATCATTTTATTTAACTTCCTGCTCCTATTATTGTTTTCTGTGTAACATCAGCAGAATTAATTATCAGTAAAGTAGTTGCACCTACTAATTCTGTAGATGATACAGTATTTGCTTGTAGAGCTGCAACACCCGTAACATTGCCTGATCCATCAAAACTTGCTGATGTCCATACTACGTCACCTGACATACCTATTGTACGACCTGTTGCTAATGCAGTTGCAGTATCAGCGTTTCCTGTAAGGGCTCCTGTAACATTACCTTCTATATTTGCCACAAGAGTTCCTGTAGCAATTGTTAAGTTTCCTGTATCAGAAGCAGTTGCTGTTGTAGTACCCATAACGAACTTGTCTGCCGACTCGTCCCAGGCTACAATTGCGTTATCACCAGTAGAACCTCTTTCCATAATGATACCTGTATCATTGGCATTTGAAGTTGCACCAGAATTTAATTCTAATAAATTATCATCTACAGTAGTATTAGTAGAATTAACTGTAGTTGTTGAACCATTAACTGTTAAAGTTCCTGTAACAGTAAGATCACCATTAGCAGTTGTATTTGCACCTGCAAAGGTCATTGCAGTTCCTAGTGAAGCGCCTGATCTTAATTGCATTTCACCACTATTATTAATTACGGCACCAAAGATAGTACCACCATCTTTAAATGCGATTGTAGCACCATCACTATCAAGCGTTAAGTCACCTGATACGTCTAGTGTAAAATCTCCTGTTCTAGTAATTGTGTTGATTTCAGGACTTGTTAAAGTCTTATTTGTTAATGTTTCTGTTCCTGTTAATGAAACAAAACTATCACCTTGTAAGGCAGTATTAAATTCAGCTAATGAACCTGTTGCTGTATTATCACCTAAATCAATAGTCTTATTTGTGAAAGTTGTAGTTGAAGCTGCTGTAGTAAAAGTATCACTTTGTAATGCAGTGTTAAATTCAGCTAATGAACCTGTAACTGTATTAGTACCTAAATCAATAGTTTTATTAGATAATGTTTGTGTTTTACTAATAATTGCTAAAGTTGTTCCATTACCTAATTCTGTATAAATTTCGTTAAAATTATCGTTAACTAGATCACCACCAGCACGTAAAGACGAACCTGTCCCATCATTTGCTGTTGTACCTATATTGATTGTTTGTTTTGCCATACTACCTCTTATCTATTTATATGTTATACCACATCCATTGTAACACTATCTGAATCAAATGTTGTTGCGTCTTCATCAAAACTGTTAGCGCCAAATATGATACGTTTTACATCTGAAGGAATTGTAAAGTTTGTTTTCATCTTTCTACCAGCTTCGTTTGAAGTCAGTAAAAATATTGCATTTGAACCATCTAAAATTGTTCTAGTCCCTTGTACTTTAATACCATTTAATGCTTGAAACGTAATTCCACTTCCTCCAGCACTACCTCTAGCATTAGCAGTAATACCAAATACAGTATTTGCCCATTTATCTAACACACCTAATCGTGGCCCAGCATATACAAATGCTTGTCTTACATTTACAACATTACCACTTGAATCTGTAATATTTCTTCTAACCCTACTTACATAATTAATATCAATAGCAGGTCTTGTTAAGGTTACATCTCTTGTTGTTTTAGAAAATTGTGTAATTGTATCCTGATCAAAATCAGCAGATACAGTTGCTTTTGCGTTTGCTCTTAAACTTGTTCCATCATCTTCTGTTCCTAATCTACGACCTATAATTTGTGAATATATTTTAGTTAGTGCTGATCTTAATATACCTTCTGTACCACTATTTAATCCAGTTATTGTTCTAATTTGAAGATCCAATTGATTTGCAATAGCAATCTCTCCTTGAAAATAAAACCCAGCAGGATGTAATGTTTTTATATAACTATCTCTCCATTCATTAATGGATCTACCTACTTTAATAACATAAGAATAATCCTGATATAATAAACTGTCTTGGGTTTTCATAGTGTTTTCAGATATCCATCCATCTTCATTTATATAAGAACCATCTGTTGTAACTAAAGGAGAAACACTAACAGTTCCTTCTGCTTGTTCTAATCGTACAATAATACCTGTAGCACCAGCTGCACCTGTAAGTGTTACATCTGTTCCATAAATGCCTGAAGCACCTGATAATTTTAAAATTTGTGTATCTGTATCTAATGAAACTACTTTAGCTGTTACAACTGTTGAACCATCTGAACCTAAACCAGAAACTGTTTCACCTATTACATATGTTCCTGAAATATCTTTAAGTAAGGCGTATGTTGGAAAAGTAAGTGTAGGCGCTGGAGAAGCTTGATAATTATATCCTGACTCAATAACATTAACAAGTAATGCACGACCTATTTCTGAACCATATGCTAAAAGTTTTGCACCTGATCCACTACCACTTGTAACTGTTAAAGTAGGTAAAGAAATATAAGCATTACCATGGTCAATCATTCTTACATCGGTTATATCTTCATTACCACTACCACTTTCTTGTACAACTTTATCTCCTGAATAAGGATCTCCTTTTCCTGTTTCGTTTTCCATAACTAATTGTCCTGTTCCAGTACCACTTTCTAAAGTTACACCACCATTTACAACTGAAACTTTTGCTGTAGCATTTCCTGTGCTAAAATTAACAACATCACCTACAACGTATCCTGTTCCACCATCATCAATAATAACTTCTTGTATTGCACCAGACCCCACAGGTCCTACTTTTAAAGATGAACCTGTTCCACCAGCAGCTAATGTAATCTCATCATCTTCATTATATAATGCACCATCTGTTGTCATTGTTCTATCAGAAATAATACCTGTAAGAGTACACTTAATTGTTACATCTGAATCTGTATTATCTATTCCAGTAATATTTTGGTCAGAAATAAAAGTACCTACTACCGAAGTATTTCCCAATACTAATTCTGTAACTGTAGTACCACCAATAATAAATTTAAATACATCTTCTACAATACCAGTGGCTTCATTAATAGCAGTATTAGTTGGACTATCTGCTTGTGTAATCGTTTGACCTATAAGGTTGGAAGCATCTGAAGTTCCAACTTCTAAACAACGTAATATTAATCTAGTGTCCCATTTACCATCAGACAATCTTAAAACATTATCTTTTGGATGTCTTATTTCAGCAACTTCAT
The DNA here is from genome assembly GCA_002685535.1 of Deltaproteobacteria bacterium. Classification (GTDB taxonomy): domain Bacteria; phylum SAR324; class SAR324; order SAR324; family NAC60-12; genus Arctic96AD-7. Next base: position 14,798 of record NYXK01000242.1, read on the forward strand.
TAAACAATAATTTAAAAAATATTTCACTAGCACGTTTTGTTCCTTTTGATTGATAAAGAGATTTAATATTCTTTATAAGTTTTCTTTTATCTACATTCTCATCTAATCTATCTGGAATAGATGTTAAAAATGAATTTCTAAATTGTGATAAAAAACCTTGAATTGTTTTATCCACATCAGCATAATCTAAAAGTTGTTGTATGTTTTGAACTGGATTGGCTCTATATTTTAATATAGTAGCTTGAGCATTTGAAGTTGAACCTGTAATTAATTCACCTTCTATAAATTTGTTTTGATGTGCTACGAATAAACGAGCACCTACGTCCACATCTTCAATTAAGATTGTAGTAGTAGCACCAGACGTTGAACCTGTAATTATTTCTCCATTTATAAAGTCACCATAAGTAGTGTCTTCTAAAAGTAATCTATCATCTTCATCATCACTACTAACATTTGTTCCATTTAATGATATAAAATTAATTTGACCTGTTTGACTATTAAGTTGTATATGGTCTGGATCACCAATATTTGTTAATTTAATTTCTGCTGATTCTAATAGTTGATAATAAGCTTTTACAAAGTCTAAAAATAATGGGTGGTCCTCAAGTACATAATCAGGTACTTGTGAACTTAAAAGATTTGATAATTTATTTCTGAAGTCAGCCATGTCATCTAATAACTACTTGTTGTGGTATATCCTATACCAGCGTTTGCTGAGCCTCCCACTAGTGTATCAGCCTCAACATTAACCGTGCTGTTTGCTACATCCACTTCTAATATTTGATTTCTAATTGGAACTAAATCATTTGAATTTGGGTTTACTGTAATCTCAATAACTGTTGAAGCTGTACCTCTTACATTTTCAATATTGGATACATTTAAAGAATTAACTTCAATAAGACCTGTATCATAATCTATTGTACCTTGTGTACTATTACCATAGGTTCTTATAGCACCATCCATTCTATATCTTCTAAGATTACCATCTCCATCATCATCTAAATACCAAACGTTTGTAGTATCTCCATCTATTTTAAATCCTGTTGATACTACAATACCACCGTCAGTAGCATTATGACCAGAGTGTGGATTATATAATGCGTTAGAAAAATTAACTGAATATTTTAATGAAGAACCTAATGTTGGACTAAAAGATTTTCTTAATTTTACTGTTGTTATATTTGATAAGATACTAATATCTGTTTCATCAATCAAACCTGTTAGTTTTGAATATCTAAAAATTGTATCAAATTTTTGTAAAGTACTTGCGCTGTAATCTGTAATTGTAGTAATAACATCTGACTTTATAGTTTCGGAAGTTTTTGGTGTTGCTGCTTCATCAAATTTTACTGTTGAAGTTAATATGATACTTGTAGTTTCTGGATCAATAATTACTGGTGTAACTGAAGCAACTGAATATTTTTTTAGACTTGTAACAATTCTATCTTTTGTTGAAGCAGTAAGATTGGAACCACTTATTGGTAAAATAGAAATATAAACTCTACCATAAAAAGGTGTTTCAGCGTCTTCACCACCCCAAGCAGATACCGATTGAGAGTTAGCATATAATTGTTTAACTTTAGCTTTGTAATCGTCTATTGTAACTGCCCTATCTTGTGATGAATAAAAATGAGGAGTATTCCTTCTTATACTATCTATAGATTCTGGTTCAGCACCACCTTGCGCCGATGAATTAACCGTAGTAGTTATATCTGTAAATCCAGTTATTGTTCCTGCTAAAGTAAATGCTGTAGCACCATTAGCTTCTGTTTTATTTGTTACTACATAACTTATATTAATAATATTACCGTCATTTAATTCTTTACCAATTACTCCATCACCAAAATATATTTCATATTGACCACCTTCAGCTTCTTGTAAAAAATAAACTTTACTTGTACCATCTAATTCTGTAATTGAAGTTGCTTTAGCATAAATGGCTGTTGTTATATCTGAACCACTATTTTGAACAGCAACTTTTATTGTTGTAGTATCTACTCTATCACTTGGAATTAAAAATCTTTGGTCTACATCACCAGCGTCATAAGTGTGATTATAACTTACATATGTACCTTCATAAAAATTTAAACTTTGGCAAGTATAAACACCATCAACAGGTTGAACAACTTTATCCGATACTGAAACAAACGTGTATGTAAGTCCATCTATAACGGATGAATATTTTGTACCTGCAGGAATTGTAATTGAAGATCCTGTTCCATCATTAATAACTATTTTTAAATCTGCGATTGGTGCTCTGGATGAGTTTGGTGTATAACCAACTAATTTTGCTAATGAGGAAACACTTGTTCTTAATTGTGCTGTGTCCATAAACATTTCGTTTGCTACGAAATTTGCATTGTAAGCCAAGTAGTGTGTATTGTATGCTAAAACGTCTAATAAAACATTAAGAGAACTTCCTTCAAAATCATAATCCTTAAATTCGTTTTGATTTGATAAAAATGTTTGTAATGATTGTTTTATATTAGCAAAATCTAATTCTGATATATCTAGTCTGTGCTGTGCCATATTATCTTACTCTTTTTAAAAATGTTGATACGGTTACTGGTTCTTCTGATCCTGTTACTAAAAATGAAACCATAATATTTACTCCATTTTTTCCATCATCTTTTATGACAATATCCTCTACCGTAACTCTTGGTTCATATTTTTCTATTGCTGTTGAAATTCTATCCTTCATTAATACAAGGACAGGATCAGTTAAATTTTCAAAAAGAAATCCTCTTAAATTGCAACCAAATTCTGAATTAAAAGGTTTCTCATATCTATTTGTTAATATAATATTTTTAACAGCTCTTTTAATTGCCTGTACATCAAAGACTTTTGCAACATCCTTTGTAGCAGGATTTTTAGTAAAGTTTAAATTCAAATCACTATAGATACGATTTGATCTTTTACTTTGATTCGTTGTAGTTGCGTCATAGTTTGAGTAGGCCATACCTATATTTATAAGATATTACAGACCATTTGCAAATACATTCAATGATCCTCTTATCATAGAGCCTGCGTCAGCACTATCAGTAACTCTACCCCAAGGTATACCGCTTATTTTAACATTTGGTGATCCAGCATTTAAAAACATAATGTGTGGACAACAAATATTAGGTGGTGGACATATAGGAGCGTTATGTGGGATAGTAGGTGTACCTACAACAGCACCAGCAATACCGTTTGCTTTCACTGTTCTAACTAGTGAAAGTGATAATGTTGTTGTAAAATCACAACTATGTCCTGTTGATAACATATCAAAATCTCTTACTGCCATTATGCTCCTCTTCCTTGTGAATTGTATGGTTTATAACTACGTTCTTTAGACTTATTCATAGTACTAAACCTGTCATATAAAAACTCCGCTATTTTTTCGTGCCCTTTTGCATTAGGGTGATTATCTAAATCTGAAATACAATATGTTCTCTCATTTGCATAAATATCCAATATATCATCACAAAAATTAAATCCGCCTAATCTTCTTTCAGTAGGCCAACCAATAAAATTATTATCTATTTTCTTAAAATAAGGATTATTATAAAGAATATTGACCTCACGAGTACAAATTAACAAACCTTTTGGCAGTTCTTTGTTAGAACGAAAAAAAGGTAACATTTGAAATTGCTTTAATGGTATTTTTTTTGATTTACATATTTCTTGAAGACTATAGTAATATCTTATACTTCTATCTGTATTACCAGCTATAGACTTAGGGGGCATCTTATTGTGAATAGCAGTATAGTCTGGTTTATAAAACCCATCGATATGTTTCCATATGCCTCTTACTTTAATATCTTTCCTGTTAGTTTGAGTCCAAGCTGATATTACTAATCCTATATTATCTTTATTCGTTTGTTTTATTTGATCTAACAAACTAGAAAAAATATATTCATTACCAGCTCCACTACGACCTAAATTAATACATTCCATATCTAATTTTTTTGCTAATAATTCTGGCCATTTTGGCCAAGAACAATCTATATCAGGATTAGAATCAGACCAAAAATTTTCATTTGTCCAACTACAACCACTTGCTATTAATGTTTTTTTTGGTGTTCTTACGTGTGCTACGTAAGACTTTGCTAGTTTTGCCATTACCTACTTATTTTCTTTTTTCTTCCTATGGGCATTTTTATCCATTTAGACATCTCCTGCCCCCTTTTAGTAATCCATTCGCAAAATAAACCTTTATGTTTTTTTAAATCAATTTTATTTTGCATACTTTTGACTGCTTTCTTAAATGAAAGAGATTCAACCGACTCGTGAATTTCTTTTCCATCAGAAAATTTAAAAATTCTCAATTTTTTCATTATTTCCTCACTTTGATTCGTTTTTAATATTTATATAAATTAAAATGACGGTATTCCACAGAAAAAACAAGGGTTTTTGACATAAATGTTCTCATTTTGTTCTTCTTATGCCAGAATCACATCCCTCCACGTCAATGTTCTCATTTTGTTCTATAAAAATGGTATATTTTCCATTATTTTCTTGATTTTTGGGGGAAAATAGTGTATTATGGACGTATAAAATGAATAAAACAAAAGGAAAAACACTATGAAAATAACAAATACTATAAATGATATAAAAGTTGAAAAACTTCCGTCATATACACCGAAATATGCTATGAAACACACTATTTATTCTCATTTTAGAAATAAATCTTTCGGTAAAGGTGGTAATAAACCAATATGCAAAATATCATCTGTTTATAACGGATTTTCTATTTATAGAACTAAAGAGATGGATAAACACATTGCTGCTTTTAGAAAATGTGATAAGGAGGCTGCATAATGAATACATTTTTTAGTATTACAACAATACTTTCTGCTATAATGGCAGTTGGTTTCATTGAAGATTGTGGTGGTCATTGTTTAGGCAATGATAACTGGCCAATGTTCTTTGTAATGTTTGGAATTATGTTAATTTCAGGCGTTTTATCAATCTACACTATGGAGAAAAACAATAATGAAGTATAATAATAATAAGTCACTACCTAAAGACAGAAAAAGAAAAGTCTTTGAAAGAGTTGTAAATCCGTTACTAATTAAATACTTGGTTTCACCTTGGATTAAGTTACCTAATGGAAAGACAGTTACTAATACAACAACTTGTATAGCTGCGAATATTCCAATTAAATATTTGAGTTATTTCAAAGAAGTATCTGCTTCAAGAAGAGCAAAAAATGTGAGATACAGATATAGAGGAAAATCAAAACCTGGATATCAAAGACCTCAATCATTTTGCCATATGCATGGCGCTGATACATTTTCAGTATATAACAAATAAGAGAGGAAAACAAATGAAAACAACTATGGTATTTGAAACTGCAAAAACACTGGAAAAAGGTATTGAAAATATGATGTTCGGTGCCAAAAAAGACTATTATGACTGGACTACAAATAACGGTCAAAAAGACTTAACTGGTTATTCAAAAGAACAAATGGATAATTGGGATAAGATGATTAAAATTACAAACGGAAAAAAATACATTAAAATCGTAAGAGATAGAGGTGTATTTGCTTTTGTTATGAAAGAAGACTCTGGTAAATTTAAAAAAGGTGATATATTGAAACCATCAAGTTTCAGAGCACCTGCATTAAACAGTGCTAGAGGAAACGTTTTAACAGGACAGTATCCAATTCGATGGACTGGACCTTTATATTTAAAATAAGGAGTTTATATGAAAAATATGAAAAAATTATCTACCTACCTGTTTTTAATCCTCTTCGGTTTCTCAGCACCTTCTTTTGCTGATCATCTACTTAAAAAATCAAAAGAAGAATCTTTAATTTTTCATAAACAACGCATGAATGAGTTACCGAACAATGCACATGCAATTTGGAAAAATTATAAAAATGAGATTATAAAGAAAGCAAATTCACCAAAAGTTCTAAAGGATAATTCAAAACCAAATAAAAAATTAAAAAAAATAATAAAAAAAAGTGATCTTCTAAGTGTCTTATATTTTAATGGAAATGAGATTGAAGTTAACGAGATTTCTTCAAAAAAAATGAAAGATACTGATTTGATGTATAGCATGTCTATGGCAAAAAGTTATGTGGGATACCTATTGGGTCATGCTGTATGTGATGGTTACATAAAATCTTTAGACGATCCAATTGATAAATATTTAAGTGAAACCAAAGGTACACTTTACGAAGGTGTATCACTGAGAGACTTGAGCAACATGTCTGCCGGAGATGCTTTTTATTTTCAAGAAAAAGGTTATAAAGCAGAGTCACCAAAATCATATGCGATTCCATTGTTGGTGCGAGGTATCCCAATAGTAGAATTTATTAAAAAAACAGAAAAAAAATATCAAAAGAAACAGACTTTTGATTACTCAAATATTCAAACTGACATTGTTGCCAATGCTTTAGATAAAAACATTCCTGGTGGTATTGGTAAATATATGCAGATTAAAGTATCTGAAAGAGCAGGTAACACTGAGGAGATGTTATTTTTTAGAGATAATAATAACTGGGGAATACTTTTTGCATTCCTTTATTCCAGTCGCATGGATTATTTGAAGTTTGGAAAACTTATATATGATGATTGGAAATCAGATTCATGTATTTCTAACTATTTGAAAGAAG
>NYXK01000243.1 GCA_002685535.1 Deltaproteobacteria bacterium
CACTTGATTTTGGTGGTTGGATGTCACGTTATCGGATGCGGCTCTGCCAAGCCTGCTTCGGTATAAGAGCCAACTTTCCTTCCATTCCTTTCAACACCACCTATCCTACAACTGACGATAATTTCTATCTAATACATTCTTTTTTCCACCCTCAAAATGACAAATCCCGCTACTCAGATTTATCTTATCTCTTGATTTGATCAAACCGTTCTTTTATATCAAGTCTACCCTTATGCCTTAAGTGCTCCCTCTCTTGTTGTGTGGTTGCTTGGGATTTGCCCCTCCACAGTATATGAAGTGAAAGCAACATCCAAAGAACTGATTGGCCCACTTAGCACATCCTTATTAATAAGAGAGCATACACATTAGATGAGAGTTAGCTTATTGATTAAACTTTAGGATTAGATAAAGTTATAATGGTATAAAGAACTCTTGGAATTATTAATAGAATCCTTAGCAAGTTTAAGATAAGCTAATTGACGTTGGTATATAGCAGCTATTTTAGTAATAGTGGACCAAGCGGGACCTTTAATATATATGTTAGTACTAGGCAATAATTAGTACAAATATAAACCCCTAACCCTAATTCAATTGTCTTCATCGTAAAATCACTTTAACGAACATGCAATCGGTAATGCTAGGCGTTATTAATCTAGATGATAATAATTAAGCAACTAATTTTATCATTTCGTTTCTTACGCCCAAATTGCTATACAAAGCTTGTCAATTCATATAGCTAATTAACGTGAATTACCTTAACAATCTTATTAATGTTAATATCAATTCCCAACGCCTTAATCGTAACAATTCAACCCTTATTTTTATTCTTCTATTACTATACAATAGCCCTTTTATCATCAGCCTAAGCCTAATAAAATGTATAACCCAATTCTTCGTTAATTAGCTCTCTTACCTTATAAATTTATACATAAATTACTTCACGCTTCCTTATTATAAGTTGCTTTTCTTTCACAATTACAATAGCATCTTAAGTTAGTCGATGCATCTCCATTAACTTATATACGCTTTAATAAAGATAATTATGCACGTGCTACCTTGCTTATATTCCTTACCAAAAAGAGACTTCATTGAAGCGTGATGGACGGAAAATAGAGTTAAGAAGAAACGACCGACCCGGCTAGCCCCGGCTGCGCAACCTCGACGACTCCCGAACACGTTCCCGGACCCTAACCCAATTGAAGCTCTGAGTGGATGTTGAGATAGGTATCTGGTACTACTTCTAGCAGGGAAGCCCTTGAGATTCTTAGGTCAAAGAGCGGACCAAATCGGATCCTAAATGTTTCCAAAGAGAATAGATCCTAAGATTCTACACGCCGGATATCGGTGTAGTCCCACTCGTATGATCTGCTGGTTGTGTTGCCCTATTTGTTACGAACACATGACAGCTGCAGCCTGAGGCTCGGTAGTACGGACTACACAGAGAACTGTAGTGGAGATCACGGGAACGGTACAGAAATTTAATACAGGATCGATCCGAAGGCTGTAGCCTACGCACTCACGGAGGACTTCAAACCTGTTACCAAGCATCCACCACCTATTGAATGGTGTTTCATTTGCAAGCCGTCCATCTGTACCTATGATTGTTATCCGGCTCCACACGAACGATAAAGGATGCTTTGGTATGCTTCATGGCATATATTGTTTTAGGCCCAGGATGAAAGCTGTGCAATTCTTCGCATGGTTTCAAAGTCGAACGGGCCGTGGAGAGGTCCAAGGACCACCGAGTTTGCTGGTGTCTCTTCCAAATGTGATCCCACGTCCTAGAGTAGTTAGTATGGCGAGGCACAGCGAAGAAGATTTCCGGTACACGAGGAAATTGATCACCGAGTCTCCACATCTCCCACCTACCGACCCACGCCTAAGAGAACAAGGTATAGAGACTTCCCCCTTGATTGATACTACTTCTGCTAACAGAATGCGTCAAATTTTTTCTTGTGAAGCAATTTAAACAAACGCAGAATAATATGCACTACTCTTGTCTACACGATCTTTATGTCTTCCAAAGCTCACCTTAATGATTATACAGCCTATCTTCGCTTCAAAGTACCACGACCACAACTCATAATTTCTAATGAGCAAAGCTGATATGCTGGACATTCAACATCGAGATATTGCATTTCTTCATTGACCAAGCACTTTCCAAGAGACTAATGGTCCGAAATAATGAAGTGAGAGGGGCGACAATACGACTTTTGGAAAACCTTCCCTTTGGCGCTGGATGGGACATGGAGGGTTTATATCCCAATATATCTGTGCTATCGGGAAGTATCACCCATTTCTAAGCCCCAAGTAGTGGCACGATCTGCCTCTTGCCCCGCACATTCCCCATACGTAAGTCTTCCACATACGTAGGGATGTTCTCCAAGCCCCCTTCCCTGATATCCAAAGGATGATTCTTAATCCTCCCCTCTTTCAAAAGTTCCTCCGCCAGTAGGAACAAACTCGCCCCGAACTTCCTGTGCTCAGGTGTACTAGGTCGTCCGTACAGACCAGGAATATTTACTGGCGCCCCCGTGATGGTAGGAGCCATCAGCCAATCCGCCCGAACATCCCTCCGCGTGTACTTAACCGGAATGGTAATGGCTTCCAGAACAACATATCTACCGCCGGAAGAACCAATGGCTTCATAGCACATCCGCATAGTCGATGCATCGGTTACGGTGTCGAAGACGAATGCTAGATTGTTTGCGGTGTAATCGCGGATGTCAGCGCCGCATGTGGGTGAACGGTAGTCAAAGCAGGCCACAGCGCCGTAGTTCTCGCACAGGGCGTTGTTCTCGGGTGAGCAGGTGACGATGGGTGTATAACCGGTGCTGTGAACGTTTGAGTAAGACATCCAAGATGCAGTTTGCCAAACTTGAATAGGACTCACATCTTCAGAAACTGGGTTGCCATGGTCCCTGTACCGGTCGCACCACCCGAAACAAGAACAAACACAGGTTTGTCCGCATTGTCTTCATCCGCGGACTTGAAGCGCCTCATGTCCAGTTCTAGGCCAGGCGCTTGAAAAAGCGCAAGTCCTGCAGTAGCAATACCAAGTCCCATCGAGCTGGCCTGCTCAAAGGACATATCGTCGGGGACATGGCAGGTCAGGTCCTCACACGCCAGTGCATACTCAGCAAAAGCTCCCGCGGTCTTGTCTGAGGCATTGAGTCCAAAGGTCACTCCGAACACGCGATCGCCCTTCTTGAACCGCGTCACGCCGTCGCCGACTCGATCGATGATGCCCGCAAAGTCGCAACCACCGATTGCGCCGGGCGTGTTCGAGTAGTCTACAGCTTTTGCGTCGTAGGGGCTCAGAGCAACTGCGTGAACTCGACAAAGCATCATGCCTGGTTTTGGGTCGGGGATGTTGAAATCGTCCGCAAGTCGGTAGCCGCCATCCTCGCCCCCCACGAGAGCTCTCATTACTGACTCGGATTTCATTGTTGGTAGGGTCTGAGGTTTAGTGCATAGATAAAGAGAATCAAGCGAATCTCAGAGTGTACAAGTCGATGGACCAGCAAGCGTGGGGTTATGCTTTATCCTCGAAAATTCGTCTCCGCTTACAGTACGTAATTCTCGAGTTTCTGTAAACACCGACAACACATCTTGGCGCTATCAATATCTGGATGATTGCCGGTCTGGAGCAGTAATTTCAAAGGGTAACCGACAGGAATGCAGGAACGCCGACCGGAGGCTCCACATCGGCCCTCCGTGATATGCAGGTTACACAGGACGAGCAATCCGAAAACCACTCGAATAGCTCCGTAGCTCCTGTTACTCACGCATTGTGTTCCACTGATCCTGCAGAACTGTGGTCCCTTGCCTTAATCGAACTTCCATACCGCTGTGTTACTTTTGTTGATGCAATTTCTACTGAAGATCCCCTTCTCGCTTAATCATCCTAGCCATACTTCTCTTGCAAGCAACCTTTTTCGCTACCTCTTACAATGTCTTGCCCTGACTGTTTTCGTGGAGGAATTTCCAAAGACGATTCCACCGGCAAATGGATCACAATCCATGGCCTCAGAACCTATGTTGCTGAACCAAAATCCGGCGTTACGCCCGAGGGCCTCATTGTCTACATCACGGATGCATTTGGTCCAGACTTTGTAAACAATCGAGTCTTATGCGACAGATACGCGAGTGGGGGATTCTTGGTCTACTGTCCAGATCTTATGAATGGTCCGTCCAACCCTAAAGCTCTTCATCTGCACCTCACTTACAGACACTCCTAGGCCGTGCTATGTCTCCCTCCGTCATCCGCTCCACGCACACACTCTTGGAGAAACAGTCCTGGATCACAACTATTTTCATCAAGCCGCTCCTCTTTCTCCAAGTCCTGTACCACGTACTCCCCTGGATGATCACATGCAGCATCGCCAAGACTGAAGCCGGAGTGATCAAGTACTTCCAGGCTCTCCGCACCTCGCCTCCGCCCTTCGAAACCAAAGACTTGAAAATCGGCACGGCTGGATTCTGCTGGGGCGGCAAACACGTCGTCACACTGGCAAAAGACGACCCAAACCACCGCGTCGTCCGGCACTCATCGCAGACTCTTTCCTCCATCTCAGAACCACTCATCGACGCCGCGTTCGTGGCGCATCCGACATTCATTAAAGTCCCGGACGATGTCGAGGCCATCAGAATTCCTATCTCGTGGGCTGTTGGTGAGGAGGATCTGCAGATGAAGGCGCAGGATGTTAGGAAAGTGAAGGACATCCTGGAGAGCAGGAAAGATGTCGAGCATGAGGTGCAGCTTCTTCCTGGTGCTAAGCATGGCTTTGCGAACCGGACTGATCCGGATGATGAGGTGGCGATGGCGGCGGCGACGAGGGCGGAGGAACAGGCCAAGTCGTGGTTTTCACGGCGGTTTTCTTGAAGGTGTGGTTTCGATACACCCGAAGTCTTGCTCAGGGAATCATCGGTGTTTTTGGGTAGTCGTGAAGCTTGGATGCTTGGATTTCGGGAATCAGATAGACACAGAGACACTGATGTTCTTAAATTCATTGAAAGCTTTTTCAAAAGCACTTATGCATGAGCGACGCTTGTAATAGAATTCTCACTCGTAGTAGTATCGACATTGTGCAATCATCCTAGGATTAGTCCTCACTCGGTACCTTTGTCGCACTGTACAATCGTTTTCTGATTCGTCAATAATGTTATATCTCCAAGGACTCACAGGGCTGGAGGGAGAAGCTCACGACGTTTGTCGATCGAAAACTCCTCTCCATTACGTTGATCATCTCAAAACACCTGACGTAAGAACTTCGAGACTGAGTGTCAAGGCAAGTTCAATGCGCATGGTTTGAACTCACGGAGGATTGATATGTACAAAGTGACTCGATCGCCCTTCTTAGCTTGAATTCAGTCCTCCTTGAATACCTGGCATCAGGCTACACTTCCATCGCATCTATGGACTACCACTGCAACCCAGACACCCCCAAGCATGGTCCACCACCAAGAAGATGATACTCATCCCGCTGCCTGTTGACTGAGATCATCACGATGGGTGAAGTTCTTACGACTGAGGAGGTCGAATATCTCCCACATTCACGAGCAGGCTTACAAGTATGTATCCACCCACCAATTGGGCCACTTGGGATACGCCTTCTCTACCAAGCAACGTGACAGCCAAATTGAATTGCTTGTCGTCAATCTTGCCGAACCCTCTGGCCAGGCTCAACGACAGCTCGTAAATGGATTCCTCTCTGTCGGATAACCCCTCGATCGGTACATGTCCCTTGCTGGCAATTTCGACTTGGGCCTGGCTCAAGCCTTGCGCTATCCCGATCTTGTGGTGAGCGTACTCGACGAATTCACTCTTCGTGACGGAGACAGCCGCTAAAATAGCTAACTCGCGCTCCTTGGTAGTGACATGTGGTAGTTTGAAGAACGCCAGTGTGTACTCGAGGTAGGGCACAAAGGTTTTTGGCGCAGATGAGAGGACACCGAACGGACCGAGGAAGTTGCCGTCGTCGTTTTTGACTTTGAACGATGCTCCGTGTAGTTCTTTGACGATGCGCTCAACTTCTGCGAAGGCTTCTGCCTTTTCGGGAGTATCTTGGACAGATGGAAATCGAGGTGGTTTCGTCGCCATGTTGGTTTTGTCCTGTTTTGTCTTGTTTGGCGGATCCTGTAGAGAAGTAGTAAACGTTGTGAAGGTGACAAAAAGGAATGAGGTAGAAATGAGATTAACCGCAAATGGAAACTTAAAGCTTGCAATATGTAGCCCAAGGCATTGTTTTGCGACTGCGGATTAATGCTCTTGGTCAGGCTATGCGGAGTCGTCGGGGCCTATCTCCGTCTCTACCGATTGTTGACGTCGGGGATCCGATCGGCTACGGAGCCTCCGACAAAAGAGGAGTGTACGTGGGACCACGCTAACGCTTCAATTCCCGGCTCTCAGCTGTGAATGAACAAAAGAGATTGATGCTTGCCTATTAAGTTTATTCTTCAAAGAATTTCGCGCAGGAGAAAAACGATGGCACAACCTTTACGCGAAGATATCGAATTCAAGACTCTCGATGGCATCACGCTGCGAGGCTGGCTGTACCCCGCCGAGAAGCGCGGACCCGGGATTATCCTTTCGGCAGGGGTACGTGATAATCGATGTCCGATTTCTGAGAAAGACCTTGACCTTTCACCTACTAATCCGCTGCACAGTTTAACATGCCTAAGGATGTAGTAGTACCAGACATTGCGGAATGGTATCGGAAGCGTGGTTTTACAGCACTCATTTTCGACACTTTCGGTATTGGTTCTAGCGACGGTGAACCGAGAAACGATGTGAGTTGTTTACATATAAGCGAGTCTAGCGGGCTTTCAAGGTTGGAACTAACAGTCGCAATAGAGCGACATGCACCGGCGAATCGATGACTTTATGGACTCAATTACGTGGTTCTCCCAGCACCCTCTGGTCGATCCGGAGAAGATTGCGGTATGGGGTCTTTGTTTCGACGGCAATATCATGCTCGCAACCGCGGCCTCAGATAGGCGGATCGCTGCTGTGGTAGCAGTGGCACCAATGATGGATACCACTGGTGATCCCGAACGCCGCGAAGCCCTCCTCGAGCTTGCATTAGCAGACCGTGCTGGAAGGATAGCTGGAGAAGAGCCCATGTATTTGCCTCTGGTCGATGAAGACGGCGTTACGGCACTTGGTCAGCCTCTAGGCAACTTCTTCTCCACAATGGAAGGCTTGAATATGCCTGTTGAGAATCGCGTCACAGCCAACACCTATATGCGATGTGTCAATTGGAACATGTTGCACCTACTACCAAAAATCAGCCCTACGCCAGTCATCATGGTCACACCTGAGCATGACCAGGTGTTTCCCGCTTCGAGGCAGAAGGAGGCATTTGATATGTTGCTGGAGCCGAAGGAGCATTGCATTCTTCTCGGGAGAAATCATTTTGATTGGATGTTTGGGGATATGGACGTTGCTTTCAATAAGCAACTTGACTTCTTGAAGAAGCACATGCAGCTTTAAAATACTTGTAACACGTTGACATGAAATGTATTACACAGCTGAGCCTTCCACCTCCAACCGGGAAGTTTCAAAATCGCACGCTTTGAGCCTTTGACCACCCTCACTTGATCATTTCGAAATACCAACTTCACTTGATGAGGTTACTGTCTGTTTCTGTCTGGTATTTCAACGATGGGATTTCATATTCTGGATCTATCTTTGAAGCATCTTCAGTCAATGTCGTAGAGCTTTGAAGTGAAGAGCGGCTTCATGAGAAATAAGCGAGACCATCCAAAATTGGTGGATGGCATAAACCTCATATTCTTGAAGTACCATCAGCCCTTCACATTGTAGACCCCTGGAAGGTTTGATGCGGCTGTAGTTCCAAATATCTTTATTTATTATGCAAGGCTACGGGGTTCCAATTTCGATTCACACTCAAGATTCTACTTCCC
>NYXK01000244.1 GCA_002685535.1 Deltaproteobacteria bacterium
AATTATTAGATACTTTTATAAGAACGGTTAATATGTGCTACCTTATGGAAATGAAAATCCAAAAGCTTTATTATAAATTCGGTTATCTATTAATATAACGATTGCATTATTTGCTTGATTAAGCAAGGCATGACTTTAACTTAGATATCATGATATAAGTTAAAAAGATGTGTGAACATTACTAAAAGCATGCAAAAGTATCGCATAAGTTTCGCTTCAAATTGCAAAATAACATCAACTTTAATTATACAATTTATGTTAATATCATGCAATTTAGGGAATAAGATGTGCTTCATATGATAAATAAAGCAATAAGGTTTAGAGCAACGCAATTAATTTGCAAGGGGGCCGATTTGGCTATAGCAAAAGTTATGTTTAATGCGTTTAAATCAGCTTGGATTAACACATATCTTAGCTTACCAAATTTCGTTGTATATGATTATAAAACAAATTTCAATTTTGAAAAGTTTCAAATATCATTTAAATTTATAAAAAGTACTTTAAAATTTATTTTAATAAAAGCACATCATTCAATTGATAAAGTAAAAAGATACCATTATTTATTACGCTGTGCTTACGAAATCGTTATGAAAAAACACTTAAAATTATTTGACGCAAATCAATTGCAAATAGTTATAAAAGTTATCAATAATATAATTAGATTAAATAGATTAATCCCAACGTTATTAATATTTGGAGTATACTTTAGGATAACGGAATTAAATTTTCCGAATCTAACAATTAAACAAAAAGCTTATAATTTTCTAGATGTCGGTGATTTGGCTGCCGTTTTCGGTAGGCGACCACCCGCTGTTTTACGCTGCCTTTCCACTCGCTTAATGTCCGACCTGAGGCCACCCAATTTTAGCGAGCGTCCCCCATCGCCGTTTTAACCACAGAGCGTCATTCTTCCAACTTCATTCCTACCTCCAGAAATGGCGGAACCTCTTACCCCTGAAAACCGCGGGCTCCCTACCTCCCAAAGGAAAGCTTCCAAGTGGAAAATGAATCACACTGCCTGTTCAACTTCCTGCTCCCGCACTGCAAGATGTATATATTCCAGCCGCTTTGCCCTCGACTCTCAAGTTTTCATTCCCACTCTACCCACACCTCATCGACCTACTCACTCATTCATCACTCTGCTCCTGCATTCCAGTGAATCTGTCATTTTGGTGCCATTGCCCTCAATCATTCGCTTTTCGCTCTTTACTCTCCAGCGCTCATGAGTTCGATCAGCCTGCGCATCGCTGAGCTGGTGCAACATCGTGATAGCTCTGTCAGTGAGATTCAAGCTATCTACGGCACGACCAAGGCCGCGAAAGGATCAAGGCGGTACCAGCAATACATCGACACACAGGCCGAAATCCGCTACTTGAAGCGTATTGCTAAGCTTGTTCAACGTCGAGCGAATTGTATTCACAAGCTTTTCAGTCGCTACCGTTTGGTCCGGGAAGCCAAAGAATCGAAGTCATACATGAAATACAAGAAGATTCAAGCGGGAATCCGCTACTTGAAATATCAAGCACAGTCCTTTCCCGACTTCACCGCCACAGTCATCGACGATATCCCTTCAGTCAGCTTCAGTCGTTTGTGCAGGCCTCTGTCCCTTTCCTAGCAGATCCGACGTCTCTTCTCACAATGGTCAGTCTCCCCCGACGTTTCGCTCAACGCCAAACCCTCCGCCATGGCCGAAGAGGAGCTCCCCCAACTTTGCCAAACGGACAGGAACAACCTCGAGTATATGAATCACGGGTAAAGTTGAAGAGGAGGAATCGGGCACGGAAATCAAATTCTACTCACAATGGCAACTCTGGTTTTGATTCTGACTCTGAGGTTACCAAAGATTCTGGCTACAATTCTCTGACTGATGACGGGTCTGACTCTGACTCTGATGCCGATATTGAAGACATGAATATTGAGCGAATGATGCGCGAGTTTGAAGAAGAAGGAGTGACATTATCCAATCCTTGCGATGGAACCAAAGAAATGATGGAGGTGGAGCTGGAAAAATGGGAGGAGTACGTTTCTTGTCTCGGGGATGAAATTTTGACGTAGACGTTTGCTGATTGTATTTCGACAGGTTTTGCAGCTTCACTGTTAGGCAATCAAGAAAAGAAAACCCAAGCTCGCCCCTCATCAGAATAATGCAAGATCCACACAGGGCCCTCAAGATGTGCGAAACCAGCTACTTTAAGACATATCTCTTCTGGCGAGTCAAGCACTCGCGAATCAAGAAGGAGTCCTCCATTACCACACGTTGGAAAATTCTCAGTATGGTGTACGCGCGATTGGCAGAAGAGTATATGAAAGAAGGCGTCTTGTATGACATGCGTAACGTACTTTGCCTATCTCCACCTTCCTAAGTTGTCATACTCACTTCGTGATAGTGGATCCCACAAGTTCTTACGCCTGCGTTCGGCCTCGACGACTCGGAAAAAGAAAAGTCGGGGCTTTTTGTGGAGGATCTGTGCCGACTCCAGAATGCCCACTGGGTGCGCGATACAGAGGTGTTTGCTCATGAGCGTCTGCGGGTCCAATTATCGCCCTTCTTGGCCCTTGCTGGCTGTACCGCAACTCGACCGAAAGCTCTCGTTGGACTCCGGTATGAAGACATTGAGTTCCAGCTATTCCCGCCTCGGGTGAAAGGGCGGCCGCCCATCGTCATTATGAAGCTCAACCTGAAGCGTATCAAGCGGTCTGGTGGAAAGAGAAAGAGGTGAGTAGGATTGCCCTCCACATCGAACCTCTTGCCTCCTCAGCTGGCTAATTCGAATCAGAAAAGTATTTGCATTTTACGAGGCAGAGGATCTCGCATGTTGCGGAGTCACTTTTATACTGGCTTTGGCACTTGCCGATGGTGCATTCAAGAACAAACTCACTTCCCTTCGTGATGTTTATTCTCTGGTAGTCCCACCCGATACCGATCGCATTCGTCTCCAATGGGATGAGGACTGGGCACAGAGGCCTGTTTTCCGAGACGTCGAGCACACTGCTAATGGTATCCGTGTGTCTCTGACTAAAGCTCTGGACTACTCCAAGCACCGGCACCATCTTATCCGCCTCGGGCGGACGAGTGGGTTTGAGAAGAAGCTCGAATTCTACGATTTGCGGCGAGCTTCGGGAAAGCGGTTGAAGGGTAGGTTCTCAGCACTTCTCATCCCACTCCCTAGCAGATTCTTGCGAGTTACTGTTGAGCTTGGCTAACATGTGCCACCATAGAAGCATTAACTCCCGAAGAGCACCGGCAGATCATGGGCCATCGGGGAGATGTCTATGAACGGTATTATATGCCGTCGTTCATCGATCGGGACTGCCAAGCGATCTACCTTGGCTCGACACGACGAGATGATCTTATCCGAGCAGTTGGCAGACTGGTCTGCCATGAGAGAGCCCCGAAAGCTCTGACAGACGTGCAGAAGTTCGAGATCAGTAGAGACCCCAAGCTCCTTGAGCTCATCGAAGAGCGTGCTCAATGTGTTCGAGATCTCAAGGATCATGGCTTCCCCACCATTAAGTCAGCCAAGAAAACGAAGTGGTTCGAGAAACACAAAAGCATACAGGCCGATATCAACACCTTGAAACGCCAACTAAAGGATGATTTGCTCGAGAAGTCCATCACCGAGTTTCACAAGACCGTCCATACTGCCGAAGTCGACCGACAACTGCGGGGTATCCGTCCAGTCGACATAATCACTCCACGTACTTTTGAGTATGAGCTCGAAGAGCGAGGTAAAGTGGCTAAGCTTCTGTTCAAGCCGCTTGATGGCCTGACAGAGGATCAAATTCTTCAAGTGCGGGTCGAGCTTGTTGACAACCTCATGGGACTTTGCAAGAAGCAGGAAACCCCCCATCAGTACAAGGCGCCAAAGAAGAGGGGGCGTCCAAAGGCTTGTCGTGTGTATGCTAGTACAGATGACGAAGAGGAGGAGGACGTCTTTCAAGGAGAGACCGATGTGGAGTCTGATATTGACTGGGAAACCAAGACACTAGCGGGCGGAGATTCGGATACAGAATCTATGACTTCAGTGGAAGTCAAGAAGCCATCCGTGGTTCCTGTACTATACTGTCCCTTTTGCAAGTGGGTTGATGTGGAGGCAGGCCCCCTTAAACGGGAGCATGTGTTCTCCCGTACTGACAGTCTCCGTCGCCACATCCGGGCCCAGCATCTCTGTCCTCAGGCTGCGGGGGAAGGCTTTGATTGTCCTTACCGAGGATGCTCGGCCTTCTTAGGAAGTGCTCTACACTTCGTGACCCATACGAAACATCAGCATGGACTATGTCTTTGATATTGTTCTTAATAAATCACGTGGGCTACAGCTTCCCCCAGTACTGCACATCCTAAGTGTATGATAGCGGAGCCGGC
Organism: Deltaproteobacteria bacterium; assembly: GCA_002685535.1. GTDB lineage: Bacteria > SAR324 > SAR324 > SAR324 > NAC60-12 > Arctic96AD-7. Next base: position 4,364 of record NYXK01000244.1, read on the forward strand.
CCTACCATCTGCCCCCGGTAGCTAAGCCATAGATCATGCTATGCACGCTGTGAGAACACTGACGGACTTTGTTGATCTTACAATTGCTCCTTTTACGCTTCGTACTTTTCAGTTATTCCACCATAGCCTGGTGGAAAGGTCCTGAGAATTGGGGAATTAGTTGTGTTGAGCAATTTGGGATGTACGTATTGATATCGCTAGGCTTAACTTATCAATTTGAAGCTACATAATTTACTGTACAGTATAATCCCTTAGGAAAATCTTTTAACTTAGAGTTAATTTAAGTTAGGCATAAGTTAAGTTAGAAGTTCGGAATTGCGGCAGTGCTCTAGCAGCCCATACTAATGTGATCTCCACAGCTTTGGTTCCTCCACATCGCCTTATCATTGCCTTTGGTAACGTCAAAGTCTGCTGGAGTCCCAAGCTCATGTTCCTAAAATTTTGTTCGTCACAATCTTGAGCTGGCGGGAAGAGAAAGACTCACGAGCTCCTCCTGTCTTGGCGGCCATTCCAGCTCTTCTGTCGAATTGTACCCAGAGTATTTGCCTTTCTTTCGGATAACCAAGAAGACGTCTGCGCCAAACAAACGGTGGAGGTCGTCTGCTTTGCTAATGAGATTTTCTTTCCGCCGTCGAAAGTTCTCCTGAGTGTTCTTTCTGGACTTTTTATTTTGCAATTGCCCAGACATATTTGCCCTGGGGATCAAATCCTCAAATTTTGAGAACTTGGTTGGATCTAATTAGGCCGGATATCTGAAAGTTTGTAACTGGATATACTTCATACGAATAGGAACCCGACTAGAAAGCAAAAAACGGCCCATTGCAGCCATTTTCTGGAGGAGCAGCCAATTTTGGACCATCGCGCATCCGCCACATCCAACCGCTGCCCAAAACCTACCTCGCCTGGCGGGCAACGCAGCGCAAAGATCCTATTATCGACAAAACCAGTCCATGCAGGATTGTTAATCTTTATCGTCACCTTCAAAATCGATTTCGTCTCAAGATTTTTTGAGCGGTAACCGTCAGCTATTTTTAGCTGCTGGCATAACTGGCAGCTCTAATAGTTTCGATACAAAAGCCTTGAGAGGAGGTATTTTCGCTAACGGATCAACCATAGGACGCACTGCTACTTATTTATGAGCGAGTCATTGTGAAATTCATTGTAGTTCACCTGATGTACCTTCACCTTATGCTAAACCATTATGCTCACCACCATTAGTGTTACTGTCATATGTCTCTAATGCTGCCGTCGTGAGCCTGAAAACCTTAAGTCCGATATGGTGTGCACCCACGCTCTCGTCTGGAAATTCCTTCGCCTTGGTGTTGGAGCCGACAAAATCACTGCTGCCTTCTGCGTGAGGTGCCCAAACTGCATGGTAAAACCACGATGAACAAGGAGAACGAATGTGGCAAGATACACACCGACGACGATGACGATGAGCTCTATAGAGTCGAAGAATCAGCACGGCGAAAATGGAGATGATGATGAAATTGAAAAGAAGTACGACTTTGTATCGAAAGATACCGACCACGGGGCCAGGTTATACTTGGATAATATCCGGCCATTGATTGAGGTGGGAAGAAGCAAGGTGTCTGTCCCTTCCTTGTCTGGATACCAACGGGCATTTGACATGCTGGCGGGCTCTAGTAGCTTCATTAGCCTACTGCTTATGCGGCTATGTGTATCTCATGAAAATCCAGAGATGGATATGCGTGTGGCATGGACAGGTAGATTATTTTGATTCCTCGCTTAATCATGCCTTTTTAACCGCGCCAATCCAACATCAACGGTTCTTCGGGTTTATCCTTGTGATTGGACATTCTCGTAATAATGCTGAAACTAAGTTAACTTAAGTCATCTTGCTATGACCAGTATCTTCTTTTTGGCTTCGGTGGTGGATCCCGGGAACCCATGTGCTGCCAGGAGAAACGTTCCCGGGAGTAACGTCCCTCCCTGCGAGCCGAGAAACAGTTGAGGATTGGAAGAAGAAGTGATAACAGCATGCTTAATTGACTGGAACTGGGTTCCTCCATGGGATTATATACCCGTGGGCATGTGACTACAATACACTTTACTCAGAGACCAGGATTGCCCAACCAACAGAAACCCACCGCCGTGCCAAGAAAATTAAGGGCTACCTTGACTTTGAATATCTTAAAATCCGTGCACACGTCGAACTATCCTATATTATTATCTGAGCTATATACCGTAGCTACTCCTAAACACTCTAACTTAGACCTCTCTCACCAGAAAATTATTTTCGCGTTTTCGCCCTTGCGCCTGATCTGCGGGCAGCCTCCTTTCACGACGCAAGAGAGTTCGTTGACTATAGCTCTACTATTAAGCTCTTATCACTTCTGATATTTATAAACGAGTCTCATTTTATCTTAAAAGCCTTACTACCAAGTTGGAAATCGTCATCAGCTTTGTGGCTGCTATAGACCGCAAATTCATATAGGGTCGACAGGTGGGACAGTACCTCGAATCGACTAACTTAACGACCCCGCGCTCATGACGGACGCAAAAACAAATGGTAGCCTAAGATTTAAGGCTAGATTATTTGAACAAGGCAGAATTAGAAGCTCGGGCACCAAAATGGATGATCGCAGGTAGATTATGGATTCTGTTTCTGCCATCCACCTTCCATTTCCTTCAGCTTCCCAAAAAGAACAAATCATGCCCAATTGAGAGTGAGATCTAATATCCTATGCCACCTATAACCTCCAGAATTCCTGCGGTAAGCCTGGGCGATTGGCCGGTCTTGCGCGCCTATAGTAACACACAAAAGATGGCATTGCCGCGAGGCTGCCGCTCAGCTGAGGGTGCCAGCCTTACCTCGACGTCCTCTTGCAAACCTTCACCTCAGTTCGCATTTATGCCTTCTCAACGGCTCAGCAATTATCGAAAACCCTCTCTCCTGCGATCTACGAACATATTCGAATAATGCGTCTGCTACAGTACAACAACGGGAGCGATTTCAGCCTGACGGAGTTCTTTGAGAGCGATATACCCAAGTATGCTATTCTTTCGCACAGATGGGGACCGGAGGAGGTTACTTTGGCAGATCTAAAGAATGGCAACGGCAAGAAGATGGCTGGTTATGGCAAGATACAGTTCTGCGGAGAATAAGCGAAGCGCGACGGCTCGCAATACTTTTGGGTAGACACCTGCTGTATCGATAAGTCGAACAGCACTGAGCTCGCAGAGGCTATCAACTCGATGTTTCGCTGGTACCGGGATGCGACCAAGTGCTACGTTTATCTGCCAGATGTCTCGCGACGTCGGACAGATTCGGCTGATAAGTCTGACGAGGGCTGGATATCGACATTTCGGAAAAGCGAATGGTTTAGACGAGGCTGGACTCTGCAAGAGCTTATTGCGCCGGCATCAGTCGACTTCTTCTGCAAAGAGGGGACCTACAAGGCAGTAAGGCCTCCTTAGAACCACATATCTGCGAGGTAACAGGCATTCCAGCCAGGGCCCTTCGAGGGAGCCCTTTGTCTGACTTCAGCCTTGCTGAGCGATTTTCGTGGGCAGCAAGTCGTGAGACCTTTCGTCAGGAAGACAAGGCATACTCGCTACTAGGCATCTTTGAGGTCAACATGTCGCTCATCTAGAGCGAAGGAAAGGATAAGGCGATGAATCGACTTCGAGAGGAGATTGACAAGGCTTCAAGAGGTATATCTTGTCTCTTCTGTAGTAAAATAGGGAAGCTGCTGACTAGATCAGGTTTCAAGCGCGAGGACTTCTCAATTCCCTTTAGCCTCTATGATGTTTCCGACGTCGAACACTTCGTGCAAGGAAGACAGAGCTCCTAGAGATGAACAAGGCACTCAGTGGTGACGGCTCCCACCGTACCGTTGTTCTCCACGGCTTAGGTGGAATCGGCAAGACACAACTCGCTGCTGCATATGCGAAGCGCCAAAAGGACAGCTACTCGGCAATTATCTGGCTGAACATCAAGGACGAGGATTCACTGAAGCAAAGCTTTGTCAAAGCGGCTAAGCGCATATCGAGACAACACTCCTCAGCTCTTCCGCCTGGCAACGTGGATACAATTGACAACCCTTGATGAAGTAGTCGACATGGTTAAAGCATGGTTGAGTCTGCCGCACAACATACGGTGGTTGTTGATTTATGATAATTACGATAATCCGAAGCTGCCTGGTACGACAGATCCTATGGCTATAGATGTCAGAAAGTTTCTTCCTGAATCATATCAAGGGTCAATTATCATCACAACACGGTCATCGGAGGTCAGAATTGGTCATTCAATCCAGATTCGCAAACTCGGCGATGTGCGTGACAGCCTTGAACTTTTGTCCACCGTATCGAGACGAGAGGGGCTTGTGGCAGGTACGGATTTTCTGGGTTTAATAGCACTTTCTAACTTTATTTACCAGATCCCGATGCTGTGACGCTTGCTAAGGAATTAGATGGACTTCCACTTGCATTAGCTACTGCTGGAGCATACCTGGATCAAACAGCAAGAAGTTTCTCAGACTATCTTCGTTTATACAAGGAGTCATGGGCGAGGCTTATGGAGACAAGTCCTGAGCTGAGCTCGTACGAAGAGCGAACGCTGTATTCGACGCGGCAAATATCACTTAATAGCATCAAACAGCGGAACCCCCTCTCGGCAGATCTACTTCGTCTATGGGCGTATTTTGACAATCAGGATCTGTGGTTTGAGCTTCTTCGACATGGCGACTCTGAGGACCCCGAATGGCTACGAGAGCTCACTAAAGACGAGTTAAGTTTCGACAGTGCCGTGCGAGTCTTGAGTAATCATGGACTAGTGGAAGTAGCCACCTCTTCACAGGAATCGCTCGAGTCTAAGGGGTATAGCATTCATGGATGTGTTCACTCTTGGACTATTCATGCTCTCAACCAAGCGTGGGATTACGATCTAGCTAGGCTAGCTGTGAAAGTTGTAGGAGCACATGTCCCTGGAAAGAATGATATTCAGCCATAGTTAATACAACGTCGACTTCTCCAGCATGCAGCGAGGTGTTCACATATGGTTGCGAACATTTTGGTTGTAGACGATGGGCTAGCAGGTGAGTACCATAACCTGGGTCTCCTCTACGCCAACCAGGGCAAGCTGGCCGAGGCCGAGCAGATGTACCAGAGGGCGCTACAAGGCAAGGAGAAGGCATGGGGTCCGGAGCACACGTTCACGCTTGACACGGTCAATAACTTAGGGAACCTCTACGTCAGCCAGGGTAAGCTGGTCGAGGCCAAGCAGATATACCAGCGGGCGCTACAAGGCTACGAGAAGGCATTAGGTCCAGACCACACGTCGACGCTCAATACAGTCCACAACCTAGGGAGCCTCTACTAGAACCAGGGCAAGCTAGTCGAGGGCTCGTTCAAGAGAAAGGTGGACACATGTGCAAGTGCATGTCAAATTTCAAGGAGACTGGCGAGGCACTCGTTCTGAGCAATGTTTTTAACGCGTATGCTGGTGATGTGATCACTAAATACTGTTTTGGGTTCTGCTATAAGCATTTAGAGTCGCCTGGGTTCAGGGAGAATTTCCACCGGGCCTTCATGGCTGTGAGCGCGTTTGGACATCTGGCGCTCCAGTTTCCGATATGCATCCGGTGAGCTGTGCGGGATATCCGGCGCCCAAAAGCCCCCCAAGACACTTGAGAACTGACTCCACATAGATCATGAACGCGTTTCCCGACTCGGTAACCGAGAAAATGGCCCCTGACTTGCACATGATATTAGTACTACAAAAGGTGCCTTATCGTTCAAGAAAATATCTCTTTCCCCTCGACTGATCAAACCGCAAGGACCTACGAATCAAGATTGCAAAAATTATCAGCGGCGAAGGCCAATCGCACACCAAATCCCAGCACCCAACAATCTTCCACGAACTTCTCGAAAGCAATCTTCCGCCACACGAGAAATCCATAGACCGTCTCGGCGACGAAGCTCAGCTGATTATTGGAGCCGGGCTGGAGACCACCGCCTGGGCCCTAACGACCATATCGTTCCATCTGATCAGCAATCCTTCCATCCTAGCCAAATTGCGCTCCGAGCTTGAAGCCGCAATCCCCGATCCCACAGCCCAACTGGGCTCGCTCTTTCTGGAAAAACTGCCCTATCTCAGCGCCTGCATTCAGGAAGGCATCCGACTCTCTTACGGCGTGTCATCACGGAATCCCCGCATCTCCCCGGATAAGCCAACCAAGTATAAGGAGTTCGTAATCCCCGCTGGTACGCCTGTCTCTATGACTATTATCGATGTCCACCATGACGAACACATCTACCCGAACTCGCGCTCCTTTATCCC
>NYXK01000245.1 GCA_002685535.1 Deltaproteobacteria bacterium
CACGGGAGGACGAAAACGGGTATACCCAGAGGCCTGCGGGGCTGTGGTCGACAAATGTAGCGCAAAGGGACTGGTGGCCATCACTGCTCATGGCCGTCCTGTTGATCAAGTTGATACAGGGCAAGGACCGATAGGCGAATGCTACGCAGAACTGACTATCGGAGTTGGGCAAACGTGCGTAATTCATGGAAGCTCTATGGTTCTATACTACCAGCCTCGAAAGGTCCCCGTTCCAGATCGTGCTCAACAATCCCAACCAAGACCGGCTGGACAATGGAGCATTCGTGAACTAGTAAAGCTCGTTTCGTCGCCTCCCGAGATCGTCGTCAGACTTCAAATGGACGAGCTGGGAAGTTTCAGCGCGCCCTACGAATTCTCCGTCTGGAGATGTAAGATGAAGACCACGGAGTTTTTCTCCTGGTTCGGAGGAGAAACGGGTCGTGGTGGTGTAAAAGGTCCCCCCCGTCTAACTTTTACTCTTAAAGACGCGATGTCAGACCGAAAGTCTCGCGACATACCATTACTCAACGAGGATGATTTCCGCTGGATGAGAAAGCATATTACAACAGAGCGTGACAGGGCAATATTGTTCATGCCAGGATTGAAGAACTTTACAGTTTTAGTCACCGATCCAGGGTGGGTTTCTCATAGTACGGGAAGGTGGTAAAAGCCCATCATCAAATTTGGTTCATCTACGTGTCTCAATCAGAGTGATTCCCGTCCCGCCACGCGCTCCTCCCGTCTCCTCCCTCACACTATGCAGAATTGCCCTAGGCTCGGTTAAGAACTGATGTGCTATCAACACCGACGGTGGTGTCTCTTCCGTACTGAGGAGGAGACCAGAAAGCGCTTGGTTCAATGGTGGCTATTGTCTTCAAGTTCCATCGGGCATTATCGTATAGCCGGTAAGGACCTTGACATATCGCTCCGGCTCTTTGTGAATATCAACTTCTCAGAGTTGTACGGTTCAGGCCTGTCGAATGAGCATTTAGATAGTAGTATTGAATAGAGTTATCTTGTCAATATTCTCCCTTGCTTGTATAATTGCATTAACATTAGGTTCCATGATCGACTCTCTGTCTGGCACGGCCAAAGCACTAAATTCAACTGCTCCAACTCCTGTGCGCTCAGGCGGTGATGGGGCGTTCGACCGATGGAAACTCCATTCTGAGGTAGTCGAGCCTTGTCGCGCCGATCCAACGTCGCCAGATACGCTTTTTGTCTTTGGTCTAAGTCTATATCTGATGCACATACAAAGCATTGTCGAAGTCCCCGTGTTTCAGTCAACTATTCAAAGTAGAGTCCCGTACTACTGTAGAAGTTGATCACTGGTTAGTCCGAACGGCTGCAAATTCCGATACTAGAGAACCGAAACAAGGCAAACATTTATGGGTATCTCTTAAGGGGCAAGAAGTGGCTTAGTGCCGGAAACGGACGCAGCGGGGCCCATTAGGCGGTATTTTGAAAGCGGCTGTTCAAAGAAGCCACCTCAGTGAAGCCTAAATTGGAAGAGATGCCTGGTAAGACTCTTAATATAGCTTCGTAAGGGAGAAGGCGTTCTTCGTAGTCTACCTGTGGCTTCTTCCAGATAACCCAGACAGAGTATTCCCAAATACACCGAAGCCTTCTACCCGACCTGCCGATCCAGCAATCGATGCAATGAAAGCGGCTGCTTATTCACAAGATGAAGCTTTAAAAACAAGTCTGAAGCCTGTATTAGCGGAGTAACTTATGTCGCGATGTAGCCAGATCAAACAGGATACGCAAACACTTGATACGACGAGTACACAGCGCCTGCAAAATCGTATACAGAAGCTTGCAAAGGCCGCTCAACTATCGTCTGCCGAACATGCTCTACTGATCGATCAAAACCAGTTCTTGACCGAGGTAAACAGTGAAGCCAAAGTTCGCCGATCAACGAAGCCAGTTGTACTAGGCAAGGGGAAGGCAAAGGTGATGAGCTTCGAGGACCTCGACGTGGCGCGAGCAGCGCGCGCTACGAAAGACGCTTTCAAAAGCAAGGGGCAACGTGGGCGGAAGCGGAAGAACACAGAGCCAGAGGCAAGTGAAGCAGAGCTAGAGCCAGAAGTGGGAGTGGTGAGTCGTACGAAGAAGGTGAAGATTTGCAAGGGCACTCGTTTCCGCAGGCGTAGAAGTACTGCGGTAGAGGCAAGCGAGCCGGAAGCAGAGCCAGAAACACAGCCAGAGCCACAACCGGAGTCTGTGCCTTGGAGGGCACCAGTGGCGCGGATGTATTGAGCGGGCGCTTGTCAATTTATCGTATCTCTTTTCTGCTATCACCTAATGAACTGATCTTGCAATCTAGGAACTAAGATATCTGGCCTCTAGACTTCATCAAAGTTTCCTTGTTCCAACTGTGACTTTGGAAAGCTTTAAGGCAGCTTTACTGTCATGAGGTATGTGATGCATCTCTTCCACCTTGCCGAAATATTGACTCATTGCGGACATATTTCTCGCCCTCGCTGGTATCTCCTCGCTGAGAAATTCTTTCTGTACCTTCAGATGAAGACCAGTTGTTGCTGTAAGATTATCGGCTTGAAACATACCGTTTCCGTATTACTAGTACTTCAGTTGTGAGCTGTGTTTGCGAAGACTCAGCCATGGAGATGCTGCTTGTCTCAGCCATGTCGCTATCCTTACTAGTTGATGTGGTGCTTGTGGGCCCGGAAACGGGTGATGCGCTTGAATCAGGCTCGACGGCCGTGACTAGTGTGAGCTGAGGATTTGTCGGTAGCTGGTACATGATGATTGGTTTCTTGCAAACGAGGAAGGGCGAACAGGAACAGGTGGGCTTCCTGATGTTGTCATTGGGCTCTCTGAGCGAGAAAAAAGATATCTGGTGCGATTTAGCGTCAATCCCCGGTTCAGGTAGAAGCCCCCTTTTCTGTGATACTGGGAGAATGCAGGATCCAGAGAGAGATAGGTATCATCCTGACCTCCTCGCCTCGAATTAGATATAGATGGTTCCGCCGCTCTTGCTTGAACTGTCAGACATCTTTGAAGGCGGCCTGACCTTGCAATATTGATAGATACTGTAACTAATCCGAGTAACCTTCCAACTACATTGTGTCATGTACGGAAATCAGACGCTAGGCCGCCGCCTGCTATCATCGACGAGCCCGAGCCGATGTCTCCGTCGAAGGGGGCATGCTCGTCAGTAAGCTGTGAATTACAATCCATTAAGAAGCCAGCTATCTCCTGTGAGGAAGTCTCCCTTCGAGGCGTAGTCAATTTTGACATATTCGTGGTTGGACTGATGCTGGAGGAGACTTGGGGGAGGTGTGATGTGTGAGGATATAATAGAGAGGGGAGAGCTGAGGGAAGTGTGGGATGTGAGGGTTTGGCAAGGGAAGGAGGTGTTGTTCGTCTCCGTTGTGAGCGGAGGCAAATGACTCGTAATCACTCCGCCAATGTATGGCTTGCTGATCTGTTGTATCAATTGAATGAGATGGATCTTGACCCCTGTACAGCTGAGCTCAAAGCTCCTGCGGGCTACTCGTATATGCACGGAAATATGATCCATGAACCCTTGACTTATGATAACAGCTGCATACGATGGTTGCCAGCGAAAAACGCACGGCCCTGTAACTTCTTTCGGGAGAGGACCTATGCATTTAGATTCTAATCTGGCAGTGGAGTTAAATAGAAGACTGGGCTCACATAGAACCGACAGCCATATTTATGGAGTTGGGATGGCCTATCATGATGATAATCAATAGACTTCTACCACTGATAGTAACCGGTATAAAGCTCTAAATCCAAGACTTAAGTCCTCGTTTGCACAGAAGAGTGTCGGTTAGGCAGCGGAGTAAATCTAGTCGTCATAATTGTGGTTTGGAAGTGATCAAATTTTAGTTTCTGCTGTAGGTTTACTGCACCTGAGCGTGTGACGAGATGGCTGTGACCCGTTTGCTGCATGGCTCTGCAGATGAGAAATCTCTTCTAGCAAGCATCTCCATTCCCAAGAATATTATTGGTAAGCTACGATGACTTGGTACACAGCCCTGCTCCTCTGTTGGTCCATATTATCCTGCCCAGAAATTTTGGGGTTGGCCGGTGCAACTGAGCAGCCTTTACGTGTACTCGCATTATTATGAAGAGGAGCCACACTGATCCTTATTATCCCGATGTAGTCAAACCTCGTATCCTGTTATTTCTGCAGGTAGTTCCATGTTCATTCTCGGAGCAGACCAGCGCGGTCTTCACCCAATGTTACGTACAGGAGGTGACTTGTTTTTGTGGTGACCAAGGTCGAAGCATGGGTTAATGTCTGCGGAGCAGCGTGAGCTAAGTAGCCCTAAGGCAAGGCCAAGGTGGTTGTATCATTGAGGAAAAGGTGACTACGCTTGGAGCGGTGAGTGGATACAAAAACCCGAGCGGCAAATCTGATAGGCACAGGCTTTCCGTGAGAGTTTTCGTGTCTAAGTATGCCCGACCCAAAGCCTTAGAGCTGTTGCATATACGAGCCGCGTCTAAGCCAATCTGTTTCAGTATCGAAGCAGTAAATCCCGCACTTGTTGCTCCGCACAATCTGACAAGTTTAAGCTAAAAATTACCCAGCCTGGTCTGACACCATTGTCCAGGGCGATCAACCACTTTTGAAAGTGGATGTAGGCTACAGCTGAGCTAGACTATAGATCTTTCAAACTTTTCGAATGGCATTTGATGTATGCCGCCATTCATCCCAGGCCCGAGTTGAAGTCATCCGGCCTCGCTTAGCAAATAGGGGCTCGCTTAGGCACTTCAACAACATCCGGAAGGCTACATAGAATTCACCATATCAATCCCATCTTGATGAACACAGAAATCCGGCAAGTTCCATTACCAGTCCCTCTAGGAGATGCCCGGTGGTTCAGTGACACTGCGAGGCCCCTTGAAGATCGTTTGGCTTGATAGCCTAGACCGGCATTGCTATCCGCAAAGGCCGCAGGATGCGATCTCCATGGAGGGCTGTGCGTCATATTCACAGTCCATGCTTCAAGTATTGTTTTAGATCCATTCTAGAAGAGGCAGTTCATATGGAGCCCTACATGAATCTAGTAATACTTCCAAGGCGCCCCTGCAAAGCCTTACATGCCAAGCTGTTTCCAATCTCATCCACCGTCGCCACCAACATACCTCAACCCCCTTAAATTTCCGACAGCTTCCTTCCTGGTTGCCTCAACTACATTCTCGACCCCTTGTTATCGACCTCCGAATCAAGGTACCCAAGGCTGTGAACGAGTCATGTATCTTCTGTGCCGCTGGTTTGTCGACATTCCGGGCAGACCACGGACTTAATTTCCATACAAATGTAAAGACGAATCCTCGGAAAACGATTGTTATGCGCAAAAAAGGCGCATGCCATGTGGACTGAAACCCGGCAAATAGGGCATTGAAGCCTTTTGTTCATATTCTTCGCCTTCTCGTGCTTCCAAGTCCGACATTCGGTATTGTAGATGCAGATTCGACAGCTCTCGGATGGTTGGCTCTCCTGTCCAGCTTCGAGCAGCTCGTCAAG